>DATGEK010000044.1:0-80009 GCA_035310205.1 Aliidongia sp.
GTCGCCGCCGCCCGCCTGATCGGCGACGGCTTCTACGGCGTCGATCTCAAGGAAAGCGAGGCGGGCGTGTTCATCATCGAGATCAACGACAATCCGAACCTCGACCACGGCATGGAGGACCGCGCTGCCGGCGACGGCGTCTATCTGGCCCTGCTGCAGCGATTCGTCAGCCTGTTCGAGCAGCGGGTCGGACGCGCCGCGTCGCCCTCGGCACCCGCCCGCGGCCCCACCGCCGCCCCGGCTCCGGCAGGCGGCGTCACCGCGAGCCCGCGGGGTGCGCGCCTGGTGCCGTTCCCCGGCGTCGCGCGCCATCGCAGATGACGGCAGCCGCCGGGATCGGCCGCGTCGGCCGATCCCGGCAACAGACGGCTTGCGCGCCCAGCCCCGGATGGGCAACCCTGGCCCGAGATGCCGCGAGCAGACGGCCCCAGGCGAGGAGTTGCGTCCCGTGTCCTATCCGTTCGAGACGATTCCGGAACTTCTGACCCAGGGGCGGGCCGACGATCCCGCAATCGGCGCGCCCGGCCGGCCATCGCTCAGCTATGCCGGGCTGCAGGCGCTCATGGAACGGACGGTCGGCGACCTCAACCGAGTCGGCATCGGCCGCGGCGACCGGGTCGCCATCGTGCTGCCCAACGGGCCGGAAATGGCGACGGCCTTCGTCTCGGTTGCCGCCAGCGCCACCAGCGCGCCGCTGAATCCGGCCTACCGGACCGGCGAGTTCGACTTCTACCTGGAAGACCTCGAGGCCAAGGCGCTGCTGATCCTGCGCGGCTTCGACAGCCCGGCGCGCGCCGTCGCGGCCGCGCGCGGCGTGCCGATCATCGAGCTGGTGCCGGTCGAAGGCGGGGCCGCCGGCGATTTCACCGTCGACACGGGCACCCTCGCCCCCGCGGCACCCGGCCGGGCCGGCCTGGCGACGGCCGAGGACGTGGCGCTGGTGCTGCATACGTCGGGCACGACCTCGCGGCCCAAGATCGTGCCGCTGCGCCAGCGCAATGTCACGGCCTCGGCCCATCACATCCGCCAGACCCTGGCGCTCGAGCGCAGCGACGCCTGCCTCAACATCATGCCGCTGTTCCATATCCACGGGCTGATCGCGGCGGTGCTGTCGAGCCTGGCCGGCGGTGCCAGCGTCACTTGCTCGCCAGGCTTCAACGCGCTCAAGTTCTTCGGCTGGTTCGACGAGGTCAGGCCGAGCTGGTACACGGCGGTGCCGACCATGCACCAGGCGATCCTCGCCCGCGCCGAGCGCAACAAGGACGAGATCGCCCGCGGCCGCCTGCGCCTGGTGCGCTCGTCCAGCGCGTCGCTGCCGCCCCAGGTCATGGAGGCGCTCGAAGCCACCTTCGGCGCGCCGGTGATCGAGGCCTACGGCATGACCGAGGCCTCGCACCAGATGGCGTCCAACCCGCTGCCGCCGCGCCGGCGCTTCGCGGGCTCGGTCGGCGTCGCCGCCGGGCCGGAGATCGCGATCATGACCGAGGGCGGCACCTTGCTGCCGTCCGGTGAGCTGGGCGAGATCGTCATCCGCGGCCCGAACGTGACTGACGGCTACGAGGCCAATCCGGAAGCGAACGCCAAGGCCTTCACCGCCGGCTGGTTCCGCACCGGCGACCAGGGCTATCTGGACGAGGACGGCTATCTGCGGCTGACCGGGCGCCTGAAGGAACTGATCAACCGCGGCGGCGAGAAGATCAGCCCGCTCGAGGTCGATACCGTGCTGATGGACCATCCGGCCGTGGCCCAGGTCGCGACCTTCGCGATGAAGCACGACAAGCTGGGCGAAGAGGTCGCCGCCGCCGTCGTCCTGCGCGAGGGCCAGACCGTCGATGAGCGGACCTTGCGCGATTTCGCGGCAGAGCGGCTGGCCGACTTCAAGGTGCCGCGCAAGGTCCTGTTCATGGCCGAGATCCCGAAGGGCCCGACCGGCAAGCTGCAGCGCATCGGCCTCGCCAAGCAGTTGGGCCTCGAGGCGTGACCGCTCCGGCCAACCCTACGGTCGCGATTTTCGGCGCGGGTGCCATCGGCGGCCTGGTCGGCGCCAAGCTGGCGCTGGCCGGCGTCGATGTCACGATCCTGGCCCGCGGACCGCATCTGGCCGCGATCCGGGACCGCGGCCTGACGCTGGTCAGCGGCGGCGAGACCCATGTCGTGCGGGTCAAGGCGACGGACGACCCGGCCGAAGCCGGCGTGCAGGATTACGTCGTCGTCACGCTCAAGGCGCACTCCCTGCCCGCCGCGGCCCCGGCCGTCGCCCGGCTGATGGGACCGCACACGACGCTCGTCACCGGCATCAACGGCCTGCCCTACTGGTATTTCCACGGGCTCGACGGTCCCTTGGGCGGACGGCATATCGAGAGCGTCGATCCGGGTGGGATCGTCTGGCGCACCCTGCCGCCGTCCCAGGTGATCGGCGCCGTCGTCTATCCCGCCGCCGAAGTGATCGAGCCCGGCGTGATCGAACACACCTATGGCGACCGCTTCAGCCTGGGCGAGCCCGACGGCAGCCACAGCGAGCGCGGCGAGACCCTGTCGCGGCTGATGATCGGGGCCGGGCTCAAGGCGCCGCTCAGGCCCCGCATCCGCGACGAGATCTGGGTCAAGCTCTGGGGCAATCTCGCGTTCAACCCGGTGTCGGCCCTGACCGGTTCGACGCTAGACCGGCTGGGCACGCGGCCCGACCTGCGCGCCGTCGTACGCGCCATGATGGTCGAGGGCCAGGCGGTCGGCGAGGCGGTCGGCGCGAAATTTGCCATCGATGTTGACAAGCGCATCCTCGGCGCGGCCGAGGTCGGCAGCCACAAGACCTCGATGCTCCAGGACCTGGAGCGCGGCCGGCCGATGGAAATCGACGCCTTGCTGGGCGCGGTCGTCGAACTCGGGCAACTGACCGGCGTCGCGACGCCCGCCTGCGATCTGGTGCTGGCCCTGGTGCGCGAGCGCGCCCGGCTCGCCGGGTGCTACACGGACGCCTGAGGCGGGCCATTCGGTTACACGAGAAACAATATATTGGCGGTCCCGACAGTATATTGACAGGCCTGAAAGCCGCCGCTAGGTTCCGTTTCGGTCCCGGCAACGGGGTCCGCGGGAATTTGACGGGCAGCTTGCGCCGCGACATCAAACGCTAAAGCGCCACGGGGTAGATCCCGTGGGCCCAGGGTTATCACCTGGAGTTTGGTCATGGACCGACAATGCCCAGCGCGGGTCGTTCCGCCTTCGCGTCCGATATTCCCGAACATGCCGGCCAGGGCCGCACCGCATCCCGGCGCCACGCGCGCCGTCGGACCCTCTACGCATTGGTCGGGAGTGAATTCCTCTCGTTCGGACGAGTCGACGCGAACGATAAGCGCTCTTGGTATCCGATCCATTGACCCAACTCGTGTTGCACCGAAAGCAGGGAGTCTTTTCGTCATGTCCATTCAACTGGGTACCATCGCCCCCGATTTCGTCCAGGCCTCGAGCGAAGGCGAGATTCGTTTCCACGACTGGCTGGGATCCAGCTGGGGCGTGCTGTTCAGCCACCCGAAGGATTTCACGCCGGTCTGCACGACCGAGCTCGCCGAGGCCTCGCGCCTGAAGCCGGAATTCGCCAAGCGCAACGTCAAGATCATCGGCCTGTCGGTCGACCCGTCCGACAGCCATGCCAAATGGGCTGACGACATCGAGGAGACCCAGGGCCAGAAGCTGAATTTCCCGCTGCTGGCCGATGCCGACCGCAAGGTCTCGACGCTCTACGGCATGATCCATCCCGAGGCCGACCCGGCGGTCACCGTGCGCGCGGTCTATGTCATCGACTCGAACAAGAAGGTCCGCCTGACCTTGACCTATCCGCCGTCCACCGGGCGGAACTTCGCCGAGATCCTGCGCGTGATCGACAGCCTGCAGCTGACCGACCAGCACAAGGTCGCGACCCCAGTGAACTGGCAGAACGGCGACGATGTCATCATCGTACCGTCGCTGTCGGACGCGGACGCGAAGGAGCGCTTCCCTGAGGGTTGGAAGACCCTGAAGCCCTACCTGCGCGTGGTGAAGCAGCCGAAGCGCGCCGACGCCTGATACCCGGGCGCAATCCAGCGCGATCGGTGAGGCGCTCACGCCGCATCGCCTCGCCTTCGGCACTGGAGGGGCCGGTCCGATTGCCCGTCGGGCCGGCCCCTGCTCTTTCTAAAACGTGATCGTCGTCCGCAGCCCCAGCACCGTGGCATTGCCGATGGTGCGGTTCTGTGCGGGGTCGCTCGGCAGCGGCGCATGGCCGCCCGGATGGACGACATATTGCAGATCCGGCTGGAGCTGCCACCAAGGCGTGATCTGCGCCATATAGGTCAGCTCAATCAGGCTCTCATCGTCGCGGACCGGCCGCCCCGGCAGGCTGCTCTGCAAATCCGCATCGAGCCGGCTGGCGCGGTTCGAGATCCGATTATAGGCGGCGGCCAAACCAACCTGATCGTCGTCGCGCCCCTCGAACGGTCCCTTGAAGCTGAAGCCGCCATCCACGTAGAGATCCGTCAGGTTGCGGTCGGCCGGCGCACCCATCACGCGGACGAACAGCGAGAGGCCCTGGTCGTCCGTATCCGGGCGCCGCCAGAGCATCTGGTCGGCGAGCGCATAGACGCTCCAGTCGCCGTCATGCCGCCGCGCGACGCCGCTCGATCGCGGATCGGCGAGCGAGAGGCCCGCCTGGTCGAAATGCTGGTCGGCGAAACGCTCGGAATTGTACCAGGCACCGAGCTTGTAGGTGCCGGGCAGCCCGGACGCGCCCTTCGACTGGTTGACGGCATATTGTGCCTCGAGCACGCCCATGACGCCGTCGCTCGTCCGGAAGGCGGTACCCGACGGATCGCGCAATTGCGGATCGCCCTTGCCCGGCCCGGCCGGATCGCCGTTGAAGGCGGCAGCAAGCAGCGTCAGTTGGTCCGTCGGCGCTAACTTCACGCGCACGGCCGGCGTGGCGAGCGGGTAATCCGGCCCGCCCGACGGTTGATCGAGTCCCGGCAGGCCCGGATTGCCGAAGGTAGAATTGATGAACAGGGCTGCGACCGTGCTGATGATGAATTCGTCGTCGCCGCCCTCCTGGCCGATTCGAATCGCCACTGTGCCGTCGAACAGTGTCTGGTCGAGGTAGAGATCGAACAGCTTCCAGCTTCGATCAGCCTCGATACTGCTGTCGGTCAGCAGATTGCCGGTGTAATTGCCGCTCAACCCTCGGCCATGAATCTGCCAGGCATTGGCATGGACGAGGGCGCCGCTCCAGCCGGCGAGCTTGTCGAGATCGAGATCGAGATCGAGCTCGGTCCGTCCTTCGTAGATGGTCCCCCGCTTCACCCCGCCCTGGATATTCGCCAGCACCTCGCTGGTCTCGATCGCGCCGAGCTTGATGCCGGTACCCTCGAGCCAGGGTCGCACCCCGCCCCAGTCGCCGGTCAGGGTGTCGCGCTCCCAGAAACCGGTCGGCTTCGGCGTGTCCTTGGCATCCTTGGCGCTGTCGACCGCCGGGGCGGCATTGTCGTCGGCCGGCCGTTCCTGGGCCAGAGCCGGACCGGCCAAGCCCAGGAACAGCCCGGCGCCGAGCAGCGCGAGACGGGTGGCGTTTTCGCTGCGCGCACCGGCCGGCAGAACATACTTCATGGTCTCGTCTCCGAACTTCTCTGCCGGACAAATACCGCGTCCGACCATATCTCGCTCAATTCCATTGCCAACGGGTGACATTTCACCGGCCGGCTTTATCGCCGAAGAGCCGGTTCGGGATTGGCCCCCGGCTGCCAGCGACGGACGAGGCGGCCATCCGCGTCCCGGCGCCAGACGGCGGTCAGGCGGATCGGCGACGGCCCGACGCCGCCCTGGATGACCCGGAGAGAGGCCCGAACCGGCGTGGTGGGCACGGATACGAAGTCCCCGACGGGGACGAGGGAGAGAAAGGCGGCCATCGGCGCCTCCTATTGCTCAAAGCCGTTGCTCGAGCCCGGGAGGCAGAGGCCGCCTGACGGATGTCAACGCCTCGGCGTCGACACCTCCAGAACGGTCACCATGCGTGCCCGGGCGATGATACGGCCCAGCGATGCCTGCACGGCGGGCGCGAAGCGCCGACTGTGGCAGTCGATCGAGGGGCTGCTAGATCGCGGGTTCATGTGATCCCTTGGTCTGGTGGACGAAACCGGCAATCGTCGGAACGAAGCCGGCACCGGTCGCCTGCTGCATTCCTGCATGCTTCGATCCGGCGGATGCGCTATATACCCTGGAGGGGTATAGGATCAAGGGCTATGGCACACACGCAAAAGGAAAAGCAGAAACTCCTGAATCGCATGCGTCGCATCCGCGGCCAGGTCGAGGCGATTCAGCGCGTGCTCGAGGAAGACGGGACCTGTCTCGCCATCCTGCAGCAGGCGACCGCCTGCCGCGGCGCGCTCGACGGCTTCATCGCCGAGGTGGTCGAGGACCATATCCGCGAGCATGTGATCGATCCGGAGCGCCGCGACAGCCCGCAGGGCCAGGCCGCGGAGGAACTGATCGACATCATGCATTCCTACCTGACCTGATCGACCCGGCCTGGCTCCTGGGGAGAGGCCGCGCAGCGGACGTATCCGCGACTTGGTCAAGAACCCGGATGCGTGACGGGCGGGCGCCGGCCGGCACCCGCCCGCCGGCGGCTCAGCCTTCCGGGTTCTCCAGGCTGAACATCTCGGCCTGGTCCTCGTACGAGAAGATCTCGCCGTAGCGGCCCCAGTTGATGATCGTGTCGATCGTCTCCTCGGCCGCGTCATCGCTCAGGTAATCCTCCAGCTCCTGCTCGAACCGCACCCGCGGCGCCCGGTGGCCCGGCCGCTCGTCCAGCACCCGGCGGATGTGGGCGGCAAGCGGGAAGGAGCGCAGCAGATGGTCGGAGAACATGCGCTTGCGCTGCTGGGTATCGGCCTCGGCGAACACCCGACCCGGCATGGTCAGGTGGATGTCGCCCTCGCGAACCTCGGCGAAGCCCAGGTTCTGCAGCGCTTCGGCGGCCGGGAACAGGTCGTCGCCCTCGAGCTGCAGGCTGCGCGCGATTTCCGGCAGATCGGCCCGGCCGCTATAGGGGGCTGCGGCGACCGTCTCGATCAGACCGGCCATGATGTTGGTGGACACGCGCGGGATCCAGGTGCCGATCTCGACGCCCTTGATCTTGCCCTTGGAATCGGGCGCCGGCCGCGCCGTCATCTTGGCGTAGATCTCGTCGACCATCTGGCGGAAGGCCGGATCGAGCCGGTTGCGCGGATGGGCGAACGGCACCTTGATCTCGGCCGCGACCCGGCCCGGGTTCGACGAGAACACCAGGATGCGGTCGGCCATGAACACGGCCTCTTCGATATTGTGAGTGACGAGCAGCACCGACTTGGTCGGCAGCCGCTTCTCCATCCACAGATCGAGCAGGTCGGTGCGGAGCGTCTCGGCGGTCAGCACGTCGAGGGCGGAGAACGGCTCGTCCATCAGCAGGATGGTCGGATCGACCACGAGCGCGCGGGCGAAGCCGACGCGCTGGCGCATGCCGCCCGACAGCTCGCGCGGATAGGCGGACTCGAAACCGTCGAGGCCGATGAGATCGATCGCCGCCAGCGCGCGCTTACGCGCTTCCTTGGGATCGACGCCCAAGGCCTCGAGCCCCACCTCCACGTTCTGCAGGACGGTCAGCCAGGGAAACAGTGCGAAGGTCTGGAACACCATCGCGACACCGTCGGCCGGGCCCTTGATCGGCTCGCCGCGATAGATCACGTCGCCGGCACTCGGCTTGATCAGGCCGGCGATGATCCTGAGCAGGGTCGACTTGCCCGAGCCGGAGCGGCCGAGCAAGGCCACG
This sequence comes from Aliidongia sp., assembly GCA_035310205.1. GTDB lineage: Bacteria > Pseudomonadota > Alphaproteobacteria > ATCC43930 > CGMCC-115725 > Aliidongia. The sequence continues at coordinate 7,829 of DATGEK010000044.1, forward strand.
ATTTCGCCGTCGCGCAGCGTCACGTCGACATTGTCGAGGACCAGCAGCTCGCCCGAGCTCTTCTCGAACCCCTGGCGGACGCTCTTGACCTGAAGCACGTCGGCGCCCGGCGCCGCCTGGGTCTGAACCATATTCAGCATGGCTTGCTGCCTCCTCAATCCAACCGCAACCGACGCTCGGCATACGCATAGAGCGGACGCCAGACGATGCGGTTGAACACGATCACAAAGAACGACATCACGGCGACGCCGAGCACGATTTTCGGATAATCGGCGTCGGTCGTGGTCTGGGTGATATACGCGCCGAGGCCATGGGCCGTGACCGTATCGTCACCCCATTTCACGACCTCGGCCACGATCGATGCATTCCAGGCGCCGCCGGACGCGGTGATGGCGCCGGTCACGTAATAGGGGAAGATGCCCGGCAGCATCGCCTTCCGCCACCATTGCCAGCCGCGGATCTTGAAGTTCGCCGCGGCCTCCCTGAGCTCGTTCGGGTAGGTCGTGGCACCGGCGATGACGTTGAACAGGATGTACCATTGCGTGCCCAGGATGATCAGCGGCGACAGCCAGATATCCGGGTTGAGGTGGTACTTCAGGATCGCGACCACCGCGATCGGGAACATCAGGTTCGATGGGAACGCCGCCAGGAACTGGGCCAGCGGCTGGATCCGCTCGGCCAGCTTCGGCCTGAGGCCGACCATGACGCCGATCGGGACCCACACGACGGTCGCGATGACGATCAGGACCACCACGCGGATGAGCGTGTAGAAGCCCAGCGTCAGCACCTGGAACAGATCGCTCCAGCCGAGCTCGGCATCGATGAAGTCGATGATCCGCCAGGCGATGTAAATCGAGCCGGCGGCCACGGCCGCGTACCAGACCAGGTCGATGACCTTGGACAGGAGCGTGCGGCGGGTATTGATCTGTTTGCGGCCCTGAGGCAGCGGCACGCGCAGGCGTACGAAGCCGCGCACGAGCCAGGCGATGGGCGCACCGGCCTTCTGCACCAGACGCGCTTGGCGCATCATGTCGAGGAACCACGATTCAGGCGCCGCCTGGGCCGCCGTCATCTCGAAGCGGAACTTGTCGGCCCAGGCAACCAGCGGCCGGAACATCAGCTGATCATAGAGAATGATGACCACGATCATCGCCAGGATGGTCCAGCCGACCGCGCCCAGATCGCGCGCCTCGATCGCCTTCGACAGATAGGCGCCGATGCCCGGCAGCGTGATCGTGGTGTCGCCGACCGTCACCGCCTCGACTGCAACCACGAAGAACCAGCCGCCCGACATGGACATCATCATGTTCCAGATCAGGCCCGGCATGGCGAACGGCACTTCCAGCCGCCAGAAGCGCTGCCAGGCCGAGAAATGGAACCCGCGCGACGCCTCGTCCAGGTCGCGCGGCACCGTGCGCAGCGACTGGTAGAAGCTGAAGGTCATGTTCCAGGCCTGGCTGGTGAAGATGGCGAAGATCGCCGCCAGCTCGGCCCCGGCAACTTCGCCGGGGAACAGCGCCATGAAGAAGACGACGGTGAACGAGATGTAGCTCAGCACCGGCACCGACTGCAGGATGTCGAGGATCGGCACCAGCACCAGCTCGAGCCGCCGGCTCTTGGCCGCGAGCGTGCCATAGACCAGCGTGAACACCAGCGAGGCCGCGAGGGCGGCCAGCATGCGGAGCGTCGTGCGCAGCGCATATTCCGGCAGGTTGGCCGGGTCGAGCGTCACGGCGCCCGTATTGAGGATGGCGAGCGGCGCGCTCATCTGCTTGCCGCCGATCACCGTAAGAGCCAGAAGCCCGATGATCAGCGGAAAGGCGACGAGATCCCAGCGGTTGGGCAGCAGACCGCGCCGGGGCGTGATGGCGAACAGAAAGGATTCACCGCGCATGGACGCGGGCCCTTCCGAGAATATCGCCGCGGCGCGGACGCACCGCCGGCGGACGAACGCAGATGTTCATGCTTACCTCCAAGCCGGACGTTTCCCAGCTTCGAGGCTTTACGCACGAACGCCTGTCACATGCCCAGGGTCCGTACGCCAGCAGCCGAGGCCGGCGGGAAACTTCCATGATGTTCCGCAGTGCCCAGGTTCGGAGGTTCGTCCTCGACCCGGGCGCCACTACTATGACTGGCCATTTCACTCTCTGAAGGGCGATGGATGTTCCGGTGCAGGGCCTTGACGGCCGCCCCCGAACGGGTTTGGCATTAGGCTGTTCGCTGCAAGCTGTCAATCCGAAGAAGATGACAATTGTGACGGTCGCGCCGGACCATGGCCCCGTCATCACAGAAGCGTCATCGACGCCGCGAACCCTTGAAGACGCCTCGGAAGGATTCCATTGATTCCGAGGCGAGCCGAATGTGGGTTTTTCACGCCTGAGGCAGCATCAGCGACAAGACCATGGGCGCATAGAACCTTGGCAAGCGCATGGGGGAACAACGGGGGGGAGTTTCCACAAATGACCGCGAACGCGTGGATCACTTCGATGCGATCGAAACGCATGGCGTTGCTGAGCGCCACCGCCGCACTGGCACTCGTGCCAGCGAGCGCCCGGGCCGCGAGCGACCCGGCAATGGCGGCGCAACTGAAGGCGCTGGCCGAGCAGATTCAACTCATCCAGCAACAGAACAACCAGCAGATCCAGGCCCTGACCAAACAGGTCCAGGACCTTCAGGCGCAACTGGAGGCGTCCAAGGCTGCCCAAGCCGTGCCGGCCGGCGTCACCATCCCGCAAAAGGGCACGGTGCTGACGAAGAACCCGGGCAATCTGGAAGGCATGGTCCAGGTACCGCCCGACACGATCCCCGGCGTCGCCACGCCCGATACCTTCCCGAAGACCACCGCCGCGGCCGTCGCCTCCGGTGGCGATCGCGTGAAGCTCAGCATCTCCGGCCAGATCAACCGGATGGAGGTCTATGGCAACGACGGCAAGGCCTCGGCCGTGCGCAACGTCGACAATAATACGACCAACAGCCGGCTACGCTTCCAGGGCGAGGGCCGGATCAATGCCGAAACGAGCGGCGGCGTGAATCTGGAGGTGCAGATCACGCCGAACAGCGCGACCAACACCTCGCTGACCCAGGACAGTCCGAGCTCGGTCACCAATTTCACCCCGTCCGGCGGAACGACGGCCAGCAATACCGGCGGCACCTTCACGGCCCGCCAAGTCGAGACCTACCTCGTGAACAGGACTTGGGGTGGTGTCCGCCTCGGCTTCGGTTCGACCGCGACCTATCAAATCTCCGAGTTCGACGAGTCCAACACTCTCGTCGCGACTTATGGCAACGTCCCCGACATTGACGGCGGCTTCGCGTTCCGGCAACGCGGCGCCGCCCTGATTCCCAGCACGACCAAAGGCAAGTTCGTAGCATCTCCGGCCAATGCCTACGGCCCGGCCGTCGGCACCGTGTTCAACTTCATGAACGGCCTCTCACGCGACGATCGCATCCGTTACGACAGTCCCCAGTTCGGCCCGTTCCAGATTTCCACCTCGCTGGTCGACGGCGGCGCCTGGGACATCGCCCTGCGCATGGGCCTCCTCTGGGAAGGGACCAAGATTTCAGCGGGCTTCGGGTACGCCGATGCCGAGGGCCGCAATCATTCCGCACCGTCCAATGCCTACGGCTATGCCTCGGCGCCGGTCGGCACCGGGCCGCTGTCGACGCCGTCGATCGCCGACACCTCGCCCAACGAATCGAGGCAATATTCCGGATCCGCTTCGGTCCTTCTGCCGAATGGCGTGAACATGACGGTCGGCGGCGGCGTCCGCGACGTCAAATACAACGACCCGCTCGGCAAACCGCTGTCGCCGGTCTGGTACTACGGCAAGCTCGGCTATCTCACCAACTTCTGGGACTTCGGCAAGACCGCGTTCGCGGCAAGCTATGTCGAGAATGATGAGCTGAATTTCGCCGGCGACACCGCGCGCGACTATGGCATCGAGTTCGTCCAGGACATCGACGATGCCGGCATGCAGCTCTATGTGACCACGCACCGCCAGTTCCTCAGCCGGGAATTCGCAAGCTACTACGGCATCACGCTCGTCACGGCCGGCGCGCGGGTGCGGTTTTGAGCCCGCACGCCACCGGCCGGCTGGCTGCCGCCGCGGCCCTGCTGCTCATGGCCGTCGGGCTCGCCGGTTGTGGCGTAAAATCCAGGCCCATTCCGCCGTCGGAGGGCGAACTCGGCAATAGCCCGGGACTGCTGTCGGGACCGGCGGGAGAGTTCACGGTCTATCAGAAGTGACCGGCGGGGGCGCCCTGCCCCCGCGCCTTAAGTCCCCTGCGTCAGCGCGCCCTCGGCGGTCATGTCGGCGAAGAAGCCCAATTGCCAGGCCAGCGCCTCCTCGGACAGCGGAAAGCCGCCATCGGCCCGCGGCTTCAGGGTCTGCGGCGCCGGAATGCGGGCGAGCACGCTCTGCACCCGGACCGAAAACCGCATCGGCAGCCCCGCCTTCCAGACGATGGCGGTGATGCCCTTCGGGCTGTGCGAGGACAGGATCTTGTCCACGACGCTCAACGGCTGCTCCGCCAGCACCGCGAGCCCGGCATTGACCAGCCCCGGCTTGCCGCCGATCAGCGCGTCGATCAGTGCGCTCTCGGTCAGCTTACCGGCCGCCTTCAGCCGCCGCGCCTCGTCCATCAGCTTGTCGGTCGCCGCGTCTGCCGGCGCCACCTCGGCCGCCGTCAGCGTGTCGTCGTCAGCCTCGAGCCGTTCGAGCACGATCGCCTGCAGGATCTTGAGCGTGTCGAGCTTGAGGTCGGCCCGCGCCGTCAGGCGCTGGATCAGGTCTTGCGCGACGAAGCGGGCGAGCTTCTTGGCGGCATTGTCCGACAGGCGCGGACGCTCGACCAGCGGCCGGTGCCAGGCCTTGTGCGCCGGCGCGCGTTCGATCAGCCGATCGAGCGTGTCCTCGCGGATCTGGGCACTGGCATTGCCGAGCAGCGCGGTGATGGCGTCGGCGTCGCCGCCAGTGCTGATCTCGTCGGCGACCGGGGCCGAGACGCCCTTGCGCTGGGCGATCGCCCGGACCGCCCCGGCGATCGGCATCTGGCGGACCAGATCCAGCAGATCGTCGTCGCTCAGCAGCGGTGAATATTGCAGCAGCGGCCCGGCGACCGAGAGTTCCGGGTCGCGCGCGAGCAGCTGCACCATCTCCGGCGGCGCGTCCGGCATGTCCTTCAGCGTCTCGGCCACGATGCGGCGAACCTTGACCGCCTGGTCGCGCACCAGCCCGTCCAGGACCTCGTAGGTCATCTCCTTGACCCGGTCGCTCTGCCGCTGGCTCAGGCTCGGCGCCAGGCGCGAGATCTTGCGGGCGAGATCGCCGCGAACCGCCTCATTCTGGTCCTTGGCAAGAATCAGGTCGGCCTGGACGGGCGTCGCCTCGTTCGCGGCAACGGCGGTGCGCACGGTATGGTCCGGATCGGTTGCCAGGAAATAGAGCACTTCCGGCTGGACCTGGAGATTACCGGCGACGCGGCGGCGATCGGCCGGGTTCCGGCTCTGGATCAGCCGCTTCGATTCTTCATAGTCGAGCGTGGGTGAACTCGTGCCGATATGGAAAATGCGCTGTAGAAGGCCCTTCATTCCACCCGTCCCACCCTAGCGGATGGTCTCATGGGCCGGGCCTGCTTGGGGGTCAAGCGGCTCTGGCCTCGCAGTATCATCGTCCGGCGGGATGGCGGCAGCAATCTCGTAACCGCTCTTCCGACGTGCCTTGGCCTTGTACATCGCCGCATCGGCCGCCGCCAACAGCCGATCGAGCGCCACCGGCGCCGCGCCGTCGTAGATCGCCATGCCGATCGAGACGCCGAGCGGCCGATCCGGCACCACCGACAATTGCTCGAGCCGGTTCATCTGCGCGAGCAGCGCCTCGGCGCGGACCGCCGCCCCCTCGCCCGCCACACCGTCGAGCCAGATCAGGAACTCGTCGCCGCCAATGCGCGCGATGAGGTCCGACGATCGGGTCGCCGCCTTGATCAGCTCGGCGAAGGTCAGGATCGCCCGGTCGCCCGCCAGATGGCCGGCATAATCGTTGAGTGCCTTCAGATTGTTGATGTCGAGATAGACCAGGGCGCCGCCGGTATGGGCGACCGCATGGCGGCCGAGCCGCCGGTCGAGATCGGCGAAGAACGCGCGCCGGTTCAGGACGCCGGTCAGGCTGTCGGTGTTCGAGATCGTCACGATCTCGTGGAATTTCTTCAGCTGCGCGATGGCGAGGCCGATCTGGGCCGCGACATCGGCCAGGACGGCCCGGTCGCCGTCGCCGAAGCCGCGGCCGTCGACCTTGCACCAGAACAAGACCGCGCCGTTGATCCGCCCGGCACCGGCCGCCGCGTCCTCGGTCAACTGGCCGATCAGCTGCAGCCCGCCGCGCAGCAGATCGACCGCGCCCTGCTCGACCAGCGCCGCATGGGCCTCGGGGAAATCGGCCTCGGGCAAGGGTTCGCCCCAGCACACGACGTCGTAGCTCGCCGCCGCCGGGTGGCCGGCGATGATCATGCCGCCGTCGGCGCCGATAGCGAGGCCGGTGCCCGACAGCGCCGTCGGCAGCGTCTTTTCGGGATTGATCTCGGTGCGGATCGTCTCGCCCAGATAGCTCATCAGCCGGTCGCGCAGCACCCGCTGCTTCTCGGCCCGCTCGGCCTCGCGCAATTCCGTGACGTCGCGCCCCATGCCGCGCGTGCCGCACCAGTGCCCGTCGGGATCGTAGATCGGCACGGCGGTGATCGATTGGCAGGAGGTGGTGCCGTCCGCGCGCTGCAGCCAGACATCGGTCTGCAGCACCGTGTCGCGCGCCTGGAACACCGGATAGGGCAAGGGCGAGGCATCGACCACGAAGTCGGTGGCGATCCGGCCCAGAAGGTCGCGCGTCGCATAGCCGAAGGCGCCGGGGCCGGACAGGAAGACGAAGCGGCCGTGGCGGTCGGTTTCCCAGACGAAGTCGCTCGCCGCCTCGACCAGGTCGCGATAGCGCTGCCGGCTCTCGATCAGTGCGCGGCGCAAGGCGCTCTCGGCCGGGTTGGTCGCGATCAGCACCAGCGCCCCGGCGCTGCCCTGGCCGCGCCCGACCAGCGGCTGGACCACCGCGTCGGCGCAATCGCCGGGGAACGGTCCGTTCAGGCGCTCGAGCCGCATGGCGTCGGCGGCGATGGCGCGAGCGCCCGCGACCGCGATCTCGTGGAGCGTATCCTCGTCGAGGCTGCCGAGCAGCTCGATGCCCATGTCGTTGGCACCCTGGACCTCGCCGGCCGGCGTAACGACGAGCGCCGCGCCGCCGAAACCAACCAGGTTGGTCTTGGCATGCGGCAAGCTGTCGATGGTCTCCTTCGCCTGGCTCATCGGCCCCACGCTTCGCAACAATATTCCGTCGGACCGGAGTCCGGCCCAGCAGTCCAAATTGTCGCGAAATCGATAAGAAGCCGTAAACCCGGCCGCGACGCGCAAGGTGCCGCCGCAAAAGGAAAACCGCCCGGAAGCGGTTGCTTCCGGGCGGTTCAGGACAAGCCGATCGGATGATGCCGGATCAGTCGCGGCGCTGGCCGAAGAACTGCAGCAGCAGCATGAACAGGTTGATGAAATCGAGGTACAGCGTCAGCGCGCCCATGATCGCGGTCTTGCCGACGGCCTGGCCGTCATAGCCGGCGACCAGATCGTACTGTTCCTTGATCCGCTGCGTGTCCCAAGCGGTCAGGCCGGTGAACACGATCACGCCGATGATCGAGATCATGAACTGCAGCCCGCTCGAGTGCATGAACATGTTGACCACGCTCGCGATGATGATGCCGAACAGGCCCATCATCATGAACGAGCCCATCTTCGCCAGGCTCGACTTGGTCGTGTAGCCATAGAGGCTCATCGAGAGGAAGGTCGCGGCGGTGACGAAGAAGGTGAGCGCGATGCTGGTGTGGGTGAACACCAGGAAGATGCCGGCGAGCGACAGGCCCATCAGTGCCGAATAGGCCCAGAAGGTCGCCTGAGCCGCGCCGAAGCTCATGTTCTGCAGCCGGAAGCCCAGCACCATCACCAGGATGAACGGGGCGAACATGACCACATAGATGAGCGGCGTGTGGGCGATCTGCGCATAGAAACCGGTCTCGGCGGCGAGCCAGGCCGTAATGCCCGTCAGCGCCAAGCCCGAGGCCATGTAGTTGTAGACGCGCAGCATGAAGGCGCGCAGGCCGAGGTCGTACTCGGCACCAATCGCCGCCGCGCCGCGGCCTACCGACCAGGGATCCTGAGAACCGTAAGACATTTAAGCCTCATGAGAAAGATGTGGGTAAACCCAGCACCCCCAGGATATTGGCATTTCGGCCTCAAGTTCAATGAATACCGCGGGCCCCCAACATTAATGATTATTCATTTCTGAGATGAGGCGCCGCCTTGGCGCCGAGCGCGCGCCAGGTTCCGGCGAAGCCGACCGCGAGCGTCAGCGCCACGCTGGCCGCGATGGTCTCGACCACGCGCAGCCCGTCGAAGCTCCATTCGCCCTTCATCACCTGGGTCGTCACCGCCCAGGCGGCGACCGTGCCGAGGCAGGCCGCGATCCCCGCCGCGATCAGGCCCAGGAGGCCGTATTCGATCAGGAAACCCAGCGCCAGGCGGCGGCGCGTGCTGCCCAGGACTTTGAGCACGATCGCCTCGTACACCCGGCGGCGATGGCCTGCCGCGATGGCACCCGCCAGCACGAGCGCGCCCACGACCAGCGTGATGCCGGCGGTCAGCCGCACCGCGTCGGCCAGATCGCCCAGGATCCGGTTGACCAGGTCGAGCGCGTCCTTGACCCGGATCGCCGACACGTTCGGGAACCGGTCGGTGACGGCGCGCTCGAGCGCCGCCGCATCGGCCGGCGTCGCCGCGCGGACGGTCGCGAGATTGGTCTGCGGCGCATGCTCGAGCGCGCCCGGCGAGAAGATCGTGAAGAAATTGATGCCGAGGCTGGTCCAGTCGATGCGCCGGACATTGCCCAACTGCCCGGTCACCTCGCGCCCCGCGACCGAGAGCGTGATGCTGTCGCCCAGCTTCAGGTGCAGGCCGCGCGCGAGGTCGGTATCGAGCGAGACGAGCGGCGGCCCCTGGTAATCCGCCGGCCACCAGGCGCCGTCGACCACTCGGCTGCCGGCCGGCAGCTTCGATGCGTAGGTCAGGCCGCGCTCGCTCCTGACCGCCCAGAGCGCGTCCGGATCGACCGGCGCCTGGTCGACCGGCACGCCGTTCAGCTTGACGATGCGCGCGCGCAGGTTCGGCACGCGCTCCAGCCCGTCGATGCCGGGCGCATGGGCCACCAGATCCTCGAAGCCCGCGACCTGGTCGGGCTGGATGTCGATGAAGAAGGTGCTGGGCGCCCGCTCCGGCAGGCGCTCGGTCATCTCGCGCCCGAGGCTCGATTCCACGAGCGCGACCGCGACCAGAACCGTGAGGCCCAGGCCCAGCGACAGCACGACGCTGGGCGTCGCGGCACCCGGCCGGTGCAGGTTGGCGACGGCCTGCCGCCATGTCGGCCGCCGGATCGGCGGCAGGCGCTTCGCCAGCCACATCACGCCGGCACCGGCCAGGCGGAACAGCACCAGGGCGGCCAGCACGCCGACGACGAACCAGCCGGCGAGCCTCTTGTCGTCGGCCGTGCCGATGGCGAGCCCGGCCAGCCCGGCGGCCATGACCAGCGCTGCCACCCAGTCGCGCCAGCCGAGCCGGCCGTCGAGCCCGAGGATCGCCGCCCGGAACAGGGCCGCCGCCGGCACCCCGCGCGCCCGCGCCAGCGGCCAGAGCGAAAAGGCGATGGCGACCAGCGCGCCGAACAGTGCCGCCAGGGCGAGCGGCCGCGGATAGAGCGCCAGGCGTGCCGCGACCGGCAGCTTGTCGCCGGCCAGCGCCACGATGCCCCACGGCGCGATGGCGCCCAGCATGAGGCCGATCGCGACGCCGATCAGGCCCAGCACCAGCAGCTCGATCAGATAGACCGTGAAGATCAGCCGGCCTGGCGCGCCCAGGCATTTCAAGGTCGCGATCGTCTCGGTCTTGCCGCCCAGATGGGCCGAGACGGCATTGCCGACGCCGACGCCGCCGACCAGTAGGGCGGTCAGCCCAACCAGCCCCAGGAACAGCCCGGTGCGGTCGATGAAGTTCTGCACCGAGGGCGCCGCCTGGCTGGTGTCACGCGCCCGCCAACCGGCCTCCGGGAACGCCTCGTCGGCAGCCTTCATGACCGTCGCCGCCTGAGTTCCGGGATCGAGCCTGAGCCGCGCCACCGTGACCGAGACGGTGCCGGGCTGGTCGAGCCCGGTCACCGGCAGGGCGTCGGTCGAGATCATGACGCGCGGGCCGAGCTTGAACGGATTGGCGCCGGCGTCGGGCTCGCGCAGCAGCCGCGCGCGGATTTCGAATTGGGCCTCGCCGATCGTGAGCCGGTCGCCGAGCTTGAGCCCCAGTCGGTCGAGCACCGCCGGATCGACGACGGCGCCGGGCACGCCGTCGCGCGTCGCCAGCGCGTCCCCCAGCGGCAGGTCGGGATCGAGCCCGACCGAGCCATAGAGCGGATAGCCGCCGTCGACCGCCTTCAGCTCGATCAGGCTGCGCTCGCCGCCGTCGCCGGTCCGCGCCATGCCGCGCAGCTCGCGCGCGACGCTGAGATGGCCCTGGCGGGCGAGATAGGCCTGTTCATCGGCCGGCATGCCGCGCTGGGTCAGGCGAAACTCGATGTCGCCGCCGAGGATCGCCTGGCCATCGGCCTTGAGCCCCGCGACCAGGCTCGACGACAGCGAGCCGACCCCCGCGATCGCCGCCACGCCGATCGCGAGGCACGCGATCAGGATGCGGAAGCCCTGCAACCCGCCGCGGAAGCCGGCCCTGAGCTCGCGCCGGGCAAGGCCGAGCGCGAGGGCCACCGTGCCGGGCTCAGCCATGGGCGACGGCCGCAACGGCGCCGCGCCGGCGGTCGCCGACGATGCGGCCGTCGGCCAGCTCGACCACCCGGTCGCACCGCTCGGCCAGGGCGGGATCGTGCGTGACCAGCAGCATGGTCGTGCCGGCCTTGGCCTGGAGCTGGAACATCAGGTCCATCACCTTGCGGCCGGTCGCCTGGTCGAGATTGCCGGTCGGCTCGTCGGCGATCAGCAGCTTGGGTTCGGCCGCGAAGGCGCGGGCGAGCGCCACGCGCTGCTGCTCGCCGCCCGACAGCTCGCTCGGGTAATGGCTCAATCGGTGGCCGAGCCCGACCGCCTCCAGCCCTTCCCGCGCCCGGTCGAACGCATCGCGGCGGCCGGCGAATTCCAGCGGGATCGCGACATTTTCGAGCGCGCTCATGGTCGGCAGCAGGTGGAAGGATTGGAACACGATCCCCACATGATCACGACGGAAGCGGGCGAGACCGTCTTCGTCGAGCCCCGCATAATCGACGCCGGCAACCTCGACCCGGCCGCTGGTCGGCCGCTCCAGGCCGCCCACGACCATCATCAGCGTGGTCTTGCCGGAACCCGAAGGACCGACGATGCCGACCGTCTCGCGGGATTCGATCGATAACGTGATACCGTTCAGGATGTTGACCTGTCCGCCGGCACTCGTCAGTTTGAGCATCAACGCATCGAGACGGATCATGGCGTCGCTGTTGGCGGGAGCCGAATTCATGCCGGGGCTTTCGGGATCGCATCGGGCCGAAATTGGCCCTGAACCGAGGGGATATGGCTTGTCGCCCAGGCTTTTCAACGCGCTGCGGCAATGGGCGCTCCGGTTTCTGGGCGCCGCCCTGCTGACCGTCGGCCTCTGCACGGGCGCCGAGGCGGCGCCGGTCAAGATCCTGGCCTTCGGCGACAGCCTGACCGCGGGTTTCGGCCTGGCACCCGGCGATGCCTATCCGGTCAAGCTCCAGGCGGCGCTCAAGGCCAAGGGCCAGGACGCCACCGTCATCAATGCCGGCGTGTCGGGCGATACGACCGCGGGCGGCCTCGCCCGGCTCGACTGGGCGCTCGGCGACCATCCCGACTATGCGCTGGTCGAGCTCGGCGCCAATGACGCACTGCGCGGGCTCGATCCCGGTGACGCCCACAACAATCTCGACAAGATCCTGACGGCGCTGGCCGCCGCCAAGGTCAAGGTGCTGTTGCTGGGCATGCGATCGCCGCGCAATTGGGGTCCGGACTACGAACAGCGCTTCGACCAGATCTATCCGGCCCTCGCGGCCGCGCACCACGTGCCGCTCTATCCGTTCTTCCTCGACGGCGTGGCGCTCGACCCGAAGCTCAACCAGCCCGACATGCTGCATCCGACCGCCGCCGGCGTCGACGTCATCGTCGCGCGCACCCTGCCGGCGGTGCTGGGGCTGCTGGGCGCGCCGATCTCGCCGCCGTCATGACCGGGCCGTTTCGCCTGGGCCATGCCTCCGGCGACGATTGGCAGCGGCTTTATGCCGATTGCCTGGCCCAGCTGACGCCGCTGCCGGCCGACGCCAATTTCGGCCTGATCTACGTAACCGACCTGATCGCGGGCGAGCTGCCCGACATCCTCGACCGGCTGAAGCGCGAGACCGGCATCGCCGCCTGGGTCGGCTCGGTCGGCATGGGCATCTGCGCCACCGGCGTCGAATATGTCGACGAGCCGGCGATGGCCCTGCTGATCGGGGCCCTGCCGCCCGGCAGCTTCCGCCTGTTCGCGCTCAATGACGCCCATCCGCCGGCGGCCCTGACCAAGCCGGCACCGGGCGGCGAGCGGCTGTCCACCGGGCTGATCCATGGCGACCCCGGCTTCGGCGCGGTGGCCGAGGCGATCACGGCCGTCGCCGAAGCCGCCGGCGCCTATCTGGTCGGCGGCCTCGGCTCCGCCCGCACCGCACCCTGGCAGGTCGCCGGCCGGGTGGTCGAAAGCGGTGTGTCGGGGGTGCTGTTCGACGACCGGATCGAAATCGTCACCGGCATGAGCCAGGGCTGCTCGCCGATCGGTCCGGTCCGCCGGATCACCGCCGGCGCTGACAACATCATCGCCGAAATCGACGGCCGGCCGGCCCTCGACATGTTCCGCCAGGACATTGGCGAACTCTTGTCGCGCGACCTGCAGAAGGTCGGCGGGCTGATCTTCGCCGGCCTGCCGGTTCCCGGCAGCGACAAGGCGGACTACATGGTGCGCAGTCTGCTGGCGATCGACCAGCAGGAAGGCTGGATCGCCATCGCCGGCAATGTAGCGCCTGGCGATCCGATCCTGTTCTGCCGGCGCGATCGCCGTGCCGCATCCACCGATCTGGCGCGTATGGTCGACGACGTGCACCGCCGCGCCGGCGGCCGTGCCAAGGCCGGCGTCTATTTCTCCTGCGTCGGCCGCGGCCCCGGCTTCTTCGGCGGCGAGGGCGCGGAAATGGCCGCGATCCGCGACCGGCTGGGCGATATTCCGCTGGTGGGATTCTTCGGCAATGGCGAGATCGCCTGCGACCGGATCTACGGCTATACCGGCGTGCTGGCGCTGTTCCTGTAGCGCGCCTTCCGCTTCGCGCCAGATCAATGAGTTCTGAGCGAGATTGGTGTCCCCGATCCGACCTTGGCCGCAGGCTAGCCGATGCCGCACGACGCACGTATAAGTATTGATGACATTCGTACGATCGCCGCTGGCGTTACCTCGGGAGTCGAACCCATGGCCATCACCCGTCAAGTCATCACGTCGCTGCAGCGCGACGGCACCGACATGCTCGGCACCAAGGTGCTGGCGGTAAAGATCGTGGACGAGAGCATTGTCTCCGGCTCGCTGCTGACGGTCGAGAGCAATCATTTCTGCGTGTTGAAGTCGCGCGGCGCCGTCCTCGACGTCTACGAGACCGGGCAATATGCACTGACCACCCCCGACAAGCCGCTGGTCGGCTCGATCGTCCAGGGCTTCTTTGGCGGCAGCTCGCCCTGGGTCTACGAGGTGATTTACGTCAACCGCTCGAAGCTGCTGGTCCGCAGCGAGGGCGTCGCCACCAGCGCCGAGATGGCAGAGATGGCGTACCAGGTCGATTACTACATCCATGTCGACAGCAAGGCGGCCGCACTCGATCTGATCACCCACCTGCCGTTCAACGGCAGCATGATCGATATCAAGGAAGTGGCCGATTACGCGGGCCCGGCGATCGAGCAAGCGATCAATCAGGTGGTCCAGGTCACCAAGATGGAGAACATCAACGAGCACATCAACGAGATCCGCGAGGGCGTCAAATCCCATCTGACGGACTTCCTCAAGGTCTACGGCATCATGCTGAATGACCTGAAGGTACTGATCGTGCCGAAGGACGAGCGGATGCGCGAACTGATCTCGCTGCAGGCGCTGGGCCTCTCGCCGCTCGAGGCCGTGCGCTACTATCTGGCGCTGCGCATGGCGGATGCCGGGCTGGTTTCGGCACCGAACGCCGCGGCAGGCCTGCCGTTCAACATCGGTGGCCCGGCCGGAGGCATCTATCCACTCAGTGTCGAAACCGGCCTGCCGGAACCGGTGCGCAAATGACGGCGCCCTCGGCCTTCTACGACACCGACGAAATCGACCAGATTGCGATCAATCTGTTCCATGGCTGGGGCTACAACTTCTATCGGGCCGAGAACCAGTTGCGGACTGACGATCTGCTGATCCGGAGCAAGGTCGGTTGGCTGCTCGGCGGCGCGCGGGCGGCGGTCGAGATGGCGGAAAGCGCCTATCGACGGCGGTTCTTGCCGCCGCCATCGCGCGAGAAGCCCCGCCATGACCCTGGCGCGATCGCCGGCGCGCAGGCGCTCGAGCGACTGTCCCAGGCGATCGGTGCGGTGGAGGGACAGATCCGCGCCCTGCCCGTCCCCGAAAACGATCGCATGATCGAACGCCACCGGCAGGAGGCCGCGACCTTGTCGCGCCTGCTGGCGATTGATCGCCGGTTGGCAGGCCAAGCGGAACTGCTGCGGACGACGGTTGTCGGCAAGGATGGCGAGTGGCTGATCGACAATGGCGCCACGGCGCTCGACGGCCTCACCGCCATCGCCGGGACGCTGCAGGAGCGCCAGGCCATCCTGTACATCTAGTTCGGCGTTCGATCTCCGTGGTTGCGACGGCGCGCCGGCTTGACCGGCGCGCGCGCGGGCGGGCATGGTCCGGGGTATCCCCTTAAGCCCCATCCGCGAGTGCCCCATGGAATATCGCCGTCTCGGCCGAACCGATATCGAAGTGAGCCGCATCTGCCTCGGCACGATGACCTTCGGCGAACAGAACACCGAAGCCGAGGCCCATGAGCAGTTGAGCCTGGCCTACGACCACGGCATCAATTTCATCGACGCGGCCGAAATGTACCCGGTGCCGCCCCGGCCCGAGACGCAGGGCCTGACCGAGCGCTACATCGGCAGCTGGCTGAAGGCAACGGGCCTGCGCGACAGGCTGGTGATTGCGACCAAGGTCGTCGGCGCCGCGCGCGACATGAAGCACATCCGCGGCGGTACCGCCCGGCTCGACCGCGCCAACATCCGCGCCGCGGTCGAGGGCAGCCTCGCACGCCTCGGCACCGACCGGATCGACCTCTATCAATTGCACTGGCCCGACCGGAACACGGTCACCTTCGGCAAGACCGCCTACGTGCATGAGATCGACCCCGACGAAGTCGCGATCGAGACGACGCTCGACGCGCTGGCCGAGCTGATCCGAGAGGGCAAGATCCGCGCGATCGGCCTGTCGAACGAGACGCCCTGGGGCGCCATGCGCTTCCTGACGCTCGCCGAGCACCGCGGGCTGCCGCGCGTCGCCAGCATCCAGAACGCCTATAATCTGGTGAACCGGACGTTCGAGCAGGGGTTGGCCGAAGTGGCGCTGCGCGAGGATTGCGGGCTCCTGCCCTATTCGCCGCTCGGCGGCGGCACGCTGACCGGCAAATATCTGGGCGGGGCCCGGCCGGCCGGCGCGCGGATGACGCTGTTCACGCGCTTCACCCGCTATGACAAGCCGGAAGGGGTGGAGGCGATCGGCCGCTACGTCGCCCTCGCCCGCGACCACGGGCTCGACCCGGCGCAGATGGCGCTGGCCTTCGTCCATCGCCAGCCGTTCGTGACCTCGACCATCATCGGCGCCACCAGCCGCGCGCAATTGCAGACCGACCTCGCCGGCTTCGACCTCGCGCTTCCAGACGAGGTCCTGGCCGGGATCGAGGCGATCCACCGGGCAATCCCGACCCCCTGCCCTTGAGGAAGATCGGCCGGCCGCCTCGTTCGTGAGACGGCCGGCCGCTCTCGAAGACGTTGGCGGGAGAGGGCGAGCAGCGACGCATCGGCGACCACGGTCGGTGCCAGTGTCACCGACGCCCAAAATCGCCGATGAGACAGCGATTCCCCCTCGATAAATCATCAATGCACGATTGTATTCCATAGAGTGTTTTTGGCACGTCGGGAGGGCCCGTCGTGTAAGAGCATGTAGCTGCGCCCGAGAACCGATCCATAGCTTGAAGATTTTGGTCTCGAAACGAGACTTCCCATCGCCGCACAGGTCGAAAAATTACGCGCTATAGTAGTTCTAATTTTGACATAAGAATTCATTAACCGTGTTATTCTGTTGCAGCGCAGCACCTCCGCAGCCTCATCAATGGCAGATTCAATACGGCCGCGACCGGCTCGTGCCGACTGAGCGGCCTGACAGGGAGGCCTGTCCGTGGAACGCTCCATAGTCCCGCAAGGGCGCGCCACACCGACGATCGACGCTCCTTCAGCGCTCTCGTTTGAGGTCGAGCGCGACGAACGCGTCCGCAGAGCCGGACTCCTGCGATGCTGCCCTTTTCTCATCGACGGGAACGGCTTGACCGACGGCCCGGAGTTTCGGGTCCGCCTTTCATAGATCCGGATCAAAGCCGAACTTTGAACGAATCGCGCGCCGAACAGACCGGCGGCGAGGAGGCCCAAAAGCGCCGGACGAACCGGCATGAGAGTGACGCACGTCCGATCAACGGCGGCATTGTGGGGGGAGCTTATCATGACGACGCACGCACGAAGTGGCGCGACGCCGACGGGCGATGTCTTCCAAGACCTTTCCACGGATCCGGGCCGTCGATTCCCCTGCTCGCTGGCGCAACAGGGGTTCTGGGTGCTCGATCGCCTGTCGCCCGGTGATTCCGCGCTCAATATCGCCGTGCGCTGGCGGCTGGAGGGGAAGGTCGCCACGGCCGACCTGGAGCAGGCATTCCGGCAGATCCTGTCGCGACACGATCTGCTGCGCACCCGCTTCGACACCGAGGACGGCGAGCTGGTGCAGATCGTCGAGCCGGCGGTTCCGTTCCACCTGCCGGTGATCGACCTGTCGGCGCTTCCGGAATCTACAGCGCTCGCGGAGGCCGAGCGCCATGCTCAGCTTGAAGCCCGTGGATCCTTCGATCTGTCGTCCCCGCCCCTGATCCGGGTGACCCAGCTCAGGGTGCGCGCGGACCTGTCGGTACTCCTCGTGACGCTGCATCACATCGTCGGCGACGGCTGGTCGATGGGCCTGATCGCGCACGAGATGGGTGAAATCTGCGCGGCGCTCCACGAAGGGCGGCGGCCGAACCTGCCGCCGCTGCCCCTCGCCTATGGCGAGTATGCCCGTCGTCAACGAGAGTGGCTGGCGAGCCCGGATTTCGAGCGCGAGGTCGATTTCTGGCGCCGATCGCTGGAAGGGGTGAAGCACTTCGAGCTGCCGACCGATCTTCCGCGCCCGGCCGAACAGACCTCGAACAGTACGATCGTCTCGAACCTGCTGCCGCGGGCGCTGACGAACGATTTTGCCCAGTTCGCGCGGCGCAACGGCTGCACCCTGTACATGGCGGCGCTCGCCACGCTCCTCACCCTGCTGCACCGCTATTCCGGCGAGCCGGATATCGCCCTCGGCACGCAGGTCGTCGGGCGCGACGACGTCGATATCGAGAACGTGATCGGGCTCTTTATCAATACTCTCGTGCTGCGCGGCGATCTCTCGGGCGATCCGCCCTTCGCCGAGGTTCTGGAGCGGATCCAGGATCTGGTCGGCGACGCGTTCGAGCACCAGCACTTGCCGCACGAGAAGCTGACCGAGATCGTCGCGGCCAAACGGGATCTCAGCCGCAACGCCCTCTTCTCGGTGAATTTCATCTTTCAGCGCTCGTTCATCCGAAACGAGACCTACGGCAGCTTCAAGCTCGTCGACCTGCCGTCGCGGTCGGCCGGCGCGCTCTACGACCTGAACTTCTTCATGGTCGAGCGGCCGGAAGGCTGGCGCTTCTCCTGCGAATACAACACCGATCTGTTCGAGGAGGCGACCGTCCTGCGAATGATCAGCCACTTTCAGAGCCTGATGAAGGCCGTCATCGCCGAGCCGCAAAGCCGGCTCTCGGCGCTGCCGGTGCTGGCGGAACCGGAACGGCACCAATTGCTGGTGGAGTGGAATGAAACAGCGGCGCCACTTCCGGAGCGGTGCGTGCATGAGTTGTTCGTCGAGCAGGCGACGCGCACGCCGGATGCCGTGGCCGCGGCTTTCGGGGACGCCCAGCTGAGCTATGCGGAGCTGGATGCGCGCTCGAACCAGCTGGCGCATCATCTGCAGGGCCTGGGGGTGGGGCCCGAGGTGATGGTCGCGATCTGCATGGAGCGGTCGCTCGATATGGTGGTCGGATTGCTCGGCATCGTGAAGGCGGGCGGAGCCTACGTGCCGCTCGACCCGGACTATCCGGCGGAGCGGCTCACCTTCATGCTCGACGATACGGCGGCGCCGGTCCTGCTGACACAGGAGCGGCTGCTCCCACAATTACCCGCCCACCAAGCGCAATGTGTCTGCGTCGATCGGGACCGGCCGGCGATCGTCGGCCAGCCATCGAGCCCGGTCGAGAGCGGCGCCGGCCCGCGCAACCTTGCCTATGTGATGTACACGTCGGGTTCGACCGGGACGCCCAAGGGCGTCTGCATCGAGCATCGGAATATCGTGCGGCTGGTCGGCTCATTTCCGTGGGTCGAACCGACGGACGCCTTCCTCCAGCTTTCGCCGATTTCCTTCGATGCCTCGACGTTCGAGATCTGGGTGCCGCTGTCCAAGGGCGCCCGGCTGGCCGTCTATCCGCCGGGCAAGCCGGAGCTCGGCGAGATCCGGACCACGCTCTCCCGCTATGGCATCACCGTGTTGTGGCTGACGGCCGCGCTCTTCGATCTGGCCGTTCTCGAGATCCTCGACGGCTTGCGCGGACTGCGTGCCCTGCTGGCCGGTGGCGACGTGCTGACCCCGGCGCATGTGCGCCGAGCCCTCGCCGCCCTGCCCGGAACATCGCTCATCAACGGCTATGGGCCGACCGAGACGACGACATTCGCAACGCTGTTTCGAGTGATTTCGGCCGGGGATGCCTCCGTGCCGATCGGCCGGCCGATTTCGAACACGCGCCTGTACGTGCTGGATCGCCATGGCGAGCCCGTGCCGATCGGCGTTGCGGGCGAACTGCATATCGGCGGTGCCGGCGTGGCGCGCGGCTATCTGCACCGTCCGGCTTTGACGGCGGAACGGTTCCTGGACAGCCCGTTCGTGCCGGGTGACCGGTTGTATCGGACCGGCGACCTGGTGCGTTACCTGTCGGACGGCAACCTGGCGTTCCTCGGGCGGCTGGATCGACAGGTCAAGATCCGCGGCTTTCGCATTGAGCTCGGCGAGATCGAGGCGGCATTGCGCGAGCAGCCCGGCGTGCGCGAAGCCGTGGTGCTGGCCCGCGAGGACGTGCCGGGCGACAAACGCCTTGTGGCCTATCTGGTGGCGCCGAGCGTCGGCTTCGATACGGGTGCGTTGCGGGCAACGCTCCAGGCGCGGCTTCCCGACTACATGGTGCCGTCGGCGATCGTGCGGCTCGAAGCCTTGCCGATGACGCCGAGCGGCAAGCTCGACCGCGGCGCCCTGCCGCCGCCGTCCTCTCTCGAACCGCTGGGTGCCGAGACGCGGCAGGAGCTCGACGGGATCGAGCGCCGGCTGGCCGATATCTGGGGGGCAGTCCTGGGCCTGTCCGACATCCGCAAGGATGCGGATTTCTTTCAGCTGGGCGGCCATTCGCTGCTGGCCGCCCGCCTCCTCATGCGCATCGAGGCGGAGTTCGGGCGGAAGATAAATCTGGCGGCGATATTCAAGGCGCGCACGCTCGAAGCGATGGCCCACCTGCTGCGCAGGGCCGATGAGCGGCAGCACGATTTCCGGCAGGTCGTGCATCCCCGGCCACGGGGCAACGGGCTGCCGATCATCGCGATCAACAATACCGGGATCTATTTCGACCTGGCGGACCGGCTGGGCGCCGATCGATCGTTCACCGCGCTCCAGCTTTTCGATCCCTCAGTCCCGCGCGAACAGATGCCGGAGACGCTCGGGGCGATCATCCAGCAATACATCGCGCTGATCCGCGAGGTGCAGCCCAGTGGCCCCTATGCGCTGCTCGGCTGGTGCGTGGGCGGCTCGCTCGCCTTCGAGATCGCCCAGCAGCTCACGGCGGCCGGCCAGGAGATCTCGCTTCTGGCACTCATCGACACCTGGGCCCCCGGGTACATGAAAAATCTGCCGCCGTTCCAAGGGAAGCTCGCCGATTATTCCTACCGCTGGCAGCTGATTGCCCAGGATTGGTCGCGTGCCGCCGCGTCGCCCGGCGGCCTCGCGCAATTCCTGCGTAATCGCACCCTGTACCGCCGGCTGGCGGCCTGGTTCACACGCCATCCCGAACCCGATCCGGCAGCCGACGGACAAAGCCGCTACGCGACGGCCGACACCTATGATCAGTGGTTGTCGGGGTACCTCGTGCAGGTGATGTCGGGCTACCGCCCGCAGCTATACCAAGGCAAGATCACGATATTCCGCAGCGAGACGGAGCCGCACGGCCGGTTCCTCGACGGCAAGTTCGGCTGGCAGGCGTTCTCGACGCAGGAGGTCGAGGTCGTCACCCTCCCTGGAGATCATTTCAGCGTGTTCGAAGAGCCTGGCGTGGATTGCCTGGCGAGGCACGTCGGCACGCGCTTGAACGCCTTCGCCGCCAAGGCGATGCATCCGGAGGGCCAGGTCGCTTAGCAGAAGCGGGCCGCCTCGTCCGTGAAGCGGCCCGCCCTGCTCTTTATCAAGCCCTGTCGTCAGAAGCGCGCGGTCACAAGCAGCCGGACCATGCTGTCCTGTTCGCCGTGGATGCCGAAGCTGTTCTCGTAGGAGAGGCCGAGGGTATAGGGGCCGACCTTGAGATTGGCGCCGATGCCCAACTGCATGTGGTTGCGGTCGACCGGGTCGCCCGGCACGAAATAGGCCGGACCGCCCGAGGCGAGATCGGCATAGGCGAGGCCGGCCCGGCTGGCACTCTGGAAGTCATGCTCCAGCTCCGCCCGCAGGAATGGCAGGAACATGCCCCATTGCAACGGCACCGCCAGATCGCCCTTGAGGCCGAGCGTCGCGGTCAAGGTCGTCTGCGACTGGGCGAAGTAGGTGAGCCCCGCATGGCCGAGCGCGGCCTCGCTGAACCGATCGAGCGTCGAGTCGCTGTAGTCGAACCGGCCGTAGGGCGTGATCCGGACCGTATCGGTCTTGTATTCATAGCCGCCGGTCAGCGAGCCGAAGCTCTGCTCGCCGTTGCGATGGCCGCGGGCAAAGTCGGTCGTGCTGGCGATGAGCCGGGTCGAGTCGTAGCTGAGCCAGCCATAGCCCAGCACGCCGTCGAGGAACGTGTCGGTCGACGGATGGTAGCTGCCGTAGATCGCCACGCTGTAGCTGTCGGCGATGCTCTTGGTCCCGTCGTTGCCGATGTCGCTCGAGTCATGGCCGTAGCCGCCGCCGATGCCGACGGTGAAATGCTCGTCCAGGCGATAGTCGGCGCCGGCGCTGACGCCGTCGGTCGTGAAGTTGAAGCCGGTGCGCTGGGCTATCGAGCTGCGCGCGCCGAAATCGACCGAGCCGGCAGTCCAGAACGCGAGGTTCTTCGGCAGGATGCTGTCGCCGTCACCGCCGCCGTCGTGACGCTGGGCGGGCTGGTCGTTCGAGGCGGTATCGCGGCCGCGGGCGTCGTTCCGGCCCAGGCGATGCACGTCCTGGGTGCCGCGCGTCAGCGGGTCCTCGTCCGGATCGCCCTGGGCCTGGGTCGTGGCCCGGTCGCCGAAATTGACGCTGAGGCCGTTCGACGAGCGTGCCGGCCCGTCGCCGTGGAGCTGTTCCAGGCGCTCGTTAAAATTACCGATCTGGGCGGTCGCGAAGCGGCGGGCCGCCTCGATCTGCGCGCTGATCAGGCCGACCACATCGGCATCGGCCGAGACGTTGGCCCTGGGCGGCACCACGAAGATCAGCTGTCCGGGAACCGAGGCCGCGAAGGCGTTGGCGAGGGTGTAGGTGATCGTGGCCGTGCCGACGAAGGCCGGGTTCGGCGTGAACACGACATTGAAGGCATGGCCCTGCACCGTGACGGTATCCGCCACCGCCGGCTTGATGCCGAACGCCTCGGCGAAGATGTGCCGCGGCGCGGCGCTCGAGGCTTGGGTGTTGACCGCCACCAGGGTCACCGTGCCGGCATTGGGCGGCTGGACGCTGACCAGGGTGGCCGAGACGAAGGGGCCGCCCGCGGCATTGTCGGTGATGCTGACCGTGGCCGTGCCGTCGCTGGTCGGCGAAGGCGGCTTGGTCACGATCGTCTGGGTCGGCGCCGGCACCGGGATCGGGTTGACCGTGATGGTCACCGTCGCCGGGGCCGAGGGGCCGAACACGTTCGAGACCGTGTAGGTGAAGGTGATGTTGGCCCCGGTCGTCTGGCCCGGCACCGGGGTATAGACGATGTTCTGACCGTTGACGACGGCCGTGCCGGCGCTGGGCGGGGTCGCGATCGCGACCGCCGTGAACGGGCCGTTGGACGCGCTGGCCGTGGCGTTGAGCGTCACCGGCGCATTGGTCAGCACGCTCGCGGTCAGCGGCTGGGCGACCGGCACGGCGAGCGGCGTCACCGTCACGGTGACCGTCGCGGGGGCGGAGGTGCCGCCCGGTCCGGTCGCCGTGTAGGTGAAGCTGTCCGTGCCGAAGAAGTTGGTCGCCGGCGTATAGACGATGTTGACGCCGCTCGGCACGGCCGTGCCGTGGGCCGGGTTGCTCGCGACCGCGACAGTGGTGATCGGCCCGGTGACCGAGGCGCCGACATTGATCGCCACGCGGATGTTGGCCGGCGTCGTCGCGGTGACGGCGGCGGCGACCGGGATCGGCTGGCTGACCGACAGCGAGAAGGTCGCCGAGGCGGTCGCCCGGTTCGCATCGGTCACGGTCACGGTGTAGGTCGTGGCCGCGCTGACGCCGTTCGGCGTGCCCGTGATCTGGCCGTTGGCGCTGTTGAAGCTCAGGCCACCCGGCAGGCTGGGCGAGACGGCGTAGCTCAACGCGCCGGTGCCGCCCGTCCCGGTGACCGGGGTGAAGGCGGTCGCCGCGACATTGATGATCAGCCTGGTGGTCGGCACTGCCTGGGTCGCGACCAGGGCGCCGCTGACGGTCAGGCTGAAGCTTGCCGTGGCGCTGGCGCCATTCGTATCGGTCACCGTCACGGTGTAGTTGGTGGCGGTGCTGGCAACGGTCGCCGTACCGGAGACCTGGCCGTTGCTGGTGCTGAAACTGAGGCCCGCCGGCAGGCTGGGGGAGACGCCGTAGGTGAGCGCGCCGGTGCCGCCGGAACCGGTCACCGGCGTGAAGCTGGTCGCCGCATGGCCCTGGGTCAGGACGGTCGAGGCGACCGCCTGGGTTGCGACGACGGCACCGTTGACCGTCAGGCTGAAATTCGCGGTGGCGGTGACGCCGTTCGCATCGGTCACCGTCACTGTGTAGCTGGTGGCCGCACTCGCCGCCGTCGGCGTGCCGGTGATCGTGCCGGTGCTGGAAGCCAGGCTGAGGCCCACCGGCAGGGTCGGCGAGACGCTGTAGACGAGCGGTGCGGTGCCGCCGGCGCCGGTCACCGGCGTGAAGGTGGTCGCCGCACGGTTCTGGGTCAGGATGGTCGAGGCCACGGCCTGGGTCGCGGCCACCGGGCCGTTGACGGTCAGGCTGAAGCTGGCGTTCGCGGTGGCGCCGTTCGCATCGGTTACGGTCACCGTGTAGTTGGTGGCCGAGCTCGCGACCGTCGGCGTGCCGGTAACGGCGCCGGTGCCGGCCGACAGGCTGAGACCAGCCGGCAGGCCGGGCGAGACGCTGTAGCTGAGCGGCGCCGTGCCGCCCGATCCGGTCACCGGCGTGAAGGCGGCCGCCGCGTGGTTCTGCGTCAGGCTGGTGGTCGCCACCGCCTGAGTCGCGACGACGGCGCCGTTCACGGTCAGGCTGAAGCTGGCCGTGGCGGTGGCGCCGTTAGCATCGGCCACCGTCACCGTATAGCTGGTCGCCCCGCTCGCCACGCTCGGCGTACCGGTGATGGTGCCGGTACTGCTCGACAGGGTGAGGCCGCCCGGCAGGCTCGGCGAGACGCTGTAGGTGAGTGGCGTCGAGCCGCCGGAACCGGTCACCGGCGTGAAGCTGGTCGCCGCACGGTTCTGGGTCAGGACGGTCGAGGCGACCTGCTGGGTCGCAACCACCGCACTGTTGACGGTCAGGCTGAAACTGGCGTTCGCCGTCGCGCCGTTCGTGTCGGTCACGGTCACGGTGTAGTTGGTGGCCGAACTCGCGACCGTCGGCGTGCCGGTGACGGCACCGGTGCTCGTCGACAGGCTGAGCCCCGCCGGCAGACTGGGCGAGACGCTATAGGTAAGCGCGCCCGTGCCGCCCGAACCGGTCACCGGCGTGAAGGCGGTTGCCGCGCGGTTGACCGTCAGGTTGGTGCTCGGCACGGCCTGGGTCGCAGCGACGGCGCCGTTGACCGTCAGGCTGAAGCTCGCGTTCGCCGTGGAACCGTTCGTGTCGGTCACCGTCACCGTGTAGCTGGTGGCGGCACTCGCGGCCGTCGCCGTGCCGGAGACCTGGCCGGTGCTGGTGCTCAAGCTGAGGCCCGCCGGCAGCGTCGGCGAGACACTGTAGACGAGCGGTGCCGTGCCGCCGGCGCCGGTCACCGGCGTGAAGGCGGTCGCGGCCCGGCCCTGGGTCAGGACGGTCGAGGCGACCGCCTGGGTCGCGGTGACGACGCCGTTAACGGTCAGGCTGAAGGTGTTGCTCGCGCTGACGCTGTTCGCGTCGGTCACGGTCACCGTGTAGGTGGTGGCCGCACTCGCCGCGGTCGGCGTGCCGGAGACCTGGCCGGTGCCCGTGTTGAAGCTGAGGCCGGCCGGCAGGCTCGGCGAGACGCCGTAGACCAGCGGTGCCGTGCCGCCGGCGCCGGTCACCGGGATAAAGGCGGTCGCGGCGCGGCCCTGGGTGAGGATGGTCGAGGCCACGGCCTGGGTCGCGGCCACCGGGCCGTTGACGGTCAGGCTGAAGCTGTTGCTCGCGGTCGCGCCGTTCGTGTCGGTAACCGTCACGGTGTAGGTGGTGGCGGCACTCGCGACGGTCGGCGTGCCGGTGATGGCGCCCGTGCTGGACGACAGGCTGAGACCCGCCGGCAGGGTCGGCGATACGCTATAGACGAGCGCACCCGTGCCGCCTGCCCCGGTCACCGGCGTGAACGACGTCGCCGCATGGTTCTGCGTCAGCGAGGCCGACGCGACCGCCTGGGTCGCCGTCACGGCACTATTGATCGTCAGGCTGAAGTTGGCATTCGCCGTCCCGCCGTTCGGGTCGGACACGGTCACGGTGTAGCTGGTGGCGGCGCTCGTCACGGTCGGCGTGCCGGAGACTTGGCCATTGGCCGTGTTGAAAGCCAGGCCGACCGGCAGGCTCGGCGACACGCTGTAGCTGAGCGGCGTCGTGCCGCCGGATCCCGTCACCGGCGTGAAGCTCGTAGCGGCGTGGCCCTGGGTCAGTGCGGTCGAGGCGACCGCCTGGGTCGCGACCACCGCACTGTTGACCGTCAGGCTGAAGCCGGCGCTCGCCGTGGCGCTGTTCGAGTCGGTCACGGTCACGGTGTAGCTCGTGGCCACGCTGGTCGCCGTCGGCGTGCCGGAGACCTGGCCATTGGCCGTGTTGAAGGCGAGTCCGGCCGGCAAGGTCGGCGACACGCTGTAGACGAGCGTGCCCGTGCCCCCGGAACCGGTCACCGGCGTGAACGACGTCGCCGCCCGGTTCACCGTCAGGCTGGTCGTCGGGACCTGCTGGGTCGCGACCACCGCGCTATTGACCGCTAGGCTGAACGTCGCCGTCGCGGTCGCGCTGTTCGCGTCGGTCACCGTCACAGTGTAGCTCGTGGCCACGCTGGTCGCCGTCGGCGTGCCGGTGACGGCGCCCGTGCTGCTCGACAGGCTGAGGCCGGCCGGCAGGCTCGGCGAGATGCTGTAGCTGAGCGGCGTCGTGCCGCCGGAACCGGCCACCGGCGTGAAGCTGGTCGCCGCATGCCCCTGGGTCAGGGTGGTCGAAGCGACCTGCTGGGTCGCCGTCACCGCGCTATTCACGGTCAGGCTGAAGGTATTGCTCGCCGTGGCGCTGTTCGTATCGGTCACGGTCACGGTGTAGCTGGTCGCAACACTGGTCGTCGTCGGCGTGCCGGAGACCTGGCCATTGGCCGTGTTGAAGGCCAGGCCGGCCGGCAAGGTCGGCGACACGCTGTAGACGAGCGTACCCGTGCCGCCGGAACCGGTCACCGGCGTGAACGACGTCGCCGCATGGTTCACCGTCAGGCCGGTCGTCGGGACCTGCTGGGTCGCGACCACCGCACTATTGACCGTCAGGCTGAAGGTGTTGCTCGCCGTGGCGCCGTTGGTGTCGGTCACGGTCACCGTGTAGCTCGTCGCGACACTCGTCGCGGTCGGCGTGCCGGTGACGGCACCTGTGCTGCTCGACAGGGCGAGGCCGGCCGGTAAGGCCGGCGATACGCTGTAGCTGAGCGGGCTGGTGCCGCCCCCGCCCGTCACCGGCGTGAAGCTGGTCGCCGCATGACCCTGGGTCAGGACGGTCGCCGCAACCTGCTGGGTCGCGGTGACGGCACCGTTCACGGTCAGGCTGAAGGTGTTGCTCGCCGTGGCGCCGACCGCATCGGTCACCGTCACGGTGTAGGTCGTGGCAACGCTCGCTGCCGTCGGCGTGCCGGTGATCTGGCCGCTATTCGTGTCGAAGGCCAGGCCGGCCGGCAAGGTGGGTGACACGCTGTAGCTGAGCGGCGTCGTGCCGCCCCCGCCGGTCACCGGCGCGAACGGCGTCGCCGCATGGCCCTGGGTCAAGACAGCCGAGGCGACCTGCTGGGTCGCGGTGACGACACTGTTCACGGTCAGGATGAAGGTATTGCTCGCCGTGGCGTTGTTCGCGTCGGTCACGGTCACGGTGTAGGTGGTCGCGACATGGGCCGTCGTCGGCGTGCCGGTGACGGCGCCCGTGCTCGACGACAGGCTGACGCCCGCCGGCAACGCCGGCGATACGCTATAGCTGAGCGGGCTGGTGCCGCCCCCGCCCTGCACCGGCGTGAAGTTGATCGGTCCATGGCCCTGGGTCAGGGTTTCCGAAGGAATCACCTGGGCCGCCGTCACCGCGCTGTTCACGGTCAGGCTGAAGGTCTGCGAGCCGGTATTGCCGACCGCATCGGTGACCGTGACGGTGTAGGTCGTGGCGACGCTCGTGACCGTCGGCGTGCCGGTGATCTGGCCGGACGTCGTGTTGAAGGTCAGTCCGGTCGGCAGCGCCGGCGCCACCGCATAGGCGAGCGGGCTGGCGCCGCCGCTCCCGGTTACCGGCGTGAAGGCCGTCGCCGCATGGTTCTGGGTCAGGACGGTCGAGGCGACCTGCTGGGTCACGGTCGGCGGCGCGACGAAGGTGAAATGATCGGCGGCACTCGTCGTGCTCGTGCCAGCCGGCACCGTCACCGTGACGTCGATCTGGCCGGCCGCGTGGGCGGGCGCCGACGCCGTAATCTGGGTCGCGCTGTTGACGGTGAAGCCCGTCGCCGCCGTGCCGCCGAACGATACCGCCGTGGCGCCGGTGAAATTGGTGCCCGTGATCGTCACCGACGTGCCGCCCGCCACCTTACCCTGGTTGGGGCTGATGCCAGTCACCGTCGGCGCAGACAGCGGCAGTCCGGTGAGGCTGATGGTGAGGGTCGCATCCGTAAAGGGATTGCCGCTCGAATCGCACGGCGCCCCACCGACACCGACATTCCCGCTATTCAAACAAGCATTGTTCACGGACGCGTAGGTAAGAGTAATTGTGTCCGTTGATCCCGAAGCCGGCGAAGTCTTTACATAAACATAATAAACATCGAACTGGCTGTCCCAATACAGACCGTAAGTGCCACCGCTACTGCCAGTAACCGATTGATAGCTAGTGGGATCGGAAGGTCCAGTTCCCCCGACATCGCCAATTGGATTAGCGATTGTATCATAACCAATTGTATTCGGATAAAGGCCAAGCGGCGTGCTAAATAGCACATTGCCGCCGTCGCAATTCGAAATATCGATGCTTTTATTATTGGCGACTCCGATCGTGAAGTTCGAAAGGGTCGCCGAACCGGAGGTTCCCGAGCAGGTCATATTCGTCGTGGCCGCCTGAGCGGGGTCGGACCAGACCAAGGGAACAAGGATAGCGAGCGGGATTGCAGCAATGACCGACAGCCTGTCGCCTTTGCCGACAAGGCGCAGAAAGAACCTCAGCAGGCCCCCGATCATGTGCTTCTCCAATCCCCAAAATTCTTAAGCGAGTCCGAAGTTCTTTTAGGATCGCCAGACGGAAAATATCGCTT
Organism: Aliidongia sp.; assembly: GCA_035310205.1. GTDB lineage: Bacteria > Pseudomonadota > Alphaproteobacteria > ATCC43930 > CGMCC-115725 > Aliidongia. The sequence continues at coordinate 36,487 of DATGEK010000044.1, forward strand.
GAAAATCTTCAAAAACACTTTACGCGCGAAAACCGGAGGCGCGCTGGAACGGCTGAGCCCTCAAGCCCCACCGCTCGACGGCACCGATTCCTTATCGGGCTACCTCTTCCAACATTAACCTAAAATTGTCAACACGCAGAATAATGCGTACCGGTTACAATATTCGCTCGCAGGTTACGGTGACGAAAGCTATGGTACCGTCCGCGCCGGCCGACAGCGGCCGCCGTCGGCGCCCAAACCTATGTCCTCGGAGGAGATTGCCGTGACGGAAGTGTATCTTGGACAGATCATGATGACCGGCTTCAACTTTGCGCAGCGCGGTTTTGCGCTGTGCAACGGTCAGCTCCTGTCGATCAGCCAGAATGCGGCGCTCTTCTCCCTGCTCGGCGTCAATTATGGCGGCAACGGCACGACCACCTTCCAGTTGCCGAACCTGCAGGGTCGGGTCCCGGCGGGCGCCGGCAATTCGGCCGATCCGGCCTGGCAGCCGGCCCCCTACACCATCGGCCAGCCCGGCGGCACGGAAAACGTGACGCTGATCCAGGCGAACCTGCCCATGCACTCGCACGCCTTCGCCGCCACGACGAGCGCCGGCACGGCAAAGTTCGTCACCCCGGGCACCGACATTCTCGGCCAAGCCGGCAGCACCACGCAGGAGTCGGTCTATGCGCCGTCGACCAGCGGCCTGGTGCAGCTTGCGGCGTCGACGATCGGACCCCAGGGCGGCAACGGCCCCCACGCGAACATGCAGCCCTTCCGGGTCATCAACTTCAATATTGCGCTTTCGGGCGTCTACCCTGCGCGCAACTGAGCGGCGCGGCCGATTCCATCCCACGATCCAGAAGAAATCCGGAGGAATTCCATGTCCACGCCCTATGTCGGCGAAATCCGCGTCTTCAGCTTTCCGCGCGTCCCGACCGGCTGGTTCGCCTGTGACGGCAGCCTGAAGTCGATCTCGGAATACCAGGTGCTCTTCGCGCTCATCGGCACGACCTATGGCGGCGACGGCCAGACGACCTTCGCCGTGCCGGACATGCGCGGGCAGTTGCCGGTTCACCAGGGCACGGGCCTCGGCCTCTCGACTCGCGTGATCGGGCAGGTCGGCGGCACCGAAAGCGTGACCCTGCTGACCGCCCAGATGCCGGCGCACAATCATCCGGCGATCGCGACCACGGCTGCGGCCACGACGGCCACCCCCAGCCCGTCGGTCGTGCCGGCCACGGTCGCCAGCCCCGAGACGATGTATGTCAGCGACCTGACCGGTGCCACGGCCGTCAACCTGGCGCCCGCCAGCGTCGGGAACGCCGGCAACACCCTGCCGCACGACAATACGATGCCGACGCTGACCCTCTCGATCTGCATCGCCTACAACGGCGTCTTCCCCTCGCGGAACTGACCGATCGCCAGCCCGGCGCAGCCGCGCCCCACGGGAGAGCATGACAAATGACCGAACCCTTCCTCGGTGAAGTCCAGATCTTCGGCTTCAACTTCGCGCCCTATGGCTGGGCGCTGTGCAATGGCGCCACCCTGCAGATCAGCCAGAGTGCTACGCTCTTTTCGCTGATCGGCACGCAATACGGCGGCAATGGCACGAGCAATTTCCAGCTGCCGAATCTCGTGAACCGCTCGCCCTGCAGCCAGGGCCAGGGCCTGGGCCTGACCGCGCGGACCATGGGCGAGACCTTTGGCGAGGGCAGCGTGACGCTGACCCTGAGCGAGATCCCGCAGCATACCCATACCGCAACGCTGCAGCGGACCACGGCGAACGCGAACAAGGCGGCCACGCCTGCGGCCGGCTATGGGCTCTACGTGCCCGGCCATCAGTCCTCGGTCCTGCCGAACGCGCAGCCCAACACGACGTTCGCCGCCAACATGATCGGGCCGAATGCCGACGGTGGCCAGCCGCACGACAACCATCAGCCCTTCCTGGCGGTCAACTTCTGCATCTCGCTGCAGGGCGTGTTCCCGGCGTTCAACTGATGACCAAGCCGTCGGGGCTGGCCGGCTTTCCGCCGGGCAATCCCGACCGGCCCGACGTGCCGGATGCCCTCGCTGCCGCGGGCATCCGGTTCCGGCCGGCCGACCGACGCGACCTGGCCTTCCTGCGCCGGCTCTTCGGCAGCTTCCGCGCCGCCGAATTGGCGACCGTGCCCTGGCCGCCGCGGGCCAAGGAAAGCTTCCTCGACGAGCAGTTCACGCTGCAGCACAAGCATTTCGTCACGCACTTCCCGCGCGCGGACTTCCTGGTGCTGGAACGGGCGGCCACGCCCGTCGGCCGCTTCTACCTCGACCGCAGCGGCCCCAATCATCTGATCGTCGATATCGGCCTGCTGCCGGAATGGCAGGGCCAGGGCCTCGGCCGCGCGCTCATCGCCGACAGTCAGGCCCGTGCCCGTGCCGCCGGCGCCCAAGGGGTCGAGCTGCATGTGGCGCCGAACAATCCCGGCGCCCGCCGGCTCTACGAGCGCCTCGGCTTCCGCGAAATCGGCCGGACCGGCGCCCACGCCAAGCTGCAGTGGCCGGCATTGGCGATCTTCGGCTAGGGCCGCGCCCTCACCCTTCCCGACCCTTGCGGGCCGGGCCCCTTCTCTCTCCCGCAAGCGGTAGAGGGAACAGAAACAAACCTCTACCGCTTGCGGGAGAGGGTGCCGAGCGCCAGCGAGGCGGGTGAGGGCGGCAGAGGTCGGGCACGGCTGCCTTTTTTTCCTTCCAGCCCACACCGGCTTTAGTGTGTCATGACGCCATGCTCAGGCTCTTCGTCGGCATCGACCTGCCGCCCGACATCAAACTGGCGCTTTCGACCATCGCCCGTGGCCTGCCCGGCGTGAAATGGGTCGATCCGGGCAATTACCATGTGACCCTGCGCTTCATCGGCGAGGTCGACGAGGGTGTCGCGGCCGACATCGATGCCGAGCTCGCCACCATCCGCGCGCGGCGCTTCGGCCTGTCGATCGCCGGAGTCGGCCTGTTCGGCAGCGAGGACAAGCCGCGCGTGCTCTATGCCGGGGTCGAGCGCGCGCCGGCCCTGGTCGAGCTGCGCGACAAGGTCGGCCAGGCGCTCGGCCGTGCCGGGCTCACGCCCGAAGGCCGGCATTTCACGCCGCATGTGACGCTGGCCAACATCCGCGCCGGCAAGCCGGTCGACCTCGGCCGCTACCTCGAGAGCCATAATCTGCTGCGGCTGCCCGAGATGCCGGTCGACCGGTTCCAGCTGGTGCAGAGCTACCTGACCAAGGCCGGGTCGCTCTATGAGGCGGCGGCGGAATATCCGCTTGCGTAAAGCAAGGAGCCCTCGTTACGCCGCGGCCGATGCCGCGAAGCGGGACGATGGCCTGCGCCGGCGCCAGATGAGCCAGGCGACGACGGCGAGGTTGAGGGCGTTCCACAGCACGCCGTTGAGGAACGCCATGCGGTAGGATCCGGTCACGTCGAAGATGAGGCCGGAGAAATAGCCGCCGAACGCCATGCCGAGGATCGTCGCCGAGACGACGAGGCCGATCTTGGTGCCGGCCTCGCGCGGCGGCAGCAGCTCGCGGATGATCACGGCGTACATCGGCACGATGCCGCCCTGGAATAGGCCGAAGATGCCGGAGACGACATAGAGCGACGTCAGGCCGTTGAAATAGAGATAGAGCACGAGGGCCGCCCCTTGCATGAGCGAGCCGATCAGCAGGGTGGCACTGCCGCCGATCGCGTCGGCCACGAAGCCGGATCCGATGCGCGACACGATGCCGAGGAACAGCATGAGCGACAGCATCTGGGCGCCGCGCGTGGCGCCGTAGCCGAGGTCGCCGCAATAGGCGACGATATGGACCTGCGGCATCGACATCGCCGCACAGCACGAGAAGCCGGCCAGCACGAGCAGGGATACGAGCAGGCGTCGGGAAATGCCGAGCTCGACGCCGGACGTCCGGGTTGCCGCCTCGGCCTCGGCCATCATCCGGGTCGAGGGGCGGCGGCGCAGCACGAACGACAACGGAACCAGGACGATGGCGATAAGCACGCCGACGGCCATGTAGGTGCCGCGCCAGCCGAAGTGCGGCATGGCGGCGTCGATGACGAGCGGCCAGAGCGCGCCGGCCAGGTAGCTGCCGGACGCGACGACGACGACCGCCAGCCCGCGCCGCCGAACGAACCAGTGCGAGATGTCCGCCATCATCGGCCCGAAGCCGGCCCCCGTGCCGATGCCGACCAGCAGATGCGCTGCCGAAAACACGGCGAGGCTCGGCGCCAGGCCGGCAACGAGGAAGCCGAGGCCGAGGCAGCCGCTCGCGACCAGCAGCGGCGCCAGGATGCCGGCGCGGTCCGCCAGGCGACCGAGCGCGATCGTGCCGAAGGCAAGCCCGAGCATCGTCACGGTGTAGGGCGTCGATGCCGCCGCGCGGTCGACGCCGAACTCCGCCTGCACCTCGGGCAGGACGACGATCACGGCCCACATGCCGGCGCTCATCAGGGTCGCGATCAGCAGCGACAGGCCGAGGCGCCCGTAGGCATAGCGGCTGTCGGGGGCGTGGTGGTCCGAGGCTAGGGAGGCGACTGTCATGGCAGGGCTCGTTTCGCGGCGGCACGGCGCGCCCGGTACCGGCGAGGGTGCTGCGCTGGCCGAGCCACCCCCTTCCCGCCTTCGGACGTGCGATCCACCCATCTATTGCCGGCCGCCGCGGCGGTTTCAATCCTTGCCGTACTGAAACTGGAGACGACCACGGGCCCGTTTGTTCCGGGCTCGCGGAAGATCACTCGCCCCCGCACTTCATCCGGTCATCGAAATGCACGATCATGCTGCCGATCGACGTCCAATCAGCAATCTATCCGGGGAATCCTCGATAGATGGGGAACCTATCCATGTCCGACATGATCCTCTGGGGCTTTGACGGCTCCACCTACGTGCGCACGATCAAGATGCTGCTTGCCGAGAAGGGCTTTACCCAGTTCAAGCAGATGCCGCTCAACGTCCTGAAAGGCGAGCCGAAAGAGCCCGAGCATCTCAAGCGTCACCCCTTCGGCAAGGTTCCGGTCCTCGATCATGACGGGATGCGCATCCTCGAGACCTGCGCGATCGCCCGCTACCTCAACGATGTCCTGCCCGGCAAGTCGCTGGTTCCGGCGTCCCCCAAGGATCGCGCCCGGATGGACATGATCATCGGCATCATCGACTCTTACGGCTACGGCGCGCTGGTCGGCGGCGTCGCGGCCTTCCATCTCTTCCCCGATTTCGTCGGCGGCAAAAACGAGGCGATGCGCAAGGACGGCATCGAGAAGGGCCGCAAGACAATCGAACTCGCCATGCGGACCAAGGGCTCATCGCCTTTCATCGCGGGCGAGCTGAGCCTTGCCGACCTCTATCTGGCACCGATCGCCTTCTATGTCGCGCTCACGCCGGACCAGGACGCTGTCTTCGATGTCGACGGCTTTGCGGATTGGTGGGCGAAGATCCAAGCCCTGCCCAGCTACCAGGAGACGCAACCGGCCCTCGGTTGAGGGCATGCGCCCGGCTAGGCATGGCCGAGCACCGCGTCGATCGCTCGAGAGCGGACACAGCTTTAAGACGCATACCTTGAACAACCTCGCCCATAAGCTATACGATTCTTATCGCATGCCGACCGAGCTACAAATGGCAATAAAGAGGAAGCCGTAGATGAGAGGGGTTCGCCTTACCGTCACCACGACGATGGTCGTCGGTATCGGCTTCATTGCCATGACCACGGCAACCCACGCCGACTACATTCAGGTGTCATGCGAAATCGACAACGACTCGGACTACGCGGCAATTTGGGTGGAGGACGACTCCAAAATCGAGCGGCATCCCTATTTGAGATATAACATCCAATTCGCGCCTGGAGGGATTGCGGTGCGGATGCTCCCGCAATTTTATGGCCAAGATTGGGCCGAACTTGAAGACATCGAAATGCGATACGACCATCGCGAGTCGGAATTTGGGCTTCTACAATTGCGCCTTCATGATACTGGACATCCGTCATTTATCCAGACTGTAGGGCGCGTTAAGCGTCCTTGTTGGAATGCAGTCAAAAAATACATTCGCGAGCACATCGAGAGCAAAGGGACCGTCGTTCACATATCGGAGACGACGGCGAAGTAGCAGCGCGCACTCGGCTTAGGATCTCTATGCGCCTAGTTCTCCTTTTTCAGCCTTTCTCCGCCACGCTCCCCGGCCGACTCTGGCAAGGCTGGCCTGCAGCCTCGGCGATTGTCGCGGCCCGGCGCGGACGCTCCAATGCCGGCCGGAACAGGGAGGGTCGCACATGGGCTATCGGGTCGTCGTCACCGCCTCACGGCTTGCCGAGCCGGCGATCACGCGGCTGCAAGCATTCGGCGCGACACTGGAATTCCTCGACGATGCCCTGACCGAGGACATGCTGGTCGCAGCCGCCGGGCGGTCCCGGCTCGGCGCCATCCTGATGCGCAACAACCCGCCGATCGGCCGGCGCCTGTTCCAGGCCGCCCCCGACCTGCGCGTCGTCGCCAAGCATGGCGCCGGCTATGATTCGGTCGACGTCGCGGCGGCGACCGAGGCCCAAGTACCGGTGCTGATCGCGGCCGGAGCCAATGCCTATTCGGTCGCCGAACACACGATCGCGCTCATCTTCGCCCTCGGCCGCGACATCGTCCGGCTCGACGGGCGGCTCAAGGCCGGCCTTTGGGACAAGTGGCACTATTCCGGCCGGGAGCTGCGCGGCCGGACGCTCGGCCTCATCGGCTTCGGCGCGATCGCCCGCCATGTGGCACGGCTGGCGGCGCCACTGGGGCTCACGGTCCAGGCCTATTCGCGCCGCATCGAGGCGATCGACCCGGCGCTGGCGCGGCCGGTCGCTTCGCTCGACGCGCTCTACGCGACCTCCGACATCCTCAGCCTGCATTGCCCGCTCGTTCCCGAGACGCGCGCCATGATCAACGCCGCGAGCCTCGCCCGGATGAAGCCGGGCGCGCTTCTGATCAACACCGCGCGCGGCGGCTTGGTCGACGAGGCGGCGGTGACGGCGGCGCTCACCGACGGCACCCTCGCCGGGGCGGCACTCGAGACCTTCGCCCAGGAGCCGCCGGCGCCGGACAACCCGCTGTTCAAGGCGCCAAACCTGATCGTGACGCCCCATATCGGCGCCCATACCGAGAGCGCCGAGGAGGCGATGGGCGTCATGGCCGCCGAGAACATCATCCGGGTGCTGTCGGGCGAGGCGCCGGACCCGGTCAACCTGGTCAATCCGGCCGCGCTGCGGCGGCGATAGAGCCCTCACCCCGGCCCTCTCCCGCACGGCGGGAGAGGGAGGATCCGCGTCAGCGGGAGGGTGAGGGGCGAGCCGCGCTCCTACCGCAGGAACGGCACCAGCCGCTCCAGTGCCGGCTGCAGCCGGTCCTTGGACGCGGCGAAGCAGAGGCGCAGATGGCCCTCGCCGCCCAGGCCGAAGGCCCGGCCCGGCGCCAGGCCGACCTTGGTCCGGGCCAGGATCTCCTTGGCGAAGGCGACCGAGTCGGTCATGCCGTCGACCTTGATGAAGGCATAGAAGGCGCCGTCGGGCGGGGCGACCTGGACCCGGTTGAGACCGCGGAGCGCATCCAGCACCAGGGCCCGGCCGGCGCGGTAGCGCTCGGTCATCGAGCGCGCGAAATCCTCGCCCTCGCGCACGGCGGTGACGGCGGCATGCTGGATGAAGGTCGGCGCACCCGAGACATTGTACTGGACGAGCTTGCCCATGACCTCGACGATCTCGGCCGGCGCCACCAGCCAGCCGAGGCGCCAGCCGGTCATCGCCCAGGCCTTGGAGAAACTGTTCACGACCACGACCCGGTCCTCGGGCTCGGCCAAGTCGAGCAGCGAGGGCGCCACCGACCCGTCATAGATCACCCGGGCATAGACCTCGTCGGCGATCAGGTAGAGCCCGTGCCGGCGGGTGAAGGCGAGCAGCGCCTCGCCCTCGGCCCGGCTCATGACCCAGCCGGTCGGGTTCGACGGCGAATTGACGAAGATCGCCTTGGTCCGCCCGTCGCGCGCGCGGTCGAGGGCGTCGAGATCGAGGCTGAAGCCGCCATCCGCGCGCCGGCCCAGCGCCACTTCGCGCGGCTCGCCGCCCATGATCTCGATCGCCGCACGGATGTTCGGCCAGACCGGCGAGACCACCAGCACATTGTCGCCCGGGTCGACCAGCGCCTGGACCGTCAGCATGATCGCCTGCATGCCGGCCGTGGTGACCACGACGCGGCTCGCCGCCACCGGCTTGGCGTGCAGGCGGGTCTCATACTCGGCGAGCGCCTGGCGCAGTGCCGGAACGCCGCGCTCGAACGTATAGAAGGTCTCGCCGGCCTCAAGCGCGCGCGCCGCCGCCTCGGTGATGAAGCGTGGCGTCGGCAGGTCGCCCTCGCCGAACCAGAGCGGCAGCACCTCCGGATCGCCCATGCCGAGGATTGCGACCTCCGCGATCAGCGAGGCTTGCAGGTTCTGGATGCGCGGGCGGACGGTGACGGGCATAAACGGGTTCCTTGGGCGGCGTGCGGGAGCCCCGACCTTAGCCGAACCGGGCGCGGGATCAACCCACCGCCGCCCGGATGACACTGGTCGGGGCCGGATGAATATGCGATGGCTCTCGCCCTTTCCCGGCCTGGAAGTGAGTTCATGATCGCGCCCCCGCCCCGCCACTGGATACCCTGGTATCTCCGCCTGACGGCGCTGGGCTTTGCCGCGATCGGCGCGCTCTACGTGATCGTGCTCTATGCCTACGGCATCAAGTTCGTCGACCTGGTGTCGAGCCTGCGGCCGCCGCCGGACCCGCCGGTGGTCGCCCATGATCCGCCGCCGCCGCCGAGCGAGCCGGGTGTCGTCACCTTCAGCATCGGGCAGCCAAAGCCGCCGGGCCAGTAAGCCAGGCCGGCAGAAGGCCAGCCTCGCTCCGGGCGCATCGCAGCCATAAGATATATTTTCTTTGAATCTTATAGCCGCCTCATAAGATCTCTCTCGTTTAGATCTTTTGAGAGCCACACCTCATGCTGACCGAAAGCCAACGCGAGATCATCCGCGCGACCGTGCCCGTGCTCCGCCTTCATGGCGAGCAGATCACCGAGCATTTCTACCGCGATCTGTTCGCCGCCCATCCGGCGCTGTGGAACGTGTTCAACCCGGCCAACCAGCGGCCGGGCGGCCAGGCGCGGAGCCTCGCGGCCTCGATCCTCGCCTATGCGGCCAATATCGATCAGCTCGACCGGCTGGGCGGCATGGTCGAGCGCATCGCGCACAAGCACGGCAGCCTGGAGGTCCAGCCCGAGCACTACCCGATCGTCGGCCAGCATCTGCTGGGGGCGATCCGCGCGGTGCTGGGCGACGCGGCGACGGACGCGGTGATCGACGCCTGGGCGGCGGCCTATGGCATGCTGGCCGAGATCATGATCGGCCGCGAGGCCCAGCTCTACGCCGCCGGCAAGGCCGCCGGCTGGGCGGGCTACAAGACCTGCGTCGTCGTGCGCAAGGAAGCCGAGAGCGCCAGCATGGTCTCGCTCTACCTGTCGCCCGCCGACGGCACGCCGCTGCCGGGCTTCCGCCCCGGCCAGTATGTCGCGGTGAAGCTGCGCGTGCCCGGCCAGGCGGCGGACCAGATCCGGCAATACAGCCTGTCGACCGCGCCCGGCGGCCGCTTCCTCCGCATTACCGTGCGCCGCGAACGCGGCCTCGCCGCCGGCACGCCCGACGGGCTGGTCTCGAACTATCTGCATGACGGCATCCGCGAGGGCGACGCGCTCGCCATCCACGCCCCGCTCGGCGATTTCGTGCTCGACGAGGCCACCGACCGCCCGGTCGTGCTGCTGAGCGCCGGGTCGGGCATCACGCCGATGGTCAGCATGCTCGAGCATCTGGCCGGCGGCACCCGCTCCGTCCTGTTCCTACATGCCGCACCCGCCCGGGCGCACCACCCGTTCGGCGCCCATGTCCGGCGCCTGGCCGCCAGCCGCCCCGGCATCGATGTCGCCGTGTTCTACGAGGCGGTCGCGGCCGACGACGTCCCGGGCGTCCATCACGACGAGGCCGGCCGCCTCACCGAAGCGGCGCTCGCCGCCCGCCTGCCGGCCGGCGACCGCGACTTCTACCTGTGCGGCCCCCTCGGCTTCATGAATGCCGCCGGGGCCATTCTCGACCGGCTGGGCGTGCCGGCCGAGCGGCGCTTCAGCGAAGCCTTCGTCCCCGACCCGGACTCGCTCGCCGCGGCGGCTTGAGCCACGCTTCTGCCCCGGACGGATGGACAAGGTGAAAATGCTCCCCTAGCCTACCCATAGCTGAAACTGATCACCGAAGTAGCGGTCAGGTAGCGCAGGCAGGGAGTTCTGAACTTTGACCGATACCACCAATCCTTTCCGGGGCAGAGCCGCAGCCGTCGCTCAGAATCTGGAGGCCGAGGCACGGGCCGGAGCGCTGACCGACATCGGCCGCGCCTCGGTCGTCCTCTTCGTCCTGGCGGCAATCGCGATTACAGTTGCCGCTTTCCAGTGGTACGGCGGCGGCAGCCCCGTCGGCCTAATCGACGGCATCGTGGCGCTCGGCAGCGCCGTTGCTCTGCGCACCTATCACAGCCGCTTCCTGGCATTGGCAATTCTTCTAATGTCGCTGCTGACGCTGGTTCTCTTCGGCCTGAGCGTCGGCATGGGGCAGGGTCTGGCCCAGAAACCCGGCCTGCTGGCTCTCGTGGCCGCCTTCTTCGCCGTCAAGGGCACCTTCCGCTTGGCCGCCGTCGAGGGAACACGGTTGGTGTGGAAGGCGGTCATGCTCAACATGATCGCATGGGCGGTTTATGAGGTGTTGGCGTTCGTCATTGCGTTCTTTGCCGTCAGCATCTTTAGTCCGCAGTGGTTCGGCGATGAGTACCAGGAGATGCTTGGCGTCTCTATCTACTTGCTATTTCTCGGCATCATGACTTTGGTCTGCCTGCAATATCTGCCGTTTACACGGCGCAAGACCAATATCGCTGCCCTGCCGTCATAGCTTCTGCCCGCTGACCTCCCGCAATTGGCATTCGGAATCGACGAGGTACGGGGTTATCCTGTCGCCGCTTCGATCGAAGACATCCGGGAGGACACGCCATGGCGCCGTACTACTCCTGCACCTGCAACTCCTGCACCGAGCTTCTCACCGGCCGACGAGCCTTCCTCAGGCTGGCCGGGCTCGGTGCGGCCGGAACCATCCTCGCCCCCTATGCCGCCTGGGCCCAGGACAAGCCCAGCTACGACGCGATGGTGCTGTCCTGCATCGACCCGCGCATCATCGATCCGGTGAATGCCTACATGGCCAAGGACGGCATGGCCGGCCGCTACAGCCAGTTCGTCTTCGCGGGCGCCGCCGTCGGGGTCGAGGCCCCGGCCTTCAAGACCTGGCACGAGACCTTCTGGGACAATCTCAAGGCCTCGATCGACCTGCACAAGGTCACCCGGGTGATCGCGATCGACCATCGCGACTGCGGCGCCGCGCGGATCGCCTACGGGGCGGACAGCATCGCCACGCGCGAGAAGGAGACCGCGACCCATCGCCGGGTGCTGGTCGCCTTCAAGCAAGAGGCGCATCGCCGGCACCCGAAGATGACGGTCGACGGCTATCTGATGGACCTGGACGGCCAGATCGAGCAATTGACCAGCTGAGGTGCGGAAACGAAAACGGCCGGGGTTCGCCCCCGGCCGTCTTTTCTCGCCGTGATGGCCGCTCAGGCGGCCTTGAGCGTCGGCGCGACCTTGTAGGTAGCGCCGGTCTTCTGGGCGATCTCGTCGAGCGTCACGCCGGGAGCGACCTCTAGCAGCGTCATGCCGCTCTCTTTGATCTCGAACACGCCGAGCTCGGTGATGACCATGTCGACGACGTTGGCACCGGTCAGCGGCAGGTCGCAGCGATGCAGCAGCTTCTTCTCGCCGTCCTTGGCCGTGTGCTCCATCACGACCACGACACGCTTCACGCCGGCGACCAGGTCCATGGCGCCGCCCATGCCCTTGACCATCTTGCCCGGGATCATCCAGTTCGCGAGATCGCCGTTCTCGGCGACCTGCATGGCGCCCAGCACCGACAGGTCGATATGGCCGCCGCGGATCATGGCGAAGCTGTCGGCGCTCGAGAAATAGCTCGAGGTCGGCAGCTCGGTCACCGTCTGCTTGCCGGTGTTGATCAGGTCCGGGTCCGCCTCGCCCTCATAGGGGAACGGGCCCATGCCGAGCATGCCGTTCTCGCTCTGCAGCTGAACGGTCATGCCTTCGGGAATGTAGTTCGACACCAGGGTCGGGATGCCGATGCCGAGATTGACGTAGAAGCCGTCCTCGAGTTCGGCCGCGGCGCGCTGCGCCATTTCTTCGCGGGTCCAGGGCATTCGTATCGCTCCTCTCGGGATCAGGCCGCCACGCGCGGACGGGTGGTGACCTTCTCGATGCGCTTCTCATAGTCGGCCGGCAGCTGCACGATGCGGTGCACATAGATGCCGGGCGTGTGGATCTGATCCGGATCGATCTCGCCGGCCTGCACCAGATGCTCGCACTGCACGACCGTGATCTTGCCCGCCGTCGCCATCATCGGGTTGAAGTTGCGCGCGGTCTTGCGGAACACCAGGTTGCCCTCGGTGTCGGCCTTCCAGGCATGGACGATCGACAGATCGGCGACCAGGCCCGTCTCCATGATGAAGCGCTCGCCGTTGAAGGTGCGCTCCTCCTTGCCCTCGGCGACCAGCGTGCCGACGCCGGTCTTGGTGAAGAAGGCCGGGATGCCGGCGCCGCCGGCGCGGATGCGCTCGGACATGGTGCCCTGCGGATTGAACTCGAGCTCGAGCTCGCCCGCCAGATATTGCTGGGCGAACAGCTTGTTCTCGCCGACGTAGGAGCTGATCATCTTCTTGATCTGCCGCGTCTCGAGCAACAGGCCGAGCCCGTCGCCATCGACACCGGCATTGTTCGAGACGACGGTCAGATCCTTGACCCCGGAAGCCCGGATCTCGCGGATCAGAGTGTTGGGCACGCCGCACAGCCCGAAGCCGCCCGACATGATCATGATGCCGTCCTTGAGCACGCCCTCGAGCGCGGACTTGGCGTCTTTGAAGACCTTGTTCACGAAACTTGCCTCGCTAGTCAGGAAGCGGAAATTCGGTTCGCAGGTCCAACAATTCAGGACCTGGACGAAACGTGCTTAGAAGCCCCGGGACGACCTGTCAACGACGACCGTTAACGGCCGGCGGCCGCCTTGTCGATGGCGCCGCTGACGGCGAGGCGGAACGGGACCACCTCGATATCCAGCCAGACATCGCCGGTGACATAGGGCTCGCGCTCGAGCCAGCGGTCAAGCGCCGCGCGGTCGGGAAAATCGACGAGCAGGGACGAGCCGATCATGCGGCCCGCATCATCGAGCATGGCGCCGCCCATCAGCACCTCGCCGGCTTCGAGCATCGCGGGCAGCCGTTCGAAATGGGCCGGACGCGCCGCCATGCGACGACCCTGCGCCCCCTCGTCCGCGCCATCGCGCGCGATCACCAGGAACTGCATCGCCGTTGCCCTCCCCATCCACTCTTGCCGCCAAGGCTAGCGCCTTGTCCTGCGGCACTCAATGGTCAGCGAGAGATCGGGATCAGAGCTGCGGGCGGGTCGGGCTGAAACAGGGTCGGATGGGATGGCGCCGATGCGCCATCCCACGGGATCGCTCGGCGGCGTTCAGGCGCCTCGGTGGTGTCGTTCGGCGCCGATGGCCGGATCGCTGGCGCTGTCCCGCCCGGTTTCGACATGGCCGGCCAGATGGCAATGGAACGCGGCATCGCCGTCGACCTTGACCATGAGATCATACCAGCCGAAGGAGCCGTGCAGCGGCCAGTACTTGCCGACGCTCTCGCCCGGCGCCAGCACCTGGACGAAATCCCGGCGCGTATAGGCATCCGTAACGATGGCGAGGCGCGGGACGCGGCCGCGGTTGGCGACGACCAGGCCCAGCCCGCCGCCGATCGCGTCATAGCTGACGCCGACCTCGATATCGCTCGGCGCCGGCCCCGAGACGCGGCCCTTGAAGCGGCGGAAGAAGCCGTTCGGGCCATGGACCGAAAGATCGTAGTCGCCGTTCGGATTGGCCGCGACGGCCCAACTGTCCGCCAGGGTCTTGCCCGCCTCCACCGTGTAGCTGCGCGGTGCAGTAGCGGCGATGCCGTCGCGCACCTGGAAACAGGCGCCGGCCGCGCCCGAATTGGTGAAGCGGATATGGAACAGACCGTTCGCGAGGTCGGCCTGGCCATGGGCGTCGAGCTCGTAGGGCACGGCGCGCGCCAGGCGCTGGCCCGGCTCCTGCACCGGCAGGTCCTGGTCGGCGGGCGGCACGGGCTTGTAGTCCGGATGCCGCTGGTTGTCCGGCGGAGCATAGGCGGCGGTACCCGGCAAGGGTGCCGGGGCGGCGTTCGGGTTCGCGAAATTGAAGGCGGCGGTCAGATCGCCGCACACGGTACGGCGCCAGGCGGAGATGTTGCTCTCCGGAAGGCCGCCGCGCCCCGGGCCGAACCGGCGCTCGATAAACTGGATGATCGAGGTATGGTCGAATACTTGCGAGCAGACCCAGCCGCCCTTGCTCCAGGGCGAGACCACGAGCATCGGCACCCGCACGCCGAGGCCGTAGGGGCCGGCGGGATAGGTCGCGTTGCCCGGGAAGATCTCGTTCGTGGTCGCGACCGTCGACAGGCCCAACCCGGGCGCCGGCGGCACGGTCGGCGGCACGACATGGTCGAAGAAGCCGTCGTTCTCGTCATAGGTGATGAAGAGTGCGGTCTTGCTCCAGAGCTCGGGGTTGGGCGTCAGCGTGTCCAGCACCTGCGACACGTACCAGGCGCCGTAGTTGGCCGGCCAGTTCGGATGCTCGGTATAGGCCTCGGGCGCCACGATCCAGGACACCTGCGGCAGGGTGCCGTTGCGCACGTCCTCGCGGAACACGTCGAACAGCGTGCCGCCGACCGAGATGTTCGTGCCGGTCTTGGCCTTCTCGTAGAGCGCGCTGCCGGGCTCAGCATTCTGGTACTGATGGAAATAGAGCAGCGAATTGTCGCCGTAATTGCCGATGTAGGCGTCGCTGGTCCAGCCCCAGAAGCCGGCCGCGGTCAGCCCGGTGCCGACGTCCTGATAGATCTTCCACGACACGCCGGCCGCTTCCAGCACCTCGGGGAAGGTCGACCAGCCGTAGCCGGCCTCGGCATTGTCGATGACCGGCCCGCCGCCCGAGCCGTCGTTGCCGACCCAGCCGGTCCACATGTAATAGCGGTTGGGATCGGTCGGCCCCAGAAGCGAGCAATGATAGGCGTCGCAGATGGTGAAGGCGTCGGCGAGCGCATAATGGAACGGGATGTCCTGCCGGTCGAGATAGGCCATGGTCGTGGTGCCCTTGGCCGGGACCCACTGGTCGTAATCGCCCTGGTTCCAGGCCGCATGGGTCGTGGTCCAGTCGTGAGCCAGGTCCTCGATGAATTGCAGCCCCAGGTCCGGCGCCGTCGGATGGAACGGCAGCACCGTGCCGGTGCCGTTCGGCTGATGCCAGACCGACTGGCCGGACGGCAGGCGCGCGGCGCGCGGATCGTCGAAGCCGCGCACGCCCCGGAGCTTGCCGAAATAATGATCGAAGGACCGGTTTTCCTGCATCAGCACGACGATATGCTCGACATCCTCGATCGTGCCGGTGCGGTGATGCGCCGGGATGGCCATCGCCCGCGCGATGCTGTCCGGCAGGGCAGCGGCCAGGGCGGTACCGCCCAGGACCCGAAGGAAGGTGCGGCGATCACTGTTCGTCATGGCAATCGAGCCCCGCTCTATGGTTAACGCCTCATGGATTTTCCCCTGTATAGCGGCGCGGAAAGTCAAACAGGCTTAGGTTGCGTAACAACCGTGCGGTGTATTTATGACGCTGCGGCGACAGCCGCCTTGCGGCGGCCGTCCGATCGAAAAGATGGAGAGGGAAGCCTCAGGCGGTCACGCCGGCGAGCCAGCGGCCGACCCGCGCCGCCAACTCGTCGAGATCGAGCGGCTTCGAGAGATAGTCGTCCATGCCCGCCTCGAGGCAGCGCTCGCGGTCGCCGGCCATGGCGTTCGCAGTCATGGCGATGATCGGCAGGGCGAGGCCCTGGGCCCGCAATCGCCGCGTCGCCTCGAAGCCGTCGAGGTTCGGCATCTGGACGTCCATCAAGATCAGGTCCCAGCGCGCACGCGCGACCGCGTCGAGCGCCTGGAGCCCGTCGCCGGCGACCTCGACCATATAGCCGGCGTCACGCAGAACCTCGGCGGCCAGGATCTGGTTGACCTCGTTGTCCTCGACCAGAAGCACGCGGCCCTCGCCGGTCGCGGCCAGCGGTGCCGGGAGCTCGGCCGGCGCCGCCGGCGGCAGCCCGGCGCCCACGACCCGGGCCAGGCAATCGACCAGCGCCTGATGGCGCACCGGCTTGATCAGGGCGGCGTCGAACGGGCTGCGCGCCCGCTCCGAACGCAGCGGGTGATCGACCGACGAGATCAGGATCTGCTTCGGCTGGCGCCACTCGACATGCAGGCGAATGGTCTCGCCCAGATGGTCGCCGGTCATGCCCGGCATGTCATGGTCGAGCAGCACGACATCGTAGGGCCGCCCCTCCTCCTCCGCAGCGCGGAGCGCCGCCAGCGCGCCGGCCGCGTCCGCGGCCTCGTCGACCTCGATGCCCTCGTCGGTGAGCTGGCGGTGAAACACGATCCGGTTCATCTCGGTGTCGTCGACCACCAGCACCCTGAGCCCGGCCAGGATCGCCGGATCGGCCGCGATCCGGTTCGGGACGCGCTCGCCGTCGGGCAGGGTCAGCACGACCCGGAACACGGCGCCGCCGCCCTGCCGCTCCTCGACCGCGATCGTGCCGCCCATCAGGTCGAGCAGCTGCTTGCAGATGCTCAAGCCCAGGCCGGTCCCGCCATAGCGGCGGTTCACGGAATTGTCGCCCTGCTCGAACTTGTTGAACAGCCGGCCGACCAGCGCCGGGCTGACGCCGATGCCCGTGTCGGCGACGGCAATGGTAATGCGCGTGCGGCCGGACCCGATCCGCTCGCCCGCGGCCGTGACCGAGACCGCGCCGCGCGCCGTAAACTTGATCGCATTCGACAGCAGATTGAGCACGATCTGGCGCAGCCGGGTCGGATCGCCGCGCACGGCCCGCCGCGCGCCGGCATCGATGAAGCAGGACAGTTCCAGCCCCTTCTCCCGGGCGCGCGCCGCCATGAGCTCGACCGGGCCCTCGATTACCTCGGTCAGGTCGAAATCGATCGCTTCCAGCTCGAGCCGCCGGGCCTCGAGCTTGGAGAGGTCGAGAATGTCGTTGATCAGCTCGAGCAGGACCTCGGCGGAGCGCCGGACCGCCTCGGCGAAGCGGCGCTGCTCGGCATCGAGGCCGGTGCGCAGCAGGAGCGTGTTCATGCCGATCACACCATTCATCGGCGTGCGGATCTCGTGGCTCATGTTCGCCAGGAATTCCGACTTGGCCCGGTTCGCGGCATCGGCGAGGCGCCGCGCCTCTTCGAGCGCGGCCGTCTGCTCGCCCAGGGTGGCATGCGCCGCGGCAAGCCGCCCGTAGAGCGCCAGGGTCTGCAGCAGCAGGACCACCAGGATGAAGCTCGACGCGAGCAGGCCGTAGATGCGCCCCGCATAGAAGCCGAGGTCCCAGCGGGCCTGGTTGAACACCAGCGACAGCGCCACGTCGAAGATCCAGGCGACGACGGCGACCGCCAGCCAGAGGTCGAGGACGGATCGGGCCCTCCGGCGCTGGGACAGCAGGGTCGCCAATGCCGCGAAGCCCAGCAGCCACTCGATCGAATAGGCCCAGACCATGCTCGTCGTGTATTGGCCGTTGGCGAGCACCACCGGCAGCAGCCCTTCGCCGGCGGTCGCCAGCAGGACCAGGCCCGCCACGACCGCGGCGCCGAGCAGGATCGCGCCCGGAATCGCGGCCCCTGGGCGCCGGACCCGCAGGCCGGCTCGCGCCAGCAGGGCATAGGCGATCACCGCCAGCAGGAAGCCGCCGTGCCAGAACAGATAGAGCCATGCGGTCGTCTGCATGCCGGCGCCGAGCAGCCCGGCCGGCGCGAACAGGCCCGGGAAGCTCGCCATATGCGCGGCCGCGGTCAGCGCCGTGAACAGATATCCCGTGGCCAGCACCAGCAGCGCCGGCGCACGCAGCATGCGGAACTGCCCGTAGAGCAGCGCCGCGGTCAGCAGATCGTTGATGACGAGGGCCGCCTCATAGATCGGAATGAAGGCCGGCAGAGCCCCGAGCGGCAGCTTCGCGAACGGCACGCAGGCGGCGAAGACGACGACCGACACCAGGACGAGGCTGAGGGCGATCCACCGTTCCGTCCGGGACGGCGTCGCGGTCGACAGGAACATGAGCTGGTCGGCACTGGTCATCGCCCCGGCATCACCCAAAGTTGCGGCACTCTCCATACTGCCGGTCGCCGCCCCTGCAAGGCGGCCGGCCATAACGGCCGACCCGGCCAGACCCACCAACATGCTAGCGCGGCGCCGACCGCCTGAGAATAGCGAACCCCGCGGGACGGTTCGCAACTTTTGATAAGTGATGGTGGCTGGGGGCCCAGTTTCACGCCTTCTGCCGCGCCTGCCCTGCCCGGAAAGCCCTTGCCATATCCCTACCAGGGGGATAGGAGTCCGCCCATGTCCCATGCAACCCACCCCGCCATCATCCCGCGACTGAAGCGGGCTGAAGGCCACTTGCGCAGCGTCGTCGAGATGATCGAGAGCGGCCGAGACTGCATCGAGATCGCGCAGCAGCTCCACGCGGTCGAGAGCGCCGTGCGCGAGGCGAAGAAGACGCTGATCCTTGACCATCTCGACCATTGCCTGGAGGCGACGGTCGGCGCGCTCGACCGCGAGACCCGGGGCCCGATCGACGCCTTCAAGGCAATCACCAAATACCTGTGACCGCCGGCGCGGGCGAACTGCAATTGACTATAGAGCCGGAGAAGATGGCATGAGCCCGGAGTTTCTGCTGATCGGCGCCGTCGCCGCCGTCGGCGTGCTGCACACGATCGTCCCGGACCATTGGGTGCCGATCACGCTGATCGCCCGCCAACGCGGCTGGTCGAGGACCGAGACGGCGCGCGCCTCGTTCCAGGCGGGCATCGGCCACGTCGTCTCGACCCTGGTGATCGCGTTGGTCGTCTGGTTCGCCGGCGTCGCCGTCGCGACCCGGTTCGGCCATGCCGTCGACACCGTCGCCAGCATCGCGCTGATCGCGTTCGGCGGCTGGATTTCGCTCGCGTCGCTCCGCGAGATGCGGGGCGGCGGGCACGGGCATAGCCACAGCCATGGTCACAGCCACGGCCACGCGCATGATCACGCCGAGCATGGCCACGACCATCACGATCACCACCATCACGACCATGGGCCGTCGCCGGCAGACGATCGGCTCTATGCCCCGCTCCGCGGCGAAACGGCGGAACTGGTCCGGCATGCCCATGTCCATCGGCACGGCTCCGGCATGCCGCACCTGCATTGGCACGACCACACACCGGCGACCGCCCACGCCGTGCCGGCCGATGCCGAGGCCAACCCGCCCCTGCACGAGCATCGGCACAAGACGTCGGCCCGGACCGCGCTGCTGCTGATCCTGGGATCCTCGCCGATGGTCGAAGGCATCCCGGCCTTCTTCGCCGCCGGCAAATACGGCGTCGGCCTGATCATCGTCATGGCGATCGTCTTCGCGCTCAGCACGATCGCCACCTATGTCCTGCTCTGCGTCTATTCGACCGCGGGCCTCCAGCGGGTCCGCCTGGGCGCCGTCGAACGCTACGGCGAGGTGCTGAGCGGTGCGTTCATCGCCCTGGTCGGCCTCGCCTTCTGGATCTGGCCGGTCATGTAAGAAGGCCGCCGAGAGCCTTGCCAGAGGCCGACGCGGTCTTGTAGATTCCCTGTCTCGGGGATGCAGGCTCCCCGTTAGACGATGTCCGTCCAAGCTCTGCTTCAACCCGCCGTCGCTGGCGTGGGAGGAGCTATGGACGTGTCGATTTCCCCAGACGAACTGAATCGGTCGCTCAGCGACTTTCCACCGCCACTCATCATCGATGTCCGGCGCGATGCCGTGTTCGAGGCGTCCGAGCGGCTGCTCATGAGCGCCATCCGGCGCGACCCGGACCTGGTCGAGGAATGGGCGGCGGATCTCGAAATCGGCCGGCCCATCGCCCTCTATTGCGTCCAAGGCCATGAGGTGAGCCAGCATGTCGCGGCGACGCTGGCCCGCCGCGGCTTCGTCGCTCGCTTTCTCGACGGCGGCTTCGAGGGATGGATCGCGCAAGGGCTGCCGACGCGGCCGAAACCGACCGCGCCGCCGACCGTCTGGGTCACGCGCGAACGCCCCAAGGTCGATCGCATCGCCTGCCCGTGGCTAATCCGGCGCTTCATCGATCCGGACGCCCGCTTCCTCTACGTCCCGGCCGACAGGGTCATGGCGGTCGCGGCCGAGACCGGCGCCGAGCCCTATGACGTCCCCGGCGTCGAACTGGGCCATCACGGCGACCGCTGCAGCTTCGACGCCATCGTCGCGCGCCATGGGCTCGACGATCCGGCACTGGCCCGCCTGGCCGAGATCGTGCGCGGCGCCGACACCGGCCGCCCGGATCTGGTCCCGGAGGCGGCCGGCCTGCTCGCCCTGTCGCGCGGCCTGTCCGCCGTGTTCGACGACGATCATCGCCAGCTGCGCCACGGCCTCGTGCTCTATGACGCGCTGTTCGCCTGGTGCCGCGCACGCGTTCGATCGTCCGGAGGCGTCTGATGGCAAATCTGCAAGCGCCAGGCATCGCGGCCGTACCGGCGACCGAGTTCGGCCATGCCGTACCGTTCCGGGAAGCGCTCTGGGTCTGGCTGCGCGTCGCCGCACTGAGCTTCGGCGGCCCAGCCGGCCAGATCGCGGTCATGCACCGCATCCTGGTCGAAGAGAAGAAATGGATCGGCGAGACGCGGTTCCTGCATGCGCTCAACTACTGCATGCTTCTGCCGGGCCCCGAGGCGCAGCAGCTCGCCACCTATATCGGCTGGCTGCTGCATCGCGTCCGCGGCGGCCTCGTCGCCGGCGGCCTGTTCGTGCTGCCCGGCTATGTCGCGTTGATGATCCTGAGCTGGCTCTATGCCGGCTATGGCGACATCGGCGTGATTCGGGGGCTGTTCTTCGGACTCAAGGCGGCGGTGCTGGCGGTCGTGCTCGAAGCGGTCGTGAAGGTGGGCAAGCGCGCGCTGCGCAACCGCACCATGGTCGCGCTCGCCGGCCTGGCCTTCGTCGCGATCTTCTTTTTCGGCGTGCCCTTTCCGCTGATCGTCATCGCGGCCGGCGTGATCGGCTTCCTCGGCAATGCCGCCCGCATCGAGGCCTTCCGCCCCGGCGCCAAGGGAGGCAAGGCCGCGGCAAACGACGACGGCACCGCGGCGATCGACCAGGCCTTCGCTCGAGCGATCCCGGAGCATGTGCGCCCGTCGAATTCCCGCGCGATCAAGACCGCCGCGGTGTGTCTCGTCCTTTGGCTGGGCCCGCTGGTGGCGCTGCTGGCGACGGTCGGTCCACAGAATGTCTTCACCGACATCGCCGTGTTCTTCGCCAAGATGGCGGTCGTCACCTTCGGCGGCGCCTATGCCGTGCTGGCCTATGTCGCGCAGCAGGCGGTCGAGCACTACGGCTGGCTGCAGCCGGGCGAGATGCTGGCCGGCCTGGGCATGGCCGAGACGACCCCTGGTCCGCTGATCATCGTGCTGCAGTTCGTCGGCTTCATGGGCGCATTCCGCCATGCCGGCGTGCTGCCGCCGATGCTGGCCGGCGTGCTGGGCGGCACGCTCGCCACCTGGACGACCTTCGCGCCGTGCTTCCTGTGGATCTTTCTCGGTGGGCCCTACATCGAGGCGCTGCGCGGCAACAAGGCCCTGTCGGCAGCGCTCTCGGCCATCACCGCCGCGATCGTTGGCGTCATCCTGAACCTCGCCGTCTGGTTCGCGATCCATACCCTGTTCGGGCATGTCGACGTCGTCCATCCCGGCCTTGGGCTTCGGCTCCAGGTGCCGGATGTCGCCACGATCAGCATCGGCACCCTGGTCCTCGCCATCGGCGCCATGCTGGCGCTGTTCCGCTTCAAGCTCGGCATGATCCCGACCTTGGCCGCCAGCTCCGCCCTGGGCGTAGCCGGCTATTTCCTGGAGATCCTCCAATGACAGCTGCAAAGAAGGTAGCCTTCGTCTGCCTGCACGGCTCCGCCAAGAGCCTGATCGCCGCCGAATACCTCAACCGGTCGGCCCATGAACGGGGCCTGCCCATGATCGCGACCACTTCAGGGCCAGAGCCCGATGCGGTCGTGCCGGCGAACGTCATCGATGGCCTGCTGGGACATGGCATCGACGCGCGCGCCCGCGTCCCCGAGCGGCTAACCGCGCCGGGGCTGGCCGATGCCGACCGGATCGTGTCGTTCGGCTGCGATCTCGGTTCCTATGGGATCGATGGACGGTCGATCGAGCACTGGGACGAGTGTCCGGCCGTGAGCGACGATTTCGAGATCGCCTGGTCCTTCATCACCGGCCAGGTCACGCGGCTGATCGACCGGCTCGCGCCCGAGGGGGTTGCCCATGCCCGCTGATTTCGACCGCCGACAGTTCATCGAAATCGCCGGTCTCACGGCCGCCAGCCTGACGATCCCTGCCGGCCTTGTCGCCGGCTCCGTCAACGCCCAAACCGCTCCCGAGCAAGGAAAGACCCCCATGGCCTACGAAATCAAGCCGCTGCCCTTCGACCCGAGCAAGATCAAGGGCATGTCCGAGAAGATCCTGACCAGCCACTACGAGAACAACTATGGCGGCGCCGTGAAACGGCTGAACGCGATCGAGATCGAACTCGCCGGCCTCGACTGGAAGCAGGCCCCAACCTTCATCATCAACGGACTGAAGCGCGAGGAACTGATCGCCGCCAATTCGATGATCCTGCACGAGCATTTCTTCAATGCCATCGGCGGCGACGGCCAGCCGACCGGCGCCCTGGAAGAGGCGATCAAGCGGGATTTCGGCAGTGTCGACCGCTGGCGCGCCGAATTCTCGGCCATGGGCAAGGCGGAAGGCGGCGGCTCCGGCTGGGTGATCCTCAGTTACTCGCCGCGTGACAAGCGGCTGATCAACTGCTGGGCGGCGGACCATACGACGACGCTGGCCGGCGGTCGCCCCGTGCTGGTGCTCGATATGTACGAACACGCCTATCACATGGACTATGGCGCCAAGGCCGCCGGCTACGTCGACGCGTTCATGCAGAACATCCGATGGGACAGTGCGGTCTCGCTCTATACGCGCTACAGCGGCGAGAGCTGATGGATTCGATCCGCATCATCGCGGGGCTCTGCTTGATGCTGGACCTCTCGGCGCCGTCGGCGGCGGCTGAGCCGCCGCTTCTGCTCGAGGCGACGATCCCGTTGGAGGGCGTCGGTGGCCGGATCGACCATATGGCGGTCGACCTGGCCCGCCGGCGACTGCTGGTGGCCGAGCTGGGCAACGATACCGTCGATGTCGTCGACCTGGCCGGCGCCAAGCGCGTTCACCAGATCACCGGCCTGAAGGAACCGCAGGGCCTCGCCTATGCTCCCGGGGCCGACCTGATCGTCGTCGCCAGCGCCGGCGACGGCACGGTCCGGTTCTTCCACGGCAACGACTTTGCGCCGGCCGGCGTCATCGAGCTGGGCGACGATGCGGACAATGTCCGGGTCGATCCGCGAACCGGCCAGGTGGTCGTCGGCTATGGCAGCGGCGGCCTAGCGGTGATCGATCCCGCCACCCGCGCGAAGCTGCGCGCCATCCCGCTGCCGGCCCATCCGGAGGGCTTCCAGCTCGATCCCGGCTCGGCACGGGTCTTCGTCAATCTGCCGGACGCGCACCAGATTGCCGTGGTCGACCGCGCCGGCGCCAAGCTGTTGGCGAGTTGGCCGCAGAAGGACCTGGCGTCGAACTTCCCGATGGCGCTCGACCCCGACGGCAAGACCATCGCGAGCGTGTTCCGCAGCCCCCGCCGGCTCGTGCTGTTCGACATGGGTACCGGCGCGGTCAAGGCCGCGGCCGGCACCTGCGGCGATGCCGACGACGTGTTCTTCGATGCCAAGCGGCAGCGGATCTATGTGAGCTGCGGCGCGGGAATGGTCGACGTCCGCCAGCGCGACGGCACCGAAATCGGGCAGACCCCGACCATCTCCGGCGCCCGGACCTCGCTGTTCGTTCCGGAACTGGACCGGCTCGTCGTCGCGGCACGGGCCGGATTGATCGGGGGCACGGCCAGGCTGCTGGTCTATCGGCCCGCCCCATGACCCAGGTCCAGGCATCCATGACCGGCGAGGAATGGTGGCGGCCGATCCCGGCGGGGCTGCCGCGCGACGCGCTGTGGATCCTCGCGGGCCGCAGCGTCCGCTCCTTCGCCGACGGGTTCGTCGCACTGCTGCTGCCGATCTACCTGCTGGAACTGGGCTTCGACGCCTTCGCCATCGGCACGATCGTCACCAGCACCCTGATCGGATCGGCCCTGCTGACGCTCTGGGCTGGCCTGATCGCCCACCGGCATTCCCGCCGGCGCATGCTCCGGGCTGCCTGCCTGCTGATGGCGGCCACCGGCACGGGCTTCGTGCTCGCCCGTGACTATTGGCCGATCGTGATCGTCGCCTTCGTCGGCACGCTCAACCCGACCGCCGGCGATGTCAGCCTGTTCCTGCCGCTCGAGCATACCGCCCTCAGCCAGACCATCGACCCGCGCCGGCGGACCGCCCTGTTCGCGCGCTACAGCTTGATCGGCACGCTCGCCGGCGCCCTGGGCGCGCTGGCGGCGCCGCTGCCCGACCTGGCGACAGCCTGGTCGGGTCTGCCGCGGCTCGTCGGCCTGCAGCTCATGTTCGGCCTCTATGGCGTGTTGGGCGTCGCAGCACTGTTCCTGTACCGGCCGCTGTCGACGGCGGTCGAAGCGGCGGCCGGTCCGCCGCCGGCGCCCCTCGGGCCGTCGAAGCGGATCGTCTATGGCCTGATGGCGCTGTTCTGCATCGATGCCTTCGGCGGCGGCTTCGTCGTGCAATCGCTGCTGGCCCTGTGGCTGTTCCAGCGCTTCGGCATCTCGATCGCGACGGCGGCGGCCATCCTGTTCTGGACCGGCCTGTGCTCGGCCGTCTCCTATCTCGCCGCCGTGCCGATCTCCGAGCGCTTCGGCCTCGTCAACACGATGGTGTTCACCCATCTGCCGGCCAACATCTGCCTGATGCTGGTGCCGTTCGCCCCCAACCTTCCGATCGCGATCGGCCTGCTGCTCGTCCGCAGCGCGCTGTCGCAGATGGATGTGCCGACCCGCACCTCCTATGTCATGGCGGTGGTGACGCCGGCGGAGCGGCCGGCCGCCGCGAGCTTCACGGCGGTGCCGCGCAGCCTGGCGGCGGCGGTGAGCCCGCTGCTGGCCGGATATCTGCTGGCCCTGACCAGCTTCGGCTGGCCCTTGCTGGCAGGCGGGCTGCTGAAGGCCGGCTACGACCTGCTGCTGCTGATGAAGTTCCGGAAGGTGCGGCCGCCGGAGGAGACCGGCTCGGCGGCCCGCTCAGGCTGAGCTTGGCGGGTCCGTCATTCCGGCAGCCCGGCGCCGCGCATCGCCTCCGACCAAAGGGCGAAATCCTCCGCTCGCCGGATCGGGAACAGGTCCTTGAGATTGGACAGCCTGAGGTCGGGATCGAGCTGGCGCAGGCGCGCCATGGCCTGCTGCGCTGCCGGGAGCCGCCCGGCGAGCGCGTTGCTGGCCGCGGCCGCGCAGGTGGCGATGAAGTGGTTGGGCTGCTCGCGCACCGCCATTTCCGCCCAGCACGCCGCCTCGGCATAGCGCCCGGCGAAGAAATGGGCGCAGGCCGTCGCGGCTTGCGCGTTGAAGATCAGGGGATCCTGCGGGCTCAAGCGCATGGCCCGTTCGACATGCTCGATCGCCAGCTCCGGCTCGCCCAGCCAGATCTTCCCCCAGCCGCTGAACAGCCACGCCGACGCCCAGTTCGGATTGAGCGCCAGCCCCCGCTCCATCAGCGCATCGCCATGGTCGCGCTCGCCCAGGACATAGGCGAATGCGATGCCGGCCGTGCACAGTGCGACCGCATCGTCCTTGCCCAGCGCCGCCGCCCGCCGCGCCAGCCGCTCGGTCTCGGCGACCTCCTGCGCGCGATCGACCATCCAGCCGCTCGCCTTGCGCTGGGAGTAGCAGCGCGCCGCCATGCCGTAGGCCGAGGCGAATTCGGGGTCGAGCTCGATCGCCCGGTAGAAGAGCCGCAGCGCCTCGTTGTTGGCCTCGCGGCTCCAGTGATGGACCGCTGCCATGCCGCGCAGATAGTAGTCGTAGGCATCGAGGTTCTCGGTCGGCTTGCGCTGGGCGCGCTCGATCTCGGCCTGCTCGAGCTTCGGCCCGATCGCGCCGACCACGCTCGCCGTCACCTGGTCCTGCAGGTCGAAGATATCCTCAAGCCCGCCTTCGAAACGGTGCGCCCACAGATGCACGCCGCTCGCGGCATCGACCAGCTGGCCGGTGATGCGCACCCGCTTGGCCGCCTTGCGCACGCTGCCTTCGAGCAGGTAGCGCACGCCAAGCTCGTGCCCGATCTGCTTCGCGTCGACGGCACGGCCCTTGTAGGTGAAGCTCGAATTGCGCGCGATCACAAACAGCCAGCGCATGCGCGACAGCGCGATGATGACGTCTTCGACGATGCCGTCGGTGAAGTATTCCTGCTCGGGGTCGCCGCTCAGGTTCTCGAACGGCAGCACCGCGATCGAAGGCCTGTCCGGCAATGCCGGCCCGGGCGATCGCTGCGGCGCGATCTGCTCCAGCCGCGCCCGATAGACCCGCACCGGACGCGCGATGTTCTTCAGCTGGTGGACGCCCATGTCGACGAAGCCGACGTCGATCTTGCCCTCGACGTGCCGATGGACATCCTCGGAGATGCAGATCCCGCCGGCCTCGGCCAGGCCTTCGAGTCGGGCCGCGACATTGACGCCGTCGCCCAGGATGTCGTCGCCTTCGACGAGCACGTCGCCCAGGTTGACGCCGATGCGGAACAGCATGCGCTGATCCGCCGGCGCCTCGGCATTGCGTGCCGCCATCAGCGCCTGGATGCCGGCCGCACATTCGACGGCGGCGACGATGGACGGGAATTCCAGCAGCACGCCGTCGCCGATCGTCTTCACGATCCGCCCGCCGTGGGCGGTGACGATCGGCCAGAGGGCCTCGCGGTGCCCACGCAGCGCCCGCGCCGTGCCGGCCTCGTCGGCGCCCATGAGTCGGCTATAGCCGACCACGTCCGCCGCGAGGATCGCCGCCAGCCGGCGCTCGACACGCTCGTCAACCACGGCCTGCTCTCCTCCGGCCCCCGCGCGTGTCGCACTATACCACGCGCCAGGGTCGGAGGCCGGCCCGCCTACTTCGGTCGTCACCGCGACCGGATGGGTTTTGGCCGGCAGGCCGCCGGACGATTTTCTCACCGGTGCGCCGTGGCCGTTCAGAGTCTGATGTGGACCGTCGGTATGCCGGCGGGCGATGGCTGCGGGTTTCCGGCCCATCCGGAACAGCCAATCAATCGCCATGGGAGTGTTTCACCAGCGCGCTCCTTTCGATGGGAAGAGAGATCGCCGATCGACACGCCCGGCATCAGCGACGGGTGACGACGACCTCGAGATACTCGCTGGGCACGACGAGCGAACCGTCTCCCGAGCGATTGAACTGGCCGATGAGGGCCATGACATCGCGTTCGAGCGCCGATTGCGCCGATGGAGCGAGTGCGGCGAACGCCTTGAGCAGCGGTCCGTAATAGGTCTTGAAGACGTCCAGCCAATGTTCCGGCGAGCGATAGCGGAACACGAAGTTTCGGCGCACGGCTATGAGCGAGGCCACATTCGTCCCGAACAACTCGGCCAGCCGCGCCTCCGTGCCCCAGAGCGCCGGCGACCTGACGCCGGCGGGCGGCGGGACATGCCGGCCGAGCGTCTTGAACAGCTGGCCGATGAAGCCGTCCGGTGTCCAGCTTGCGAGGCCGATCTTGCCGCCGGACCGGCAGACGCGCACCAGCTCGGCGGCAGCGCGTTCCTGGTCGGGCGTGAACATCACGCCGAAGGTCGAGACGACAACGTCGAAGCTGCCATCCGGGAACGGCAAGGCCTCGGCATCGGCCACCTGGAACGCGATGGCGAGCCGCTCGGCCACGGCGCGCTCGCGAGCCCGGTCGAGCAGGGCCGGCACATAGTCCGTCGCGATCACGTCGCACCAGCGCCGCGCCGCGGCGAGCGACACGTTGCCGTTGCCGGCCGCAACATCGAGCACCTTCTGTCCGGCGCGGATGTCGAGCACCTCGCACAGATGCTCGCCGACGATCTGCAGGGTCGTGCCGATCACCGCATAATCGCCGGAGGTCCAGGCCCCCTGCTGCCGGGCCTTCACCGCGGCCAGATCGATTGGCTCGGGGGCGCGGCTCTGACTTGCGGCTTGGGCGGGTGTCACCATGGTCGCTCTCCATTCGGGGGGATTACCTGCTATGCTGGCGCACAGCCGTGCAGAGGCGACGGCCGGGTTGGCATCACACGCACCGTGACCTCGATTACGACCCTAAAGGCCACGCGTGGAGGCGATCGTGGGAGCCGGCATGGAAATGCCCGTGGAATCCGCCCCCTCGCTCGAAGTGCGCCTTCTCGGGTCATTGACGATCAGTCGCGACGGATCGGCGCTGCCGCTGCCGGCCTCGCGCAAGGTGCGTGCCCTCTTCGCCTATCTGTCGCTGGCCCCGCACGCGGTGGCGCGCAGCCAGCTTTGCGAGCTGCTGTGGGACGTCCCCAATGATCCCCGGGGCGAGCTTCGCTGGTGCCTGAGCAAGATCCGCGGCCTCGTCGACGAGCCCGGCCGGCGCCGGGTCGATACCCAGGCCGACACCATCAGGCTCGATCTTGCGGACTGCCTCGTCGATGCGATCGAGATTGCTCGCGCCCACCGCAGCGGCATCGAGACGCTGGCACCGGAGCGGCTGCGTGCGCTCACGGCCTTGTTCGCCGGAGACTTTCTCGACGGGCTGGAGATCGACCGCAGCCCGGCTTTCAGCCGCTGGATCACGGCGCAGCGGCGCCGGTTCCGCGGCTGCCACACGGCCCTGCTGGAGCATCTCGTCAGGACCGTTCCGGACGACCAGGTTCTCGAATATCTCGAGGAATGGCTGGAGCTGGCCCCTTTCGACCGGCGCGTGCACGAGCTGCTGCTGAACGTGCTGGCCCGAACCAACCAGATCCGGGAGGGCGAAGAGCATCTGGCGGCGGTCTCCCGGCAGTTCGAAGCCGAGGGCCTCGACTGCGCGCCGCTTCGCGACGCCTGGCGCTTGGCCCGGGCCGCCGGAGACGGCTCGGCGCGCGCCCGAGCCGCCGCGCCCTCACCCGCGATCGCGGCGAGCGATGGCCCGGAAGGTCTCGCGCAGACAGCCGCTCGCCGCGCTTCCATCGCGGTGATGCCTTTCCTCGACTGGTCCCCGGCGACCGGCACCCGCGGCGGGGCCGCCGACGCGCTCGCCCATGACGTGATCACGCGGCTCGCCAAGCTCAGAAGCCTGTTCATCATCGCGCAGGGAACGGTGTTCACCCTGCACGACCGGCGCATCGGTGCCGAAGAGGCCGGCCGGATGCTGAACGTCGATTATGTCGTCAGCGGATCGGTACAGCGCCGCGACGGCCGGCTCACGGTGACGGTCGAACTCGCGGAAACGCGGACCGCGCGGATCATCTGGGCGGAGATCTTCGACCACAAGCAGGACGACGCCTTCCTCGTGCTGGACGAGATCGGCAACCGGATCGTCGCGTCCATCGCCAACGAGATCGAGACGACCGAGCGCAACCGCGCCATCCTGAGGCCGCCGAACAGTCTGGACGCGTGGGAGGCCCATCACCGCGGCCTGTGGCACATGTATCGGTTCAACAAGGCCGACAACGAGCAGGCCCGGCATTTTTTCCAGACGGCGGTGCGCCTCGATCCGACCTTCGCGCGTGCCTACGCCGGGCTATCCTTCGCGCATTTCCAGAACGCCTTCCAGGGCTGGGTCCAACGCGAGCCGGAGATCGACCGGGCCTTCGAAGCCGCCGGGCAAGGCCTGATGGCCGACGATCGCGACCCGGCCGCGCACTGGGCCATGGGCCGGGCGCTGTGGCTGCGCGGCCACCATGACCAGTCCGTGGTCGAGCTGGAGCAGGCCATCGACTTGAGTCCGAACTTCGCCCAGGGCCATTACGCGCTCGCCTTCGTCCACTCGCAGGCCGGCGATCCGCGCACCGCCATCTCGTCCGCCGACCATTCGCGCCGTCTCAGCCCGTTCGACCCGATGCTGTTCGCCATGCTCGCTGCGCGCGCCATGGCGCTCATGCGTCTCGGCCGGTTCGACGAGGCCGCCGACTGGAGCGTCAAGGCCGCCGCCCGCCCGAACGCTCATGCCCAGGTCCAGGCGATCGCCGCCTTCTCCTCGGCACTCGCCGGCCGGCTCGACGAGGCGCGCGCCCATGTCGCCACGATCCACAGGACGCTGCCGCATTACCGGGTCGATGATTTCCTCACCGCCATGAAATTCGCGCCCGATGACGAGCGATTGTTCCGAGAGGCCGCCAAGCTCATCGGGCTGGCGTGATTCACTCCCGAAGTGGCCACCGCCGCCGCCATTTGCTATGAGCGGTCGCGAGGGCGGGGCAACCATACCCCGGACCAGAAGCATCCCAAGGGCAAGGAACATCCGCATGCAGATCCAAGGACAAGCCGCGATCGTCACCGGCGGCGGCTCGGGCCTCGGCGCCGGAACGGCGCGGGCGCTCGCCAAGGCCGGCGCCAAGGTCACCCTGTTCGACGTCAATCTGGCGGCCGCCCAGGCGGTCGCGGCCGAGATCGGTGGCCATGCGGTCGTGGTCGACGTCGCCGACGCGGCTTCCGTCGAGGCCGGCTTCGCCGAGGCCGCGGCGAAGCACGGCGTCGCCCGCATCCTGGTAAATTGCGCCGGCATCGCGCCGGCCGCGCGCATCGTCGGCAAGGCCGGGCCGATGCCGCTCGACGATTTCGAGCGGGTCATCAAGGTCAACCTGATCGGCAGCTTCAACACGCTGCGCATCGCCGCCGCGGCCATGCAGACGCTGGACGCGCTCGCCGACGGCGAACGCGGCATCATCATCTCGACCGCGTCGGTCGCCGCCTTCGAAGGCCAGATCGGCCAAGTCGCCTATGCCGCGTCCAAGGGCGGCATTGTCTCGCTCGCCCTGCCGGCGGCGCGCGAATTCGCCCGCTTCGGCATCCGCGTCAACACCATCGCCCCCGGCCTGTTCGGCACGCCGCTGCTCCTGAACATGCCCCAGGAGGTCCAGGACAGCCTGGCCGCTACCGTGCCGTTCCCGAGCCGCTTCGGCCTGCCCGAGGAATATGCGCGCCTCGCCATCCACATGATCGAGAACACCATGATCAATGGCGAGGTCGTGCGCCTCGACGGCGCCATCCGCATGCAGCCGAAGTAGTGCTTCGGCCCGCGCTCTGAGGGGTGCTACGGCACCCCTCAGAGCGCGTCGATCGCCTTAGCCAGCGCCACGTCGCGCGCCGACAGCCCGTCAGCATCATGGGTCGTCAGCAGGATTTCGACCCGGTTATAGACGTTCGACCATTCCGGATGATGGTCGGCCTTCTCGGCCAGAAGCGCCACCCGGCCCATGAAGCCGAACGCCTCGACGAAATCGCGGAACTTGAAGGATTTCACGATCGCGTCGCGATCGGCCGCCAGGCGCCAGCCCGCGAGTTCGCTCAATGCCGCCTTGCGTTCGGCCTCCGTCAACTTCGCCACCATTCTCACTCTCCCTTCCGTTTGCGAGGTGCGTCATCTTGGCCCAGCGCGCCGACGGCACGATATCGCCAGGATCGCCCCTTTTCCGCCCCGTGAAAGCCGCCTTTACCATGCCCGACGAACCGATCCTACCGCCCAGTCTCGACGATCTCGAAAGCTTGGCCCGCGAGGCGTTCGAGGGCATTCCCCCGACGCTGGCGCGCTTCGTCAAGGACATCGAGATCCGCATCGACGACTTCCCGGACGAGGAGACCGAGCGCGAGATGGAGCTGGAAAGTCCGTTCGACCTCCTGGGCCTCTACCGCGGCGTCGCGCTGACGAACAAGAGCGTCAGTTCCACCTCGTCGGACCTCGACCGGATCTTCCTCTATCGCCGGCCGATCCTCGACTACTGGTGCGAGACCGGCGAGGACCTCTATGACATCGTCCGCCACGTGCTGATCCACGAGATCGGCCATCATTTCGGCTTCTCCGACGCCGACATGGAGAGGTTGGAGAACGAGGCCGAATAAACGCAGGGGTGGCATGCCGCCTGCACTTTCCTCCTGGCCCGCCGGCGCAGAAGCGTCACCCGGATCGTCCCAGGAGAGAAAATTCGATGCTGGCCATGCCCTCCACCCCCGCCGAAGAGATCGAGGCCGTGCGCCTGCTCGATCGGGAGCGCACGCTGTTCAGCGTCACGCTGAAGGCCGACGCAATCCCCGACACCCGCCTGACGGACAAGCATCGCAGGATGCTAACCTATTGGCGAACCAAGCTCGGCCGCTATGACGCGCCGTGCCGTGCCGACATCGATCCGTGCGATCTGGCGCCGGTGCTGCCCAACATCCTGCTCTGGGACATCGACGGCACGCCCGACTATCGCTGCCGCCTCGCCGGCACCGAGGTGTGCGACAACATGACCGGCAAAATGCAAGGCGTTCTGCTGGGCGATCTACCCTGCCCGCTGATCGCCGAGGCGCGGCGCGAGTTCGATGCCGCCCGCGACCATGGCCTCGCCACGCTCGCCGAACGCTCGCTGCACTGGCTCGGCCGGCCGCTGGTGTTTTATCGCCATCTGCTGCTGCCGCTGGTCAATGACCAGGGACGGCGCCACATGCTGCTGGGCGTGATGACGTTCCACCGCGCGGTCGGACGACCGGTTTAGGACGCACCTTCGGCCAGCCGCGGCCGGTCTTCGTCGGGCAGGCGGCCGCGCACCGCGAAATGGACCTGCTCGGCGATGTTCGTCGCCTGATCGCCGATCCGTTCGAAGTTGCGGGCGGCATAGAGCCGGAAGACGCCGGGACGGACCATCCGAGAATCCGCTTCCATCGCCTGGATCGTCGCCTCGCCATAAACCTCATAAAGGCGATCCAGTTCGACGTCGCGCCGGCAAACCGCCAGCGCCAGATCGGCATCGTTGCTCTCATAAGCGCGCACGGCATCGGCCAGTTCGTCCAGCGCCAGGCGTCCGATCGCAATCAACTCCGGCTCGATGGGACCGGAAAGGGACGCGTCCAGCGCCGGCACGCGCTTCGCGACGGTCTTGGCGTGATCGCCGATGCGTTCGAGCGCGACAGCGATCCTGAGCCCGGCCAAGAGGCCGCGCAGATCGGTCGCCTCGGGCTGCTGCAGCGCGGTGGTCCGCACGACGAGGCCGTCGATGACGCTCTCCGCCGCATCGAGCGCGCTGTCAGCCTTGGCGACGTCGTTGGCAAGTGCCGCGTCGCGCCGCTCGACTGCGTCCAGCGTGTGCTCCATTTGCCGTATCGCGAGCCTGCCCAGATCCACGACCTGGGCTCGGAGCATCGTCATTTGCCGATCGAGTATCGCGCGCATCGCCATTCTCAGCCTCCGCCGCAGGGCTGCGATTGTCACGCCTTAGTCACGCGGATGCAATCACCCAGTACCGCGGCAGCCGTCGAGGAAGATGCGCACCGCAAACTCCGCGCGGCGGTCGAGCGCCGCCCGGTCCGGCGCCGGCCCGATGCCGAGCACGGCGCGCCGATG
Organism: Aliidongia sp.; assembly: GCA_035310205.1. Lineage (GTDB taxonomy): Bacteria > Pseudomonadota > Alphaproteobacteria > ATCC43930 > CGMCC-115725 > Aliidongia. Next base: position 70,315 of record DATGEK010000044.1, read on the forward strand.
GATGCCGCCGATGGCCAGATGCAGGAACTGTTCGGCTGCGACCTCCGGGTCCTCGATCGTCACCCGGCCGGCGGCCTGCTGCTCCGCCAGGAAGCGGGCAAGCGCCGATTGGATGCGGCCGGGGCCGTTCTCGTAATAGCCCTGGGCCAGTTGCGGGAAGGCCCGCGCCTCCGCCTGGATCATGGCCGACAGCATGATGCCTTCCTGGCTGACGGCGCCGTCGAGCACATGGCGGGCGAAGGCGCGGAGCGTGCCCGACAGCGCATCGCCATCGACCGGGACCTCGCCCAGCATGCGTACCCATCGGTCCGACAGGCGGCGCAGCACGGCGCCGAACAGCGCCGTCTTGTCGCCGAACCGCCGGTAGATCGTCTTCTTGGCAACGCCGGAAGCGCGCGCAACGGCCTCGATCGTGGTGGCGCCATAGCCGTGGCTGAGGAACAGGCCGGTCGCGATATCCAGCAAATGGTCGAGCCGACGCGCCGATTCGGCCCGTGTCGGCCGGCCGCCGATTCGGTTTCGCGCCGCGAGCATCCTGTCGTGCACGTCGCCCATGGCGCCAAGCATGCGGCGAGCAGCCGCCGGGGGCAAGGATAGCGGCGAAGCGGGGGTCAACCCTCCTGGTACTCGCTTGCCGCTTCCTCTAGCATCCGGTCGCCGGAACCGAACGATCGGGCGTGCCGGCGGCGCACCTTTCTGGTCCGCCGATCACGATCCCTCGGCACACCACCGCCGAGGCGAAGCACTTGCGTGGGAGTCAGGCGGTGAACAGAAACCGGAAACGGTCGCGCCGTGGTCTTGCGGTCGGAAGACCGCTTTGGTCGTCCCGTTGCATCGGCACGGCAATGTGCACGGCGGCGATCTGGGCGACGGCGGCCGCCTCGGCCCCGACCCTCGACGATCTGCAGCGGCTCTCGATCGAGGAATTGGCGAACATCCAGATATCCTCGGTGTCCAAGACCCCCGAACCGCTGAGCGACGCACCGGCCGCGGTCTATGTCATCAGCCATGACGACATCATGCGCTCCGGGCAGACCCGGCTGCCGGAACTCCTGCGCCTGGCGCCGAACCTCGAGGTCGCCCAGCTCACGCCGACGACCTACGCGATCTCCGCCCGCGGCTTCAATGTCGGCAACAATGCCAGCCTGTCCGACAAGCTCCTGGTGCTGATCGACGGCCGCAGCGTCTATACGCCGCTGTTTGCCGGAGTCTATTGGGACATGCAGCAGGTGCTGCCCGAGGATATCGAACGGATCGAGGTGATCAGCGGCCCCGGCGCCACGCTCTGGGGCGCCAACGCGGTCAACGGCGTCATCAATATCATTACGCGCAAGTCCGCCGATACCCAGGGCGGCGTGCTGACGGTCGGCGCCGGCAACCTGGAACGCAGCGCCAGCCTGCAATATGGCGGCAGGCTTAGCGACGACCTGACCTATCGCGTCCATGCCGAGGGCGCCTACTTCAGCCCCTACCAGACCAGCAGCGGCACGGATGCGAACGACAGCTGGTCGCGGCCCCAGGGCGGCTTCCGCATCGATTGGACGCCCGGCGGCGACGCGCTGGCGCTGCAGGGCGACATCTTTCAGGCGTCGGAGGCGCCAGGCGGTTCCATCGGCGGCCGCGACGTGCTGGCGAGCTGGCAGCACCGGCTCGGCGACGAGTCCGACCTGCAGCTCCAGGCCTACTACGACCAGGCGAAGCGCTTCGCGGACAATGGCAACGGCGGCTTTTCGGTCGACACCTACGATGTCGAGTTCCAGCACAGCTTCGCGCTGAGCGACCGGAACAGCATCCTCTGGGGCGCCGGCGACCGGGTCATCAGCTATCGGATCGAGAACCAGACGTCGCTGCTGTTCGTGCCCGCGGGGCAGACGCTCAATCTGGCGGACGTGTTCGGCCAGGATACGATCGGCCTGACCGACCGGGTCAAGCTGACCCTCGGCCTCAAGCTCGAAAACGACCCCTTCGCCGACTGGCAGCCGCTGCCGAGCGCGCGGGTGTCATGGAAGATTACCGACGATGCCCTGCTCTGGTCGGCAGTGTCGCGGGCGGTGCGGGCCCCGACGCCGGTCGACCGCGACCTCGTCGAAAAGCTGGGGTCGATCGACTATCTGACCGGCTCGCGGAGCTTCGCGCCTGAAGTGCTGACGGCCTATGAGGCCGGCACCCGGATCCAGGCGTCCGAGCGCCTGTCCTTCTCGATCTCGACCTTCTACAATCTCTATGACGATCTTCGGACCATCGAGCCGGCACCGGGTGGCTTCCTGCCCCTGCGCTGGGGCAACAAGATGACCGGGCTGGTCTATGGCGTCGAAGTCTGGGGCAGCTACCGGGTAGCCGACTGGTGGCGCCTCAGCGCCAGCTTCAATCTGCAGCACGAGCATCTGCGGTTCCAGCCGGGCAGCAGCGGCATTGGCGGCCTGGCCTTCGCCGCGGAGGATCCCAATCACCAGGCGGCGCTGCGCTCGTCGATGAATTTGGGCCCGGATGTCACCTGGGATGCCGATCTGCGCTATGTCGGCAAGCTGCACAATACGACCGTGCCGGAATATGCCGAACTCAACACCAGGCTCGGCTGGAAGCTGACGAACGCGCTCGAGATCTCGCTTTCTGGCTTCAACCTGCTGCATGCGCGCCATGCGGAATTCTTCGAATCGGGTCAAAGCGACCAGATTCCGCGGAGCTTCGTCGTGGAAACGCGGTGGAGGTTCTGATCATGCGCGGTCCCTGCCCAGCCACGGGAGCGCCCGATTGATGAGGCGATCGCGGTCCGCGGCCATCCGCCCAACCCGCCGCCGTTTGGCAGGCGTCCTGGCGGCGCTCGCCTGCCTGGCGGCGGTCGAAGCGCGGGCCCAGGACAGCTCGGCCGTTGCCGCGATCGAGGCCGCCTATCTGACGAAATTCGCCGCCTTCGTCGAATGGCCTGCTGACGGGCAGCCCCTGGGCGCGGCCACACTCTGCGTGCTGGCACCGGACGCGATCGCCCGGCTGGTCGAGCAGGTCGAGAGCAAGCTTCAAACCGACGCCGGTCCGCCGACCGTTCGCCGCCTCACCTCCGAAGGCCAGGCTGCGGACTGCCGGATCCTGTTCATCGCCAATGCCGATCGCCGGGTGCCGCCGCCCGTCTCGCCGCCGACGCCGACCCTGACCATCACCGACCAGGCGACGGAGGGGCGCAAGGGCGTCATCAATTTCATCATCGATGAGGACCGCGTGAGGTTCGAGATCGACGACGCCGAGGCCGCTCGCCGCGGCCTCACGATCAGTTCGAAACTCTTGAGCCTCGCCGTTTCGGTGAAGCCGAGAATGTGATGCATAGCGCAAGCGTAGGGACAGAAGACCGATGATCCGCCCGCTACGTGCCGTGAACCTCCGGCGCCACTTGCCGAAGCTGGCCCTGTCCGCCGCCGGGATGCTGCTGATCGTGGGGCTGGCGGTCGTCGTTTATACCGAGCATGCCTATCGCCAGGAGCGGATCGGCCAGCTGACGGTGCAGGCCCGCATCCTGGCCTCGACCGTGACCGCCGCCATGGCCTTCGACGACCGGGATGCGGCGCGGGAATATGTGGACGCGCTGGCAGCCGATCCGACCTTGCGCGCGGCCGCGATCTATCGAGCCGACGGCGCGCTGTTCGCGAGCTTCACCCGGCCCGGCGCGCTGCCGCTGCCCCCGACGCTGGCCATGGGTGCGAACCCGGTCGAGGACGGCCGCCTGGTCATAACCGTCCCGATCATCCAGAGCGGGACGCAGCTCGGCACCGTCTACGTGCGCACCCTCACGGAACCGCTGCTGCTTCGGCTGCAGCGCTACAGCGCGACCGCGCTGCTCGCCATCATGGCGTCGCTGGTCGTCGGCGTATTGGGCATCGGACAGGCGGCGTTGACCCGGGCCAATGCCGACCTGGAGCAGCATGCCGCGGAGCTGGCGGAACTGAACCGCCTGCTGGAGCATCAGATCGAAGAGCGCGAACGGGTCGAGGAGACGCTGCGTCAGGCGCAAAAGATGGAGGCGGTCGGGCAGTTGACCGGCGGCATCGCCCATGACTTCAACAACCTGCTTCAGGTCATCCTCGGCAATCTGGACATCATGCAGGCCCGCCTGCCGCCGGGGGACAACGGGCTCCGTCAAAAGCTGAAAGCGGCGCAGCGTGCCGGCGAGCGAGCGACGGTGCTGACCGCCCAGCTGCTTGCCTTCGCCCGGCGCCAGCCGCTCGACCCGCGACCGGTCGAGATCAACCGTCTGGTCGCCGGCATGTCCGACCTGCTGCGCCGGACGCTGGGCGAGGCGATCGCGATCGAGACCCGCCTGGCGGCCAGGCTCTGGTGGGTCTCGGCCGACGCCAACCAGCTCGAGAACGTACTGATCAATCTCGCGGTCAATGCCCGGGATGCCATGCCACGCAGCGGCACGCTGACGATCGAGACGCGGAACGTCCGGCTGGACGAGACGAACCCGGCGGCGAGCGACCGGCTGCCGATGGCCGAATGCGTCGCCATCGCCGTGCGTGATACCGGCATGGGCATGACCAGCGAGGTCATCGAGAAGGCATTCGAGCCGTTCTTCACGACCAAGGAAATCGGCCGGGGTACCGGCCTCGGCCTGTCCCAGGTCTATGGTTTCGTCAAGCAGTCGGGCGGTCATGTCGAGATCGCGAGTGCGCCGGACGAAGGGACGACCGTCACGATCTTCCTGCCGCGCATCGAGGATCCGCCAGAGCGCGCCGAAGCGGCGGCGGCCGTGCCGCACCTGCCCCAGGGCTCGGAGCAGGAACTCATCCTGCTGGTCGAAGACGACGACAACGTGCGCATGATCGGGCTGGAGATGCTGCGCACGCTCGGATACCGCGTCATCGAGGCCGCGGACGGCGCCACAGCCCTGCGCGTGCTCGAGGCCGAGCCGCAGGTGCGCCTCATGTTCAGCGACATCGGCCTGCCCGGCGGCCTCAGCGGACGCCAGCTCGCCGATGAAGCGCGGGAGCGCCGTCCCGACCTGCCGGTGCTGCTGACGACCGGCTATGCCCATCATGCCATGATCCAGGCCGACCGCCTGGGTCATGGCATTGAATTGCTGGGTAAGCCCTTCACCCGTGCTGCCCTGGCGAAAAAGCTCCGGCACATGTTGGAGGAGGGTGCGGGCTGAGGCGGCCGACGGCAGCACTGGAAAGTGACCGGCCGGCGGGAGGCCCGGATCCCGCCGGCCGGCCTTCGGATCAGTTGTTGCTGACGAACTCGAACGGATCGATCGGGGTCAGCGCGCCGAACAGGCCGTGCGTCCCCTGCCCGATGCCGGCGGTGAAGAACAAGGTGCGCGGATCCGAGACCGCGCCGCCGCCGAAATGCAGCGACCAGAGACCCGGGATCACGATCTGCTGACGCCGCTGGTCGAGCAGGGCATGGATGCTGTCCCCATCCTCGTCATAGGACAGGATATGACCGTCGCCGAAATTGCCGACGAGGATCTCGCCGCTCGGGCCGCCGAAGCCGGCCGGGGCGCGGGTCACGCCCCAGGGGGCGTTGAGCGGGCCGCGCGAGGCGAGACGCTGCACCAGCGTGCCGTCGGTGTCGAAGATATCGACGAAGCCGGCGCCGGCGCCGGGCACGATGAAGTTCTTCTGGGCATTCTGGCGGGCGTAGGTCACGGCGAGATTGCCGTCGACCGCATGGATGCCGAACGGGACGAAACCGGCGGGGATCGCCGGGTCGGAGAAATGGCCCGGCAGCTTGGCGCCGGCCGGCTGGAACTTCGTGTCGAACACGTCGATCTGGCCGGAATTGACGTTGGCGGCATAGAGGAACGTGCCCTGCGCGCTTACGCCGAGTTCGAGGGCGGTATAGACGGCGCCCGTCTTCGAATTATCGACGGCAGTGACAGCGACGGTCGGCGCCACCGGCAGCTTCGGGGCCCAGGCGGCGATGCTGCCCTCGAGCGTGGCGAACAGGAAGACCGAGGTCAGCTGCGTGCCGGGGACGAGGAAGCCGCTGCTCGAGTTCCAGACCAGACCGGTCGGGGAGGACGGCGCGTTCGGCTTGGCCACGTTCGGAACGGTGAAGGTGGCCGGCACCTTCTTGCCGGTGCCGTCATAGAGGGTCGCGACGCCCGCACCGCGGTCATTGATCCAGAACGCGCCGCCCGGCTGGAAGGCGAGGCCCCAGGGATCGATCAGCGAGGGATCGGTCGTGGCGGCGATGCCAGCGGTGTCGGCCACGAGGTTCGTGCTCTTGTAGACGAACGGCGTGCGGGAGTGCTCCGCGGTCTCGGCGTGGGCGCCTGACACGAAGGCAGTGGACATCAGGGCAGCCGTCAGCGCGGCCGCCAGAAGCGGGGTTTTCGAACTCATTGTGGTTCCTCGTCTTTCGGATGTGACCTTTGCGGCGGGTGCTAGACCAGCCCCAGAGGAATATTCACGGGTCGACGGAGGCAGATTGGGCGGACCGTATTTCGGTGCGGTTTCAGGAATGGGGAAAATTATTGCAAGTGAAATAATTGCCAGAGAAAATTCTGCACCGTTGAGTGGCAGGCAGTCCGGTCCGCGTGACCGGACTCAGGGACCCAGCGAACTGTCGATCCGGCGCTGCATCGCCTGCCACGGCTGACCCCCGGCAAGCGGCACGATATCGACGGCGAAGCGCTGCGGCGGCGGAGCCGCCGGGGCGAATTGCGCCTGGAGTGCCGCGTCGAGTGCCGCCCGTTCCGCGGCGCGCGTCGCCGGGTCGGGCAGCGGCACGAGCCAGAGCGGCGGCAAAGTCGGCAGCGGCGCTGCGGGGTCGCCATGGTCCGCCTGGCCCGGCAGCACCAGCCTCGACGCATCGCGCGGCGGCTCGTCCGCATCGTCCGGGTTCTCGAGGATGGTGCCGGAGCCCGGATCGGCCGCCCGGCCAGGCACGGCTGCCAGCAGCAACAGCCCCATCCATCCGCCGATCGCGCCACGCCGCATCCCGGATCTCCCGCCCTCCCCGCATTCAACGTGTAGCGGGGCCGATCATTCCATCATGGATTGTAGGCGTCGGTCCCGTCCAGTGCGGCGTGGACCCGGCCGCGCAGCACCGGCAGCAGCTCGTCGGCGAACCAGGGATTGCGCTTCAGCCAGGCGGTGTTGCGCCAGCTCGGGTGCGGCAGGACGAAGCGGTCGGGCGGCTGCTCGCGCCAGGCGGCGACCCGCTCGGTGACGCTGAGGCGCCCGGCGCCGGGCAGGTAGCGGTGATGGGTGTGCAGACCGATCAGCAGCGTGAGGCGCACCGACGGCAGCAGCGGCAGCAGGCGTGGATGCCACAGGGGCGCGCATTCGGGCCGCGGCGGCAGGTCGCCGCCATGGCGGTCGACGCCCGGGTAGCAGAAGCCCATGCCCATGATCGCGACCTGGGACTCGTCGTAGAACGTGTCGCGATCCATGTCGAGCCATTCGCGCAGCCGGTCGCCGCTGCGGTCGTTGAACGACAGGCCGGTCTCGTGCACCCGCGTGCCGGGCGCCTGGGCGATGATCAGCAGCCTGGCCGTGGCGCTCGCCCTGACGATCGGCCGCGGCCCGAGCGGCAGATCGGCGCACAGGCGGCAGGCCCGGATATCGGCAAGGGTCTGGGCGAGGTCTGGAATGATGGAATCTGGCATGGCGAGGAGGCATATGGCGCCGCGATCCCGGCGATTCTAGGATGGGGGCCGCATCATCAGGGGATAGGAAAAAGCATGCGGTCGATCGTGATACTGACCGGCGCCGGCATCAGCCGGGAGTCGGGGCTCGCGACCTTCCGCGACGCCGACGGCATCTGGGCGACGGTGCGGATCGAGGATGTGGCGACGCCCGAGGCGTTCCGCGCCCATCCGGCCCGGGTCCAGGCCTTCTACAATGCCCGACGCCGCGCGCTCCTCGACCCGGCGGTCCAGCCCAATCCGGCGCATCTGGCGCTCGCCCGGCTCGAGCGGGAATGGCCGGGCGACGTGGTCGTCGTCACCCAGAATATCGACGACCTGCATGAACGCGCCGGCTCCCGGCATGTGCTGCACATGCATGGCGAGCTCCTGAAGGCGCGCTGCACCGCCTGCGGCCGGATCGTGCCGGTCGCCGAGGACCTGACGCCGGACCTGATGTGCGCCGGCTGCGACGGCATGGGCACCTTGCGGCCCCATGTCGTCTGGTTCGGCGAGATGCCGCTGCATCTGGCGGAGATCGACGCGGCGCTGGCCGCGGCCGACCTGTTCGTCTCGATCGGCACCTCCGGCAATGTCTATCCGGCCGCGGGGTACGTCGCCGAGGCGCGCAGCAACGGGACACGGACGGTCGAAATCAACCTCGAACCCTCGGAAGGCGCCAACCTGTTCGACGACGCCCGCTACGGCCCGGCCGGCACCCTGGTCCCGGCGTTCGTCGAGGAGCTGCTGCGGCCGTAGAACCGAGCGGCCGGGTCGAGATTTGCCCAGGGGTGTAAGCGATGGCTGCAATCGACCCAATAACGCCGTTCAGCGCGACTTCTGCGCTTCCTCATTGCGGACATTCGGTGCCGCGTCGCGGAAGGCTCTGACCCATTCGCGTTGTCCCTCCGTGTCCGGCACGCTCACTCCTCGTGCTTCACCGATCATCTCAAACGCCGTTTCGGGCGCCGCCCCCGAATAAACGAGTGCACATGCTGCGATGAGCGACGAGCGTCCGATTCCTGCACGACAGTGCACCGCGACGGCCCCGCCTTCACCGATCTTTGTCGCAATCTCCCGAACGAGGGTCATGGTGTCTTGCAGCGATTCGGGTACGCCTCGGTCTGGGATGGGGAACGAAACGAACTCCATATCCTGCTCTTGGCAGAGACCCGCCTCTCTTTGGAGACCTAGTTCGCTGACTTCTTCCCGTTCCAGAAGACTGACGACGGTCTCTATACCTTCCGCGCGCCATCCGGAAATCTCGTCATCGAGCCAGTCCTCGGCACGAGGGCGGGCCATGATCGCTAACCGTCCATTCATCGGCAGGTTGACCCAATAGACTTGCGAGTGCATGTCGTTTCCTTGTTGATTGGCTACACGGCATGATTGGTTGAGGAAGAGAAACGCAGCATGGAGATCGTTGGCTCTCCGCCTGTATTGGCTGGATTGCGGTGTGAGGCGCTAATCTGCGAGGGCTTCATCTGCCAAGGCGAACTTGTGGCGAGTGCCAATGTCGTCCACCTCTGCTTCGCAGGTTCTTGGCATAAACTCGTCATCGATTGCGGGGCGATAATCTGGCGGCAATCCGACAGCATTCCTGCGCCGTGGGCGGTCGAGAGCGAGGGCTGGAATTATCCTCATGCCGATGTTGGCGGAACCGCTGGCGTGATCGGTCATCGCCTCCAATGCTACGAGATGGCGACCACTCCCAACGGCGGTCAGGTCGCCTTCCTGTTTGATAATGGGCGAACAATCTTCATCCACAACGAAAATGACCGATCGACGTTTCGGATCGCTTGAATTTCCGTTGTGACTTAGATGCCGGGCTTCCCGGCGCCCGCAATCGACCCACATAAGCCGATCCGGAGCTGACCAGCTCGTTCTGAAAGCAGTCGTAGCAGGGGCTGGCCGGTAGGCGGTTCAGCGCCCACAGTAGTCATTCCTGGAGTCAGATGCCGTGCCCCAAGGCGACATTCATTGGAACACGAGTTTCCGGCCCAACGCCGATGGGCGCGTGAAGCGCCTCGCCAGCGAGACGAACCCTCAGACCTTGGGATCGGGGTTCTCG
>DATGEK010000045.1:0-31462 GCA_035310205.1 Aliidongia sp.
CGTCGGGCGGGCCCGGCGGACGCTATTCCCGATCGATGCGCCGGTCCGGCGGCACTTCGCGCTCGATGATTTCGTACTCGGTCTCGATCACGGTCCGCGTTTCTGCAGGCTTGCCGGGCTGGCCGACATGCACCTGCGCGCCGGACCGGGCGAGCCAGCGCAGCGTCCAGGCGACGGCAAGCGCCCGCACCGGCGGGATCAGCAGCAAGAGCCCGATCGCGTCGGTGAAGAAACCGGGCACGACCAGCAGCAACCCGGCCAGCACCTGGATGCCGCCGTCGACCGCGACCGGCAGCGGCGTTTCGCCCGCATTGGCGGCCGCGCGCAGCCGGACCAGCGTCTCGAACCCCTGCCGGCGGATGATCGCCATGCCCAGCATGCCGGTCAGGATGATCTCGGCCAAGGTCCCGCCCACACCCAGATAGGGGCCGATCAAGACGAAGCCGGCGATTTCGATCAGCGGCACCGCCAGGATGAAGGGGAGAAAACCCATGCCGAAGCTTGTCCTTTCCCGAGCGTCCGCCTATTTGTCCAATAGACGGGCCCGTGCCCGGTCCAATGCCGGGGCGTTCTCGTCCCATTAATCCGTCTATCGGGATGCGTCCATGGGCGATCAGGTCATCGATATCATTTTATTTGCCATGGTCGCGGCCTTTCTGGTGTTTCGTCTGTGGAGCGTGCTCGGTCGCCGTACCGGCAACGAACACACGCCGTCCGAGCCGCGGCGGCCGATCGTCGGCAATATCGTGCCGCGCGCCGCGGTCACCGACAATGTGGTGGCGCTGCCCGACCGGTCGCGACCCATGACGCCCCCGCGTCCCGCCACCCCGCTCGATGCGGGCCTGGCCCAGATCCGTGCAGCGGATCCGCATTTCCGCATCGAAGCGTTCATCGACGGCGCGCGCCACGCGTTCGACCTCATCGTCAAATCCTATGCCGACGGCGACACCGCGACGCTCAGGCCGCTGCTGAGCGACGAAGTCTATGACGTGTTCGCCGAGGCGATCCGCCATCGCCTCGCCACCAAGGAGACGGTCGATACAAGGGTCGTCTCCATGCGCGATCCGGAAGCGGTCGAGGCCGGGCTCGACGGGCGCACGGCGTCGATCACCATCAAGTTCGTCTCCAACCAGATCTCCGCGACCCGCAATGCCGACGGCAAGGTCGTCGAGGGCGACCCGGACCGCGCGGCCGAGCACACCGATTCCTGGACCTTCTCGCGCAATGTCCGGTCGTCCGACCCGAACTGGATCCTGGTTTCGACCGGCCATCACGAGTGAACTACCGGCGCGCGCTCGCGTTCGGGCTGCTGCTGGGTGCGCTCGCCGCCTGCACCCAGCCGAAGCCGCCACCCGACAAACTGACCCTGACCCGGGCGCGCTTCGCCGACCTGCCCGGCTGGACGCGGGATGACCCGTCCGCGGCGGTGCCGGCGCTGCTGAAATCCTGCGCGGTGATCCTCAAGGGCGGCGACGATCAGGCCGTCGGCATCGCCGGCACGGTCGCCGACTGGCGCACCCCCTGCGCCGATGCGGCCCAGGTGGCGGCCGGCGACCAGGCCGCTGCGCGCGCGCTGTTCGAGCGCGATTTCGTGCCGTTCCGTGCCGCCAACAATGACGAGACCGAAGGCCTGTTTACCGGCTATTACGAGGCCGAGCTGCACGGCTCGCTGACCCGCACCGACCGATTTACCGTCCCGCTCTACCGCCGGCCCGGCGATCTGGTTTCGGTCGATCTCGGCCAGTTCCGCCCGTCGCTCAAGGGGCAGCGCATCGCCGGCAAGGTCTCGGGCGGCAAGCTCGTGCCCTACGCGAACCGGACCGAGATCGAGGCGGGCGCCTTGGCCGGGCACGGCCTGGAGCTGGCCTGGGTCGATGATGCGACGGATGCGTTCTTCCTGGGCGTCCAGGGCTCCGGCCGGGTCATCCTGCCCGACGGCCAGGTCCTGCGGATCGGCTATGACGGCGAGAACGGCCAGCCCTATGTCGCCATCGGCCGGGTGCTGGCGAGCGAAGGTGTGCCGGCCGACCAGATCACCATGCCGTTCCTCAGGCGCTGGATCGCCGACCATGGGTCCGACGGCGTGGCGCTGATGGACAAGAACCCGTCTTATATCTTCTTTCGCGAGCTGAAGGGCGACGGGCCGATCGGCGCCCAGGGCGTGGCCCTCATGCCCGACCGCAGTGCCGCGGTCGATCGCGGCTTCGTGCCCCTGGGCCTGCCCTTCTGGGTCGATACCACCGATCCGGTCGCGCCCTCGGGCCGGCTGCAGCGCCTGTTCGTGGCCCAGGACGTCGGCGGGGCCATCCGCGGGCCGGTGCGCGCGGATCTGTTCTTCGGCTATGGGCCCGAGGCCGCCAATCATGCCGGGCTGATGAAGGGCAAGGGCTCGTCCTGGCTGCTGCTGCCGGCCGGCGCCGCGGCGCGACAGGGTGCCGGCGTATAGTCAGACCATATCGGTAATTGCAATTGTCTCGGAGCTGACACAGGGTACAGACCGGTTTTAACCGCCGGGGTCTGTGTAGATGGTGCCGTCGAAGCCGCGGGTCGCGTTGTTCGTCACCTGCCTGGTCGATCTGTTTCGGCCCACCGTCGGCTTCGCCGCGGTCAAGCTGCTGGAGGATGCCGGGTGCGTGGTCGAGGTGCCGGCCAGCCAGACCTGCTGCGGCCAGCCGGCCTACAATTCCGGCGACAAGGCCGATACCAAGGCGATCGCCCGCAACGTGATCGCCGCCTTCGAGGGCTACGACTATGTCGTGGCGCCCTCCGGCTCCTGCGCCGGGATGATCCACGAGCATTACGCCCGCCTGTTCGAGGACGAGCCGGAGATGTTCCAGCGCGCCCAGCATCTGGGCAACCGGACCCATGAACTGATCTCGTTCCTGGTCGACGTGCTGGGCGTGACCGGCGTCGCGGCCGCGTATGACGGCATCGCCACCTATCATGATTCCTGTTCCGGCCTGCGCGAGCTGGGGGTGAAGCAGCAGCCGAGAACATTGTTAAGATCGGTCGAGGGGCTGAGCCTCAGGGAATTGCCCGGGGCCGAGACCTGCTGCGGCTTCGGCGGCACCTTCTGCATCAAATATCCGGATATTTCGAACCGCATGGTCGGCGACAAGGCGGCCGACATCGTCGCGACCGGGGCGGACACGCTGCTCGCCGGCGACATGGGCTGCCTGATGAACATGGCCGGGAAGCTGAGCCGCGAGGGGCACAAGATCGCCGTGCGCCATGTCGCCGAGGTGCTGGCCGGGGTGACCGACGAGGCCGCGCCGATCGGCGGCGCGCGCTAGGGAGGGACGTCATGCAGCCGACCAGCCACGCCTTCAAGGCGAATGTCCGCGACGCGCTCGGCGACGAGACCCTGCAGCGCGCGCTCGGCAACATGAAGACCGGCTTCATCGGCAAGCGCCTGGCGGCGGTCGCCCGCCTGCCGGAATTCGAGGCACTGCGCGATCAGGGCCGCGCGATCAAGAACCACACGCTGGAACATCTCGATTTCTATCTGGAGACGTTCGAACGCAACGTGACCCAGGCCGGTGGCCATGTGCATTGGGCGCGCACGGCCGAGGAGGCCCGCCAGATCATCCTGGGCATCTGCCGCTCGGTCGACGCCAAGACGGTGACCAAGGGCAAGTCGATGATCTCCGAGGAGATCGCGCTCAACGACTTTCTCGAGGCGGAAGGCCTGGTGCCGGTCGAGACCGACCTCGGCGAATACATCATCCAGCTGCGCCATGAGGCGCCGAGCCACATCATCGCCCCGGCCATCCATCTGGTGAAGGAACAGGTCGAGGAGATATTCCGGGCGACCCATACGGATCTGCCCGAGGGCCGGCCATTGAGCGAGCCGCGTGAGCTGACCGACGAGGCCCGCGCGGTGCTGCGCCGGCGCTTCCTCGAGGCCGACGTCGGCATCACCGGCGCCAATTTCCTGATCGCCGAGACCGGCTCGACCGTCATCGTCACCAACGAGGGCAACGGCGACCTGACCCAGACCCTGCCCAAGATCCATATCGTGCTGGCCAGCCTGGAGAAGGTCGTGCCCACGCTCGAGGACGCGACCGGCATCCTGCGCCTGCTCGCACGCTCGGCCACCGGCCAGGAATTCTCGACCTACACGACCTTCTCGACCGGGCCGCGCCGGCCGGGCGACCTCGACGGACCGGGCGAATTCCATGTGGTCCTGCTCGACAATGGCCGCAGCGCCATGCTCGGCACCGAGTTCCAGGACATGTTGCGCTGCATCCGCTGCTCGGCCTGCCTCAACCATTGCCCGGTCTATCAATCGGTCGGCGGCCACGCCTATGGCTGGGTCTATCCGGGACCCATGGGCTCGGTCCTGACGCCGAGCCTGATCGGCGTCGAGGAGGCCGGCAACCTGCCCAACGCCTCGACCTTCTGCGGCAAATGCGAGAGCGTGTGCCCGATGCGCATTCCGCTGCCGAAGATGATGCGGCATTGGCGCGAGCGCGAGTTCGAGCAGAACCTGGCGCCGGCGCCGTTCCGCGCCGGCCTCAAGCTCTGGGCCTTCTTTGCCAAGCGGCCGATGCTCTATCGCTTCGGCGCCAATCTGGCGGCGAAGCTCTTGGGCCGCCTCGGCCGCGATGCCGGGCACTTCACCCGCCTGCCGCTCGCGGGGGGCTGGACCGGCGGGCGCGATCTGCCGGCGCCCGAAGGCAAGAGCTTCATGGAACAATGGCAGGCTCGCCGGCGGGAGGCCGCGTGATGGACGCCAGAAGCCAGATCCTCGACAGCATCCGGAAATCCCTGAAGCGCGGGCCGCTCGGCGAGAGTGCGGCGACGGTGCCGGCCAACCGGATCGCGCACCACGCCCCGGGCCTGATCCCCGGCCGAACCCGGTCGCTCGATGCCAAGGGCTTGCGCGATCTGTTCGTCCAGATGGCCGAGGAGGTGCAGACCACGGTCACGCGGGTCGCCGACCCGGCGGAGGTTCCGGGCGCGGTCGCCGATTACCTGGCGAACCACAACCTGCCAGCCGATCTCACCATGGCGCCGGACCCGGCGCTCGATGCCTATCCCTGGGTCGACCGGCCGCTCCTGCATATCCGCCGGGGCCGGGCCGAGGACCGGGACCAGGTCAGTGTGACCGGCGCCTTCGCCGCGATCGCCGAGACCGGCACCCTGATGCTGACCTCGGGCAACGACCGGCCGACGACACTCAACCTGATGCCGGACACCCATATCGTCGTGCTGCGCGCCGACCAGGTCGTCGGCCCCTATGAAACGGCGTGGGCGCGGCTCCGCGAGGAGCAGAGCGGCAATGCCATGCCGCGCACGGTCAATTTCATCACCGGTCCGTCGCGCACCGGCGACATCGAGCAGCGTATCCAGCTCGGCGCCCATGGCCCTCGCCGCCTTCATATCGTCCTGGTCGAAGGACCGGACGCCAAGGTAGCCTGACCCAGGCCATGGCTGCACGGCGATCCCGCGCCATGAGCAGCGTGGAGCGGGCGCTGTGGCGGGCCGCCATGCGCGATGTCGAGCCCCTGCCCGGCCACGCCCTGCCGCCCGAGCCGGCGCCGGTCGCGGCCGCTCCGGTGCCGGATCAGCCGGCGCTGGCGACATCTGCACCCACCCCGCGTGCCCGGCCGGCGCCGATGCCGACGGAATTGCCGACGCTGACCTATGCCCGCACGCCGGGCCTCGACCGGCGGACGGCGGAACGCCTGAAGCGCGGGCAATTGCCGATCGAGGCGCGGCTCGATCTCCACGGCATGACCCAGGACGAGGCGCGCCACGCGCTCGACCGTTTCATCACCCATGCCTATGACCGGGCCCTGCGCGCGGTCCTGATCATCACCGGCAAGGGGCTGAAGCCCCGCGCCCGCGACGCCGAGCCCTGGGATCCGGCGCCGGGCGTGCTGAAGAACCAGACGCCGCGCTGGCTGAACGAGCTGCCGAACCGGGCGCGGGTGCTGGCCTTCACCGCGGCCCAGCCGCGCGACGGCGGATCGGGCGCGCTCTATGTGCTGATCCGGCGGCGGCGCGAATGACGCCGTTCGGCGCGCGGCTCCGGGCGCTGCGCGAGGAACGCGGTCTGACGCTCACCCGGATGGCGGCCGACCTGGGCCTGTCCTCGGCCTATTTGTCGGCGCTCGAGCACGGCAAGCGCGCGCGGCCGACGCCGGGCCTCGTCCGCCAGATCTGCGGCTATCTCGGCATCATCTGGGACGACGCCGACGAGCTGCAGCTCCTGGCCAAGCGATCGCGGCCGAAGGTCACGGTCGATACCGGCGGCATGAGTCCGCTCGCGACCGAATTCGCCAATCTGCTGGCCGATCGCATCGGCGACCTGGACGAGCCGACGCTCGCCCATCTCCTGGAGACCGTGCGCGCGGTCCCGGCCCAACCCCGCCGTCGGCGCGGATAGCGCCAAATAAGGCTAACCGATTGTTAATGGCTGCGACCTTAGGCTTGTCTTCGCAATGAGGGCTCCCGAGGAGACGCGACGTCATGGGCGATGAGCTGCGCCAGGCGAACCTGTCACACCTGAAGATCGCCGATATGACAACGGAACAGCGCGCGGAAATGCGCCGGCGGTTCGAGGAATTCGTCTCGGCCTTCACCAAGCACGGCCCCAGCCAGCAGGTCACGGCAGCACCCAAGGTCCGCAAATGGGTGCCGGGGATGAAGAAATAGACCGCATCCGGATCGAGACCCGGCGTCTCGTCCTGCGCGACGTCGTCGAGGGCGACGTCGAGGGCTTTTATGCCTACATGGCCGACCCGGCCTATATCCGCCATCTGCCGCTCGACCCGATGGACCGCGCCGAGGTTCAGGCCCTGGTCGATCGGGTGCTGGTGCGCCAGGGCGGCTCGCCGCGCGAGCGCTATTTCCTGGCCGCGATCGAGCGCGCCACCGGCCGGCTGATCGGCGAGGCGATCTTCAAGCGGTTGAACGAGGTCGAGGGCGAGATCGGCTGGGCCGTCGCCGGCCCGGACCAGCGGCGCGGCTTCGCGACCGAGATCGGCCGGGCGCTGCTGCGGTTCGGCTTCGAGGACCTGCGGCTCCATCGCCTGATCGCCCGGTGCGAGGTCGGCAATGCCGCCTCGGAACGGGTCATGGCCAAGCTGGGCATGGGCCGGGAGGGCGTGCTGCGCGAACATCTGCGCGCCCGCGGCCGCTGGTGGAGCTCGGCGCAATGGTCGATCCTGGCGGGCGAGTTCGAGGCAGGATTGGCGGATTAGGGTCGCCGCTCAGGGAATTACCCCAAGGTCGTCATTCCCGCGCAGGCGGGAATCGAGGGTTGCCACGCACACCTGTCGCTTGCTCTGGATTCCCGCCTGCGCGGGAATGACGAAAAAGGAGAGGTTCCGGCGCCTCTCAACGCCTGAACCCTCCATCGTTACAGAATGAACTTCGACAGGTCGGCGTTCTTGGCCAGTTCCGCCACGTGGCTGCGCACATAGGCGCGGTCGATCGTCACCGCGCTGCCGGGCGGCATGTCGGTCGCCTCGAAGCTGATCTCCTCCAGCAGCCGTTCCAGCACCGTGTGGAGCCGGCGCGCGCCGATATTCTCGATCGTCGTGTTAATCTCGACCGCGAGGCGGGCGAGCTCGTCGATCGCGTCGGCTTCGAAGCCGAGCGTGACGCCCTCGGTCGCCAGCAAGGCCACGTACTGCTTGATCAGGCTCGCCTCGGTCTCGGTCAGGATGCGGCGGAAATCATCCTGGCTGAGCGGCTTCAGCTCGACCCGGATCGGCAGGCGGCCCTGCAGTTCCGGCAGCAGATCCGAGGGCTTCGACACCTGGAACGCGCCCGACGCAATGAACAGGATATGGTCGGTCTTGACCGGGCCATACTTGGTCGCGACCGTCGTGCCCTCGATCAGCGGCAGCAGGTCGCGCTGCACGCCCTCGCGGCTGACGTCGGCGCCGCCCCGTTCCGAGCGGGCGCAGATCTTGTCGATCTCGTCCAGGAACACGATGCCGTTCTGCTCGACTGCCTCGATCGCCTCGCGGGTCACCGCTTCGCCGTCCAGGAGCTTGTCGCTCTCCTCGGCGATCAGCACCTTGTGGCTGTCGGCGACGGTCATCTTGCGCGGCTTGGTGCGCGCCCCGCCGAGCTTGCCCAGCATCTCGCTGAGGTTGATCATGCCGACCTGGGCGCCGGGCATGCCCGGGATCTCGAATGTCTGGCCGGCATTGTCGGCGACCTGGATCTCGATCTCCTTGTCGTCGAGCTGGCCCTCGCGCAGCATCTTGCGGAACTTGGAGCGCGTGTCGGCGCTGGCGGTCGGGCCGACCAGCGCGTCAAGCACCCGCTCCTCGGCCGCGATGTCGGCCTTGGCGACGACTTCCTTGCGCAGGCGCTCACGGGTCATGCCGATGGAGGCCTCGACCAGGTCGCGCACGATCTGCTCGACATCGCGCCCGACATAGCCGACCTCGGTGAACTTGGTCGCCTCGACCTTGATGAATGGTGCCTGGGCCAGCCTGGCCAGGCGCCGGGCGATCTCGGTCTTGCCGACGCCGGTCGGGCCGATCATCAGGATGTTCTTGGGCAGCACCTCCTCGCGGAGGTCTTCGGGCAGCTGCTGGCGGCGCCAGCGGTTCCTGAGCGCGATCGCGACCGCGCGCTTGGCATCATGCTGACCGATGATGAAGCGGTCGAGTTCCGAGACGATTTCCCGGGGACTGAAGGCGGCGGTCATATGGACAGGCTTTCGAGGGTGATATTGGTATTGGTGTAGACGCAGATGCCCGCGGCGATCGCCATGGAGCGGCGCACGACGGCCTCGGCATCGATGCCGTCGACTGCGACCAGCGCCCGCGCGGCGGCGAGCGCGTAGGACCCGCCGGAGCCGATGCCGATGATGCCGTCCTCCGGCTCCAGCACGTCGCCGGTGCCGGACAGGATCAGCGAGGCCGACTTGTCGGCGACCGCCATCATGGCTTCGAGGCGCCGCAGATAGCGGTCGGTGCGCCAGTCCTTGGCGAGTTCGACCGCGGCGCGGGTCAATTGGCCCTGGTACTGCTCGAGCTTCGCTTCCAGCCGCTCGAACAGCGTCATGGCGTCGGCCGTGGCACCGGCGAAACCGGCGATGACCGAGCCGTCACCGAGGCGGCGGACTTTGCGGGCATTGGATTTAACGATGGTCTGACCCATCGAGACCTGACCGTCGCCGGCCAGCACGACCTTGTCGCCCTTGCGCACGCACAGAATCGTCGTGCCGTGCCAAGTTGCGTCGCGTTCCGACATGGGGATTCCACTTCACGTTTGCCGGCCTCCCATTGAGCGCCGGCGCGAAGTTCCCCATGTGGGCGGCAGGGCTTGAGAGGTCAAGCACCCGCCGGCTGCGCTACAGATCCAGCGCTGTCAGGTCCAGCCAAAGCGGCGCCAAGGACTCATGGATGGCGGTGGCGGCCTCGACATGATCGGGATTCTGCAGATTGAACGGCTCCTCCGTCGCGATCAGCAGCAATCCGCCATCCGGCGTTGCTTCCAGGATCGCGCCGGGAGGTGGCTCGATCTCGTGGCACCAGGGCGCCGCCACATAGGTCATCCAGCCGCCGTGGAATCGGAACTGCTCGACAGCCGGCGGATCGCCGGCCCATCGGTCGAGCAGGCGGAGCGGCCGCACGTTGCCGGTCGCCGGCTCCCATGCGTCGATTAGCGCCATCAGGATCGGCTTCAGCGCCTCGACCGTCAGTAGGTTCGCGTTGGCGACCTCGGCCGGTTCAAACACGATCCCGACATTGTTCGTCATATCGTTCAACCAGTCTTCGCCGGTCCGGTCCGATCCCGCCTGGATGATCAGGCTCGCATGTCGTGGCCCCTGCTCGCCGTTCCAGGCAGCGAGGTCGAACCCCTGATCCTGGTCCGTTCCCTGGGACGACATGCGGGCCGCTTCGAACCGTCGGGTCAGGCTGGACGGGGCGAGCGGCAGCGGGATGCCGGCCGCCTCGGCCGTCGCGCCAATTTCGTACCATCGCTGGACCAACGCGTCGCAACGGGAGAGATTTTCCTGCATCCGGGCGAACCGGTGGGCGCAGGTGGCGGCATCCTCCAGTCGCGCCTGCCATGCGACGTCGAGGAGGAACGGGGTCGGAGGCAGGACATGGGGCCTGAACAAGGTCATCGTGTGGCCTCCGGCACAGGGCTCGAGGGATCGCGGCGAAGATAATTTTCGGGGGGCCAGGCAATGTCGTCGAGCGGCCGCAGGGCGGCCTGGACGGCCGCTACGGCCGCAACGTGGGCCGCGTTCTCGCCATCAAAGCGATCACGCGTCGCCCAGATCAACAGGCCGCCGTCAGGCATCCTTTCGGCCGCTGTCGCCGCAGGGGGTGTGATCAAAGGGGCGAATGGTGGAGCGAGATAAGTGACCCAGCCGGCGGAGAAGCGGGGCGGCCGGGAGGGCCCGCCGTCGGCCGGAAGAAGCCGCGATAAGCCATATGGTACAACGCTGCCGGTCGCGGGCTCCCAGGCATCGATCACGGCGAGCAGTGACGCTTGCAAAAGTTCGACGGTAATAGACTGCCGTTCCGGCTCGGTCTCGTAGGACAGGGTGATGTCGACGCGATTGGGAAGCGCCTTCTGCGGCGACGGGGCATAGTCGATGAAGGCCGCAAGAGCCGCATGGATGCCGAGCGCGGCGGTCGCAGCGGACAGGTGATAGCCCAGTTCGGGTATCGGCCGACCCTCGGGATCACACATTCGCGCAATTTCAAGCCGGCGGATCATGGGCCCGATCTGCGGCGGCATCGTCGAAAACGGGACGGCCGCCTCTCGCCGCGTGAAACCAAGCTCGGTCCAGCGATCGAAGCCCGGCCGGCAGCGTCCCAGATTTTCCAACATCCGGATGATTCGCGCCGCACCGCCAGGCGGGCTTTCAGGCCGCCCCTCCCACTGCGCACAAACACGGTAGTTCTTCTCATAGGAAAAAGACATGCTGCCTCGCCATTTTTTCCAAAGAATGCAGAGTTACGATCGGCGGCGTGTAAATAACGATAATGTTATCGAAGCCTTTTTCTTTGAAAAACTGTCGCACCTCATCTGCACTGATGCCTCGGCGAAATGCCATTCGACAATTCTGCTGCCGGCCGCTTCTGATTCTTGCTCGGCAAGGTCGCCGAACTGTCCGATGATGATGTCGTGTAGAAAAGAGTTTCTCATCATCGCTTCATAGCCGGGCCCCTTTGCTTCCAGCATGTGCCCGGTTGTCGGATCGCAGCCGTCATAGACCTGCCCGTTCAATGTCACCGCGAGGCCAATGGGCAAATTGGTGATCTGCCACTGATAGGCGATGGCGCGCGGGCTGGCTGAGTGTGGCCAGTCAAATCCTGGATCGGGGCAGACCTGCGGCTCGTCCGTCGCTGCTGCTGCGCGCGCTGCGACCAATGCGCGAGCCGCTTCAGACGGGACGACGCGGACGAGGTCCGCGTTTATCTGAAAGCCGCCGCCCAGTCTCTGCCGACGACATTCCCTTGCGCATCGCGATAGAGTCCATCCTCGCCTGCCCGGGATCGATAGATCAGAGCGGGCTTGCCGTCGGTGCCGGTTTGATAGAGCGACAGCTCGCCCTCGTCATAGCGATAGTTGATGTCCGGGTGATCGGTCAGCGCCCCTTGAAAGGTCTGCCAGTTGCCCGATGGGTAGACCATTCCGGCGAAGAGGCCGGCGGCCGCGCCAACGGGGCCAGCGGCACCTGCGAGGGCAGTCCGGGGGGCGCCGGCGAGAGCGGCCCGGGCGGCCACCGCAACGGCCGACGCTTCGGCTTCGGCGAAGCCCATGCAGTCCGCGACGGCCGCGGTTATCGCGCCGCCGATAGTCCATTCGCCGGCGGCATTCCGCTGCTCCTGTTCATTGAAGCCAGCCTTGGCCAAGTCGGAAGCGGCCAGCGGCGTCTTCGCGGCGAGGGGTAATTGCAGGCCGAGGAGCTGGGCCCGCGCAAGATTTCCGCTGTCGAGCGCGTCGGCAATGCGCGACAGCTGCTGGACACTCACGCCCGATTTCGCCACATGCGGCATGAGCGCAAGTTCGTCTTGGTCGAGGGCGCGATAGGATCCGTCCGGCAACGGCGCACGAGCGCGCAACTGGAGTCGAACGCCACACCGTCTTCGTCGACCACGAGTCTGGCGTGGACATGGCCGCGCGTCTGAAGCCGATGCACGTTATTATGTAGACTTGTCATCCGGTCCCGCTACCTCAGATGGGGGGGACCAAGCTACCGCAGAAATCTAAAAAGAACAAACAAAGAACAAAGCTTTTTTCGCTATCGCCGAACGGCGCCGCCCTTCCCGGCCGCCACCGCTGCCGCTGGGCTGCCCCGAACCGAGCGGCCTTCCTCGCATGCCGGGAACTTGCTAGAAACCAGCTGACATGCGTCATTTCTGATTCCAGGGAGTGCGGCCCGGTGCGCCAGGCGACGGTCGAGCGAAATACCAAGGAAACGCAGATCAAGGCGACGGTGCGCCTGGACGGGACCGGCCACTACCAGGTTTCGACCGGTATCGGCTTTCTCGACCATATGTTGGAGCAGCTGTCGCGCCACAGCCTGATCGACCTGGAGCTGGCGGCGAAGGGCGACCTGCACATCGATTTCCACCACACCACCGAGGACAGCGGCATCGCCATCGGCCAGGCGGTGAACGCGGCGCTGGGTGACCGGCGCGGCATCCGGCGCTATGCCGATGCGCTCATCCCGATGGACGAGACGCTGACCCGGGTCGCGATCGACCTCTCGAACCGGCCGTACCTGATCTGGAAGGTGAATTTCACCCGCGACAAGCTCGGCGACATGGATACCGAGCTGTTTAAGGAGTGGTTCCAGGCCTTCGCCCAGGCCGCCGGCGTCACGCTGCACGTCGAGAATCTCTACGGCGAAAACAACCACCATATCGTCGAAAGCTGCTTCAAGGCGCTCGCACGCGCCTTGCGCGCCGCCATCGAGATCGATCAGCGTCAGGCCGATGCCGTGCCCTCGACCAAGGGCACGCTCGGCGGCACGCTCTAAGCCGGACCCCGCTTCATGCAGCGTTGCGTCATCATCGACTACGGCTCGGGCAATCTGCGCTTGGCCGCCAAGGCGTTCGAACGGGCGGCCGAAGAGGCCGGCCTCGACATGGCGATCGAGGTCTCGGCCGATGCCGCGGCCCTGAAGCATGCCGACCGGATCGTGCTGCCGGGCGTCGGCGCCTTCGCCGATTGCCGGCGCGGGCTCGACGCGGTCGACGGCCTGGTCGAGGCCCTGCAGCAGCGCGTGATCCGCGACGCGGTGCCGTTCATCGGCATCTGCGTCGGCATGCAGCTGATGGCCGAGCGCGGGCTGGAGTTCGAGACCAGCCGCGGGCTCGGCTGGCTCAAGGGCGACGTGGTCGCGATCCCGCCGGCCGAGAGCCTCAAGATCCCGCACATGGGCTGGAACGACATCCAGGCCCGCGCCGATCATCCGGTGCTGCAGGACATCGCCAACGGCGACCATGTCTATTTCGTCCATAGCTTCAAATTCGCCGCCTCCGACCCGGCTCAGGTCCTGGCGACGGTCGAGTACGGCGGGCCGGTCGCAGCGCTCGTCGGACGCGACAACATGGTCGGGACCCAGTTCCATCCCGAAAAGAGCCAGGCGGTCGGCCTGAAGCTGATCGGCAATTTCCTCAGGTGGCGGCCATGATGGGCACGGCCTCGACGCATAAGCCGACGATCTCGGTCGAACGGCTCACTCGGTTCGAACGGACGGACCTGACCGATCTGTGCGACGCGGCGGACGACGCGATCACCGCCGGCGGCGGTTTCGGCTGGGTCAAGCCGCCGCCGCGCCATGTGTTCGAATCCTACTGGAAGGGCGTGCTGCTGGTGCCGGAACGGCACCTGTTCGTCGGCCGGCTCGACGGCGCGATCGCGGCCTCGGCCCAGCTCGTGCGGCCGACGCGGAACAACGAGGCACAGGCCTTCTCCGCGCAGCTGATGCACCATTTCGTCGCCCCCTGGGCGCGCGGCCACGGTTTGGCCAAGCTGGTGACGCTCGCGGTCGAGCAGGCGGCGCGCGACCACGGCGTCAGCATGATCAATCTCGATATCCGCGAGACCCAGGTCGCCGCGATCCAGCTCTACGAGGGCCTTGGCTACACCCGCTGGGGCGTGCATCCGCATTACGCCAAGGTGGACGGCCGGATGATCCGCGGCTTCTACTATCACAAGTTCCTGGACCCCGAGGCCGAGGCGGACACCCTGAGCGAGGCCGCCCTGATGAACCCTGGAGATGCGCCGTGATCCTTTACCCGGCGATTGACCTGAAGGACGGCCGTTGCGTGCGGCTGCTGCGCGGCGATATGGCGGCGGCGACGGTGTTTGCCGCGGCGCCGGCCGACCAGGCCCGGCAATTCGCCGATGCCGGCTTCGAATGGCTGCATCTGGTCGATCTCAACGGCGCCTTCGCCGGCAAGCCGGTCAATGGCGACGCGGTCGAGGCGATCCTGGCCGCGGTCGCCCTGCCGGTGCAGTTGGGCGGCGGCATCCGCGATCTCGCGACCGTCGATTTTTGGCTCGAGCGCGGCGTGAAGCGCGTCATTCTCGGCACCGTGGCCCTGACCGAGCCGGAGCTGGTGCGCGCCGCCTGCAAGCGCCATCCCGGTCGGGTCGTGGTCGGCATCGACGCGCGCGACGGCATGGTCGCGGTCGAAGGCTGGGCGCGCACGTCCGAGGTGCGCGCGCTCGATCTGGCGCTGCGCTTCGAGGACGCCGGTGTCGCCGCCATCGTCTATACCGACATCGATCGCGACGGCGCCCTCGGCGGCGTCAATGTCGAGGCGACGGCCGATCTCGCCTTCGCGCTGACGACCCCGGTGATCGCCTCGGGCGGCGTCGCCTCGCTCGCCGATCTCAGGAGCCTCAAGGACGTCGAGAAGACCGGCGTCGAGGGCGTCATCTGCGGCCGTGCGCTCTATGACGGCCGGATCGAGCCGGCGGCGGCGCTCAGGCTGCTGGCGGAGCCGGTCTGATGCTGAAGATGCGGGTCATTCCCTGCCTCGACGTCAAGGACGGGCGGGTGGTCAAGGGCGTGAATTTCGTCGGCCTGCGCGATGCCGGCGATCCGGTCGAGCAGGCGCGGATCTACGACGCCGCCGGGGCGGACGAGCTGTGCTTCCTCGATATCGCCGCCAGTGCCGAGGAACGCGACACGCTCTATGACGTCGTCCGGCGCACCGCCGAGCAGTGCTTCATGCCGCTGACCGTCGGCGGCGGCGTGCGCAAGGTCGAGGATATCCGCAAGCTGCTGCTGGCCGGCGCCGACAAGGTGTCGATCAACACGGCCGCGGTCGCGCGGCCCGAGTTCGTGCGCGAGGCGGCGGAGAAATTCGGTGCGCAATGCATCGTCGTCGCGGTCGACGCCAAGGCGACGGGGCCGGGCAAATGGGGCATCTTCACCCATGGCGGCCGGCGCGAGACCGGGCTCGACGCGATCGAATGGGCGCGGCGCATGGCCGACTATGGTGCGGGCGAGATCCTGCTGACCTCGATGGACCGGGACGGCACCAAGTCGGGCTTCGACCTGGAACTGACCCGCGCGGTCGCCGACGCCGTGTCCGTGCCGGTCATCGCCTCGGGCGGCGTCGGCTCGCTCGACGATCTGGTCGCCGGCATCCGCGAGGGACATGCGACGGCGGTACTCGCCGCCTCGATCTTCCATTTCGGCACCCACACCATCGCCGAGGCCAAGGCGCGGCTGGCCGAGGCCGGCATTCCGGTGCGCTGATGGGGCCGCTCGACAAGCTCTATGCCAAGGTCGCGGCGTCGCGCGGCGGCGACCCGACGGTGTCCTATACCGCGAAACTGTTCGAGCGCGGCCGGCCGAAGATCGCCCAGAAGCTAGGCGAGGAGGCGGTCGAGGCGGTGATCGAGCTGATGCGCGGCGACAAGCGGGCGCTGATCGGCGAAAGCGCCGACCTGCTCTATCACCTCATGGTCTGCTGGGCCGAGGCCGGCATCGCGCCCGACGAGGTATGGGCCGAGCTGCAGCGGCGCGAGGGGACGAGCGGCATCGCCGAGAAGGCCGCGCGCAAGCCGGCCTGACGGCATCCACCCGATCGATCTTAATAGAGAAAGGATGCGTGCCTTGTCCTACGATCCGTCGAACATTTTCGCGCGCATCCTGCGCGGTGAGATCCCGTGCAAAAAGGTGTTCGAGGACGACCATGTGCTGGCCTTCCACGACATCAATCCGCAGACGCCGACCCATATCCTGGTGATACCCAAGGGCGCCTATGTCTCGTTCGACGATTTCTCGGAGCGCGCCTCGGCCGAGGAGATCGCCGCCTTCGTGCGCGCCGCCGGCCGGATCGCGCGCGAGGCGGGCCTGGACGCGCCCGGCTACCGCATCCTGTCGAACATCGGCCGGAACGGGCACCAGGAGGTGCCGCATCTCCACCTGCATATCTTCGGCGGCCGGCCCCTGGGCCGAATGATCTCCAAGGCTGAATAGCTACTCGTAGCGCAGCGCCAGCACCGGCCGCGACCGGGCGACCTGCAGCGCGTGATAGAGCGTGGTGCCGCTGGCGATGGCGAGGGCGATCAGCCCGGCGCCGACGAACAACAGTGGATCGAGGCTGATCCGATAGGCGAAGCCGCCCAGCCAATGGCTCATCACGACATAGGCCAAGGGCCAGGCGATGGCGTTGGCGAGCAGCACCGGCTTCGCGAATTCCCAGATGAGCAGCTTCAGGATGTCGCGGGTCGAGGCGCCCATCGCCTTGCGGATGCCGATCTCCTTGGTCCGGCGCTCGGCGGTGAACGCGGCGAGGCCGAACAGGCCGAGGCAGGCGATGACCACGGCGATGAGGGCGAAGCCGGCGAACACCTGGCCCTGGCGCGTGACGTCGCGGTAGAGATGCTCGATCCGGTCGTCGACGAACTGCCGCGTGATCGGCCGGGTCGGCACCATCTCCTTCCAGATCCGGTCGATGGCTGCGAGGGTCTCCGGCACCCGGTCGCCGGTCAGCTTGATGTTGAGAAAGTTCGACCAGTCGGGCTCGACCAGGAACACGTTCGGCCGAATGGGCGTGCGGATCGAGGAAAGCGGGAAGTCCGGCACGACGCCGACGATCCGGCGCGGCTGGACCTGGTTGTTGCCCTCGATGTCCATGCCCAGTTCCTGGCCGATCGCCGCCTGGGGCGAAGCGAAGCCGAACAGCTTCACGGCCGATTGGTTCAGGATGGCGGTGCCCTCGCGGGCGGCGTCTTCGGGCACCGCATCGTCGCCATGGTCGCGGCTGAAGCTGCGGCCGGCGATCGGGTGGATGCCGTAGGTTTCGAAGAAGCCGAAGCCCTGGACGACGCGACCGGCCATGATCGGCCGTCCGCCCGGATCGCCCGGCGCGTGCCAGGTCGTCGATGACATCGACTGGGCGTCGGGAATGACCCAGGAATCCGCCACGGCCTTGACGCCGGGCAAGGCCGCGAACCGGTCGCGCATGCGCTCCACGGTCGCCGGATCATAGACATAATGGGAGCCGGCCGGGTCGACCTCGCCGGGCATGCCGCCCAGGGAAACGGCGACGATCAGGTTCTTGTCGAAGCCCAGGCTGCCCTCGGTGGCATATTGGGTCTGGCGATAGATCACGGCGGTTGCGATGAGCAGCGTGATCGAGATCGAATATTGCAGCACCACCAGGACCTGCCGCAGCGTTCCCGATCCCTGGGCGGCGACGGCGCCCTTGAGCACGGCGACCGGGCGGAAGCTCGACAGCACGAGTGCCGGATAGAATCCCGCGACCAGGCCGATGCCGATCGCCAGCAGCGGCAGGCCCAGCAGCAACAGCGGATCGCGCCAATAGGCAAACGCAATGGTCCGGTCGAGGAAGGTGTTGAAGCTCGGCAATGCCAACTCGACGAGGGCCGCGGCCAGGATCAGGGCCGCGAAGGCATAAGCGATCGATTCACCCATGAACTGCCCGATCAGCTGGCGCCTCGTGGCGCCGGCCGCCTTGCGCACGCCGACCTCGAGCGCCCGGCGCGTGGCGCGTGCCGTCACCAGGTTGACGAAGTTGATGCCGGCGACGACCAGCACCAGGATCCCGGTCGCCGAGATGGCATAGACCGTCGCCAGATCACTGCTGTTGGAGAAGTCGCCCAGCTCCCGGCCATGGAGATGGATCGAGGCGATCGGCGCCAGGAAGCCACTGCGCGGCGGCGCGCCGGGCTGGTCCTGAGGATAATGGCTGTCGATGAACGCCGGCAGGCGGGCATTGACCGCGGCGAGCGACGCACCGGGCTTGAGGCGGATATAGGTGTTGCTGTCGGTGTTGTACTCGCCGACCGGCAGCGGCGGCAGCAGGTCGGCCTTGGCGAGCGTGCTCGCCGGGACCAGGCCCGACAGCACGAACTTAAGATCGTGAAGATTCGTGTTGGACGGCATGTCCTCGAATACGCCGCCGACCCGGACCGTCTCCTTATGGTCGAGCTCGAGCGTCATGCCCAGGCAATCCTCGGTGCCGAAATACTTGAGCGCCATGGCGCGCGACAGCGCGATCGAGTCCGGGGTGGCGAGCGCCGTCGCCGGGTTGCCCTGGATCAGCGTGTAGCCCAGCACCTTGAAGAAGTTCGGGTCGGCCGACTGCATGGTCTCCGTCGCCTCGATCTCGCCATGGCGGACGCCGTATTTGCCACCCATCATGCGCGTGACCTCGGCGAATTCCGGGAAGCCTTCGCGCAGCAGGGCGGCGAGGTTATGGGGCGTGCTGGCATAGATCCAGGGCTTGCCGTCCGTGTCCGTGTCGATCGACTGCATGCGGTAGACCTGCTGGTAATCCGGCAGGAACCGCTCGAACGTCACCTCGTCGCGGACGTAGAGCCCGATCAGGATCGCGGTTGCCAGGCCGAGCGCCAAGCCGAGCAGGTTGATCGCGGCATGCAGCTTGTTGCGGATCAGGTTGCCGAGGGCGGCCGAGAGGTAGTTGCCGAACATGGGATAGGCGCCTTTCCGGGTCAGGCGGCGAGCAGGGTGGCGGCGACGATCTGGCCGTCGAGCATGTGCACCTGGCGCTGGGCATAGGCGGCGTGCGACGGCGAATGGGTGACCATGATGACGGTCGTGCCGGCGGCGGCGACCTCGGTCAGCAGGCCCATGACCTGGTCGCCGTTCGCGGTGTCGAGGTTGCCGGTCGGCTCGTCGGCCAGGATCAGTTTGGGCTGGCCGACGAGCGCGCGGGCGACGGCGACGCGCTGCTGCTGGCCGCCGGACAATTGCTTCGGCCGGTGGCTGGCACGGTGGGCGACATTGACCCGCTCCAGCGCATCGGCGACCCGGCGCTTGCGCTCGGCCGGCGCCACGCCCTGATAGAGCAGCGCCAGCTCGACATTCTCGGCCACGGTCAGGTCGTCGATCAGGTTGAAGCTCTGGAACACGAAGCCGATGGTCTGGCGCCGGAGCAGGGTCAGCTTGCGTTCGGGCCAGCGCGAGACCTCGGATCCGAGGAACCAGAACTCGCCGCCGCTCGGGCTGTCGAGCAAGCCCAGGATATTGAGCAGGGTCGACTTGCCGCAGCCCGACGGGCCCATGATGGCGAGGAACTCGCCCTGGCCGATCTCGAGCGAGATTTCGCGGAGCGCCGTGGTCTCGATTTCGTCGGCCAGATAGGTCTTCGATAATTGGGCGAGCTTCAGCATGGGCAGAGCCTTCTCGAAGGAGCGGGAATGGGATGTCATGGCTGGATGCGGATCTGGTCGATCCGGTCCAGGTCGGCATAGTCGGAGAGGATAACCTGGTCGCCGGGCTTGAGGCCGCCCAGCACCTCGATCTGGCTGCCGTTGCGGCGGCCGGTCTTGATCGGGCGGCGCGAGGCGGTCTTGCCGTCGGCGTCGAGCACGAAGGCCCAGCCGCCGCCGGTCGCCTCCATGAACGGGCCGATCGGCAGGATCAGGGCCGGCTGGTCGTCGCCCAGCTGCAGGCTGCCCTGCAGCGCCTCGCCGGGCCGGAGGTCCTTGGGCGCGTCGGCATCGGCGAAGGTGAGCCAGATCTCGAACCGGCCGTTCTTCACCTGGGGGAAGACCTTGGCGATGATGAGCGGGATCTTGTGGCCGTTACGGGTCAAGCTGACCGGCTGGCCGGGATGGACGCGCGCCAGATAGAATTCGTCGACCTGGACCACGACCTTGAAGCCGGTCGGCCGGTCGATCTGGCCCAGGCGCTGGCCGCGGTCCTTCTGCTCGCCGAGCTTGACGTCGAGTGCGGTTAATTGGCCGGCGACCGGCGCGCGCACGACCAGGCTGTCCAGCACCCGCTTGGCGATCGCCAGATTGTCGGCCAGATGGGCGGCGATCTCGCCGGCCTGGGCCGAAACATCGGCGTGCAACGCGGTGTCGCGCCGCTGGCCGTCGAGCGCGATCTCCTTCAGGCGCTTCTGGTAGTCGAGCTGGTCGGTCAGGCTGTCGAGCGTCGCCTGGGCGGTGAAGCCGTGGGCGGTCAAGGGCGACTGGCGCCCGATCTGCCGCGACAGGTTGATGATGTTGTACTCGGCGCCGGCGACCGCATTGGCGTCGTTGGTCTGCGCCTGCTCGAACTGCAGCTGCACGTTCCGCTGGTTGTTGATCTGCTCGATGATCTGGGTCTCCCGCGCGATCGTCTCGAGCTGCAGGTCGGTATTGCTCAGGCGCACCAGCGGCTGGCCGGCGGTCACTGTCTGGCCGGCCTCGACCAGGATCTCCTCGACGCGGCCGGCCTCGGTCGTGTCGAGCACGACGGATTCGAGCGCCTGCACTTCGCCGCGCACCGGGATCGCATCATGGAACACATCCTCGCTCGCCGTGCCGATCGTCAGCTTCTGCCGATCGAGGCGCAGGCTGCGGGTGCCCTGGTTGGCGATGACCAGGCCGACGCCAGCCGCAAGCAGCAGCAGCGCCGCGCCGGCCAGCAGCCGGTTGCGGGTCCAGCGCCGGCGCGGGCGCCTGCGGTCCATGCCCGAAGTTGCCCCGACCGCGGTCGGGCCTGGGGCAACGTGGAGGGCGGAAACGGGGGTCTCGGCATGTTTCATGCGATGGTAACCAGCAAGGCGCACGCCAAAAGGTGGAATCGAGCATTTCCAAGGCACTAGCCTCTGACCCCGCTGGTGGTCTTGTGCGAATACGGACAGAAGGTGTACGGAATCGGACATGTCGGACAACGCCAACGCCCTCGCTGACTCACGGATCCTGGTCGTCGACGACGATCCGGACATTCTGACCGCCGCCCGGCTGCTGCTGCGCCGGAGCGTCGGCACGCTCGATATCGCCCGCGCGGCCGAGGGGCTGGCGGACCGTCTCGCGACCGAGCGCTGGGATGTCGTGCTGCTCGACATGAATCTGACGCAGGGCAAGACCGACGGTGCCGACGGCTTCGCCTGGCTCGAACGGCTGAAGGCGGCCGATCCGGCCGTGTCGGTCGTGCTGATGACGGCATTCGGCGGCGTCGCGGTTGCGGTCGAGGCGATGAAGCGCGGCGCCAGCGACTTCGTGCTGAAGCCCTGGGCGAACGAGCGGCTGGTCGCGACCGTGATGGCGGGGGTGAGCCTCGCCCGTTCCCGGCGCGAGGCCGACGATCTGCGGCTCCGCCATCAGGCGCTCTCGGCCAGTCCGGCGATCGACGGTGCCAGCATCGTCGGCGATGCCGCCGCCATGCGCCGGGTGTTCGAGGTCATCGGCCGCGCCGCGCCGACCAACGCCAACGTGCTGCTGCTGGGCGAAAGCGGCACCGGCAAGGAGCTGGTGGCGCGCGAGATCCATCGGCTGTCCTCTCGTGCCAACGGTCCGTTCGTCTCGATCGATCTCGGCGCCGTGTCGGAGAATCTGTTCGAGAGCGAGCTGTTCGGCCATCGCAAGGGCGCCTTCACCGACGCGCGCGACGACCGGCCGGGCCGGATCGTGGCGGCCAGTGGCGGCACGCTGTTCCTCGACGAGATCGGCAATCTGCCGCTCCATCTCCAGCGCAAGCTGCTGACCGTGCTGGAACGACAGGAGGTTGTGCCGGTCGGCGGCGACAAGCCGGTCTCGGTCGACATCCGCGTCGTTTCGGCGACCAACGTGCCGACGGCGGAGCTGCAGCGCGAGCAGGTGTTCCGCCAGGACCTGCTCTACCGCATCAACACGGTCGAGCTGACGTTGCCGCCGCTCAGGGACCGGCGCGAGGATATCGGCGCGCTGGCTGAGCATTTCATCGCCATCTACGCGCGCAAATACAATGTCGCGCGCCGACGGCTCTCGGGCGAGGCGCTGGCCCTGTTGGAATCCTATCGCTGGCCCGGCAATGTGCGCGAGCTGAAGCACGCGATCGAGCGCGCAACCATCCTCGCCGCCGGTGAATGGTTCACGCCGACGGACTTCCCGGCGGTGGTGCCGGTCACCCCCACAGCGGCTCCCGGGGGGCCGGCGGCCGAGGCCGGTCCCGACCTCTATGACCTCGACGCGCTCGAGCGGCGGACGATCGCCCGGGCGCTTGCCGACCATACCGGCAACATCAGCCGCGCCGCCTCGGCGCTGGGCCTGACCCGTGCGGCGCTCTATCGCCGAATGGAAAAGCATGGGCTCTAGCCGCTTTTCCCTCGGACTGGCGCTCCGGATCGGCCTCATCGCCGGCCTC
The DNA here is from genome assembly GCA_035310205.1 of Aliidongia sp. Taxonomy (GTDB): domain Bacteria; phylum Pseudomonadota; class Alphaproteobacteria; order ATCC43930; family CGMCC-115725; genus Aliidongia. The sequence goes on from DATGEK010000045.1 coordinate 22,571, forward strand.
GCGGCACTGCTCGGCCTGCTGCTGACCCAGACCCAGTTCTATGCGAGTGCCCTGATCGTGGCGGTGCTGCTGGTCATCGGCGTGGTCGAGTTCGGACGCTATGCCGACGCACTCGGCCGGGACCTGACCCGGGTGGTCGAGGCGATCGCCGCCGGCGAGCTGATGCCGGTGCTGCCGCGGCGGCTCGGCCCGCTGGGCGTGGCGCTCGGCCGGGCGGTCGAGAAGCTGGGCGCGCGCAATGCCACCCGCGAGACCGCGATCGCGCGCCTGACCGCCGAGGTCGAACATGCGCCGGTGCCGCTGCTGGCCCTCGCCGAAGACGGCAAGATCACGCTCTTGAACCGCGCCGCCCGCCGCTTCTTCGACGGGGTCGAGCTGGTGCGGCTCGACCAGGCCGAGACGCTGTCCCACGAATTCGCGGCGGCGCTGGCGGCACCGCCCGGCCGGCGCATGGTCCATGTGGCGCTGCCGGGCGGGGTCGCGCGCGTGCTGGTCGCCACGGCCCAGACCATCGCCGGCGGCCGGGCCCAGGCCATCGCCTCGCTGCTCAGCATCGAGGGCGAGCTGGCGCAGAGCGAGCTCAGGGCCTGGTCCGACCTGGTCCGGGTGCTGGCGCATGAGATGATGAATTCGCTCACCCCCGTCGCCTCGCTCGCCGGCACCGCCGAGGCGCTGGTCGCCGAGCTGAAGCAGGAGCTGCCGGCGCCGCCGGCGCCGGCGCTCGATGAGCTGGCCGAGGCGATGACGGCGATCGCCCGGCGCAGCGCCGGCCTGATGCGCTTCGTCGACGGCTACCGACGCTTCGCCGAGCCGCCGCAGCCCGTGCGCCGCGCCGTTGCGCTGGCCGAGGCGTTCGGCCGGGTCCGGGCGCTGATGCAGGCGGCGCCGGCCGGCGCCGGCGTCAGTTTCACGCTCAGGGTCGACCCGCCGAACCTCGCGGTCGAGGCCGATCCCGACCTGCTCGACCAGGCGCTGATCAACCTGGTCAAGAACGCCTTTGAGGCTGTGGCGGGGCGGAGCACACCCCGGGTGGCGCTGACCGCCGCCCTCGATGCGCGCGGCCGGGTCGCGGTCACGGTCGAGGACAATGGCCCGGGTCTGCCCGCGGATGAGGCCGACCGGATCTTCGTGCCGTTCTTCACCACCAAGCCGCTGGGCTCGGGCATCGGCCTCAGCATCGTGCGCCAAATCATGGTCGCCCACGGCGGCGCGGTCGAACCCGTGCCCTGTGGCGCCGGCGCCACATTCCGCCTGACCTTTTGAGGGGCGTTCCGGATTTCCGGAAATTCTCCCTTGCACTAATACATCCGATATCGGATATATCTCTCCATCGGAACGATAACGAGGAGAGCCGTCATGCTGCGTCTGTGGCGCAAGGCCGGCGGCCGCGGGGACCCGGAAGCCCTGCCGCCGGTGGTGGAGGTGCGAGACCTGTCGCTCCACCTGCAACGAGACCTGAATCTGCGGGAGATCGACGACTTTTTGTCGTCCGAATCCATCCGGAATCGGAAACTTCCCCCGAACAGATTATTTTAAGGCTTGCACCCGTTCCTTGAACGGGTGCATAGTCCGCCGCGTTTCAACCCCCTCATTTGCGTAGGAGGACTGCCATGTCGACCATTCACGTTTGCCCACTCGTTGGAGTCGGGACCGGGGTCTATGGCGGCAACCTCCGTGGGTTCGCCATGGCGATTACCTGGAAGGACGCAGTGAAGCCGAAAGCAATCGGACAAGGGGTTGGAAATGACTGTATTGATCAAACTGGGCACCAGCCGTCAGCTCTACGTTGAGCGCGATCTTTGGTCGACGCCGCAGCGCTGGCTGGAATGGCACGTCCAGGAACGGGAGATCCTGATATGGATCGGTCGTTGGCACCTCATCTATACGCCGGGTCATTGGCACGCGGCGTCGAGGTCATGTCCTGATGGTCGGGTCGCCTAAGCCGGACGAGATCACCTTGGTGGTCCGCGTCCTGGAAGAGTTCCGGCGGCTCGACCCCGACCTGCCGATCCAATATGCGCTGTCGTTCCTGACGATCGCGCAACGCGAGGGCATGTCGATGGGCGAACTGGCCCAGCATCTCGGGATCGCCCAATCCTCGGCGTCGCGCAACATCGCGGCGCTCTCGAAATGGCATTCCTTCGGCAAGGCCGGGCACGACCTGGTCGAAGCGCACGAGGACCCGCGCGAGCGGCGGCGCAAGCTGGTGCAGCTCACCCCCAAGGGCAAGCGGCTGGTCAAGATCCTCGAGGCGATCATGGGCGGCGACCTGGCCGCGGCCATGAACGAGCCGCCGACGCCGGCCCCGGCACCCGAGCCGGTCATGCCCCATCCGGTCGCGGTTGCGACCCGACGCGGCCGCGGCGGCCTGAATCCGGCCACCACCTGACGGCTTCTCCTTCTTCGACAAGGTTTCCAAACGATTGGGAAAAGCGCTAACCTGACGGCGCTAAGATCCTTCGCTGGCGCGGCAGACGCCAGGGCCGGAAGCCCTCTCGATGGAGCCGTTCAGATATGCCGCGCCGCAAGACCCGCAAGCCCGCCAAGCCCGCGCGCGCCTATCATCACGGCGACCTGCGCGCCGCGCTCATGCAGGCGGCGCTCGACATGCTGGAACGGGACGGCGCCGCCGGCCTGTCGCTCCGCGCCGTCGCCAAGGCGGTCGGCGTGTCCGAGGCGGCGCCCTATCATCATTTCGCCGACAAGGAGGCGCTCGAGCGCGCGCTCGCGGCCGAGGGCTTTCGCCGCCTGACCGGCCGGTTAGAGGCTGCGCTCGCCGCGTCCGGCCTGGGCGAGGAGCTGCGCCGCCTGGCCGCCGCCTATGTCGGCTTCGCGCTCGATGCGCGCGGGCTGTTCCGCCTGATGGGCCGCCTGCCGCTCGACCGCGCCCAGCACGACGAGCTGGCGGCGCTGTCCGAGGCGACGCTCGCCCCGCTCGCCGCCGCCGTTGCCCGGCGCATGCTGCCCTGGGGCGCCGACGCCGACATCGTCGGCTTCGCCGCCCTCACCCTCTGGACCCAGCTGCACGGCCTGGCGGAGGTGCTGCTGAGCCGCGCCGCCGACCAGGACCCGGCGCGCTACGGCCCGCGCCTCGCCCGGCTGATGGAATTCTTCGAGGACGGGCTGGAAGCGGCGACCCGGGGGCAAGTCGCACGGGCGGGAGCCAGCATCCGCATCGCTTGAATGTCGCGGCCAAATGCACATATCATAGGTGCGTTTCGCCAGGAGCCGGACATGCGGACCTCTTCGAACACCCTCGAGATCGTCGGCGGCGCCACCGTCGTCGGCGAGAACGTCACGGCGGCCATGGACGTGGTGAGGCTGGTTCGCAGCGGCCTGCCGGTCGGCACCGTGCAGTTCGTCCTGGACTCCGGGCGGCTGACGCTTGCCGAGATCGACCGGATCGTCATGCCGCGCAAGACGCTGGAAAACCGCAGGAAGCTCGGCACCTTGACCCCCGAGCAATCCGATCGGCTGCTCCGGGTCGCCCGTGTCCTTGCCGCCGCGGAGGATACGTTCGGCGGCCAGAACAAAGCCGGCACCTGGCTGCGCCGGCCGACGACCAGCCTGATGGATCAGCGGCCGCTCGATCTCCTCGATACCGACGAGGGCGCGCGCGCGGTCGAGACGTTGCTCGGCCGCATCGACCATGGCATAGCGGCCTGAGCGCTGGGCCCGGCCGCGGATGCTCGCGTGGCGGCTCTGTCGGGAGCCCTTTGCCGATCTGACGGGGGAAGGTGCTCGGCGCTTGGGCGGCCGCTGGAACTCGCCCGGTCATCCGCTCGTCTATGCCGCGTCGACCGCGGCCCTGGCGCTGCTCGAGGTGCGCGTGCATCTCGATCTGCCGCCGGATCTGCTGCCCGACGATTACGTGCTGGTGACGATCGACCTCGGGGCGCTGCCGATCGAAATCCTCGCCGAGCTGCCGGCCGATCCCAGGTCCTTCGGCGATGCCTGGCTCGAGGAACAGCGGACGCCGCTGCTGCAGGTGCCGTCCGCCATCGTGCCGGAGAATTCGAACCTGCTGCTCAACCCGGCGCACCCGCTGGCATCGGGTGCCAGCGTGCAGGCCATACGGCGCTTCGAATTCGACCGCCGGCTCTGGCTGCCGCTGTAGCCTGAAGCAGCGCTCTAGGCCGCGCTCAAGCTCTGGCAATAGCTGGCGACGGTCTCGTCGGCGCGGGCGATGGTTTCGGTCGGGTCTTCGGGGGCGCCCAGCAGCATCAGCAGGCCGCCGAGCGCCGCGGCCGCGTTGTCGCAACTGGCCTTGCGCGCCGCCTGGTCGGTCAGGCCGGGATAGACGCTGGCCCAGGTCGCGAACGCCTGCAGATAGGCATGCTCGACCGGGTCCTTGAGCCGCACCGCCAGTTCCCGCACCAGGCTGGGCAGGCGGGCAAGATCGCGGCGGGCGGCGGGGGCGGCAGCACCCGCGGCGACCACGGCGGCAAGCCGCACCAGGAACAGGGCCTGGAACACCATGCGCTGGGATTTCAGCCGCTCGATCTCGGCCAGGGCCGCCTCGGCGGCGGCGGCCTGGGCCGCGACGTCCAGGCCCAGCACCTTGGCGGCCAGCGGGTTCGGCACGGTGATCTGCTCGATGACCTGGCCCGCGCGCGCGGCCGTGCGGCGTTCCGGCCCGACATAGTCGGCGGTGACCACGAACGGCCGGCGGCGGTCGACCAGGGCGTCGACCGGATCCATGATCTGCTGCAGGGAATAGGGCTTCAGCACCACTGCGTCGGCACCGCAGTCGACGGCGGCGCGCACGGTCGCGGCCGTGGAGTTGTTGCAGGTGACGATAATCGGCACGAACGGATTGCCGGGGATCGTGCCGTTGCGCAGGTCCCGCAGCAGAAGCGCCGCCGGGTCGCTCGCCTCGTCGATATTCGCGATGATCAGGTCGAAGCCGGCCAGGCTGGCGAGCGCGGCCGGATCGGTCTTCACCTCGTTCCATTCCTCGATGAGCGTGATCTCGAACGAGGCGAGCGCCGTGCGCAAGACGCGCCGCCCCATGGGCAGCTCGATCAGCAGCACTCGAACCTGGCTGAATCCCTCGCGACGCTTCACGCTGGCCTCTTCGCTCTCGATCCGGTCCGTCGGCGCGTGGCAGACCGTCGGTAAGCTTGAAGCTGGACGCTTGACGACTCGTTACCAATCGGGCGCGACAACCCTGCTTTGCAGGGGGCGGCGCCGATGCGCGGGCGGATCAGCCGCTGAAAGTGATCCGGCGAAAGCTCAAGGCCTCGGCGATGTGCAGGCGGCGCACGCCGTCGCTGCCGTCGAGGTCGGCGAGCGTGCGGGCGACGCGCAGCACGCGATGATAGCCGCGGGCCGACAGCCGCAGCCGCTCGGCCGCATCGACCAGCAGGCGTTTGCCGTCGGGATCCGGATCGGCGATCGCCATCAGCAGCGCGCCGTCGGCCTCGGCATTGGTGCGGATGCGCTGGTCCTCGGGCAGGGTCGCGAAGCGCTCGGCCTAGCGCGCCCGGGCGCGGGCAACGCGCTTGGCGACCGTCGCCGTATCCTCCGCCGGCGGCGGCAGTGCCAGATCGACCGCGCGCACCGCCGGCACCGCGACATGCAGATCGATGCGGTCGAACAGCGGCCCGGAGATCTTGCCCTGATAGTCCTGGGCACAGCGCGGCGCGCGGGCGCAGGCCTGGGCCGGATCGTCCAGATGACCAGGAGTTCTGGGGCAGTGCAGCTGAAGGTCGGACATCGCAATCCCCATACCACGGAGGGCTATAATGACCCGCCACCGGAGTTCATCGTCGACGAATTGTGCCGGCACATCCAGGCACAATACGACGCGGTAGAGTTGATCAGGCGATGACGCCCGAGACCCACCACATCCGCTGGCGGCTTGGGGTGATGATGGCGGAACGCAAAATCACTTCCGTCGCCGAGTTGGCCCGTCGGCTGAATGACCGCGGCGTTTCGATCTCGTCGAAGCAGCTCGCGCGCGTGGTGCACCACTTCCCCGAGCGCATAAATTCCCGCCTGCTCGTCGCCCTGCCCGGCGTGCTGCAGTGTGATCTGACCGATCTCATGGTCTATGAGCCGATCCCGGCGAACCAGCGGGATGAACCGCCCGGCCACACCGGTGGCGCAGTCAGAAAATCGCCTCGAAGATCGCGGCGCGGGCAGGCGCTCGATGATCTGGAGCTGCTCGGACCATCGTTCGACGGTGCGTTCGTCCCGCCAAAACGAGGCGGCCGATGAGCGCGGAGAGCCTGCACACGTGTGGGTGCTGCGGCCGGGCCATGGACAAAGTGCAAGCCCGGTTCGATGGCGTGGAATATTGCGCCCCGTGCTATTGGCGCGAGTTCAAGCAGACCATCTGCATAGGATGCGGTAAGACCCTCCGCACACCGGGCGGGCGGGGCCCGGTCTTGTGCAAACGCTGTTGGATCGGCGATCGGTCCTGCGTGCGCTGCGGCAAGCCGACACCCCGTGCTTCCTTCACTACGGACGTCGGCGTCGCCTGTGCTTCGTGCGCAAAATTCTTCAAGCCGGAGATGCCTTGCAGCCTCTGCGGCAAGCTATCGCGCTATGTCACGAGGGATTTCAAAGCGGGATTTGCCGAACCGACCTGCCAAAACTGCCGGAACCGCCACAACATCACCTGCGCGTCATGCGGAAAAAATCGCCCGAGCGCGGGAGTGAGCGACGGACGACCCATTTGTGCCCGATGCTTCGCGCGACAGGGACGAGAATTCATCTGTCCCGCGTGCGGAAATCCCGGTCGGCCGCACTCTTTAGGCCGCTGCCAGGATTGCTATTGGCGGGCAAAGGCCCGCCAGGCGATCGCCGCCGGGGCGGCCGGCCTCCAGCAAGTGTGGGCGCGAGAGGCCTATGCTGCGTTCGGCCTCCGCTTGCTCGAGCAGATCCCGGCCCAGCGCGCAGCCCTGCGTCTGCCGCGCTACGCCGCGTTCTTCGCGCGGGTCGAGTCGCTTTCCGAGAACCCTAGCCGGATCACAGCAACAGCAATCGCCAATCTCCTCGGCGGAAAGGGCGTTTTGCATCACCGGATTCCGTTGGGCTTCCTGCTCAGCGAGGCGATCATCGCGTCGACCGCGGCCGAGTTAAGCGATGCGCTCGAAGAGAGCCGGCATACCAGGGTGCTCGCGGCGGCCACGGGCACGTGGTACGGACCCCTGCTGGGCCGCTTTCACGCGAACATGCTTCGCCTTCGTGCCCGCTTCGAGCGCCGAGGGTGGATTGGCCGGCGCAGTCGATTTGCGTTGCGGACCATCTCCCTGGCGCTGGCTGCCGCATCGCTTTCCGCCGCACGCTGACGTACTTGAACGGGTCCGCGCCCTCGTTTTTCGGCAAGGGTTGGGGAACGCGAATGGCACCGTTCGCGCTCAAGAAGTAATGAAGCTGGTAATCAATCGTTTTGGCTCCATCGGCCTGAAGTTAATCGGATAGGCGACCTCCGCCGGACTGATCTGGCTATTGGCGAGCGCGTCGGCGAACTCTCCGCAGATGTCCTCGACAAGGCGCGCGCCAACCTCGCGGAGGCAGAGGCCAATACTGAGGCCGCCATCCAGGCGCTCGATGCCGCGATCGGCATTACCCCGGATGAATTGGCCCAGTTCGGCCAGGAGTTGGACAAGAGCGCAACTGCTGCGCATCAGGCGCTGGATGGCGCGATCGAGGCCAGCATCGGTGTCGTCCGAGGCGAAGAAGAGGCTCGCCTGCTCAGCCTCGCCGAAGAGCTGAGGCGCCATGGCTGGGTCTGCCAAGCGCCGCGAAATGCGCTATAAGCAAGTTCGCAGAGACCAAGTTGACCGGGAGAACGTCGATGGAACCCTAGCGCTCCAACAGTCGGAATGGTCCGGCCAGGCCCGTCGGCATGGAGCGCTGGAGGTTTCCAGCGTGTCTCGATCACATCACCACAGCCAAACCTGGGGGACGCGCAGCCGCGGTGTGCGGGCCCGCAACCGTCATCCCAGAATCTTTTGGGCCGGGTCGCGTCGCGTCGGTGAAGCGCCTGCCTGGCATCTCCGTCTATGCGATATCCGGCCAGCTCGGCGGGCCGATCGGGTTCTCGAACGTGCCGTTCTGAGCGGCCTCGATCCTGACGCCGTCGTTTGGTCCCAGAGCCCGAACCGGGCGCCCCACACCTACTACTGGTGAGCGCCATGCGGTTCTGGACATTGCGTGGGCAGAGCTGAACGGATAGCGGCGGGGAGCGTTGCTGACGATCGCCGCTGCGGTTGTCCTGGTTTAACGTCCACTATCATTCCCGCGAGAGGCGGGAATCCAGAGCCGCGCGCGAGATGCTGACCGGTATCGCCAAGGATTTTCGCCGTTTTTGAAAGCCTTTGCTGCCACTCCGGATTCCCGCATGCGCGGGAAATGACGGGAAAGGTACAGGGGCGGAGCTCATGGCGACGATCCACGGCCAGACGCCGATGCTGGCGACCTCGAGGCCCTGCGGCGCCTGCTCAACAATGTCGATGGAGTATCCGACGTCCAGCTGGCCAGCCAGGCGCCCTTTAGCGGTCGCTATGATCCATTCTAAGGTCGCGATTGGAATGTCAGCGACGTAGGCGCTGAACGTCATTTCGAGCGATCGATCGGAATAGAAGACCTCCGCTATGGGACGGCCGATTCCATCTCTGACCTCGCCCGGCGGCTTGAACGCGTAATCGTCGGCCGAAGAGATCCAGTCATGCTCGAGATAGTGCCACTTGCCGCGCAAGTCTTGGCCCTGAGCACGCAAGCGCCCGTCGCCGTCAGCCCGCATTCCTGACGGGAATGATCGTTAGTCTTCCGAGAGCACTACCGACCACCGGCCCCGGACTTAAATTCGTCTTGTCAGCAACGAACCACGAATGAATGCAATCATGACCAAGTTCACCGTCTATACCGAAACCAATGCGC
>DATGEK010000046.1:0-25230 GCA_035310205.1 Aliidongia sp.
GGCACGGTCTCGATGAACATGCCCCATCGAATCACAAACCGCCTTCCGCCGGAATCCCCTACATGGACACGCCAAAATATGACTCAGCCCGGAACCCGCACCATTCCGCCGAAAACCCGCCTCGCCAAATGAAAACTTCGGGCTAAGCGGCGTGCGATGAAAGCGGACGCGCCGACTCGGGGGCATTGCGGGATCTTCGATCGTGATCACGGCATCAAACCGCCGCTTGAGTCGCCGTGCCCGGCTTGCGCTGGCGACCTCGATGCTTCCGGGTTTCGGCATATCATCGGTCATGTCGCGCCGGCCGCCACTGCGGAGCATGGCTGCGTCTGCCGTCGCTTGATCTGGTGACCCGCCTTCGATGGTGCCAACCGGCTTGTTTGCCGGCTTTCGACACTCCCCGGCACCCGTCGATTTATCCCATCGAACCCGTTCTTCAATCCGTGGCTCCCCTCACCCTATGCCTCCTCGTGCGGCCCCTGCATCAGTGTTGGACCTGGCTGCGCTCGGCGAGCGCCTGGGTCGCCACCGAGCGCCGCACGAGGTTCGCAAGCTGTCGCGCTTGGAGGTCACCTAGCCGCACGGATTCACAGAAATTGACGACGCTTTAGGTCGTCCGTTCGAGCGCCCCCGCTACGATCAACACGGTCGTTCGCTGAGGCAGCTGCCTCGGATCCCAGCATATGGCCCAAAGCCATCGAGACCGTTCTGCCGCCCGATGGCGTGTACGCGGCGGATCTACCTGCACATCCAGGATCCGCGACACCAGGAAAGTTCGAAAGGACAGAAATATGTTTGCTCGCAAGCACTATTTCGCCATCGCCTTGGCGGCTTTGGTATTTGCTACGCCTGTCGTTGGTTTCAGCCAGAATTCGGGCTCGCAAAGCCATTCGCGATCGGCCGGCATTCACCATGCCTGTGCTGACGCCATGGGCCTCAATCCCGCGGACGCCGAGTATGCGGCCTGCGTGAGCAGCCTCAAGCAAACCCTGGCGCGCCCAAAGAATGCTGGCGGCACACAGCGAGACCGTGAGGCGGCCGCATGCGCCGAGGTCGGCCTGACGCCCGGCACGCCGGCTTTCCAGCAGTGCGTGCTCAACCTGGACCAGACCGAAGCGGATGAGACCGACGAGGCCAATCGGTAGCGGCACTTTGGACCTTCGGCCTAAGCATCTGTGCCCGTGTTTCACTCGCCTGGGCGTGCACAAGCTTGGAGCCGGGGCGCGGATTCACAGAAATTGACGACGCTTTAGGTCGTTCGCTCGAGCACCCCTGCTACGCTCGACACAGTTGTTCGCTGAGGCAACGCCTTCGGATCCCAGCATATGGCTCAAAGCCATCGAGACCGAAGTGCCGCAATGCGCATGGTCCGCACTTCAGTGCGGACGAACGGCGCCGAACAAGCTTCGATTGACCCAAGTCAGGAACGAGGACGATGGGACGACGCAAGGTTCCCGGCATCGAGACCTACAAAGAACCGGCTGGCGGCTGGGGTGCGCTCAAGGCGACCGCCAAAGCCGTGCGCGAACAGATGGAGCTGGCGGAAGCACCGCTGCTGCTCCTGCGCACGAACAAGCCCGACGGCTTCGACTGCCCCGGCTGCGCCTGGCCCGACAAGGAGCACACCTCGACATTCCAGTTCTGCGAGAACGGCGCCAAGGCCGTGACCTGGGAGGCGACCAAGAAACGCGTGCCGCCCGAATTCTTCGCAAACCACACGGTGACCGAGCTCTTCGGGTGGAGCGATTATCAGTTGGAGAACGAAGGGCGCATCACCCATCCGATGGCCTATCATCGGGATTCCGATACCTATCGGCCAATCTCCTGGGACGATGCCTTTGCGCGCATCGGCGAGATCCTGCGCGCCCTGCCCGATCCGAACATGGCGGAGTTCTATACCTCCGGCCGCGCATCCAACGAGGCGGCCTTCCTGTTCAATATCTTCGCGCGCGAATACGGCACGAACAACTTCCCCGACTGTTCGAACATGTGCCACGAAGCGACCAGTGTCGGCTTGCCGCAGACGATCGGCATCGGCAAGGGCACGGTGTCGCTCGAGGATTTCGACCATTGCGAACTAATCATCGCCATGGGCCACAATCCCGGCACCAATCATCCGCGCATGATGGGCACGTTGCACGAGTGCGCCCGTCGGGGCGTGCCGATCATCGTCTTCAATCCGCTGAAGGAACGTGCGCTCGAGCGCTTCGCCGATCCGCAGAATCCGCTCGAGATGGGCACGTTCGGCTTCACGCCGATTGCATCGACCTATTACCAGGTCAAGGTCGGCGGCGATGCCGCCGCCCTTAAGGGCATCATGAAGGCGCTCATCGCGCTCGACGATCTGAGCGGCGACGTGCTCGATCGTGCCTTCATCGCCGAACATACCAACGGCTTCGAGGCTTTCGTCGCCGACCTGCGGCGGTCCGATTGGGTGGCGATCGAGGCGATGTCCGGCTTGTCCCGCGGTTCGCTGGAACTGGTTGCCGAGGCCTATGCCAAATCGAACGCGACCATTATCACCTACGGCATGGGCATGACCCAGCATCTGAAGGGCACGTCCAACGTCCATCAGATGGTGGCCCTTCTGCTGATGAGAGGAAATTTCGGCAAACCCGGCGCCGGGATCTGCCCGCTGCGCGGCCATTCGAACGTTCAGGGCAACCGGACTGTCGGCATCACGGAGAAACCTATTGCCGCGATGTTCGACGGGATCGAGCGGGCGTTCGGCTTCCGGCCGCCGCCGAACCATGGGCATGATGCCGTCGCGGCCATGCAGGCGATCTGCGAGGGCCGTTCGAAGGCACTGGTCTGCCTCGGCGGCAATTTCGCGATCGCGATGCCCGATCCCGAGCGGATCTATCGGGGCATGCGCCAGCTCGATCTGTGTGTTTGCCTGAATACCAAGCTCAACCGGTCTCATCTGCTGGTGGGGAAGGACGCCTTCATCCTCCCCGTTCTGGGCCGCACGGAGCGGGACCTGCAGGCGACGGGCATGCAATCCGTCACGATCGAGGATTCGATGTCGATGGTCCATGCGTCGCTCGGCCGGCTGCCGCCGGCATCGGAACATCTGAGATCGGAACCGGCGATCATCGCCGGTATCGCGGCCGCGACGTTTCCGGCGACCAAGGTGCCCTGGGCGGAGCTGATCGCCGACTACGACCGGATCCGCGACAAGATCGAGATCGTGTTCTCGGAATTCAAAGATTACAACGCGCGCATCCTGAAGCCGGGCGGCTTTCGTCTGCCGCTGCCGCCGACCGAGCGGGTTTGGACGACCCGGTCCGGCAAAGCCGAATTCATCGCGTTCGATGGGCTCGACGAGGATGGCGGCATTCTCCAGTTGCCGCTGATGAAGCTCGCCACCATCCGCAGCCACGACCAGTACAACACCACGATCTACGGCTTGGACGATCGGTATCGCGGCGTGTTCGGCCGGCGTGATGTCCTGTTTGTCAACGAGCAGGATCTCGCCGAACTCAACATCGCCCATGGCGACACCGTCGAGATCGAAACGGCGATCGAGACAGGCATCCGGCGGCACCTGAGGCTGACGGCGATCGCCTACAACATCTCACGCGGCTCGGTTGCCGCCTACTACCCCGAGGCGAATGAGCTCGTGCCGCTCGACTACAAGGATCCGGACAGCGGCACGCCATCCTACAAGTCCGTGCCGGTACGGCTGCGTCGGGTCGAAGCAGCCGTCACCGCGTGAGGACGCTCCGTCCGGCAGGAGGCCGCCTCGATACCGGCGGCCCGCCACCTACTGAGGGATACCAACATGAAGGTCTTCGGGATCATCGGGAGTTGCGAGGCCAAGGCCAGTGTCGTCGTCGATGTCGTCGAGGACCTGGTGCGCCGGGGCCATACCGTATCGACGGTCAAGCGGGTCAGGGATGACGTGGATCTCGACCAGCGGGGCAAGGATACGTATCGGCAGCGGCAGGCCGGCGCACGCGAGATCATTATCGCGAGCAGTTTCCGCTGGGCCTTGCTGCATGAGCGTACCGACGGGTTTCACGAGCCCGAGATTGCGCCGCTGATCGCTCGGTTGGATCCCGTCGATTTCGTCATTGCCGAGGGCTTCCGGACGGCGCCGATCCCAAAGCTCGAGATCGTGCGCATCGACGCGACGCGACGGCCGCAATACCTGGACGATCCGTCGGTCATTGCGCTCGCGAGCGATGGTCCGTCGCCGTCGCCGCTGACGACCTTTCCCGTATCGGACATCAGGGCGATCGCAGCCTGCGTCGTCAGATATGCCATGCCGGTGGGCGCGGTCCCGCGGGTGTTCGAGCTCGAGTATCCGGCGATGCCATTTGCAGGCGCCGGGCTCAATTAACCTGTCGTCTCGCGGCTAGGCAGCGCCCTCGCAAAACGGCGCGCTAGGTATCGCCCGACGGTCGTCTCGCCCCGGCAGTCCGCCGATCGAGAGCCGTTTGGAGGGAGGCATTCGATGGATTTGACGGCACTTCTCCTGTCGCGCGTGCAGTTTGCGGCGACGGTTTCCTATCATATCCTGTTCCCGTCCTTTTCCATCGGGCTGGCGGCCTGGCTGACGTTCCTCGAAGCGCTGTATTTTCAGTCGAACCGGCCGATCTATCGCGAAGTCTTCGAATTCTGGCTCAAGATCTTCGGGATCGCGTTCGGCCTCGGCGTCGTCTCCGGCATCGTCATGGGCTTCCAGTTCGGCACGAACTGGAGCGAGATGTCGCGAACCAGCGGGCCGATTCAAGGCGTACTGCTGTCCTACGAAACCTTTACCGCCTTCGCTATGGAAGCGAGCTTCTTCGGCGTGCTGCTGTTCGGCAGGAGCCGCGTCCGACCCTGGTTCTACCTGCTGTCGACCGCGATGGTGGCGCTTGGGACGTCGCTCTCCGGCTTCTGGATCATGATCAACAATAGCTGGATGCAGGCGCCCGTCGGCTACGCGATCGAGAACGGCCTGTTCGTCCCGACGGACTGGGCCGCGATCATCTTCAGCCCGGTCGTCTGGGTGCGCTTTCCGCACATGATGCTGGCCGCCTATCTGACCGGCGCCTTTTGCGTCGCCGCGACGGGCGCCTGGTACATCCTCCAGGATCGGTTCCCGGCCGAAGCGCGCCTCATGTACCGCATGGGCATCTACATGGCGGCGGTCCTGGTGCCGATGCAGCTCTTCTTCGGCCATCTGACCGGCGACTACGTGCACGATCGCCAACCGGCGAAATTCGCGGCGATCGAGGGCCGCTGGCACGATGAGCAGCCGGCCGCGGAGGTCGTGATCGCCTGGCCGGATCCGGATGCGGAGACCAATCGCTACGCGATCAGCATCCCCATCCTCGGCAGCCTGATCGGCAGCCTGAGCTTCGACTCCAAAGAGGTGGGCCTGACCGACTTCCCGGCCAAGGATAGGCCGCCGGTCCTGATCCCGTTCTTCGCGTTCAGGATCATGGTCGGCTGCGGCCTCTTGATGCTGGCGGTCGCCTGGCTCGGCGTGTTCCTGAGCACGCGGGAGCGCCTCGAGCAGAACCGGCCGTTGCTGTGGGCGACGTTCTTCAGCTTCCCTTTGCCGCACATAGCAATCCTGACCGGCTGGTTCACCGCGGAGGTCGGCCGTCAGCCATGGACGATTTACGGCCTGCTGCGCACGGCCGACGCCCTGACGCCGACACTCTCGGCGAGCGCCGTCACGATCTCGCTGATCGTCTACTGCGTGGTCTACACGGTGATCTTCTCCTTCGGCCTCTACTGCATCTACCGCCTTCTCTGGGCCGGACCCGGGGAGCAGCTCATCGCGCCCGCCCCTGCGGCGACGCCGAACCGGCCGATGTCGGTTCTGGGCGAACATCCTGTGCCAGCACCGCAACACCTGCCTGCAGGGGAGTGACGATCATGGCTCTGTTCTGGGTGTTCGTCCTGGCCGTCAGCACGCTGATCTACGTGTTGCTCGACGGCTTCGATCTCGGCGTCGGGATGCTCTTCGGCCTCACCAAGGACGATGAGCGGCGCCACACGATGCAAAGCGCCGTGGCACCGATCTGGGACGGCAATGAAACCTGGCTGATCGTGGTCGGCGTCGTCCTGTGGGGCGCCTTCCCGATCGTCTACGCGACGCTGCTCTCCGCCTTCTACCTGCCGCTGCTCGTCATGCTGGCCGGCCTGATCCTGCGCGGTGTGGCGTTCGAATATCGCCATAGGGCCGTGCGCACCCGCTGGCTGTGGGATGCCTGCTTCGCGGGCGGTTCGCTCGTCGCGTCCTTCATTCAAGGCATGACCGTGGGCGCCTTGGTCGAAGGCCTGCCAATCGTCGATGGCCACTATACCGGAGGCGACTTTGGCTGGTTCAGCCCGTTCGCCGTGCTGTGCGGCGTCGGCCTCTGCTTCGGCTATGCCCTGCTCGGCGCGTGCTGGCTCATCAACAAATGCGAGGGCGCAGTGCGCGAGACCGCCTATCGTCAGATACCGCTCCTCGCCGCTGGCCTGCTCGCCTTCCTCTTCATTGTCTTCGTCTATGCGCTCATCGAGAACCTGCCGGTCATGCATCGCTGGTTCGAGCGTCCCTATCTGCTGGTCTTTCCGACGATAGGCGCCGTCGCGACCCTGGCGCTCGCCGTGAGCGTGCGTCAGCAGCGCGACACCGTCCCGGTCTACATGATCGCGCTCATCTTCCTGGCGGCGTTCGGGACGCTCGCCATCTCGTTCTGGCCGTACATGATCCCGTTCTCGATCACGATCGCCGAGGCCGCGGCCCCGCACGCGAGCCTTGCTTTCATGTTCTGGGGCGAAGGCCTGTTCGTCTTCCCGTTGATGCTCATCTACACCGCCGTCGCCTATCGCGTATTCCGCGGCAAGGTGCGGCAGGCGCCAGGCCACTCCTGAGCGTTCACGATGCATTCGGTGGCGGCGCCCGAACCGACGACCGCGAAACCGGCCGCACGTCTCGACGGACTCGGCGACTGGGCGCTCGCCTCGATTGCCGGTTGGGTAGCTCCGAAGCTCCTCCATGGCCTCAGGCTGTGGGGCGCCGTGTGCTTGGCCCTCTATCTCGCCTTTTGGCTCGAACTGGACAATCCCTATTGGGCCGGCATGTCCGCCGTCATCGTGTGCCAGCCGAGCCTCGGGGCTTCGCTGCGCAAGAGCTCCTACCGGTTGTTCGGGACGATCGTCGGTGCGGCTTTCGCCGTCGTGCTGGCCGCTTGCTTCCCCCAGAGCCGGCTCGGCTTCATGGCGGGCCTGGCGATTTGGGGAGGCGCCTGCGCCTTCGTCGCCACGGTTCTGCGGGA
Organism: Aliidongia sp.; assembly: GCA_035310205.1. Taxonomy (GTDB): domain Bacteria; phylum Pseudomonadota; class Alphaproteobacteria; order ATCC43930; family CGMCC-115725; genus Aliidongia. The sequence goes on from DATGEK010000046.1 coordinate 7,269, forward strand.
TTATGCCTCCTATGGCGCCGCACTCGCGGGCTATACGACAGCGATCATCGGCGCGGGCGCGCTCGGGGCGACCGGCGGTATCGGCAGCGAGATTTTCACCATCGCCATTCTGCGGGCGAGCGAGATCTCCGTCGGCATCGTCAGCGCCAGCCTCGTGGTCGCCGCGACAAGTATCGGCAGCGCGCGCCGCACCCTGCTGGTTGAGCTCTGCCACCTGACGAACGACGCGACCCGCGGCCTCGCCGATGCCTATCTCGAGACGGGGACGGAACAGGCTGCATCGAGGCCGCGTCGCCACGTCCTGGTTTCCCGCGTTATCGCCATCAGTCCGCTGGTCGAGAATGCGATCGGCGAGGAGTACGACTTGCGGCACAGCCGGTCCGTATTGCGCTCCGCCGCCGCCGGCCTCGTGAGCGTCATGTCTGGCTGGCGAACCGCCGCGAACTGTCTTGAACCTATGGCCGCCGACGAGGGCATGCGGGAGGGCGCCATCGTTCGTCAGCTCCTGCCGAGGGAGCTTCTTGCGGGTGGCGCCCTGGTCAATCCAGCCAATTGGCACGCGCAAGGCCCGCTTCTGCGGCAAGGCGTCATCCAGGCAGTTCGGGCGCTCGAGCGGTTGCCGGCCGAAACCCCCTCGCTGCGCCTCATGGCCGACGGCGCGGCCGAAGCGCTGCTGGGCTTGGTCCACATCCTCGACGGCATCACGCTGCTCGACGACCCGCTTCATCATCTTCCGGCGCGCAGAAGTCCGGGACGATACATCCCGGACCTATTGCCCGCGGTCCTGTCCGCCACACGAACCGCCATAGCCATTGGCGCGGTCGAAGCCCTTTGGATCGTGACGGCGTGGCCCAGTGGTCCAACGGCCATCGCGTTCGCCGCCTTGAGCATCATCCTGTTTTCACCGCGTGGGGACCTCGCCTATCTCGCCGCCAAAGGTTTCATGCTGGGCGGAAGCTACGGAATCGGTCTCGCGCTCGCCTTCAAGTTCGGCGTCCTGCCAGCCTGTGCCCACTATGAATCCACCGGCATTGCGCTGGCGCTCGTCTTTGTGCCGCTGGGCATGCTGGCGACTGTGCCAAGCGTGGCGGCAATGTCCTCCGCCACCGCCGTGCTGTTCGTCCGCGTGCTCGAGCCCGAGAACCAGATGAGCTACGACGCGGAATCGACCTGGAACCTGGCATTGGCCATCTTCATCGGGATACTGGTCGCCAAGGCCGCGATGAGCCTGTTTCCATCACTGTCTCCCGAAGCCCGGGCATCCCGCGCGGCAAGGGGGGCTCTGCGTGACCTCCGCCGGCTGGCGCTCGAACAGGGTACGGTCGAAGTGGCCGAGTGGGAGCATCGGAGCTACCGTCGATTGGCCGATTTGCCGCCCACTGTCGACACGCTCGTGCTGGCGCGCTGCGTCGCCGCATTGTCGCTGGGGTCAGCGATACTTCGCCTGCGCCGCATTGCCGATCGATCCCGGTTCCGGATCGAGCTGGAACAGGCGCTGCACCTCCTGGGACATGGCCGGCGCGAAGAAGCGATCGGCAGACTGGCCCAGCTCGATCGGCAACTGAGCGAGGCTTTTGCTTTGCCTGGGAGACCTGCCGAATTATTGCGCGCCCTGGGCAATGTTCGCCTGATATCCGCGACACTTACCTCGCACGCAGAGTATTTCGATCGGATGGGCGCGACATGAAGTTCGTCGAAATCGATCTGTTCGGCCTCTATGTCGCGCCCTTATCCATCATGATTGTGGGTGCGTGGGGCATCACTGTGCTGTTGCGCGTCGTCGTCTACCGGCTGGGCCTGATGGGTCGGGTCTGGCACCCGCCCTTGTTCTGGTTCTCAGTGTATCTCGCGTCGCTCTCGGCGCTCGTGCTGTGGTCGGGAGGCGAGCTACGGCAATGACAGACGTCGCCCCGCGTATCGACACCGCCCAGACTAAAGCAGCCGCCGCCCTCCCGGTGCGCCACGGCGGTGGCCGCCGGCTCGTGCGCGCTGCGCTATCGGTCCTGTCCACGCTCGCGGCATTCGCGATCGCTGCTTATGCCGGCTGGCTCGCCTGGCAGGTGTACATGGACACACCCTGGACGCGCGATGGCATGGTGCGCGCGTATGTCGTCACGATCGCGCCCGAGGTAGCCGGGCGCATCGTCCAGTTGCCGGTCGGCGACAACCAGCTCGTGCACAAGGGCGACCTGCTGATGGTGATTGACCCGATCAACTACAAGGCTGCGGTCGCTCAGGCCGAGGCGAACGTGACGCGCACGCGTGCCACCGCGCAGAACGCCACAAAGGAAGCGTCCCGCCGGCAGCAGCTGACCGATCTCGCCGCGTCGACCGAGGAGAAGGAGCGATACTCCAGCTCGGCGCTCGCGGCCCAGGCGAGCTATCAGCATGCCCAGGCCAGCCTCGATCTCGCCCAGGCCGATTTGGTCCGCACGCGCGTCGTCTCGCCGGTCGACGGCTATGTGACGAACCTGCAAGTGCAGCTCGGCGATTTCGCCAATGTCGGGCAGAAGAGCATTTCCGTGGTGAACACGGGCTCCTTCTGGGTCGACGGCTATTTCGAGGAGACCAGCCTGCGGCACATCCACGAAGGGGATCCGGCGACCGTCCACCTCATGGGACATCCTGAGCTCATCCAGGGCCATGTCGAAAGCATCGCACGCGGCATCACCGTCACCAATGCGCAAGCGGATAGCGCCGGCCTCGCCACGGTCAATCCGATTTTCACCTGGGTACGCCTCGCCCAGCGCGTGCCCGTGCGCGTTCATATCGACCATGTGCCGGACGGCGTCCGCCTCGTGGTCGGCTTGACCGCGACGGTCCAGATCGATCCCGCGCCCGCGGGGGACAAGAAGTAGAGCGCGGCCGACAGAGGGAGCACGGTCCGACAACATCGAGCCGAAGCCATCCCCGGACATACACAGATAAGATGCTGCCAGTGGCAGTAGTCGCACAGCAAGAGCGCCCGTGCGGGCGACTTGTAAACCTACGAAGATGCAACACCTTCCGCCAGACAGTTTTACATCTTTTCACGAGCATGGCTGTCGCTGGCCTCGTACGCTCCACGGAACTTGAGCGAGGTGTCCAGATGGCTACAGAGCCCGATCTATTCTCTTCGACAACCATTGGCGCCATTGCCGTCGCCAATCGCATCGCGATGGCCCCGCTGACGCGGTCGCGCGCCGACATGAACGGTGTGCATTCCGCGCTTGCCGTCGAATATTATCGGCAGCGCGCCACAGCCGGCCTCATCATCACCGAGGCCACCAACATATCGCGCCAAGGCCGCGGCTACGCCTTCACGCCCGGCATCTATACCGACGCCCATGTCGCCGCCTGGCGGCGCGTCACCGAGGCGGTGCATCACGCCGGCGGCAAGATCGTCTGCCAGCTCTGGCATGTCGGTCGGATCTCGCATGTCGATCTTCAGGAGAACGGTGCCGCACCCGTAGCCCCTTCTGCCATTCAGGCCGGGGAGCTCATTTTCCTCGAATCCCGGACCCAGGCGCGCCCATCGATGCCGCGCGCGCTCGAAACCGATGAGATCCCCGGGCTGGTCGACGACTACAAGAACGCGGCGCGCAAGGCGAAGGACGCGGGCTTCGATGGCGTCGAAGTGCATTCGGCCAACTGCTACCTGCTCGACCAGTTCATTCGCGACAGCACCAACAAGCGCACGGACCAGTATGGCGGCTCCATCGAGAACCGTACGCGCTTTCCGATCCAGGTCATTTCGGCGGTCGCCGAGATCTGGGGACCGGATCGCGTGGGCGTGAGGCTTTCGCCCCTGACGCGTTCGGCCGGCGACACGCCGCTCGACAGCAACCCGAACGCTACCTACGGCTATCTGGCGCAGCAGCTCGGCAGGCTCGGGCTGGCCCATCTCCATTGCATCGAAGGCCAAACGCGCGGGGCGAACGCGGCCGCTGAATTCGACTTCAAGGCGCTGCACGCGGCGTTCGGCGGCAAGTACATCGCCAATAACGGCTACGATCGGCAATTGGCGATCAATGCAGTCGCATTGGGGCATGCCAATATGGTCTCCTTCGGCCGCCCCTTCATCGCCAATCCCGATCTGGTCGAGCGTCTGCGTCGCAATGCCAAGCTCGCCGAGGCCAACAAGGCGACCTTCTACGGCGGCGGGGCCGAGGGCTACACGGACTACAAGACTTTGGCCGAGACGCCGAGCGCGTGATCGCCCCGCGGCGATCACCGCAACGAGCGCGCCCCACACTGACCCGGCCCTGACGGGATGGAGGATGCTATGACCATCAAGAGCTCACTTCTGAACGGTGCCCTCGGCTTCGGGACGGCCCCGCTGGGAAACATGTTCCGGAACATCCCCGAGGACGAGGCCGCCGCCACGGTTGCCGCGGCCTGGGAGGCGGGCGTGCGCTTCTTCGACACCGCGCCGTTCTACGGCGCCGGCCTGGCCGAGATCCGGCTCGGCAAGGAACTGGTGAAGCACAAGCGCGACGAATATGTGCTGAGCACCAAAGTCGGCCGGATCATTCTCGATGAGGTCGTGAGCGGGCCACAGGAATTCGGCGAGAAGGGCGCACTGTTCCAACACGGCCGCAGGAACAAGGTCGTCTACGACTATTCGGCCGACGGGACGAAGCGCTCGATCGAGGACAGCTTGAAGCGCATGGGCGTCGATCGGATCGACTTTGTCTGGATCCATGACATCGCCCAGGACTTTCACGGCGACGGATGGCTCGGCCAGTTCGAGATCGCGCGCACCGGCGCGATGCGCGCGCTGACCAAGCTCCGCGAAGAGGGAGTCATCAAGGGCTGGGGCCTGGGCGTGAACCGCGTCGAACCCGTCGAGTTGATGCTCGGCCTCTCGCAGGTGAATGCCGACGGCACGTTGCTCGCCGGGCGCTACACGCTGCTCGACCATGAGCACGCCCTGCAGCGCCTCATGCCGGCGGCGGCCAAGAAGGGCGTCGAGATCGTCATCGGCGGCCCCTACAGCTCGGGAGTGCTCGCCGGCGGCAGCCACTTCGAATATGCGGATGCTTCGCCGGAGATCATCGCCAAGATGGCGAAGATCAAGACCCTCGCCGCGCGATATGGCATCCCCATCAAGGCGGCCGCGCTGCAGTTTTCGCTCGCGCATCCGGCCGCCGTCGCCGTGATCCCCGGGGCGAGCAAGCCCGATCGCATCAAGGAAGATCGTGACGCGCTCGCGACGCAAGTCCCGGATGATTTCTGGCGCGAGTTGCGGCAGCAGGGCCTCGTAGCACCCGACGCGCCACTGCCGATCGACCGCTGAGAGGAGGAGGCTGAGATGGCACAGGCTGCTGCAGCCGTCGACCTGCCGGTTTCGGCTGATCGGGTCTGGGCGCTCATTGGCGGCTTCGGTTCGCTTCCCGACTGGCTGCCCTACATCCCGCGATCGGAGCTTGGCGAGGGCGGCCGCGTTCGCCGGCTCACGACCCCGGATGGCGCCAGGATCGTGGAACGGCTCATGGCCTTCGACCATCTCGGCCGACGCTACAGCTACGCGATCCTCGAGGCGCCCTTTCCCGTCACCGATTACCTGTCGACGCTGCAGGTCGAGGAAGTCGACGGCGGCCAGGCGCGCGTCAAATGGTCAGGCCAGTTCACATCAAACGGCGTGAGCGACGAGGAGGCCTCGTCGCTGTTCCAAGGCATCTATGAGGAAGGGCTCAAAGCGTTGGCCGGGCGGCTCGCATCGGAGAAATAGGTGCTGCTGCAGCGGGCGCGGCCCGGTCTTGCCGCAGATTCCCATAGCGCATGAAAGGAACGAGAAGATGGCAGCCAACATCAAGATCGTAGCACTTCTCGCCGCCCGGCCGGGCCATGCCGAGGCCTTGAGGGCGCTGCTCTTCGGCATGGCGCCTCATTCCCGGGCGGAGGCGGGGAATCTGCGCTGGGACATCTGGCAGGACCAGTCCGAACCCGGGCGCTTTGTGCTCGACGAACTCTACAAGGACGACGCCGCCGTCGCGGCACATCGCGAGACGCCGCATTTCAAGAATTATCTGTCGAAGATCAACGACCTTGCCGAGCGCACCGCCGCCGTACTGGATCCAGCCGACGTCGCCTGACGCCCACAGCGTGAGCGGCCGGCAGCGTAGGGGCAGCCCGCACGCCGCCGGCCGCCAGGCTCAAGCGTTCGCGCCGGCCCGATTCAGTGCTTCGACCAGCTTCGCCCCGACCAGGTGATCGGAACGCGGGTTCTGCCCGGTAATGAGCTCGCGATCCTCGACCACGTGCGGCTCAAAGTCGACGGCGCCGGTGGAGACGAGACCGCCTGCCGTTTCCAACGCATCGACCACATGGAAGTACATTTTGCCGTGGAGGATATCGTTCTCGACCCACTTCTCCTCGCTGTTGGAGAAGATCGTCATCTTGTAGCCGGCATATTGCCATCCCTTCGCCAGGTCGGCCGCCTTGGCCTTATCGCCGGCAACCAGCGCCGCGCGAAATTCCCGCGCGCTCGGCATGGCGGCGACGATGGCGATCGGACCATGGCACAGCAGGGCCGTCGGCTTCTGATGAACGTGGAAAAAGCGCAGGATCTCGCCCACGTTGGGGTCTTGCATGAGGTCGACCACCGGCGCCTGCCCGCCGGGCACGAACACGCCCGCATATTTCTCCAGCCCTTCGTCGATCACCGACCGCAGGGTGCGTACCTGATTCATCGCGGGATCATGCGCGAAGAATTCCTCCGCCCGCCGATAAGCCGCCTCGTCGCCGCCGAAATGCTGTGCCGACCGCGAGGCTTCATCGATGTGCGGCTTCGTGCCGTTCGGCGTGGCCAGCACGACGTCGAAGCCGGCCTTGGTCGCCGCCTGGATCGGCACGACGGTTTCATTGAGGTATTGCCCGGTCTTCCCCATGGCGCCGCCGACCACTTCGATCTCGTTGGCGTTGGAACCGATCACGAGCACTTTTCCCTTAGTCATAAAGGCCTCCTGCGGTGCCCGAAGCACGCGTTCGCAAGTAATCGTGGAAAGGAATGACCGGATCGGCGCCTGCAACTGCCGAGGGATTGTGCGGCGGGACTCACACCGCGGAAATCCGCCGCCACATTCCACTATTCCAGCCACGAGCGAGATCTAACAGACACCAAAACATATCGCTCGTGAAAACATGTAAAAATATCATAATTTCAATATATTATTACAACACAACACAATTCTACCGATTATATAACGAAATTAACGGACGCAAAGCGCAGTACAATATCGATGCCGCAATTAGTCTCGCGAACACGATCATGAAAATATCGGTTTTTATTTGTGAAAATTTATCAATCATGGAATTGTTCACAATACCGGCCAGGACAACTCACCTGGACACTATCGCTGACTTATCTCATTTGTCGCCGACGGAATACGACGCTTCTCGCCTTTCTCGTAAAGCGCGGGAGGTCTGCGGATGATCAGGAGACCGGGCCGGCCCGCCGCAGGATGGGCTCGCGCGGCGGCGGCCACACCTTGAAGCAAATGGCATCCGCCCATCGACTTTCGATGAGCGTGGTCGCGGACGCCAGCGTATGCGCGCCCGACGCCATCAGCGTTCCGGGATAGGCACTTCGCAGCCTGTCCGCCCCGACCGGCAGCGGCTGAAGCATGGCGCGTTCGAAACCGATGGCAGGAACATCGGTAAAATGTACGTACGCGACCTCCCGGTCGCGAAGGATCTGCAAGGCTGCGGTCACCGTCGCCAGCGCCTCGCCCGCGGCGCAGCGCATGGTGAACGGAGCAAGCCGCGCGCCGACGCGATCGCCGCCACAGGCACGCACCAAAACCTCGACGAGTTCATCGAGGAAGTTGAGCCGCTGGATCAGGGGTCCGCCGTAGCGGTCCGCCCGCCTGTTGGTTTCCGGGTTGAGCAGCAGGTCCGTCACCGTGCCGGCTGAGCCGTCGAGTTCGACGCCGTCGAAGCCCATACCCAGTGCGTTTTCAGCGGCAAATCGACAGCTTGCGATCAGCCGCTCCGGTTCCATCCTTTGGGAAAGATCCATCGGCTCGGGCATCGCTTCCATAATGCCGCCGAGCCGGAGGACGATCTTTTGCTCGTCGTCATGGGCCGCTTCGGCGACTCGGCACCACGCGCGCGCGTCCTCCGGTGTCGGCGCTTGCCGGCTTGCAAACCGGTCGCTCAAGCCTAGCCCGACCTTGGGGTCGAAAATCACCAGGCCACCTTGGCTCCATGGTCCGCTGTCGGGTTCGATGACCGTTCCGGCTCGGCTGTTGCCCGCTGGCTTGGCTGGCCCGCACTCGCGCACCAGCCGATGCTGCAACTCAAGCGCACCGGCTTTCAGGGGGCTGAAGAGTTTATGTGCCATCTCTGACCGGCATTGTTGAGCCGAGGCGATCACATTTGCTGCTTATCGCCGTCAGCGGTTGTTCGCATTGCTCGATCCAACTTCGGCAGCGGAACTCTATTGACCGCCAATCTTCGGAACACCGTCTGGCAACCACCATTATCTAGACCTCGATGGGCACGCTCGCCATCGCGTCGCAGATCCACGCCCGCCTAGATTTTGAAGACGACCATCTTCTCCGCGGTCATTTCCCGCACCGTCCATGGGATCCCGCCGATGCCGTAGCCGGACTCGCGGCGCCCGGCGAACGGCATCCAGTCGGTGCGGAAAGCGGTGTGGTCATTGACCATGACCGCGGCGGCATCGAGCCGCTCGGCGGCGTAGAAGGCTGCCGCCAGATCCCGGGTGAAAACGCTCGCTTGAAAGGCAACAGGCAGCGAGTTTGCGTCCGCGATCGCCTGGTCGATCTCGACATAGGGATAGACGCAGGTCGTCGGCCCGAAGACCTCGAGCGTCGAGACCTTCGCGTCCTTTGGAGGATTGACGAGGATCGACGGGATCAGCGTGGTCTCGCTGAGACGGCCGCCGCCAATCTGCCGTGTGCCCGACACGACGGCTTCCTCGATCCACGATGCGACGCGGCTGGCTTCTCGAGGTGTGATCAGCGGCCCGACGTCCGTATCCGGCAGGAGCGGGTCGCCTGCCTTCAGCGCAGCGACACGATCGGCGAAACGCTCGATAAACGCTTGCTCCAGGCTGGCATGAACATAGATCCGTTGCACTGATACGCAGACTTGGCCGGCATGATAGTACCCGCCCTTGGCGAGCGGCTCGATGACGGCATCGAGGTCGGCATGCTGGTCGATGATCACTGGTGCGACACCGCCATGCTCGAGCGCGCAGCGGGCCCCAGGCGCCAGTTTCGATCGCAGGTACCAGCCGACGCGCGCCGAGCCGATGAAGCTCAGAAGAGCAACCCGCCGATCGGTCACCAGTGCTTCGGCGAGGGCGTTGTCGCCGGTAATGAGCGTCTGAACCCACCCTTCGGGCAGGCCCGCTTCGTGGCAGAGCGCCACGAACTCGAGGCAACAGAGCGGCGTTGGGACGGCCGGCTTCACAATGACGGGACAGCCGGTGGCGATCGCAGGCGCCACCTGATGCACGATCAGATTCAGGGGATGATTGAACGCGGAAATCGCCGCGACGATGCCGATGGGCTCGGGAAACGTCCAGGCGCGCCGGTTATCGGCCGCACGGGTCAGGCCCATGGGAATTTCCCGCCCTGCCCAGGTCCGCAGGACATCCGCGGCATTGCGCACGCCGTCGATCGCCCGGTCCGTCTCGATGAGCGCGTCGGTCAACGGCTTGCCGCCTTCGCGCGCGATCAGACGGCCGAAATGCTCGCGCTTGGCCGCCATCAGGTCGCTGAGACGATGCAGCACATCGAGCCGCTGGTGCGGCTTGATGACCCCTGAGCGGTGAGCGAACAACCGGACCGCCGCGGCCAACTTTTTCTCCAGCGATGCGGCGTCGTCAGTTTCGATGGCGGTGATCGGCGCGCGATCGAACGCCTGCACAACCTCAATCATGAGAAACTCCACGCTGCCGGCACGGAATGGGGCGCTCTACGTGCGGTGGCCCAGCACCCGAAACGCCGGTCGACAAGATTGCTGGCAGATGATGCTCCCCCCTGCCCTGCAAGCGCAGGTAAATTGAAGTGAATCTTTCAACTCGAAGCACATGCCTGTTGGCAAAAATATAAATCGCAGTGAAGAGCGTTGGCCTGGCTGACAAATTTCAGGCCCGCGGCATTCCCCACGCTGGCGAGGCAAGGGTCGAAAACGCCCATCGCCGCTCATAGCCCATGGACGCCGAACGCCAGGTTCACCGCAATTTACTGGGCTTAATTTGCGATCAGACTCGGGACCTAATAGCCACTCGTGATCGGTGTATGGTCGTCGCGCAGTCCCGTCGCCCCATCCAACCCATGGGCACGGATCGCCTCGATTGCCCGGCGTATGTGCTGAACGGTGATGCGGCGAACGATGCCTGTCGACCCGATCGAGGAGTATTGCGACATGCGAGGTCTATCTATGCTCGTGGAGGCGCCGCGCCGGCCTTTGGCGATGCGGGCGCTCATGACCCTGATGACGGCGGTTGTCCTCGCTGCCTGCAGCAACATTCCGTCCGCTCAAGATACCAATCAGGCTGACTGGGCAAAGTACTACAAGCACGTGGACGAACCGCAAAACGACAACTGACGAATGGCAGGCGAGGACCAAGCATTCAGCACTGTCCGCTCGCGTAGTCAAAGGAACAGACGGCCGCTCTTGCCGAAGCCTCTCGCGGTCCGGGTCGCCTGGGAGGCCGTCCCTTCCGTCGTGATCCACGCTCAAGGTGATTCCGATCGGCGATAGCATCTTCGTGCCGATGCATCGAGTTCACCGTTTGCCACCAGCTAAGAAGAGGGTCACAAGAAGCCATCGCTCGACCGGCGGCTTGCGCCCGGCAAAGCACGGGGGAATCCGACCTGAGCCGCGTGACCATCTGGGTCATTTTCGCCGTCTGGCGGCGCGCCGATAACCCCATCCGGCTGCAACCTGATCTTGGCGACGCGATCCAACCGGACAAATTGCGAGTCTGGGGGGTGCGAAACGGCCAGCCGAACCCATAATTCCTAGATCACCCAGGTGCATTCAGGAATGAGGCTCTGCCCGAGCCTTGGAGGCTGAAGCTGGAGATGGCCACAGCGCAGGATCGTATCGGCCAAGCCGACGAAGACATGGTCGAATTCGGCCCGTTTCGGCTCGACCGGGCGCACCGGCTGCTGACCAAGGTAGGCGCGTCGGTTCCACTCGGCGACCGCGCTTTCGAGATCCTGCAGGTCCTGGTCGGGCACGCGCCCGAGGTCGTCAGTAAGGCAGCGCTGTTCGAGCAGGTATGGCCGGGTACGTTCATCGAAGAGAGCACCCTTCGCTACCATCTGTGGACGCTGCGCAAGGCGCTCGGCGATGGCGAAGCCGGCAGCCGCTATATCTCGACCGCCAACGGCAGAGGCTATTGCTTCGTGGCGCCGCTGTCTCATGCGCCCGCCGTCGCGACGATGCAATCCAACGAGAGCGGCAACGCGGCAACCGCCACACAGCCGCCGGCGACCAACCTGCCGTTGCGGCAGACCGAGATCATCGGCCGTGAGCGCGAGTTCGCCGAGCTGGCGGACTGGCTGAAGCCCAGCCGGCTCGTCACCTTGGTCGGCCCGGGCGGCGTCGGCAAGACCCGGTTGGCGGTGGAGCTGGGTTGGCGCCTCCTCGGAGAATTCCCGGCGGGGGTCTGGCTGGTGGATCTGGCACCGCTCGGCGATCAGGACGCAATGGCGAGCGCGGTCGCCGCCGCCCTGGGCGTCCCGGTAATGAAAGCCGACGCGGCGGTGGATGCGATCGTTGGCGCACTCGGCAAGACGCCGCGGTTGCTGATCTTCGATAATTGCGAGCACTTGGCCGAGGCTGCGGCCGCGCTGATCAAGACACTGCTCGAACGGGTGCCAGGCGTATCGATCCTGGCGACGAGCCAGAAGAACCTGCAGCTCGCAGCCGAACGAATCTATGGCCTCGATCCCCTGGCGGTGCCGCCGGCCGGCGCCGTCGAGATCGGAGGATATGCCGCGGTCGAGCTCTTCACCAGGAGCGCCCGGGCCACCGATCGGCTGTTCGAGCTGCACGACGGCAACAACACCGGTGTCGGCGAGATCTGCCGGCATCTCGACGGCCTGCCGCTCGCGCTCGAAATGGCCGCCGGGCGCCTGCGCCTGCTCGGCGTCGAGGGGCTGCGCCGAGGGCTGGGCGATCGGCTGAGGATGCTCAAGGGCGCGCCGGACGGCGACGCACGCCATGGCTCGCTGCACGGCATGCTGGAATGGAGCCACAGCCTGCTGGCACCGTTCGACCAGCAGGTCTTCCGCCGCCTCGCCGTGTTCCCGGCCAGCTTCTCACTGGAGGCCGCGGTCGCCGTCGCTGGTGGCGACGAAGCCGACCGCTGGGAAGTCGTCGATGCGCTTAGCCGGCTGATCGATCAGTCCCTGGTCACGTTCGAGCGGCACGAGCCGGTGCGCTACCGTTTGCTCGAGACGCTACGTCTCTACGCCATGGATAAGCTGCGGCAGGCCGGCGAAGCGGATGCCATCGCCGAGCTTCACGCCCGGCATTTCATCGAAGTCTTCGACGAGGCGGAACGCTGCTGGGAGGAGACGCCGGCCCCGGATTGGATCGTCCGATATCGGCCGGAGCTCGACAACCTCCGCGCGGCGCTCGACTGGGCTTTGGCAGCGCCCGAACGGCGGCACGTTGCGATCGCCCTAATGGCCTCCGGCTCCCTCCTTTTGTACGGCCTGTTGTTGATTAGCGAAGGACGGGGATATCAGGAGCGCATCATTCCGCTTGTCGACGCAGAGACAGCGGCCGCTACCACCGCTCGGCTACTGAGGTACGCATCCGGTTTTTGTCGTTTGGTGGAGGATCCGAGAGGGCTGACCTACGCGGAGCGATCGGCAGCGCTCTATCGTGACCTCAACGACGGACTGGGGTTGGGAACCACACTTTTAACTATCGCTCATGACATGGCGATAAAGGGCCAATTCGCCGAGGCGAAGGACGCTCTCTTGGAAGCGCGTCATCTCCTCGCCGATAGCGCTTTCAAAAAAAGCCAACTCAGTCTGATGGTGTGTACCGGGCTCGTCTCATACCGCACCGGTGACATCCCCACTGCTCATCGCTGTTACTTGGAAGCGTTGGAATTGGCCAGAAAGCTGAACCCCCGCGTCGAACCGACACTTCTTATAAATCTCGGCACTGTCGAGTATATTCTGGGAAATGTCGACCAAGCCATTGAGTTCACACAAGCAGCACTGAACCGCTCGAGATCCGTATTTGGAAACATTTGTCTCGGTGACATATTTATAAATCTTGGGACTTATCTGATCACCAAGGGACAGATCTCCGAAGCGAGGTCGCGGCTCGAACAGGCATTTTCGACTCTGGTCGAGAGAGGCAATTGTTCGGCGGAATTATGCTTGCGGGCCTGGGCCGGCCTTGCTGGCGCCGAAGGGCGTCTCGTCGAGGCTGCGCAGCTTGTCGGCTTCGCCGATGCGGATCGCGCACGCCGCGGCCGAATCATGGATCCTGAGAGTCAGCCCCTTTACATTAGACTGAGGGACATATTGGAAGCCGGTCTGCCGTCAGCCGAACTCGATGCCTTAAAGGCCGAGGGCGCGCAATGGAGCGAGGCGGAGGCGATCGACTTCGTGGTGAATCGGCTTCTGCAGGCGCCCGCTTCCGGAGATGTCGTACCGCCCTGACAAAAGCAACATACTCGCACCGCTACCGGCCAGGGGTGTACGAAACGACCCGCCGGAACTTATATGATTTCCCGTCACGCATGCGCATTCAGGAGCTGAGAAACAGTCCGGGGCCTTTGGTGAGTACTCGGGATGGCCGCAGCATACGATCGTATCGGCCAAGCCGATGTAGACGTGGTCGAGTTCGGCCCGTTTCGGCTCGACCGGGCGCGCCGGCTGCTGCTGAAGGACGGGGCTCCGGTGCCGCTCGGCGACCGCGCGTTCGAGATCCTGCAGGTTCTGGTCGGGCACGCGCCGGAGATCGTCAGCAAGGCAACGCTGTTCGAGCAGGTTTGGCCGGGCGTTTTCGTCGAGGACAGTACCCTCCGCTACCACCTATGGACGCTGAGAAAGGCGCTCGGCGACGGCGAAAGCCACTATATCTCGACCGCCAACGGCAGAGGCTATCGCTTCGCAGCGGCGCTGTCCCATGCGCCGGCCGTCATAAGCCGGGAGACCAACCTGCCGCTGCGGCTGACCGAGATCATCGGCCGCGAGCGCGAGCTCGCCGAGTTGGCGGACTGGCTGAAGCGCAGCCGGCTCGTCACGCTGGCCGGCCCGGGCGGCGTCGGCAAGACTCGGTTGGCGGTGGAACTGGGGTGGCGTGTGCTGGGGGACTTTGCCGCCGGCGTCTGGCTGGTGGATCTGGCGCCGCTCAGCGATGAGAATGCGGTGGCGGGCGCTGTCGCCGCCACCCTGCGCCTCTCGGTGATGAAGACCGAGGCGACGGTCGATGCGATCATTGCCGCCCTTGGCAAGACGCAGTTGCTGCTGATCCTCGACAATTGCGAGCACCTGGCCGAGGCTGCGGCCGCCCTGATCAAGACCCTGCTGGAGCGCGCCCCAGGCGTGTCGATCCTGGCGACAAGCCAGAAGACGTTTCAGCTCGCGGCCGAGCATGTCTACGACCTGGCACCCCTGGCGGTGCCGCCTCCTGGCACCATCGAGATCGGAGGCTTCGCCGCAGTCGAACTCTTCACCCGGCGCGTCCGCGCCGCCGACCGGTCATTCGCGCTGCATGATGGCAATAGCGTCGCCGTCGGCGAGGTCTGCCGGCATCTCGACGGCTTGCCGCTGGCACTCGAAATGGCCGCCGGCCGCCTGCGCCTGCTCGGCGTCGAGGGGCTGCGCCGGGGCCTGGCCGATCGGATGAAGCTGCTCAAGGGCGCACCGGATGGCGTGGCGCGACATGCCTCGCTGCACGGCATGCTGGAATGGAGCCATAACCTGCTGGCACCGTTCGACCAGACGGTCTTCCGCCGTCTCGCCGCCTTCCCGGCCGGTTTCTCCCTGGGGGCGGCGGTCGCCGTCGCCGGCGGGGGCGAGATGGAGTACTGGGCCGTCGTCGATGCGCTCGGGCGCCTCATCGATCAGTCGCTGGTCACGCTCGAGCGGCACGAGCCAGCACGCTATCGCCTGCTCGAGACACTGCGCCTCTATGCCACCGACAAGCTGCGCGAGGCCGAGGAGGCGGATGCCGTTGCCGAGCTTCATGCCCGGCATTTCATCGAGGTCTTCGACGAGGCCGAACGCTGCTGGGAGGAGACGCCGGATCCCGATTGGATCGCGCGCTACCAGCCCGAACTCGACAATCTCCGCGCAGCGCTCGACTGGGCTCTGGCAGCGCCAGAACGGAAGCAGATCGCGATCAGCCTGGCGGCGTCGGCCTGCACGCTGCTGCGCTGGCTCTGGCTGATTGCGGAAGGACTCGGATACGCAGAGCGCATCATCCCGCTGCTCGATGCCGATACTCCGGCTGCCGCCGCCGCTCGGCTACTGAATCACGCTGCCGGTTTCTGCATCATGGTCTTCGATCCAAAAGGGCTCAGTTTTGCGAAACGCGCGGCGGCGCTTTGCCGCTACGGCGGTGACGGGCCGGGCTTGGCAAACGCGCTGGTTGCGGCCGCTCAATTCAGGATGTGGAAGGAGCAGCATGCCGAGGCGAAGGACCTCGTTCTGCAAGCGCAAGATCTTCTGGCAGGCAGCACCCTGAAAAAGAGTCGGCTCAGACAGATGGCCACCGCTGGAATCGTCTCGTATCGCGTCAATGATATACCCAACGCCCGACGCTACAGTCTGGCGGCACTGGAGTTGGCGAGAATGCTTCGGTCTCGCTCCGAACCGGGGCTTCTCACAAATCTGGGGCTTTTCGAATATATCTCGGGCAACATCGACCCGGCGATCGAGTTCACCCGCGAAGCGCTCAGCCGCTCGAATTCCCAGCTTGGCGGCAGTAACGCCGGCCATCAACTCGCCAACCTCGCGTCCTATCTCTTCCACAAGGAAGAGTTCTCCGAAGCAAGATCGCTGCTCACGGAGTCGCTGTCGCTTCTGGTCGAGAGCGGAAACTTTCACATAGATGCGTGCCTGCAACCTTGGGCCGTGCTCTCGGGCATCGAAGGTCGTCTTGCCGAAGCAGCGCAGCTTATCGGCTTTGTCGACGCGGTGCATGCACGCCGTGGGCATCCGGTGGAGCCTGGGGAACTGCTTCTCTACAATCGGCTGATGGGGATATTGGAAGCCGGTCTGCCGCCGAACGAGCTCAAGGAATTGAAGGCCAACGGCGCGCAATGGAGCGACGCGGAGGCGATCGAGTTCGTCACCAGCCGGCTCGTGCATGCGCCGGCTACCGGAGACGCCGTAGCGCCTTAATGGCAGCCCATGCAGGAATGAAGATCGGTCCGGGTCCATAGAGGCGGATATTCGAGATGACCGCAGCGCACGATCGTATCGGCCGAGCCGATGAACACGTGGTCGAGTTCGGCCCGTTTCGGCTCGATCGGACGCGCCGGCTGCTGCTGAAGGAAGGCGTCCCGGTGCCGATCGGCGACCGCGCGTTCGAGATCCTGCTGGTCCTGGTCGGGCACGCGCCCGAGGTCGTCAGTAAGGCAACGCTGTTCGAGCAGGTTTGGCCGGGCGTCCTAATCGAAGAGAGCACGCTCCGCTACCACATGTGGACACTGCGCAAGGCGCTCGGCGATGGCGAAGCCGGCAGCCGCTATATCTCGACCGCCAGCGGCAGAGGCTACCGCTTCGTGGCGCCGCTGTCCCATGCGCCGACCGTCGCAAAGCCGGACACCAATCTGCCGCTGCGGCTGACCGAGATCATCGGCCGTGAGCGCGAGCTCGGCGAGTTGGCGGACTGGCTGAAGTGCAGCCGGCTCGTCACGCTGGTCGGCCCAGGCGGCGTCGGCAAGACCCGGCTGGCGGTGGAACTGGGGGGGCGGATGTTACGGCACTTTACGGCCGGGGTCTGGCTCGTGGATCTTGCGCCGCTCAGCGATGAGAGTGCGGTGGCGAACGCGGTCGCGGCTACCCTGGGCATCTCGGTAACGCAAATCGAAACAACCGTGGATGCGATCGTTACCGGGCTCAGCAAGACGCAGCTGCTGCTGATCCTCGATAATTGCGAGCATTTGTCTGAGGCCGCGGCCGCGCTGACCAAGACCCTGCTGGAGCGGGCGCCTGGCGTGTCGATCCTGGCGACGAGCCGGAAGAACCTACAGCTCGCGGCCGAACATGTTTACGGCGTGGATCCACTAGCCGTGCCGCCGGCCGGCGCCGTCGAGATCGGCGGCTTCGCCGCGGTCGAGCTCTTCGCCGAGCGCGCCCGGGCCGCCGACCGGCTGTTCGAGCTGCACGACGGCAACAGCGCCGGCGTCGGCGAGATCTGCCGGCAGCTCGACGGCCTACCGCTCGCGCTCGAAATGGCCGCCGGGCGGCTGCGCCTGCTCGGCATCGAGGGGCTGCGCCGGGGGATCGGCGACCGGCTGAAGCTGCTCAAGGGCGCGCCGGACGGCGATGCGCGGCACGCCTCGCTGCATGGCATGCTGGAGTGGAGCCATAGCCTGCTGGCCCCCTTCGACCAGCAGGTCTTCCGCCGTCTCGCGACCTTCGCGGCCAGCTTCCCGCTGGAGGCCGCGGTCGCCGTTGCCGGCGGGGACGAAGCCGAGCGCTGGGAAGTCGTCGATGCGCTCGGCCGGTTGATCGACCAGTCGCTGGTCACGCTCGAACGGCGCGAGCCGGTGCGCTACCGCCTGCTCGAGACCTTGCGCCTCTATGCCACGGACAAGCTGCGGCAGGCCGGCGAAACCGATGCCGTCGCCGAACTGCATGCCCGGCATTTCATTGAGGTCTTCGATGAGGCCGAGCGCTGCTGGGAGGAGACGCCGGACCCCGATTGGATCGCGCACTACCAGCCCGAGCTCGACAATCTCCGCTCAGCGCTCGACTGGGCTCTGGCGGCGCCCGGCCGGCGGCAGATCGGG
>DATGEK010000047.1:0-25718 GCA_035310205.1 Aliidongia sp.
AACGTCGCACCACCCGTCTCAGCCAACACCTTCGTGATCGCAGCCGTCAGAGACGTCTTGCCATGGTCAACGTGACCGATCGTCCCGATGTTGCAATGCGGCTTGTTCCGCTCAAACTTCGCCTTCGCCATTTCGTTGACGCCTCACATGCCCGATCAGAGGAAAATGAACAAACTAATATCACCGGCCGACGGCTGGAGCGGGTGGAGGGAATCGAACCCTCGTAGCCAGCTTGGAAGGCTGGTGCTCTACCATTGAGCTACACCCGCCGAGCCGTCCGCCCAGCCGCGCCGATGGTCGTATGGTGGAGGGGGTTGGATTTGAACCAACGTAGACATACGTCGGCAGATTTACAGTCTGCTGCCATTGACCGCTCGGCCACCCCTCCCCGCGCTACGACCATCGCCCGGCGCAGCGGAGGAGCGCACTATGTAAATTTCCGGCGCATTGTCAACTGGCGAAAGCGGATCATGCATGGCCCAATGGATGCCAACCCCCTATGCAGCTCAAGGATTTACGCCTAAGAGCGTGGCCCAATAGCCGTTCTGGAAACCCTGTCATGCGCAAGCGCCCTCATTCTTCCCCCTCTTCCCACGCGTCGGCGGCCGGTGGCGCCGCGCGCGGCCCGGCCGACCGGGGCAAGGCCCCTGCCCGGACGGCCCGGCCCGCGGACGCGAAACCGGCGATCCGTGCGACCGAGCGCGCGCGCCTGGACGAGGCCGAGGGTGGCCGGCCGCGTCCGGCGCCGCGCCCCGACGCCGGCGCCGGCGCCGGGGCCCCGTGGCTCTGGGGCCACCATGCCGTGGCCGCCGCGCTCAAGAACCCGAACCGCAAGATCATGCGCCTGGTCGCGACCGAGGAGGCCGCAGGCGAACTCGCCGAGCTGCTGGGCGGCGAGGCACCGGTCGAGCCGCAGATCCTCGCCCGCGACTCGATCGCGAAGCTGCTGCCGCCCGGCGCCGTGCACCAGGGCGTCGCCCTGCTGGCCAAGACGTTGAAGCCCTGGCAGCTCGAGGACATTATCGCGCATCTGGGCACGGCCGAGCGCGCGGTCGTCGTGGCACTCGATCAGGTGACCGACCCGCACAACATCGGCGCCATCCTGCGTTCGGCAGCGGCCTTCGGTGCGGTCGCGGTCGTGCTGCCCGACCGCAATGCGCCGGAGATCTCGGGCACGCTCGCGAAATCCGCGTCGGGCGCGGTCGAGCACGTACCATTGGTCCGGGTCGTCAACCTCACCCGCGCGCTCGAACAGTTGAAGAAGGCCGGGTTCTGGAGCGTCGGCCTCGCCGGCGAGGCCGAGCAGACGCTCGCCAGCCACAAGCTCACCGGCCGCGTCTGTCTGGTGCTGGGGTCCGAGGGCGACGGGCTGCGACGACTCACGCGCGAATCGTGCGATCTCATGGCACGATTGCCGACACAGGGACCGGTCGCGAGCCTCAATGTTTCCAATGCTGCCGCAATCGCCCTCTATGAACTGGTGCGCGCCGGCTGAACGCCGGCCCGAAGCGGAGGCTCGGGCATGAGGACATGGCTGATCGGACTTTTGCTGCTGGCGGTTTCGGCGCACGCCGCCGCCGCTCCCGCAGACGAGGCGGTCGACACGGCGCTGGTGCTGGCGGTCGACGTCAGCCTGAGCGTCGACGCGGGACGCTATGCCTTGCAGCGCGACGGCACCGCAGCGGCGATCGCCAGCCCGGACTTCGCCCAGGCCGTCGCCAGCGGCCCCCACGGCGCCGTCGCGGTCACGGTCATGGAGTTTTCCGATCCGGACCGGCAGATCTCGGTCATGCCCTGGACGCGAATCGCCTCTGCCGCCGACGCCCAGGCCTTTGCCGCCAAGCTCCGCCAGGTCCATCGCAGCTCGAGCGGCCTCACCGGCATCGCCAACGCGCTGCTGGTCGCCGACGAGCTGTTCGGCGAATCGCCCTGGCCGACCACGCGCCGCGTCGTCGATGTCTCGGGCGACGGCATGAGCAACATCGGGCCGCCGGTCGACGAAGTGCGCGACCGGCTGGTCGCCGACGGCATCACCATCAACGGCCTGCCGATCCTGACCGAGGAGCCGTGGCTCGAGACCTATTACACGCTCTATCTGATCGGCGGTCCCGGCGCCTTCGTGGTCGTGGCCCAGGACCTGGACAGCTTCGCCGAAGCCATGCGCCGCAAGCTGGTGACGGAAATCACAGTGGCGCAGCTACGGACCCGGCCGCCGGGCTGAGACCGAAACGAAACGGGCAGACCCCTTGAAGGTCCGCCCGGTCGTTCGCTCAGCCGTGGTTGAGCAGCCTCAGCCGCGGGTCAGCGGCTTGTACTGGAAGCGGTGCGGCTCGTCGGCCGCGACGCCCAGGCGCTGCTTCCGGTCGGCCTCGTACATCTGATAATTGCCCTCGAACCACACGACCTTGGCGTCGCCTTCGAAGGCCAGGATGTGGGTCGCCAGACGGTCGAGGAACCAGCGGTCATGGGTGATGACCACGGCGCAGCCGGCATATTCCTCAAGCGCGTCTTCCAGTGCTCGCAACGTGTCGACGTCGAGGTCGTTGGTCGGTTCGTCGAGCAGCAGGACGTTGGCGCCGGTCTTCAGCATGCGGGCGATATGGACGCGGTTGCGCTCACCGCCCGACAATTGCCCGACCTTCTTCTGCTGGTCCGGGCCCTTGAAGTTGAACAGCGCCACATAGGACCGGCTGTTCATCTTGCGCCGGCCGAGATCGATCTCGTCGAGCCCGTCCGAGACCACCTGCCAGACGTTCTTGTTCGGGTCGAGCGCGTCGCGCGACTGGTCGACATAGCCGAGCTTGACCGTCTCGCCGACGCGGAAATCGCCGGAATCCGGCTTATCCTGGCCGGTGATCATGCGGAACATTGTCGTCTTGCCGGCGCCGTTCGGGCCGATCACGCCGACGATACCGCCCGGCGGCAGCCGGAACGACAGATCCTCGATCAGCATGCGGTCGCCGAAGCTCTTGTTGATGTGGCCGGCCTCGATCACCAGGTCGCCCAGGCGCGGGCCTGGCGGCAGCACGATCTGCGCGCTGTCCGGCGCCTTCTCCTTGGAATGCGCCACCAATTCATCGAACGCCTGGATACGCGCCTTGGACTTGGCCTGGCGGGCGCGCGGACTGGCCCGTACCCACTCGAGCTCGCGGGCGATGGTGCGCTGGCGCGCCACCTCGGTCTTGTTCTCGATCTCCAGCCGCTTCTGCTTCTCTTCCAGCCACGAGGTATAGTTGCCCTCGTGCGGGAAGGTGCGGCCGCGGTCGACTTCGAGGATCCAGGTCGCGACATCGTCAAGGAAATAGCGGTCATGGGTCACGGTGACGACCGTGCCCGCGAAATCCTTCAGGTAGCGCTGCAGCCAGGCGACCGAGGCCGCATCCAGATGGTTGGTCGGCTCGTCGAGCAGCAGCATGTCCGGCTTCTCGAGCAGCAGGCGGCACAGCGCCACCCGGCGCTTCTCGCCGCCCGACAGCTTGTCGACCTTGGCATCGCCCGGCGGGCAGTTGAGCGCGTCCATGGCGATCTCGACCGTGCGGTCGAGCTCCCAGCCGTTGACCGCGTCGATCTTCTCCTGCAGCTCGCCCTGCTCCATGATGAGATCGTTCATCTCGTCATCGGTGAGTTCCTCGGCGAAGCGCGCGCTCACCGCCTCGAACCGCTCGAGCAGCTCCTTGGTGCCCTTGAGGCCGAGCATCACATTGCCCTGGACGTCGAGCGTCGGGTCGAGCTGCGGCTCCTGGGCGAGATAGCCGACCCGGACGCCGTCGGCGGCCCAGGCCTCGCCGTTAAACTCCTTGTCGACGCCGGCCATGATCTTGAGCAGGGTCGACTTGCCGGCGCCGTTCGGGCCCAGCACGCCGATCTTCGCGCCCGGCAGGAACGACAGCCAGACGTCCTTCAGGATCTCCTTGCCGCCCGGATAGGACTTGTTCAGGCCCTTCATCACATAGACGTACTGATAGCCGGCCATCGACCTCTCCAACTCAACCAACGGGCGTCATTTGACGGGATTTCGGGCGACGGCAGCGCAAGGGCCGATCGCATCGGGCCGTTTCTAACGCATCCGCCGCGCCCGGCGCAACCGACCGGGGCGCGGGTCATCCATTCCGGCCGGGCCTTGCCCGCTCAGGCCGGCAGCCAGGCATCCTCGGGCAGGCGCCAATAGACGCCGTGATCCCGGGCCATCATCCGATAGCCGATCATCTCACGCCTGAGGGTGGCGCTGTCCCAGTGATGGCGCTTCAGGATCTCGTTCAACTCACCTTCCGGGTAGCGCCGATCCGCCTCGAACTGCTCGACCAGGAAGCGCAGGATCACCCAGCGCTTCTTGCGGCTGGCCGGGATTTCCTTCAGCCGGCCGTCCGCGAGCAGGAAATTGTCGCGCACGCGCCGGTCCCAGGCGTCGGTCTCGATACCGTCGGCGAGCGTCGCGATCTCGTCGCGGGTCGCGATCCGGCGGTTGAGCGCCGCCAGCGCGTCCAGATCGAGCGACCACCAGCGGGAATTGCCGTCGAGCCGTTGGCGGACCAGGCCCTGCTCCTTCAGCACCGCCAGGTGATGGGACACCGTCGGCTCCTTCAGCCCGAGCAGCGCCGCCAGCTCCTGGCCGCTCGATTCCCGGCTGGCGAGCACGCCGATGATCTTGAGCCGGCTCTCGTCGGCGAGCGCCTTGAAGAAGGAGAGCAGGGCCGGCAGCACGGCGGAGGGCATGGTATTCTCTTTCGATGACCATCTAATTTGACAAATATCAAATGAATTTGTTTGGAATTCAACCCTTCCCTCTTCTCGCCGAAGGCGCGATCCGGCATGGTGGCGATCTCGCGCAACCTAACTGGGCCCGTCGATGTCCGAAGCAGATTCCGTCCTGCGCCATCTCGAACAGGATTTCGAGCAGGCTGTCGCTCGTTATCTCGAGTTCCTGCGCATCCCCAGCATCTCGACCGATCCGGCCTATGCCGGCGAGACCCGGCGCGCCGGCCAATGGCTGGCCGATCAACTGACCGGTCTCGGCTTCGAGGCGGCACTGCACGACACGCCGGGCCATCCGGTCCTGGTTGCCCACCACCCCGGCCCGGGCGGCAACGTTCCCCATCTGCTCTACTACGGCCATTACGACGTGCAGCCGGCCGATCCGCTGGAATTGTGGGACCATCCGCCGTTCGAGCCGACCATCGTCGAGGCCGAACACGGCCCGCGCGTCGTCGCGCGCGGTGCGGTCGACGACAAGGGGCAGGTCATGACCTTCCTCGAGGCGTTCCGCGGCTGGCACAAGATCCACGGCACCCTGCCGGTCCGGATCACGGTGCTGATCGAGGGCGAGGAAGAGACCGGCAGCCCGTCGCTGCCCGATTTCCTGAAGGCTCACCATGCCGAGCTGGCGGCGGCCGACGTTGCGGTCGTCACGGACACGAACAGCTGGGACATAGACACGCCGGCGATCACGACGATGCTACGCGGCCTGGTCTATGCCGAGGTCACGCTCAAGGGGCCGACTCGCGACCTGCATTCCGGTCTCTACGGCGGTGCCGCGATCAATCCGCTGAACGCGCTGACCCGTGTCCTGGGCCAGTTGCACGATGATCGCGGCCAGGTCCAGATCCCGGGATTCTACGACGACGTGGTGGAAACGACGAAGGACAAGCTCGCGAGCTGGAAGGCGCTGGGCTTCGACGAACGGCGTTTCCTGGGCGAGATCGGGCTCAAGACGTCGAGCGGCGAAGGCGGCCGGCATATCCTGGAGCGGCTGTGGTCGCGCCCGACCTGCGACATTAACGGCATCTGGGGTGGCTATACCGGCGCCGGCGCCAAGACCGTGATCCCGTCCGAGGCTTCCGCCAAGCTCAGCTGCCGCCTGGTCGCGGCCCAGGACCCGGAACGGATCGTCGCCGGCATCAAGTCCTTTTTCGAGGCGCGCACGCCGCCCGACTGCCGATGGACCATCAAGCTGTTCGGGCAGTCGCCGGGCATCAGCGTGGCGTCCGATTCGCCGCACATGGGCGCCGCCAAGGCCGGGCTCAACGAGATCTATGGCCGCGATCCCGTGCTCATGGGCATGGGCGGCTCGATCCCCGTGGTCGGCTGGATGCAGGATATCCTGGGGCTGGAATCGATCCTGCTCGGCTTCGGGCTGGAGGACGACCGCATCCATTCGCCGAACGAGAAATTCGAGCTGCGCTGCCTGAAGAACGGGATTCTGTCGCACGCGGCGATCCTCGCCCGGATGGCGGCGCTCACCGCGGGGTAGCCCGGCAGAGCGCGGCCGCACTGCAGCATTGACGCCACAATCCCCGGACAACATTGAAAGAATCGGTCCGTGATACCGCATTCAGCACTGGCGAACCGGGAAACGCTCGTCTAATTTCACGCTGAACGACAGGGCTGCGCTCTACCGGCATCGCTACGCCTGTCGACCAGTCGCACTTTTCAGGCCAGGAGTTTCGAATGCGCACCAAGATCATTACCGCCCTCGTCGTTGGCGCCATGCTCGTGACGTCGACCGGCATCGCCATTGCCCAGACCGCACCGGCGGTCCCGGCTGGGGCGGGCACGGGCACGGGCGCCGCCGCTGCCCCGGCCGCCGCCGGTGCTGCCGGCGCCGCCGGTGCTGCTGGCGTCGCAGGGCTGTCGGTCGGCACGATCGCCGCCATCGGCGCCGGCGTCATTGCCGTCGCCGCCACCGCCGCCGCCGTTGCGTCGAGCAGCAGCAACAACGGCAACGCCTCGAACGCTGGTTCCTCGACCTCGACCTCGACCTCGACCCACTAAGCGGTCCGGTCCAGAGAGAAGGGGCGTCCCTCGCGGGGCGCCCCTTTTTTGTCGCCTGCGGTTCGGGCCCGCAGCTGTTCGGCGATCAGGACGCCTTCGCCTTGCTCGGATAGTCGAAGGTCCAGTCGACCGAGAAGGGCCGCCACCATCCCGGCACGCCGGTCGCCTTGTCGATGTGCCGCCGGAAGCCGTTCCCCGACGGCGGCTCAAACAGATAGATCAGGTGGTATTGCCCGGGACCGTCCATCTGGATGTTCTGGGCATAGTGCGGGCCGTCCCCCGCGGTCATCGGCACCAGCTTGCCGGCTGCCTTGAAGGACGAGCCGACTTTCTCGACCGTATAGCTGATGGTCAGATAGGGCATCCACGCATCCTCGCCGAAGCCATGGGCCTCGTCCTTGGTCGCGTGCGCATCGCATTCGAGATGGATCGTGTCCGGCCCCATCGCCATGCCCTTGGGCATCTTGTCCATCTCGATCCCGACCAGATAGTTCGGCACCAGCTGCATGCCATTCTTCACGATCGGCTCGCCGATATAGAATTCCTCCGCCCGGGCCTGGCCTGCGAGTCCGATTGCCGCCGCGACCAGCGCCAGGCAAGCCGAGTTTCGAACAAGCATCTTACACTCCTGTTGTGACGGCTTAAGTGCCGATATGCAAATGCGAATGATTTGCATTGCTATCACAGAAAGGCAACAGCGCTCAAGCCGACCGCCTGCGACGGAACGTCCAACGCGACCGGCACGCCGTCGCGCCGGTCGGTTTTCTCCAACATCTTGATCAAAACGACAATTTCCTGCTTTATGGCCGCTCGGATCCGCGATCGCTTCCAGGTCGCGACCGCGAGCGACAGGGCCTCCCATGCTGAACCGACTTCGCGCAGCAGCCGTCACCCTTCTCCTGCTCGCCGCGGCAGTCCCGGCGGCCCAACCGGCGGCGGCGGAGACGGGCGAGATTCGCATCGCCCAACAGTTCGGCATCTCCTACCTGCCACTCATCGTCATGAAGGAGCGGCAGCTGCTGGAGCAGGCGGTGGTCGAAGCCGGCCTGCCGCGCCCGACGGTGAGCTGGGCACAATTCAGCGGCGCCGCGGCGATGAATGATGCGCTGATTTCCGGCAACCTGGACATCGCGACCGCGGGGGTCGGCCCGATGATCATCGTCTGGGCACGGACCCGGGCATCGCTGAAGATCACCGGCGTCGCGGCCCTGGGGGCGATGCCGAACCTGCTCACCACCTCCAATCCGAACATCCGCACGCTCGCCGACTTCACCGAGAAGGACCGGATCGCGTTGCCCGCGGTCAAGATCGGCGCCCAGGCGGTCATGCTGCAGATGGCGGCGGAACAGACGTTCGGCGAAGGGCAGCAGAACCGGCTGGATGACATCACCGTCAGCATGGCGCATCCGGACGCCGCCGCCGCCCTGCTCGGCGGCGCCAGCGAGATCGACGCGCATTTCACCAGCCCGCCCTTCTCGAACCAGGAACTGGCCAATCCCAAGATCCACAAGGTGCTGAGCAATTACGACCAGATGGGCGGCCCGGCGACCTTCAACGTGCTCTACGCGCCGGAGCGGTTCCACGCCGCCAATCCCAAGACCTATCGCGCGCTGCTGACGGCGCTCGATCAGGCCATGGCGGCGATCAGGGCCGACCCGGCCGCGGCCGCCGCACTCTATATCAAGGCCGAGAATTCGAAGCTCACGCCGGCCTTCGTCGAAGAGATCATCCGCGACCCTGCGAACGAGTTCACCGCGACCCCGCTGCAGACCTTCAAGACCGCGCAGTTCCTCTACAAGACCGGTGCGATCAAGGTCGCGGCCACCGGCTGGCAGGATCTGTTCTTTCCGGAAATCCGCGACCGAGCGGGTAGCTGATGACGCTTCCGGATCAGCCGCCCGCCCCGGTTCCATTGCTGTCGGTCGATGCGGTCACCTTGCAGTACCGGGTGCCGGGTCGTCTGGTCACCGCGGTGCATGACGTCAGCTTCACGGTGCTGACCGGCGACCGCTTCGTCATTCTGGGACCGTCGGGCTGCGGCAAGTCGAGCCTGCTGAAAGCCATCGCCGGTTTCGCCCGCCCGAGCGCCGGCGCGATCCGCCTCGACGGTGTGCCCGTGCGCCAGCCGGGACCGGACCGCATGATGGTGTTCCAGGACCTGGACCAGATGCTGCCCTGGCAGACCGTCGCCGGCAACGTGGTCCAGGCACTCCGCCGCGCCGCCGGGGTGCCGCGCGCCGAGGCCGAGGCGCGGGCGGCCGAGATGATCGGCCGGGTCGGGCTCGCCAAATTCGCCGATGCCTATCCGCACACGCTGTCCGGCGGCATGAAGCAGCGCGCTGCCCTCGCCCGTGCGCTGGCGCTGCGACCGGCGATGCTGCTGATGGACGAGCCGTTCGCGGCCCTCGACGCGCTCACCCGCGCCACGATGCAGCGAGAACTGCTCGGCCTCAGCCTCGACATGGATCTGACCGTGCTGTTCGTGACCCATTCGGTCGAGGAGGCCCTGCTGCTCGGCACCCGGATCCTGGTGCTGAGCGCCCATCCCGGCCAGGTCCGCGCCGAGTTCCAGGGCCTTGCCCCCGGTGCCCCGCCTGCCGCCAAGGAGCGGCTGAGACAGCGCATCGAGACCCTGATCATGGCCCCGGACCTGGCGGGCGCAGAGGTTTCCCATGCCGGATGATCGGCCGGAGCGCGAGATCCCGTCCATGCTCCTGCCGGAAGTGGCCGATCTCGCGACGCCGCTCGGTCCGATCGGGCGGCTCCGGACCAGTCTCGGCTTCTGGCGGCTGATCGTCCTGGTCGTCCTGGCGCTCGCCTGGGAAGGCTACGGCCGCTGGATCGGCAATGACCTGCTGTTTCCGACCCTGGGCCAGACCCTGTCGGCGCTCTGGGATGCGACCGCGAGCGGCGTGCTGCCGTCGCGGGTGTTCGCCAGCCTGCGCATTCTGGTCGCGGGTTATGCGATCGGCCTGGCCCTGGCGGCACTCTTCACCACGCTCGCCATGTCGAGCCTGATCGGGCGGGCGGCACTATCGACGCTGACCGCGATGTTCAACCCGCTGCCGGCCGTGGCCCTGCTGCCCCTCGCCCTGCTCTGGTTCGGTCTCGGCGCCCCGAGCCTGATCTTCGTCATCGTCCATTCGGTGCTGTGGTCGGTCAGCCTCAACGCCTATGCCGGCTTCGGCGCGGTCAACCAGACCCTGCGCATGGTCGGCTGGAACCTCGGCATCCGCGGCTGGCGGCACGTCGCACTCATCCTGGTCCCCGCCGCCTTTCCGGCGATCCTGTCCGGCCTCAAGATCGGCTGGGCCTTTGCCTGGCGCACGCTCATCGCCGCCGAGCTGGTGTTCGGCGTCTCGTCGCGCTCCGGCGGCATCGGCTGGTTCATCTACGAGAACCGCAATCAACTCGACATTGCCAGCGTTTTCGCGGGACTATTGGTCGTCATTGCAATCGGCTTGCTGATCGAAGGCCTGGTGTTCCGGCTGATCGAGCGGGCGACCATCCAGCGCTGGGGCGTCGGCGCCTGACCCGTCGCCAAATGCAAGCCCGCCCCGCATCAATAGGGTGTGAATAGTTAGGATAGAAACGATATAAGCCGCCCGTTCGGCAACAAATCTGGCCCAGAATGGAGCGTTCTGTGACGGAGCCTTCCCCAAAATGGCAATTCGGCATGCAGTTGATCCGGCTGGGACGGGGCTGGCGTCGCGTGCTTGACGAAGAGCTCGCCGGCTACGGGCTGACCGATGCGACCTGGCGGCCGCTGTTTCATCTGGGCCGGCTCGGCGACGGCATCCGTCAGACCGAGCTGGCCGAGGCGTTGGGCATCCAGGGCCCTTCGCTGGTGCGCCTGCTGGACAATCTGGAGCGGGACGGCCTGATCACCCGGCGCGAGGATCGGGATGATCGGCGGGCGAAGATCCTGGCCATGACCGAGGCCGGCCGCCGGATCTATCAACAGGTGGAGGTCGTGACCGAACGGGTTGCAGCGCGTCTGCTCGACGGCGCCGATGAGCGGGATATGGCCGCGGTGGCCCGGCTATTCACCCGTCTTGGCACCGCCATCCAGCAGTCGGAGCGGTCCGATGAGCGCTGAGGCGACGGCGGCCCGGGTCCTGCCGCGGCTGCTGCCAAGCTTCGGCCCCAAGGCCTGGTTTCATGCGCTCAGCACGTTCGCGGCCGCGATGCTGGCGCTCTATGTCGCCTTCGCGCTCGAGCTCGACAGCCCCGGATCGGCCGTGGTGACCGTGCTCATCGTGTCGAGCCCCCTGCCGGGCATGGTCCTCTCGAAGGGCCTGTGGCGCATGGTCGGCACGCTGGTCGGCCTGCT
Source organism: Aliidongia sp. (assembly GCA_035310205.1). Taxonomy (GTDB): domain Bacteria; phylum Pseudomonadota; class Alphaproteobacteria; order ATCC43930; family CGMCC-115725; genus Aliidongia. The sequence goes on from DATGEK010000047.1 coordinate 11,102, forward strand.
CATCTCGATCGCGCTCATCGCCCGTTTCGCCCAGAGCCCCCTCGCCTTCATCGGCGCGCTGTCGATCTGGCTCGGCCTCTGCACCTATGTCTCATCGCTGCTGCGCCACTTCCGCGCCTACGCCGCCGTGCTCGCCGGCTACACGATCAGCCTGGTCGCCTTGCCGGCGCTCGATGATCCGAACCGCATCTTCGACATTGCCACCGCGCGGATCGCGGTCGTGGCCGTTGGCATTCTCTCTACCGCCCTCGTCAAGAGCATGCTCGTGCTGGAAGTCGGCGAGCGCCGCCTCAAGCCCGCGATCGAAGGCGCTCTTGCCGCGACCACGGGTTTCGCCGTCCAGGCGCTCGACCTGGTGCCTGGCCTGCCCGACCGGCGCCGGGCCGTCGCCGACCGGCTGGTGGCGCTCGATCCGTTGATCCTCGCCGCTGCCAACGAATCCGCCGCGACGGCCCAGAAGGCGCCCGCCGTCCGCCTGCTCGTCTCGATCCTGATCCATACCGTGACGCTCGCGTCGAGCGTGCGCGACGCACTCGCCTCGCTGCCGGTCGATGGCGTCGTCGCCGCTGCGATCACGCCGCTGCGCGACCAGGTTCGCGACCTGCTATCATCGCTCACGAACACCGCGGCGCTGCTATCGCCCGCCACGGCCGAGGCACTCGAGGCCGCCCACCGAACTGCGATCGACCTTCCGACCGACATGGCGGTCGCCATCGCGCCGGAAACGCTCGACATCCTGGCGCTGACCGCCAGGCTCGAGGACATCGTCGAGCAGCTGCAGCTCGCGCGCGACCTTCTGCGCAGCATCGAGGAGGGCCGGACCGGCCGGAGCGTGACGCCGGTTTCCTATCATCGCGACCAGCGCGCCGCAGTGATCAACGGGATGCGTGCCGCGCTCGCGACGCTGCTCGCCGGCTGCTTCTGGATCGCAACCGCCTGGCCGTCGGGCACGCAGATGCTCGCGGCGTTGGCCCCCGTCACCACGCTGCTCGGCGCCTCGGAGTATCCGGAAAAGGCCAGCCTCTCCTTCTCGCGCGGCATGACGCTCGCCGGCATCTGCGCCGTCATCTGCGACTTCGGCCTGCTTGCCCATGTCGACGGCTTCCCGCTGCTCGCCCTCATGATCGCCCCGTTCCTCGTCGCCTGCTCGCTCTATGGGACGATCCCCAAGCATGCCAGTTCGTCGACCGCGTTCTTGGTCTTCTTCCCGACCTTCCTCAACCTGCAAAATCCCATGCGCTACGATATCTCCGTGACGCTCAACACGGTATTCGCCTTCATCCTGGGCTCGTTCTTCGGTGCGCTCGCCTTCCGGACGCTGTGGCCGTCCAATCCCGTCGAGGCGGCCCGGCGGCTGATCCGCCAGATGTGCCGGGATCTGCGCGACTTGGCCGCCAAGCACGTGGAGATTTCGCAGGCGACGTGGGAGACGATCATGCTCGACCGCCTGGCGCGGCTCGGAACGCGGCTCTCGACCTCGCCCGAACGGGCGACCGTCGTCGAAGGCGGCATGGCCGCGATCCATGTCGGCCGGGAGATCATGCGCGCCCGTCGGATGTTGGCCGGCCTGACCCTGCCGGAAGAGGTCGCGCGCAGTGTCGAGGCGGCCCGGCAGGCACTCCACGCGCTGGCGACGTCGCCCGACGACGCGGCCCAGGCGACCCAGGCGGCGGCGCTGCGCCTTCTCAAAACGGCCGGCCTCGTCCCCGAGACCGAGCGGACCAACCTGCTGCGCGCCGCGGCGGCACATCATGACATGGCCCTGCTGCTGGCCCGCCACCGGGATTTCTTTCGCGGAGCCCTGCCGGCGGCAAAGGAAACGTTATGAACGTCGAAGTGGAAGTCGCCGGGATCTATCTGGCGCCGATCGTCCTATACGCGCTGATCGCGTTGCCGATTTTCCTCATCCTGCGTCTCATTCTGGCGCGGATCGGTTTCTGGCGGCTGGTCTGGCATCCGGCCTTGTTCGAAACCGCGCTCTATCTGTCGATCCTCTCGCTCCTCGTTCTGCTGTAACGGGCCCGCCCGCAAAGAAGGCTCAGACTCCATGCGTTCTCTGGTGAAAATATCCCGCGTCGCCCTGACGCTCGCCATGCTGGTGGTGGCGGCCCTGCTGGTAGCCGCCCTCTGGCAGCGCTACATGCTGGCGCCCTGGACGCGCGACGGCCGGGTGCGGGCCGAGGTCGTCGACATAGCGTCGGAGGTCTCGGGAACGATCGTCGAGGTGCCGGTCGCGGAAAATCAGCTGGTCCATCGCGGCGACGTGCTGTTCGTGATCGACCCGGTCCGCTTCAAGCTGGCCATCGCCCAGGCCCAGGCCGCGGTCGACAGCGCCAAGGAGGAACTGCAGCTGCGCATGTCGGACGCGAGACGCCGCCAGGGATTGACCGGGGTCGTCTCGGCCGAGGAACAGGAGCGGACGCGAAGCACCGCCAGTGTCGCGAACGCCCAACTCGAAGCGGCCCAGGCCTCGCTCGAGGTCGCCAAGCTCAATCTGGAGCGATCGGTCCTGCGCTCGCCGGTCAACGGCTATGTCACGAACCTGCGCCTCAGGGTCGGGGACTATGCCAATGCCGGCCAGCCCAAGGTCGCGGTCATCGATGCGGATTCCTTCTGGATCAGCGGCTATTTCGAGGAGACCAAGCTCGGCAAGATCCATGTCGGCGATCCCGCCCGCGTCACGCTGATGGGCTACAAGCCGACCCTTACCGGCCATGTCGAGACGATCGCGCGCGGCATCAATGACCGCAACAGCACGCCCGATTCGCTCGGCCTGCAGGACGTCAACCCGATCTTTACCTGGGTGCGCCTGGCACAGCGCATTCCCGTCCGCATCCATATCGACAGCGTGCCCGACGGGGTGATCCTGGCGGCCGGCACGACCTGCTCGATCTCGGTCGGCGAGGAGGCCGCGCTCGCGACGGACTCGGTCGGGCGCGCCAGGCAATGGCTCGAAGGGCTGTTGTGATGCTGCGAACGTTCCTGCGGCCCCTCGGCGCATTCCTGCTCGCCGGCTGGGCTGCCGGCTGCACCGTCGGACCGGACTACAAGCCGGACGAGATGGATCTGCCGTCGACCTGGACCGAGCCGCAACCGAGCGCACCGGACAAGGCGGCGGCGGACGCGGCGCTCAAGGAATGGTGGGCCTCGTTCAAGGATCCGCTGCTCGACCGCCTGGTGGCTCAGGCGATCGCCGGCAACGAAGACCTGAAGATCGCACGCCAGCGCCTGGTCCAGGCCCGCGCGAGCCGAGCCATCGCGGCCTCGGTCGATTATCCGCAGGTGACGGCCGGCGCATCGCGGCTCCAGTCCAATTCGAGCACGACGGTCGACTTTCCGCCGGGCATCGGCCAATACCGGACCTGGGAGCTGGGCTTCGATGCGTCCTGGGAGATCGACATTTTCGGCGGCACGAGGCGCTCCGTAGAAGCGTCCGAGGCCGAGATCGGCGCCGCCATCGAGGATCGACGCACCATTCTGGTCAGCCTTCTGGCCGAGCTCGCCGGCGACTACGCCAGCCTGCGCGGCACCCAGCTACGCCTCGACATTGCTCAGCGCAACATCGAGTCGGCCCGCAAGGCGCTGGAGCTCACCAAGCAGGAATTCCAGCGCGGTCTCGGTACGGAACTGGAACTGGCCCAGGCGCGGGCGCAATGGAACAACGTCCGTTCGGCGCCGCCGCAGCTCAGGGCCGCGATCGCGCGCCTCAGCCACGCAATCGGGGTGCTGGTCGGCGGCTTCCCCGGCGACCTGGAGGCGGAACTGACGCAACCCGCCCCGCTGATGGGTGTGCCTTCAAACCTGCCCGTGGCGCTGCCGTCGGAGACGCTGGTCAACCGGCCGGACGTCCGACGCGCCGAACGGCACTACGCGGCGGCCACTGCACGGATCGGCGTCGCCACCGCGGAGCTGTTCCCGCATTTCTCGATCCCGCTGATGCTCGACCCGACCTCTTCGACGATTGGTGGCCTGGCCCTGGCCAGGAGCCTGAATTGGTCGATCGGCCTTGCGGCCAAGGGGCTGGTCTATGACGCCGGCAAGACCGACGCGAGCATCGAAAGCGCCCGTGCCGCGGCCGAAGCGGCGCGCATCGGCTACGAAGAGACCGTGCGCGGCGCCTTCCGCGATGTCGAGGATGCGCTGGTGAACTATCAGACCGAGACCGAGCGCAACGGCACGCTCAAGGAGGCCGCAACCGACAGCGACGTGGCGCTCGATCGGGCGACCAAGCTCTATGGCGCGGGCCTGACCGATTTCCTGAAGGTGCTCGACAGCGAGCGCACCGCCTTCGCAGCCGAGGATCAGGAGGCCCAGAGCCGTATCGCCATGGTCCAGGACGTGATCGCGCTGTTCAAGGCGCTCGGCGGCGGCTGGCAGGCCGTCAGCTTCGACGACGTGGTGACGGCGCAGTAGCTACTTGCAGCGCACCAGCCAGACCCGATAGCTCGGCTGGCCGCCGGGCGGCATGGCCTCGTCGCTCTCGCGAGCGTAGCCCGCCGGACAGACCGCATCTGCCGCCCTGGCAAGCCGGACATCGGCCGACGGCTCGCCGGCGATGTCGACGGTCAGCCGGTGTAGCTGGTGCCCCAGGCTCTCCTCGCGCTCGCCGACCGTCTCGTGACAGGCGGCGAGGATGCCGCAGGCGATGATGATCGCCGCCTTGCGCCTTGGTCGCCGCACGCCGGCTCCGATCGTCATCATGGCCCCGCCCAAGCCGTGGAGGATGATGCACAACGGCCGGCGGCGGCGATGGTTGCGCCGCTACTTCTTCGGGCGGACCGGCGCGGGAGCCGCGCCGTCGGCCGGCAGCGCCATGAATTGCAGCGTGCCGCGGCGGTTGATCAGCACCAGCACGTCGTCGGACGACGCGACCAGCTGCAATTTCCGCGCAGCGTCCTGCGGGCTGCCGACCGGCACCCGGTCGATCGACAGCACCACGTCGCCGGCCAGCAGCCCGGAAGCGGCGGCCGAGCTGTCGTCGGCGATGCCGCCGATGACGACGCCGGTGACGTTGGGCGACAGGTGGTCCTGCTCGCGCACGTCGGCGCTGAGCCCGGTGAACCACAGCCCGCGCGCCGAATTGGCCTGGGTCGGCCCGTCGCTCGCGGCCTCCTCCTGCGCGGGGGCGTTCGGATCGGTGCGCGGCGCCTTGGCAATGGTCGCCTCGATCTTAAGCGGCGCGCCGTCGCGCTCGATGGCGAGCGCCAGCTTGTCTCCCACTCGCGCCGCGCCGACCAGACGCGAGACATCGTGTGCCGCCAGGGCGGGACGACCATTGGCGGTCTTGATGACGTCGCCGACCTGGAGGCCTGCCTGCGCCGCCGGACTGTCGTCCGCGACCTCGACGACGATCAGCCCCTGGGGATTCTCCGGGTCCATGTGCAGGGCGCCGGCGATCTCGGGACCGACGACCTGCACGCTAATGCCCAGGTAGCCGTGGTTCGCATGCCCCTCTTCCTGCAGATGCTTCACGACCAGCCGGGCAATGCTGGACGGGATGGCGAAGCCGATGCCGACATTGCCGCCGGACGGCGAATAGATCGCGGTGTTGACGCCGACGACCCGGCCCGAGGTGTCGAAGGTCGGGCCACCCGAGCTGCCGCGGTTGATCGGCGCATCGATCTGCAGGAAATCGTCGAACGGGCCGTGCTGGATGTCGCGACCGAGCGCCGAGACGATGCCGGTGGTAACGGTGCCGCCAAGCCCGAATGGATTGCCCACCGTCATAACCCAGTCGCCGACCTCGACCTTGTCGCTGTCGCCCCATTGCAGTGCCGACAGCTTGGCCTTGGTGGCGATCTTGAGCACCGCCAGATCGGTCTTCGTGTCCGCGCCGACCAGGGTGGCCGCATGCTTGGAATTATCCTGGAACACGACGGTGATCTTCGTCGCGGTCGTGATCACATGATAGTTGGTGACGATATAGCCGGCGGAATCGATGACGAAGCCCGAGCCGAGCGAGATGCCCTTCTCGCCCGCCGGCGGCTTGGCCGGCCCGCCCGGCAGCCCGTGCTGCTCGAAATAGCGGCGCATGAAATCATCGAACGGCGTCTGGCCCTGGCCGCCGGCACTGCCCGCGGCATCGCCCTCTGCGCTCACCGCCTCGGCCGGGATCTCCGCAAGGATATTGACGACCGAGGGCATCACCCGCTTCACCAGCGGCGACAGCGTCGGCAGCGCGATCGGGCTCGCGAGCGGCGGCTTCTTCGCCGCGTCGATGGCGGTCTCGGTCTTGGCGGTCTCGGCCCCGGCGGGCGCCGCCGCCAGCAACAGCGACGCCGTCGCCATGAGCAGACCGAGATGTTTGGATTCAGGCAGGAAGCACAACGGCATCGGGCACCGGCAGGTCAGAGGCGCGAGAGTTGCATCTTCGACTAAGCGCACGCTGCACGCAACGAGACGACTGATCACGTTGCCGAGGGCAGCCATCGATCGGTCAATGCCGGAACGTCACCACCAGCACGTCGCGATAAGCCGGCAGCGACGGATCGAGCGGCTCGACCGGCGTCACGCCGTGGAACACGCGGCCGTCGTCGACCAGCGCCGAATCGAGTGGCCGGGTGAGCGTGAAGCTGCCGAGCGGCGCCCGGGCCATGTCGTGGATGGTCGTCATGCCGCTGGCGATATTCTCGCGCGCGACCAGCAGCACCAGCACCCAGTCGACGCCGTCCCGGTGCAGGCCCTCGGGCGTCGGCCGCCCTTCCTCGCCCGGTCGGGCCTCGATGCGGAACTGATGGACCTCGACATGCCAGGCGGTGGGCCGAGTCTCGCGCGGCGTCAGGCCGTCGAACAATGCGAAGCAGCTATTCAGGATCGACCGCATGGCGGGGTGAGCGGCGACATCCTCGCGGATCGGCTCGAACCAGCGCGCGAGGCCACCATTGAGCGGGTTGTAATCGCGGCTCTGGTAGTGCGGCTGATGGGGCTTGCGCGTAATGCCTGCCGCCGAAAGCGCGAAGGCCGCATGCCGGCGCCGGCGATAGCGGCCGCCGTCGGCCATGTAGGCATCGAGCCCGAGGTCGTTCCAGCTGTCGGCGAAGCTGGCCCAGTCGCCGAACCCCGCCTGGCGCAGGATGGCCGCCATCGCGTCGGCCTCGACGAAGGCAAAGCCTTGCTCCTTCAGCGCAACGCCGACCGGTTGAAGAAGCCCGCCCATGCCGCCTCCTTGAATTCCGCATGCCCTGGACATGAGCGTGCGCCGCGCCCGGACGAACCGCCCGAGAGTTTTTCGCCACCCAGGGCCGCGTGTCGGGCGTATGATGGGGTCGACGGAGCGTTAAACGACCGGGGGAAGAGACGAAAATGGTGGATGCGCTAGGCAGCGCCGCGACGAACGCGCTGGCCGGACTCGAGGCGGCACAGGGCCGGATCGCGACCGCCGCGACCAATATCGCCCAAGGCGGAGATACCGTGCCGGAGCCCGCGAGCGCGCCGCCGCTCGGCGGCGGACAGATCGGGCCGGCCGCGGGTCTGGTCCAGCAGGCGTTGCAAGGCGTCGGCGGCGATCTCGCGACGAATCTCATCTCCGTCGCCGCCGCCAAGATCAGTTACGAGGCGAACGCCAAAGTGCTGGGCACGGTGAAGAAGCTCGACAAGGACACGCTCGACATCGTCACCTGACGAGGCCGAGCGTGTCTGCTGACCCTACCGGGCCATCGTTTCGATCTTCTTCGCCACCAGTTCCCACTGGTGGGCGGCGGACATACTGCCGCCGAGGCTGCTGTTCTCGGCTCGCTTGCGCGCTTGGTCGGCGGCTTTCTTGCCGAACTGTTCGATGAGGGAGCGCGCGGCCTTCAACAATTCAATGTCTTCGCTCATGCAGGCTGAACCGTCTCGAAGTCAAAAACAGGGGCGAACCGTGTCGGCCGACCCAGCGGCAAGATTCCTGCCGCTGCGGACCGGCCGTCCCGGATATAAGCCTTATGGCCGAATAATCCGACGGTTTTTGTATTCTACCACAACGGCGCGTGCTTTTTTTGGCGCAGGCGCGGCCAAATTACCATCGTAGGCCTCGGCGACGTAGGGGCGCGGCGCCACGACCGGGGCCGGAGCGGCGGGTTCGGACGGTACCGGGACCGGCCGTGCGGCGGCGGTGGCCGGCTTGGCTGCGCCCTTCTGCTTCGGCGCCGGCGGCTTCGCCCGGCCGACCTTGATCTTGCGCTGACCGATCATCGACTTGTCGACCGCGCTGATCGCCTTCTCGACCGCGCCGTCGGGCGCTAGCGCCACGACTCCGATCGTCGCCGGCCCGGCATTGGCCGGGATCTGCCGGATCTCCGCCCCGATCACGATGCCATACTCCTCGAACAGGTCCGCGAGTCTCGGCGCGGTCATGTCGTCGGGCAGGTTGGTGACGATGAGGTTGCCTTTAAAGGGTACCGGGCGCATTTGCCGTCTTTCGAGAAGATGATTCGTCGTAGTTTATGCTGCAACGCAATAGAGCGAAAGCCCAAGTTGCGAGGGCAGACCCGCGTCTTGAGCTAAGTCCAGGCTAATCCGCGGACACAAGACCTATTCCACGCAACGCCGGCTTGCGTCCCAGCGTCTCCGCGCCTCCTCCGCCGTCGGAGGCGATCGCCGGTTGCCGCCATCAAACCTGTTAGATCTCCCCGACCCACATTGCTCGATGCCTCTTGACATCGCATACGATCGAATTTTATACAATGCACACGGATACGATCTATATCGCTACCTGCCAAACCAATGAGGAAACTTTCATGACCAAGATCGAAAATGTCCTGCTCACCGGTAAGACGCACACGACGGTAAGCGGCAAGGACGGCCGCCTCGACATCAAGCTCTCGTCGCCGGGCAAGGAGGCGACTCCGGACCATCTGTTTACGGCCATCCAGCCGCATCCGACCGCAGAGCAGCTGTTCGCCGGCGCATGGTCGGCCTGCTTCATCGCCGCGATCGGGCTCGTGGCCCAGGAGAAGAAGGTGCAGCTTCCGTCGGATCTGTCGGTCGAGATCGAGGTGGATCTGGGCAAGACCGGCGATGCCTATCTCATCCAGGCCCGGTTCAACGTCCGTGTGCCGGGCGTGCCGCGCGACGTCGCCGAGGCGATCGTTCACGCCGCGCACGAAATCTGCCCGTACTCCAAGGCCACGCGCGGCAACATCGACGTGACCCTGAACGTCATCGCCGCGTGATGTAGCGCGCGGCTGGTTCGCTTTCTCCCACGAGGGGCGAACCAGCCGCCGGCCTTGCCCAGAACGGTGTCGCAGGCGTCCGCGATACCCGTAAACCGGCTCGCATATTCTTTCTAACAACCACATTGAAAACGGGCATATGCCGCTTATATCCATTCGGCAATAGACGATGGATGCAGGGACGGACATGGCCCACCGGGAAAGCGCCTGCAGCGCCACGACGATGCGCAAGGCGTCGCGCCGATTGACCCAGTTGTTCGACGATGCGCTGACCCAGTCGGGCCTGCGCTCGACGCAGTTTGCCATCCTGGCCGAGCTCGATCGCCGCGCGGCCGCGCCGCCGACGATGGCTGAACTGGCCCAAGCCCTGGTCATGGACCGATCCGCCCTCGGCCATAACCTGCGCCCGCTGGAACGGGATGGGCTGATCGCGCTACAGGAGGGCACCGAAGATCGGCGCCGGCGCCATGTCGTGACCACCGCTCTGGGCAGGATCAAGTTCAGCGAAGCCAAGCCGCTCTGGCAGAGGGCGCAGGACCGGTTCAACGAAGTATTCGGCGAAGCCGAAGCCGTGACCCTGCGCAAGACCCTGCTGGGCATCGCCTATAACGAGCGGCTGGCGTCGCTTCACGACTGAGGAAAGCCTCTTATCCGCAGATACGACCACGCCGTTCATCGCAAGAAAATATGGGCACATGCCCTCTTAAAGGGGAGCGCCATGCGCAGAATCTATCTGGCACTTCTGTCCCTGGGCGCCGCCTTCGTTCAGGCGGGACCAGCCTTGTCGGCGCCGATCGAGGCCGCCACCCTGGACGAGCTCAAGTCACTCTACAAACGCCTGATCGACGCCGAAAACCGGCACGATCTCGCCGCCGTCCGACCGTTCGTCTGGGACTCGCCCTCAACCCTGTTCGTCGCCAAGACCGCGACCGCCGCCGAGGGTAATTGGGCCGGCTTCTGGGGCACGGAGGTCGTCATGCAGCACTTCGCCGACCTCTACAGCGGCCCGTTCCATATCGACCCGGACTATGACGCGGAAAAGGTCGTCGTCCTCACGGCCGGCGTCGCCGAGACCTATGTGCCGGTCAAGATCGCCGTCGCCTATGCCGGCCAGACGCCGGTGCCGAAGCCGTTCCTGATGATCCTCGACTGGATCCGCACGAAGGACGGCTGGCGCATGGCGACCGATATCGCCCTGCCGATCCCGCCCGCGCCCAAGGCCGACTGAGCCGGAAACGGTGCTTTCTCATCCCATGATCGAAAGGAGTTCCGATGCATCCGCTTCGCAGAGTTCGGGAATTGCCTGCGCCTTCGTTCGAACAGGTGGCGGCGGTCCTCGCCGAAAACGTCGTGTTCAACAGCCCGCTCCTGGTCCGTCCGATCGTGGGCCGCGATGCCGTCGCGCGGACGATCGTGCAATCCTCGCGCAACCGCGGCGACGGGGATTACGTGATCGAGACGAAGCTCGATGACCGAACAACTTTCCTGCGCTGGACGGGCAAGATCGACGGCCGCAAGCTCGAGAGCTTCGAAATCCTGGTCGACGGTCCGGACGGGCTGCTGATCGAACGCACGATCGCCTATCGCCCCTACCCTGCGCTCAAGCTGTTCCGCGAGAAGATGTACGCCGCCCTCGGCGATCAGCTGCCCGCCGACATGTGGGACTACGTCGACTGACAGCACGCCCCTGGGGCGCTGAGGGGATTGGTAGGCCCGGCCGGACTCGAACCGACGACAACACCGTTATGAGCGGCGCGTTCTAACCAACTGAACTACGGGCCCCCGCCTTTCGGGCGGCGGAGTTTGCGCGAGCCGCGGGGCAAAAGGCAAGCCCCCGGCTCGGGCGTGATGCGCATGACCGGCCCTCGCCGATCGAGTGCGGCAAGAAAACAGGCCGGCGGCCGATTGGAGCTACTTCAGTTCCTCCAGAAGCGCATGGTGGAAGGCCGCGGGGTCCTGCACCTGCGGCGCATGGCCGAGCATCGAGAACTCGACCAGGACCGCCTGCGGGATGAGCCCGGCCGCGCGCTTGCCCAGCTCCGGATAATTGCCGAGCTTCGCCCGGATCTCCGGCGGGGCGGCGTCCTTGCCGATCGCCGTCGTGTCCTTGTCGCCGATGAACAGCACCGTCGGCACCGTCAGCCGCCCGAGCTCGTAGAACACCGGCTGGGTATAGATCATGTCGTAGAGCAGGGCCGAGTTCCAGGCGACGAGCTTCTTGCCCGCCCCCTGGTTCAGGCCGGCGAGCATGTCGACCCAGATCTGGTAGGCTGGCTGCCACTGGCCGGCGTAATAGGTCGCCTGCTCGTAGCGGCGGATGCTCTCGGCGCTGGTCTTCAGCTCCCGCTCGTACCATTGGTCGATGCTCAAGGGCGGCACGCCCTCGGCCTTCCAATCCTCGAGCCCGATCGGATCGACCAGCATGAGCTGGGTCACCTGGGCCGGGTACATCAGCGCATAGCGGATCGCTAGCATGCCGCCGGTCGAATGGCCGACGAGCGTCGCCTTGCCGACGCCGAGCGACGCCAGCAGGGCATTGGTGTTCCGCGCGAGCTCCTGGAAGCTGTACTGGTAGTGGGCCGGCTTGGTCGATTTGCAGAAGCCGATCTGGTCGGGCGCGATTACGCGATAGCCGGCATTGCTCAGCACCTGGATCGTCTCCGTCCAGGTCGCCGCACAGAAATTCTTGCCATGCAGCAGCACGGCCGTGCCGCGCATCGTCCCCGTCGCCGGGATGTCCATATAGGCCATCTGCAGCTTTTCGTTCTGGGAACTGAAGCCGAAATGCTTGACCGGATAGGGATAGTCGAAGCCCTCGAGCTCCGCGCCATAGCTCGGCCCCGCCAGCGCCGAAGCGGAAGACGACAGCAGGCAAATCAGGGTCGCAAGGCACAGGCGCGGAAGCATGGCGGCCTCTTGGTCGGGGAGCGACGCCCCAGACTATGCCATGCTGGCGCGGAACATCCTGAGGTAATTGCCGCCGAGGGTGCTGCGACCGACGGGGCCATCCCCCAGAAAGCGAAAGGGCCGATCTTTCGACCGGCCCTTGCTTGGCTCTCTAGGTATCGAGGAAGCTTCTGAGCTTCCGCGACCGGCTCGGGTGCTTCAGCTTGCGCAGCGCCTTCGCCTCGATCTGGCGGATACGCTCGCGGGTAACCGAGAACTGCTGGCCGACCTCTTCGAGCGTGTGGTCGGTGTTCATGCCGATGCCGAAGCGCATCCGGAGCACGCGCTCCTCGCGGGCGGTCAGGCTGGCCAGCACGCGGGTCGTGGTCTCGCGCAGGTTGGCCTGGATCGCGGCATCGAGCGGCAGCACCGCGTTCTTGTCCTCGATGAAGTCGCCCAGGTGGCTGTCTTCCTCGTCGCCGATCGGCGTCTCGAGGCTGATCGGCTCCTTGGCGATCTTCAGGACCTTGCGGACCTTCTCGAGCGGCATCATCAGCTTCTCGGCCAGCTCTTCCGGGGTCGGCTCGCGGCCGATCTCGTGCAGCATCTGGCGCGAGGTGCGGACGAGCTTGTTGATCGTCTCGATCATGTGCACCGGGATGCGGATCGTGCGTGCCTGGTCGGCGATCGAGCGGGTGATCGCCTGCCGGATCCACCAGGTGGCGTAGGTCGAGAACTTGTAGCCGCGCCGATACTCGAACTTGTCGACCGCCTTCATCAGGCCGATGTTGCCCTCCTGGATCAGGTCCAGGAACTGCAGGCCGCGGTTCGTGTATTTCTTGGCGATCGAGATCACCAGGCGCAGGTTCGCCTCGACCATCTCCTTCTTGGCCCGGCTCGCCTCGCGCTCGCCGCGCTGCACGGTCGAGACGACGCGGCGGAACTCGCCGATCGGCAGGCCGGTCTCGGCCGCGACCTCGCCGATCGTCTTGCGGATGTTCTCCGCCTCGTTCGTGTGCTTGGTGATGAAGTTCTGCCAGCCCTTGCCCGAGAAGCCCTTGATCTTCTCGAACCAGTTCGGGTTGAGCTCGCTGCCGAAATAGTGGTTGAGGAAGTCCTGGCGCTTGACGCCGTCCGACTCCGCCAGGCGCAAGAGCTTGCCTTCGAGCGCGATCAGCTGGCGATTGAGGTCGTAGAGCTGCTGGACCAGCGCCTCGATCCGGCCATTGTTGAGGCGGATGCCTTGCATCGCCTCGACCATCTCTTCCTTGTGCTTCAGGTAACGCTTTTCCGTCGCCTTCGGCAGCTCCTCGCCGGCCTGGGCGGCGTCGACCCGCTCCTGATGCAGCTTGGCGAGCTTCTTGTAGATGTCGGCGATCTTGTCGAAGGCGGCGATGACCGTCGGCTTCAGCTCGGCTTCCATGGCGGAAAGCGAGATCGAGGCCTCTTCGCCCTCGCCTTCGCCCTCACCCTCGGGGCCTTCGACCTCGGCCTCCGGCTCCTCGCCCTCGGGGACGACCGGCTCCTCGCCCTCTTCGCCCTCGCCTTCCGCTTCGTTCGGGAAGGCGTTGCCGTAGGTCGCATCGAGATCGATGATGTCGCGCAGCAGGATCTTGCTGTCGTTGAGCGCGTCGCGCCAGCCGATCACGGCGCGCATGGTCAGCGGGCTCTCGCAGATGCCGCCGATCATCATCTCGCGGCCGGCCTCGATGCGCTTGGCGATGGCGATTTCGCCCTCGCGCGACAGGAGCTCGACCGAGCCCATCTCGCGCAGGTACATGCGCACGGGATCGTCGGTCCGGCCGATATCCTCGTCGTCGAGGTTGCCGTTGACCCGCGACTCGCCGTCGCCCGACTCCTCGTCGACGGGGGCGGTCGGCTCTTCGGCCTCTTCCGCCTCGACGACATTGACGCCCGCTTCGGACAGCATGGCCATCGTGTCTTCGATCTGCTCGGACGAGACCTGGTCCTGCGGCAGGGCGGCGTTCAGCTCGTCATAGGTGACGTAGCCACGCTCCTTGCCCTTAGCGACCATCTTCCTGACGGCCTGCGCCATGGTATCGACGATCAGGCTCTCAGCGGCCTCATCGCGGTTCTCATTGACCTCTGCCGTACTCGCCGCTTTTGTCGCCATCTTCACCCAGTCCTAACTTATACCCAGGGGACCGTCGATCCGGCCGCCCCGCCCCCGGGAACCGCCGCATCGGCTCGTCGTTCATCTGCGGGCCCGATCGCCGTCCGGTACGGCTGGACCCGCTCAGCTCCTGCAATCACTGCAAGGTCGCAAACTCAATGCCGACCGGGCGACACCCATCCAGCTGTCGCCCCGTCGAATTCGGCCTGTTCCGTGCGTTCGATTTCCGCCTGCTCCTGCAAGGCCCTGATGCGTGCCCAACTGGCCTCGGTCGGCTCCACCTCGAACCGGCGCACCGCCGCTTCGAGCTCCTGTGCCCGATCCAGATGGCTGTGCCAGAGGCTAAGCGCCTGAAGCCAGCCGAGCCTTGTCGTCTCCCGATCCGCCGGCTCCGCGAATTGCGCGTGTGCCAGAACCTGCTGACCGAGCAAACGCTCCACATCCC
>DATGEK010000048.1:0-7438 GCA_035310205.1 Aliidongia sp.
GAGGCGACCCGACCGCCCCAGCCTTAGCTGCGGCGGTTTTGTTTTTCGCGGCGTGCCGCGAAATCGCCGGACGGGCATCGCGCCGGCCGGCAGAGGGGAGCACTATCATGGCCGAACGGGCTGCCAGTTTTCGGATCGCGCTGATCGCCGCCTTCGCGGCTCTGCTGGGCAGCGGCGCCCAGGCCGAACCGCTCACGGTCAATGCCGATTTCGCCTATTACAACCCGGTCAGCCTGGTGCTGAAGAACAAGCATTGGCTGGAGGAAGCGCTCGGCCCGGATGTCGCTGTCGTCTGGGTGCAGAGCGCCGGCAGCAACAAGGCGCTGGAATTCCTCAATGCCCAGAGCCTGGATTTCGGCTCGACCGCCGGCTCGGCGGCCCTGCTCGGCCGGGCGAACGGCAACCCGATCAAAGCGATCTACGTCTATTCCAAGCCCGAATGGACGGCGCTGGTCACGACCGCCGCCTCGCCGATCCAGGCCGTGGCCGACCTCAAGGGCAGGCGCATCGCGGTCACGCGCGGCACCGATCCGCATATCTTCCTGCTGCGCGCGCTCGCCGGCGCCGGCCTCACCGAGCATGACGTCAAGATCGTGCCGCTGCAGCATGCCGACGGGCGGCTGGCGCTCGACCGCGGCGATGTCGACGCCTGGTCCGGCCTCGATCCGTTCATGGCCCAGGCCGAGCTCGAGAGCCACGACCGGCTGTTCTTCCGCAAGGCCGACCTCAACACCTACGGCATCCTGAACGTGCGCGAGGCCTTCCTCGCCGCCCATCCGGATATCGTCGAGAAGCTGCTCGACGCCTATGAGCGCGGCCGTCACTGGTCGATCGAGCATAAGCCCGAGCTGGCTCAGACGCTGGCTGCCGCCGCCAAGCTCTCGCCGGAGGTCGCGGCCCGCCAGTTGGAGCGCACCGATCTGTCTTCGCCCGTGCTGGGCGACGGCCCGCGTCAGTCGATCGCGGCGGCGGCATCGGTGCTGAAGGCGAGCGGCGTGGTCGACCCCTCGGTCGATCTCGACCAAGTGCTGGCGCAATTACTCGAACCGCGCTTCACCCAGAAATTCGCGAGCACGAAATGACCGATCTCGCCTATCTGCCCGGTCTCGGCCGGAGCGCACTGAAGCGCCGATCGCTGCCGCCCGCCGCCATCGGTTGGCTGCTGCCCTCGGCCCTGGTTGGCATCTGGGAAGCGGCCGCCCGCGCTGGATTGCTCGCCCCCAACCACCTGCCGGCACCCAGCACCATCGCCGCGACGATCCTGCAGCTGGCCCGCAGCGGCGACCTTGCCGTCCATCTGACCGCGACGCTCGCTCGGCTGGGGCTCGGCTTCCTGCTGGGCGCCGCCGCCGGCACCCTCGCCGGCGCAGTGACCGGCGCCTCACGCCCGGTCCGGCTGCTGGTCGATCCGCTGGTCCAGGGGCTGCGCAGCGTGCCCTCGATCGCGTGGGTGCCGCTGTTCATCCTGTGGCTCGGCATCTTCGAGGCGTCGAAGGTGGCGCTGATCGCGGTCGGCGTGTTCTTCCCGGTCTATCTCAATCTGATGAGCGGCATCGCCGGAGTCGACCGCAAGCTGATCGAGGTCGGCCGCGCCCATCGCTTGTCGCCGCTGAGCCTGGTCGCACGCGTGTTGCTGCCGGCCAGCCTGCCCGCCTACATCGTCGGACTGCGCGGCGGGCTCGGGCTCGGCTGGATGTTCGTCGCCGCGGCCGAGTTGATGGGCGCCAGCGAGGGGCTGGGCTTCCTGCTGGTCGACGGCCAGCAGACGGGGCGGCCCGCGATCGTGATCGCCGCCATCCTGCTGTTCGCATTGCTGGGCAAGCTCAGCGATCTTTTCCTCGCCCGCATCGGCCAGGCGCTGACCGCCTGGCAGGATACGGAGGTTTCCCGATGAGCACGCTCCTGGAAATGCGCGGCCTGGCCAAGCGCTACGACGACCGGCTGGTGCTGGGGCCCCTGCATCTCGCCTTCGAGACGGGCGAGACGGTGGCCGTGATCGGCCGCAGCGGCTGCGGCAAGAGCACGCTCCTGCGCCTGGTCGCCGGTCTCGACGTGCCCAGCGCCGGCACCGTGACCTTGGCCGGGCAGCCGATCCGGCCGGACGACGTCGCCATCGTGTTCCAGGAGCCGCGGCTGATGCCATGGCTGTCGGTCGCGGACAATGTCGGGTTCGGCCTCAGACATCTTGCCAAGGACCAGCGCAGCGAAGCGATAGCCGAGGCGCTCGAAGTGGTCGGTCTCGGCGAGGCCGCGACGAAATTGCCCAAGCACCTGTCCGGAGGCATGGCGCAGCGCGCCGCGCTGGCCCGCGCGCTCGCCGTCCGGCCCAAGCTGCTGCTGCTCGACGAGCCGTTCAGTGCGCTCGACCCCTTGACCCGCGCGGGGCTGCAGAACCATCTGGGGGAGGTCCGCGACCACTACGGACCGACGATCCTGATGATTACCCACGACATGGACGAGGCGCTGGCACTGGCCGACCGGATCATCGTGCTCGATGGCCCGCCCGGCCGGATTGTCGCGGAATTCGCCCCGCGCCTCGCCCCCGGCATCAAACGCACTGCACCGGCCTTCCAGCGCTGGAAGGACCGGCTGATCGACGTGCTCGGCCCGGCGTCTGGGCCGGCCGGAACCCTTACCAACCTTGAGGACCATCGCCATGCAGTCTGACACCCTTCGCGCGCTCCAGGCCCCCTTGAAGGCGCAGTACCGCGAAGATGCGGCGGCAGCCCTGGTGACGCTCAAGGCCTCGGGCGACCTCGACGGACCGGGGCTGACCTGCAAGGTCGACACCGGCCGCACGCTGGTCGAGGCCGGGCTGCATCCGGCGAGCGGCGGCGACGGCCTATCCGCCTGTTCCGGCGACATGCTGCTGGAGGCGCTGGTCGCCTGTGCGGGCGTGACGGTGCGCGCGGTCGCGACCGCCCTCGACATCAAGCTGCGGGGCGGCACGGTGCGGGCCGAGGGCGATCTCGACTTTCGCGGCACGCTCGGCGTCGACAAGACGGCGCCCGTCGGATTCAAGGCGATCCGTCTCGCTTTCGACCTCGACACGGATGCAGGCGTCGAAGAATTGAAGACCCTGCTGAAACTGACCGAGCGCTATTGCGTTATCTATCAAACGCTCACGGCTCCGCCGCAGATCGCGGTGTCGTTAGACGCGGCCATTTCAGAGCCAAAGGGGGAACAAGCCCATGCGTCCTTATGAACGCGCCGGGATCGAGCCCGATTTCCACGAACTTCTGAGCGATCCCGTACTCCTCGCCGTCATGAACCGGGATGGGGTCAGCGCCGAGACATTGCGTGCGGTCGTCCGCGCCGGCCAGGTGCGCCTGGGACTTGTAGCGCCCTGCGAACTGGTGCCGTTGGGAGAGGAGCCTGCCTTTCGGGGGGGCCGAATGCCCGCCATCTCGGGCGGACGCGACGGCGCCGGCCATTGGCCCGGGGCCGGACGATGTCTGTCTAGCGGACCGCTCCGCCTGAAATGCGCATGAGCATCCACTGATCGAAACCGGCGCCCGGGGATCACCCTCGGGCGCCGGTCCGCTTTCGGGCGGATCTAGCCGCGCAGCATGCCGACCAGGATCCGGTCGCGGCGCACGAAATGATGGTAGAGTGCCGCGGCCGCATGCAGGCCGATGACGATCAGCAGCAGATTGGCGATCAGGCCATGGAGATCGCCCAGGGTGCGGGCGACCTGCTTGTCGGGCCCGATCAGCCAAGGCAGTTGCACCAGGAAAAAATAATTGATCGGCTTGGTTCCGGCGCTCGACCAGAGCCAGCCGACGAGAGGCTGGGCCAACAGCAGCACGTAGAGTGCCGCGTGCGAGGCGCGTGCCGCCAGCCGCTGCCAGGCGGGCAGATCATCGGGCATCGCCGGCACCCCGGCCGCGACGCGCCAGCCCAGGCGCAGCACCGTCAGCGCCAAGACGGTGATGCCGAACGACTTATGCAACTGGATCGCCGGCGAGTGTAGCGCCTGCGGCAGGTCATCAACGCCCCAGGCGATCGCGAACAGCCCGACGAACAGCGCCAAGGTCAGCCAGTGCACCCATCGGCTGAAGGCGCTATAGGAAGCGTGCAATTCGTGTCTCATGGTCATTGTGGTCATCGTCACTCATTCCCCTTCCGTGGCCGCAGCCCGATCTACGTGAAAATTCCGCGCGATATGACGAGAATCCCTGGATTGAAAACACCCTGCCAAAGCATTAGCCCATCCGACGAGTGCGGCACATGATCGCAACGCTCATCGGTGCCGCCAGCATCCTTGCCTGGCTTTATCTGCTGCTTGCCCGCGGCCTGTTCTGGCGTGTCGCCGAAGCGCCGCCCGCCGCCGGCCCCATGATCGCGGCCCGCGTCACCGTGGTGATCCCGGCGCGCAACGAGGCGGATGGCATTGCCACCACCGTGATATCGCTGCTGACGCAGGACCATCCGGGACCGCTTCGCATCGTGCTGGTCGACGATCATTCGACCGACGGCACGGCCGATATCGCCTGCGCCGCGGCCGATGCGCTCGGTGCGGCCGACCGGCTCGAGGTGGTTGCCGCCCGTGACTTGCCGGCCGGCTGGACCGGCAAGCTCTGGGCCATGAGCGAGGGGCTCGACCGTGCTCGGGCGACCTCGGCCGACTTTTTCCTGCTGACCGATGCCGACATTACCCATGCCCCCGACAATGTCTCTACCCTGGTCCGCCGGGCGCAGGCCGGCGATCTCGACCTCACCTCACTGATGGTGCGGTTGTCGACCGAGACTCTGCCGGAGAAGGCGCTTATTCCCGCCTTCGTCTTTTTCTTCTTCATGCTCTATCCGCCGGCCTGGGCCGCCAATCCGCGCTCGAAGATGGCGGCCGCCGCCGGCGGCTGCATGCTGGTGCGCCCGTCGGCGCTGGAGCGGATCGGCGGCATCGCTGCGATCCGCGGTGCCCTCATCGATGATTGTTCGCTGGCGGCGGCGATCAAGCGGGCCGGCGGCCGCATCCGCCTCGATCCGAGCACAACCACCCGCTCGAGCCGAGTCTACGGCTCGGCCGGCGAGATCTGGTCGATGATCGCGCGCACCGCCTTCACCCAGCTGCATTACTCGACTCTGCTGCTGGTCGGCACGGTGCTGGGATTGGCCGTGACCTACCTGGCACCGCCGCTGCTGACCTTGTTCGCGAGCGGCCCGGCCTGGTGGCTGGGGCTCGGCGCCTGGCTCGCCATGGCCGCCTGCTTCCTGCCGACGGTCCGGCTCTACGGCCGCCATCCGGCCTGGGCGCTGGCCCTGCCCGCCATCGCCGCCTTCTACTCGGCCGCAACCATCGGCAGTGCCGTGAACTACTGGCGTGGCAAGGGCGGTCAATGGAAAGGCCGGTCGCAAGCGATCCGCTGAAGCGCGCGGATCGCCAGGAAGCAAACCGTTCGAGCCGCCGGTGCGGCTTGAAGCCGCACGCGCGGCCCTTTACCGTCGTTGCCCGGCAACAACTGGAACTTGGTGATTTCTGACCAAGAGGGGGAGAGCGATGGGGACCCTGGCAAGAAGCCTTGGAGCGGTTCTTTCGGCGGCGTTGCTGATGCTGGCCACCGCCTGCACGACGCAACTCGCCCCAGCCTATGACCAGGCGATTTCGGACGGGCTGATCGCCGCGAACAAGGATGTGCAGACCTTGTTCGCGACCATCGGCCCCGGCGTCGGCAAGGAAACCTATCCGGCCAGAGCAGACGCCTACAACAACGTGATCGGCGAGCTCAACGCGCTCGAGATTCAAGCGAAGGCGCGGCCGATCCCGGACTCGATCGGCCTGACCGAGGCGAACAAGATCCTGAGCGCCAATGGAATAAGCCAGCTGACCAACGATCCGAAATTCACCAACTATCCGAGCGCGCGGTCGATCGACGACGCCTCGCTCACCATCGCCACCATGCGCGCCGCCGACCAGAAGGCCGGCCTGCACGGCGACGAGATCAAGGCCTTCCAGAACCAGACTTCGATCTTCCTGATGCAGGCCATCACCTACGAAAACTTTCTCAAACGCGGGGAGAAGTGAGCCATGCCGGCAATCGACCCTAAGGCGCTGATCAGCGACATCCAGACGGCGGCCACGAACGTCATCGGAACCGACGTTTCCGCGCTGGGCGGGTTTTCGCAGCAGCAACTGACCGCCATCGCCCAGCAAAGCATCTTCGTCGCCGGCGGCATCGCCGACGGCTCGATCACCGACGACACGCGGGATTTCTTTCTCGACTCGCTCAAGGAGATGGTCCGGAGCTTCGCGAATACGCTTGCGGGGCTCGTCGCCGTGACGGTGGAGCAGGTGTGGAACGCGATCGTGGGCGTCATCTGGGGCGCCATCAACAAGGCGACCGGCCTCGCGCTTGCCATCCCCTGACCAGCCGCTGCCGGGCCCGGTCATCGACCGTCGTCCCGGCAGCCGCGCCAAGGGGCCGCTCCACGTTACTTGGCCTAGAACCGTTGCGGCCCCTGAACGTCGCCGGCCGGCCGGACCGACTGGCTCGCGACCGGGACTGCGTCAACCGGCTTGGCCGTGGCGCTGGCGGTCGGCGTGCCCTGCTGGCCCGGTTGCCGCCAGCAGGTCAGCGTCCAGGTGTCGGTCACTTCGCCGTTCTCGATGATGCGCCCGCCGAAGTCGAACGCGCTCGCGGCACAAGTGGCCGCCGGGTTCGCCGTCTCCGCCGGCTCGGGCTCGGCCGCGATGGCCGCGACGCCGGCAAGCGCCAGGCCGAGCATCAGAATGATCTTGAACAGGGTACGCGGCATGTCGCTGCGTTTGCTCGAAGATTGGACCATGTCGGAACTCCCACCTTTGCAGGCGCGGGATGGCTGGAGGCAAAGTTCGGCCGTTGCCGGCCGCGGCCTCGAAAACCGCGCGGGGGTACTCCATCGATGATGAAAAGCTGTTGTTCTGGTTGGGGCCGGCGGCCATCCGCGTCAGGCGGCGGCCGGCGTACCCAGGTTCGGTCGTATCAGGACCGGTCTCGAACGTGCCGAGACGTCGTGGCAGAGCGCTATTTCAAGCGTTCAGATCGCGGAACTTGCGGCGAAGATCGAATTCGTCGGATGTGACGCGGCTCTCGATATCCGACAGGCGGCGATCGAGGCTGCGAAAGCGCTTGCGCAACTCGCTGACGGTCAGGTTCGGCGAGACGCTCACCGTTCGCCAGAAGTGCTCCTCCTTCTCGGAGGCGAACATTTGGGGCGGCATCGGTTTCAGCACCAGCGCCAGCAGGATGTAGGTTACCAGGATCGGCAGGAAGAAGCCGAACACCATGCCGAGGATGACGGCCAGCCGGACGAACTTGACCTTAATGTCGAAGTAGTTCGCCAGGCCCGCGCAGACGCCGGCCACCTTGCCGCGCTCGGTATCGCGATAGAGCCTGATCGGGTTGCGCGACCAGTGAAACTGACCGGCGCTCATGGCTTCTTCCTCCAGTCCGGCGCG
>DATGEK010000049.1:0-45157 GCA_035310205.1 Aliidongia sp.
CGGCCATCCCGGTCGTGACGCGGCTGTCCGCTGCGGCATATCCCATGCCTAAAAGCGGTCTATCTCAAACCCACCCTTGTCCACCGATGCAGTTCCCTGCAGGCGGTGTCCGCTTCCGGGGAGCACTGAATGCCGTCCTTACGTACTAGTTGGGCGCCCCAAGCGGAAGCGGAGACCCACCGCCGCTCCGGCCTACTTCCCGGATTGGGAACAGGTTGCACCCCTCCTGGGAACGATCCCTTCCCCGCCTGGGAACAGCCTGATCCCGCCTTGGGAACGGCATGATCCCAGCCCGGGAAAAAACCCGCTCCCGGTTGGGGAACGAACTGTTCCCACGACGGGAAATTTCCCATCCGGGGAACACAAGAGACACTCGGGCGGACCGGCCTGTCGGTCGCTCGGGCCGCCCGGCCGCTTCAGCGGCCCGGTGCAAAACATCGTTTGATCCGAACGGCTTGTCACCCCAGCGCCACCCTATCACAGCATCCGCTTCACGTGAAACAAAACAAGAACAAAATTTGCGCGAGCGCAAAACTGTCCGGCGCCGGCCTCGGACGCACCCAAGTGTCCGGCGGGGATGGCGCGACCGCGCGGCCTACCGTTCGAAGATGAAGCGCCGGGGCTCGCGCCGGCGCTCCCAGGCGGCGCGCTCGAGCGCCGGCACGTCGTCCTCCTGCTCCGGATAGCCCAGGCAGAAATAGCCGATGAACCGCCAATCGGCCGGGACGTCGAGCGCCGTGGTCACGGCGGCCGGATCGAGGATCGAGACCCAGCCGAGGCCGAGGCCCTCGGCCCGCGCCGCGAGCCAGACGGTATAGACCGCGGCCACGGTCGAATAGTCGGCCATCTCCGGCATGGTGTGCCGCCCCAGCCCATGGCCCTGCCCGGTCCCGCGGTCGGCGAAAACGGCGAACTGCTCCGGCGCCTGATCGAAACCGGCAAGCTTCAGCCGGGCATAGAGCTGCGCCCGCTCGCCGGCCTGGGCCGCGAGCGCCGCGGCGTTGCACCGCTCGAAGCTGGCGCGCACCGCCGCCCGGCGCGCCGGATCGGCGACCCGGACGAAGCGCCAGGGCTGGGACAGGCCGACCGATGGCGCCAGGCACGCGAGCGAGACCAGCCGCTCGAACGTGCCGGGCGGCACCGGGTCGGTGCGGAAGGCGCGCACATCGCGGCGCCAGGCGATCAGGTCGACCAGCCGCGCCTGGAATGCCTCGTCGAAGATCGGCTTGTCGGTCACGGGGAAGGCTCAGCGCGGCGGCTGGTTGGTGAAATTGACGCGCCAGCCGTGGCCCTGGCCGCCGGTGCCGGCCGGGAAATGGTCGAGCCGGGTCACCGAGATATTGTCGACCGCGAAGGCCAGCGCCTGCTCGGGCGGCAGGTCGAGCGCCAGCGCGATCGCGGCCCGGATGGTGCCGCCATGGGTGACCGCGATGATGTCGCGGCCCTCGAAGCGCCGGTTCAGCCGATGGATCGCCCCCGTCACCCGCGTCATGAGATCGACGAAGCTCTCGCCGCCCGGCGGCCGCTCGACCGCGGGCGCCAGCCAGAAGCGGTGATATTCCTCCGCCTTCTCCTCGGCCAGGCTGGCGTAGGTCCGGCCCTGCCACGAGCCGAAATGCTGCTCGGCGAGGTCGGCCTCGACCGTCACGTCGGGCCCCGGAAAGGCTGCGGGGCCCGGCAGGCCGGCGGCAACGATCGCCGCCGCGGTCTCGTGGGTCCGCCGCAGCGTGCTCGTGACCCAGACCGCCTCGCGCGGCAGAATCTGGGCGAGCCGCCGATAGGCCGGCGGATCGTCGGTATTGCACGAATGGTCGGTCTGACCGTAGCAGCGCCCGTCGTTGACCACGACCGGGGCATGGCGCACCCACCACCAGCGGGTCGTCGAAACAGCGGGACGGACGCTGTCGGGGCTGGCGGCGTGGGTCATCGGGCTTCCTCGCGGGACATCAGAACGGAATCGGAAATTGCGCGGCGGCGACGAGCAGCAGGATGATCTCGCCGATCTGCTGGGCCGCCCCCAGCACGTCCCCGGTGTAGCCGCCGATCTGCCGGCGGGCAAGGACGCCGACCGCGACCATGCCGACCGCCGCCGCCACGAAGCCCACGAGGCCGAGCCGGTCGCCCAGCCCCCAGAAGGTCGCGACCGTGCCCAGCACCAGGGCCGCGAACGCGGACGCCGCCGACGGCACGCCGACCGAGGCCGCGAGGCCGCCCGGCCGGACCGACGGCAGCGCGCGCATCAAGAGCGGCAGCAGCGCACGCGATCCGGCATGGGCCGCGACCAGCGCACCCAGCAGATGAATGCGCGGTTCCACGACCAGCGACGCCAGGGCCGCGGCGCGCAGGCCGACGCCGACCATCAGGGCGAGCACGCCATAGGAGCCGATCCGGCTGTCCTTCATGATCTCGAGCTTCCGCTCGCGGGTCCGGCCGCCACCCAGACCGTCCGCGGTATCGGCCAGGCCGTCCTCGTGCAGTGCGCCGGTGATCGCCATGGTCGCGGCCAGGGCCAGCAGCGCCGAGGCCATCGGCGGCAGCCGTAGCATGTCGGCCAGGATCGCGGCCCCGGCGCCGGCGAGCGCCACCAGCGCGCCGGCGATCGGGAAGCTCCAGGCGGCGCGCGCGACGGCGTCGTCCGGCAGCGCGCCCCTGAGCCGGATCGGCAGGCGGGTCAGGAACACGAGCCCGAGGGCAAGCTGTTCGGCCGGGCCGAAGCGGGCGCGGCGGGACAGGATCGGCATAGCTCCCTCGTTCTGGCCGGGGTGGGACAAGCATGGACGGCGGCGATGGTGCCATGATAAGGCCGGATCGCCCTTATTGATTAGCACGAGTGACCCCGATGGCGACCAGCGCCAAGCCTGCCGCGACCCTGAACGAGATCCGCGCCCTGCTGCGCGAACTGCCGGGACCCGATCTCGAAGCCGGGACGACGGCGCTGCTGCGCGAGCGGACGCTGACCAAGCCCGCAGGCGCGCTCGGCCGGCTCGAGGAAGTGACCCAGTGGCTCGCCACCTGGCAGGCCAAGCACCCGCCGGTCATCAACCACCCCCGCACCGCCGTCTTTGCCGGCAATCATGGCGTCGCGGCCCGCGGCGTGTCGGCCTACCCGGCCGACGTCACGGCGCAGATGGTCGAGAACTTCATCGCCGGCGGTGCCGCGGTCAACCAGCTCTGCGCCGGGATCGACGGTGACCTGCGCGTCTATGAGATGGCGCTCGACCAGCCGACCGAAGACTTCACGCAAGGCCCGGCCATGAGCGAGGAGGCGACGGCCCGCGCCATCGCCTACGGCATGATGGCGGTCGAGCCCGGCGTCGATCTCCTGGCCTTGGGCGAAATGGGCATCGGCAATTCGACCGTCGCCGCCGCGCTCTGCCACGGCCTGTTCGGCGGCGAAGCCCAGGATTGGGTCGGACCCGGCACCGGCGTCGACGGCGAGGGGCTGGCACGCAAGATCGCCGCGGTGGCGGATGGCGTCGCCCGCAACAAGGCGGCCATGACCGATCCGTTCGAGGTGCTGCGCACTGTCGGCGGCAACGAGTTGGCGGCAATCGTCGGCGCCATCCTGGCCGCCCGCCTCGCACGGGTGCCGGTCGTGCTCGACGGCTTCGCCTGCACCGCGGCGGCGGCGGTCCTGTTTGCGGCCGACCGGCGCGCGCTCGACCATTGCATCGTCGGCCATCGCTCGCCCGAGCCGGGCCATACGCGCCTTCTGAAGATCCTGGGCAAGGAACCGCTGCTCGACCTGGGCATGCGCCTCGGCGAGGGTTCGGGCGCCACGCTCGCGGTCCAGATCCTGAAGGCCGCCGTCGCGTGCCATACCGGCATGGCGACCTTCGACGAGGCCAAGGTCAGCGGCCGGTCAGCCTGATCCCATGCGGCCGCCGGCGATCCTTGCCGCCGTCATCGCGGTGGCCTTCGGCGCCGCGCCGGCGATGGCGGCCGAGGTCACCGTGACGGTCGACCAGATCCACAGCGCCGAGGGCAAGGTCTACGTGACGCTCTGGGGCAGTGCCGACACCTGGCTCGACGATCAGAAATCGCTGCAGAACATCGGCCTGCCCGCCGCCAATGGTGCGGTGACCTTCACGCTGCACGACGTAGCACCCGGCCAATACGCCATCGCGACCTTCCACGACGAGAACGCCGACGGCGAAATGGACTTCAACTTCTTCGGCTATCCGACCGAGGGTTACGCCTTTTCCCGTGACGTCAGGCCGTTCCTGTCGGCGCCGAGCTTCGAATCCTGTGCCTTCACGGTCGGCATTGATGATGTCGCGCTGACCATCCATATGGTCTATCCCTAGCGCCACCCGGCGCTGAACCTCGAGCGCCTATCGGCGCGGCCCGGAGGCGCCGTTGACCTGTCACTGCCCGATCGCGCGAGCGCCCCGCGCATGAACGTCGAAGCCGTCGCCGATACCAAGGAAGCAGAGCCCCCCGCCGGTACCGAGCGCGGCCGCGTCAGCCTGCGCACGCTGATCTGGATCCGCTGGATCGCGGTCGCCGGCCAGGCCGTCACCCTGCTGATCGTGCATCTGGCGCTGGGCTTCACCCTGCCGCTCGAAATCGCGCTCGGCGTGGTCGCGACCTCGGCCGTGATCAATTTCGCCAACCAGATGCAGCGCACCGGCTCGCTCCGCCTGGGCGACCGCGATGCGATGACCTATCTGGCCTATGACGTGGTCCAGCTGGGAGCCCTGCTCTATCTGACCGGCGGCCTGCAGAATCCGTTCGCGCTCCTGGTGCTGGCCCCGGTCACGGTCGGTGCCACGATCCTGTCCCGGCGCAGCGTCATGATGCTGTGCGCCCTCACGGTCGGGGTCGCGACTATCCTCGCCATCTGGCACCTGCCGCTGCCGTGGGACGAGGACCAGCTGGAATTCCCGCTGCTCTACGTGCTGGCGGTCTGGCTCGCCCTCACCCTCTCGACCCTGTTCATCGCGGCCTATACCTGGAGCATCAGCGAAGAGGGCCGCCGGATCAGCGACGCCTATGCCGCGACCCAGCTAGCGCTGGCACGCGAGCAGCGCATATCCGCGGTCGGCGCGCTCGCCGCGGCGGCGGCCCACGAGCTGGGCAGCCCGTTGGGCACGATCGCCGTCATCGCCAAGGAATTGGCGCGCGATCTGCCCGCCGACGGCCCCATGGCCGAGGATGCGCGGCTGCTGCTGAGTGAGACGGCAAGATGTCGCACCATCCTCCAGGAGCTGGCCCAGAAACGCGAGGCCGACGGCGGCACGCCCTACGATCGCCTGCCGCTCTCGGCCCTGGTCGAAGCGGCGGGCGAGCCCTACCGCGTGCCCTATACCGCGCTCACCCAAAAAGTCGAGGGAATCCCTGAGGATCAACCCATCGTCGCCCGCAGTCCCGAGATCATGCACGGCCTGGGCAATCTGGTGCAGAATGCCGTGCAATTCGCCATCGCGGAGGTCGTCGTACGGACGCAATGGGACGCGCAATGGGTGACCGTCACCGTGATGGATGATGGACCGGGATTTCCGACACAGGTGTTGTCTCGGCTGGGGGAACCCTATCTATCGGGACGGGACGAAGATGCCGAGCACATGGGCCTCGGCATCTTCATCGCCGAAACGCTGCTCCGGCGTACCGGCGCCAAGCTGCATTTCGCCAATGGTGCCGAGGGTGGTGCCGTGGTGCGGGTGCGCTGGCCGCGCCGGGCGCTGGTGACCGTCGCGGGCTTGGCCGTGCCGGTCGCCTGAGCCGATCTGTTGCCCCGGGGGTGCGCGCTCGCCCCCCAAGAAGCTGAGGAATTCGTTCGACCATGATCGACGCCCCCATCCAGACTTCCGACGCCCCGCCACCGCCGGACCTCGATCTCGTCTCGCTCGATGGCCTGCCCGACGCCGAGCGCAGCCTGCTGATCGTCGACGACGACACGCCGCTCTGTCACCGCCTCGCCCGCGCCATGGAACGGCGGGGCTTCCTGGTCGAGACGGCCGAAAGCGTCAAGGAGGGCATGGCCAAGGCCGACGAAAACCCGCCGGCCTTCGCCGTGGTCGACCTGCGGCTCGGCGACGGCAATGGCCTCGATGTGGTCGGCGCCATCCGCAAGGCGCGGCCGGCGGCGCGCATCGTCATGCTGACCGGCTACGGCAATATCGCGACGGCGGTGGCGGCCGTGAAGGCCGGGGCCATCGATTATCTGTCGAAGCCGGCCGACGCCGACGTGGTCGAGCGCGCGCTCCTGACCCGCGGCGCCTCACTGCCGCCGCCACCGGAAAACCCGATGTCGGCCGACCGGGTCCGCTGGGAGCATATCCAGCGCGTGTTCGAGCAGTGCGACCGCAATGTTTCCGAGACCGCCCGCCGGTTGAAGATGCATCGCCGGACGCTGCAGCGCATCCTGTCCAAGCACGCGCCGCGCGCCTGAACACGCCGTCGGTTCCCGCCGTTACATTAAGTGCGCTCTTTTGTCGCATCAATTTTGGCCGCCATACCCTGGTAATGGCAGCCTTTTCACAACTCCAATGGTTCCTTGGCGTTAGCGCGACCGTTCGCTATCGCGTCAACGGCGAACGGTCCGGGCCTGAAATACTCTGTTACAGAGCAGTTACCAATGGGTCGGGGATGAAACCCCTGTTCGAGCATTAAACTTCTAAAGCCCTCTGGGAATTGCGGCTCGTCGCGAGGCCGCCCCCGGAAGACCGAGGAGAAGCCATGCCCGAATCTTCGCCACCGCCCGTGCTCGACGGCGACATGCCCCTGCTGATCGGCCTCGGGCCGATCCGATCCGGCACGACTTGGGTGCATGAGCTGCTGTTCGGCCACAGCCAGGTGGCGACGACGTCCCTGAAGGAAGTGAATTTCTTCAACAACCACTTCGACGAGGGCTTGGAGTGGTACGAGGCGCAGTTCCGTCCGGCGACCAGTGCCACCCGCCTGCGCGCGGATATTTCCCCGTTCTACATGATGGACCCGACGGTCTGCGACCGGATCGCCCGGACCGTGCCGAACCCGATCCTGATGGTCAACCTGCGCAGCCCCTATGAGCGCGTGCTGTCCTGGCATCAGAAATATCGGCAGGAAGTGGATCCGATCAGCTTCATCGCGAGCAAGCCCGACACCCATGCCGAAGCGCTCAAAATCGGCCTGACCGCCTCGATCCTGGAGCAATATGTCGAGCGCTTCGGTCGCGACCGCGTGATCCTGGTCGATTATGCCGATCTGAAGCGCGACCCGACGGAGCTGGCCGAACGGTTGCTGCGCCGCCTCGGCCTCGACGTCGAGACGCCGCCGAGCGTCACGCGCGAGGTCAATGCGTCGGTCTATTACCGCAGCGACCATCTGCGCCGGCTTGCCCATCTGGGCGGTCCGCTGGTACGCAAGCTGTCGCCCGAATTGTTCTACGCCATGAAGTTCGGCCCGCTGCACGATCTGGTTTTCGCCAAGAAGCGGATCGTCGGCCCGTCCACCGACCAGAAGATCGGGGCAATCGGCAGCCTGCGCGACGCGTTCGAGGCGGACATCAGCCGGCTCGAGGAGACGCTCGATCGCGATCTGACCTCCTGGCGGTTCGAGGCCCAGGTCGCGGCACTCGACCCGTCACAGACAGCGACCCCCGCTGCAGCCGCGTACGCCATCACGACCGACGCGATCGCGACCGGCGAGACCGCGTCGGCACCGGCCGCGACCGCCCCGGCCCAGTCACGCAGCTGGACCGCCATTCCGGCGCGCCTGGCGATCGAAGCGCGCGCGCTGTGGTCGCTCGCCTGGGATCCCAAGGTGCCCCTGCGCGCCCGGCTCGCCTCGCTCGCCGTGGCGAGCTATCTGATCTCGCCGCTCGACCTCATCCCGAACCGCATTCCCATCATCGGCCATCTCGACGAAGCGGCCACGATCCCGCTCGCCATCGCGCTGTTCCTATGGCTGTCGCCGGCGACGCTGATTCGCCGACACCGCGCCAGCGTGCGACAGTCGAAGCACGGGATGGCGGCGTAGGGCGCGGTTTAGAGCCAGGGCTTGAGCCAGCTGAGGCCGTCGGCGGTCTCGGCTTTCGGGCGATACTCGCAGCCGATCCATCCCTCATAGCCGGTCTGGTCGATCACCTCGAACAGGTAGGGATAATTGATCTCGCCCACGTCCGGCTCGTGCCGTTCCGGCACGCCGGCGATCTGGATATGGCCGGTGATGTCGGCATGGGTGCGGATCTGGGTCGCAAGGTCGCCGACCATGATCTGGCAATGATAGACGTCGAACTGCAGCTCGAGGTTCGGCGCGCCCACCTCCTCGATGATCCGGCGCGCCTCGCTCGGCCGGTTGAGGAAGTAGCCGGGAATGTCCCTGGTGTTGATCGGTTCGATCAGGAGCGTGATCCCGGCCTCGGCGGCGCGGAGCGCCGCATGGCGCAGATTGGCGATATAGGTCCGCCGAGCCAGCGCCCGATCGGCGTCGGGCGCCAGGATGCCGGCCATGGCATGCAGCTTTGGGCAGCGCAGCGGCTTGGCATATGCCAGCGCCCGATCGACGGCGAGCTCGAAGTCCGCCTCGCGGCCGGGCAAGGCCGCCAGGCCGCGCTCCGCCTTGGCCCAGTCGCCTGGCGGCAGGTTGAACAGCGCCTGCTCGAGCCCTGCCCGCTCCAGCCGACGGGCGAGCTCGTCCGCCGGATATTCATAGGGGAACAGATACTCGACCGCCTTGAACCCGGCATCGGCCGCGGCCGCAAAGCGATCGAGAAAATCGTATTCAGTGAACATCATCGAGAGATTCGCGGCGAAACGCGGCATCGGGCGGGATCCTTGAAGGCGGGGCTCGTCACCGCTTAGGATCGGTCCTGCCTCGGTTTTCGGCAACCCTCTGGAAGGAACGTCCATGGCGATCCTGCTCGGCGCCATCGCCGACGATTTTACCGGTGCCACGGATCTGGCCAATACGCTGGTGCGTCAAGGCATGCGAACGGTGCAGCTGATCGACGTGCCCGACGGCCCGCCCGCCACCCTTGCCGATGACGTCGATGCGGTCGTGATCGCGCTCAAGAGCCGCACCATCCCGGCGGCGGAAGCGGTCGCCCAGTCGCTGGCGGCTCTCACTTGGCTCGAAGCCGCCGGGGTCCGGCAGGTTCTCTTCAAATACTGCTCGACCTTCGATTCGACCGCCGAAGGCAACATCGGCCCGGTCGCCGAGGCGTTGATGGCGGCACTGGGCGTCGATTTCACCATCTATTGCCCGGCCTTTCCCGAAAACGGCCGGACCATCTTCAAGGGCTATCTGTTCGTCGGCGACGGGCTGCTGTCGGAATCCGGCATGCGCAATCACCCGCTGACGCCGATGCGCGACGCCAACCTGATGCGCGTGCTTGGTGCCCAGACGACCCGGCCCGTAGGCCTGGTGCCGCTGTCGACCGTGCTGGCCGGGCCCACGGCGATCCGGGCGGAATTTGGCCGGCTCGAACGGGCCGGCATCGCACACGTCGTGGTCGACGCGGTCACGGATGCCGACCTGCACCGCCTGGGTGAGGCCGTCGCCGGCCTGAAGCTGATCACCGGCGGCTCCGGCCTGGCGCTGGGGCTGCCGGCGAATTTTCGCCGCAACGGGCTGCTGCCGGAGCGCGGCGAGGGAGCCGCCGTGCCGGTCGACCTCGGTGGCACCGCCGCGGTCCTGTCCGGCTCCTGTTCGGTCGCGACCCTGGCCCAGAACGCCTACATGAAGGCACGCCGGCCGAGCTTCCAGCTCGATCCGCTGGCGCTGGCCGAAGGCGACGGGCAGATTGCGGCGGCGCTCGACTGGGCCGCCGGCCGGCTGGAAGTGGAGCCGATCCTGATCAGCGCCAGCGCGCCGCCCGACGCGGTCCGCGCCGCGCAGGACAGGCTCGGCCGCGAGCGGGCCGGCGCCCTGGTCGAAGATGCACTTGCCCGGATCGCGCGCGGCCTGGTCGAGCAAGGCGTGCGCCGCCTGGTGGTGGCCGGCGGCGAAAGCTCGGGCGCGGTCGTCCAGACCCTGGGCGTGACCGCCCTGCGCATCGGCCGGCAGATCGACCCGGGCGTGCCCTGGACCGTGGCCTCGGCCGGCGGCGGACCGTCGCTGGCGCTGGCGCTCAAATCCGGCAATTTCGGCGGCGAGGACTTCTTCCTCCGGGCCTTCGCATGAGCGCCGAAGCCGCAGCGCGCGACGCGATCTGCCGCCTGGGCGCCTCGATCTTCGGCCGCGGCCTGACGTTCGGCAGCTCCGGCAACATCAGCGTCCGGATCGCCGACGGCTTTCTGATGACGCCGACCAACGCGTCGCTGGGCGACCTCGACCCGGCGCGCCTCGCCAAACTGTCGCCCGACGGCACGCTTCTGTCCGGCGATGCGCCGACCAAGGAAAGCTTCCTGCATCGCGCGATGTACGAGGAACGCGGCTCGGCCGAGGCGGTGGTCCATCTGCACTCGACCCATTCGGTCGCGGTCTCGTGCCTTGCCGACGTCGACCCGGCGAACGTGCTGCCGCCGATCACCGCCTATTACGTGATGCGCGTCGGCACCCTGCCGCTCGTCCCCTATTTCCGGCCGGGCGACCCGAAGCTGGCCGACGCGGTCCGCACGCTGGCCGGCAGCCACCATGCGGTGCTGCTGGCCAATCACGGACCGGTCGTCGCCGGTACCAGCCTGGCGGCGGCGGCGGCGGCCGTCGAGGAACTGGAAGAGACCGCGCGCCTGCATCTGCTGCTGCACGGCCATCGCACGCGTTTTCTGACCGAGGCGCAGGTTCGGGATCTGCAGGGGTAAGGCCGGCGTCGATGCCGGGCCGGCAGCGCGGCCATGGGGACCGACGCTGCCGGCTCGACGTCCAGTTGCTGCGCTGCTGCGGGAGTCACACGAGGGGTCAGTGCGACGATCGGCGGACGCGGCTGGTCCGGCGCATGATGGGGCACACGCCGGGCATCAACTATGGTGCACCGCACACAGGTCGGCTGTCTCAACCTTGCGGAACCGTCACATAATTGCCGCTAACAGCTGTGGCAAGCTGACGATCAGCGGCCCGGAACCGACAGCGCCAGGGCTTCGCCCCAGCTGGTCGCGCCGGCGCCAGTGGCATAGCGGTCGAGATTGTCCCGGACCGCGGCAGCGCCATTGCCGCCGGCCCCGGTCGCCGCCAGCTCGGCCAGCACCGCGACCCAGCTGGTCAGATGAATGCCCGCGCCGGTCATGCGGGCGATGCCGACCCGCTCGCCGCCATCGTCAGAGCCAGTCGAGGCATCGAGCACGGCATGGACCTCGAGCCCGCTGCGGCGCGCGCCGAGCGCGGTCGCGGCCAAACCGAAGTCGGGCGTGAGCGAGGCGATGATCAGATGGTGGCGGCCCGACGCGAGGACGGACTTGCGCGATGCCGGATCGTCCCAGAAACCGCCGCCGATGCGCGGCACCACGGCCCCCGGGCCGAACAGCGCCAAGAGTTCATCGAGCACCGGCCCGCCTTTCGCACCAGCGCCCAGCACCGTCGGCACGCTGAAGGCACGCGCCAGCCGCGCCAGCCCCAACAGATTGTTGCGCAACGCTTCGGCGGTGCCGTTTGGACCGGCCGCGGTCGACAGCAGACCCGTCTGAGCATCGACGATGGCCAGCGCCGTGTCGTCTGCACGCAGTCGTTCCGCAAATCGATTATGGGTGAGGAGAGGTTCGACCATCGAGGGTTTCGCCAATGAATGAGGTTAACAGAATCTTACTCACTCAGTCCGAAATGTCGAGTGACTTGTTTTTTCTCGCGAAATCAGATAGTTACACCCTACATGCCGTCGTTGGCGCCAAAATTGGCTGAATCAGATTGGTAAGGTCCCATCCCCGCTGCCGCCGATCTTCGGACGAACCCATCGTCTGGTCGGCAGTGCGGGCGCGATTGCCGAGCGGCCGCGGAGCGGGCACCATCCGCACCCGCCCGCTTCAGGAATCCGGAAGGCCCCATGTCACCCGATCTGTCGCTCGATGATCTGCTCTATCCCGAAATCGAACCCTACGACCACGGCATGCTCGCGGTCGGCGGTCCGCACCGGATCTATTTCGAGCAGGTCGGCAACCCCAAGGGCCTGCCGGTCGTCTTTCTCCATGGCGGGCCGGGCGGCGGCGCCAAGGCGATCCATCGCCGCTTTTATGATCCGGACTTCTTCCGCATCGTGCTGCTCGACCAGCGCGGTTGCGGCCGCTCGCTGCCGATGGGCGAGACCCAGGACAACGACACCCAGGCGCTGGTCGGCGACATCGAGCGGTTGCGCAGCCATCTGGGGATCGAGCGCTGGGCCGTTACCGGCGGCTCCTGGGGCTCGTGCCTGGCACTGCTCTATGGCGAGGCCCACCCGGATCGCTGCCTGGGCTTCCGCCTGCGCGGCATGTTCACCGGCCGGGCGAGCGAGATCGACTGGTGGTGGCGTTCGATCGGCGTGCTGTTCCCGGAGGCTTACGAGGAGCTGCTGGCATTGCTGCCGCCTGCCGAGCGCGGCGACCTGCTCGCCGCCTACCATGCGCGCACGAACGATCCCGACCCGGCGATCCACGAGCCGGCGGTGCGCGCGCTGAAGCGCTTCTCGGCCCGCACCTCGACCTTCCGGCCCGACCGGGAGTTGATCGACCAGGCGGTCGATCTCGCCGCCGCGCTGCCGCTGTCGCGCTTCTTCACCCGCTATTGCGCGCACGGCTTCTTCATCGAGGAGGGCCAGGTCCTGCGCGATCTCGGCCGCATCGCCCATCTGCCTGCCCAGCTCGTGGTCGGGCGCTACGACGTCGTGACGCCGCCCGCAACCTCCTGGATGGTGCACCGTGCCTGGCCCGGCTCGGATCTGGAGGTCGTAGTCGAGGGCAATCACTCCGATCTCGAGCCGGCCATGGCCGACGCCGTGCGGCGCGCGACCGACCGGTTGCGCGATCGCCTGGCCGCAGGTTGAGCCGCTCCCCCGCGACAGCACTTGGCAAGACCGCTCCATTCATGGAGTCTGTCGTCGGCGCCATGGATCGAGCAGCTCATTTTGAAGATGGACGACAATGCGACCGGCTGACCTGCTGAAGCTGGCGGGCCTGGCCGGCGCCCTCATCCTTGGCGCGTCGATGCTCGCCGCCCTGGTCCCCGCCGGCCGGTCGCCGGCCATCCCCAACACGCCCGGTCGGAGCGAACTGGTCATCGGCATGCGCCAGGCGCCGCCGTCGCTCAATCCGATCCAAGGCAGTTCCGGCGCGCGCAACTATCTGGGCGGCCTCGCATTGCGCCCGTTGTCCGGCGCGGACAAGAACGGCCGCCCGAGCTGCTATCTGTGCGAGACCCTGCCGACCTTGGAGAACGGCGGGGCGCGCATCGTCGATCTGGCTGACGGCCGCCAGGGCATGGAGGTGACCTTCACCCTGAAGCCCGGCCTCTCATGGGCCGACGGTGAGCCGGTTACCAGCCGCGACATGGTCTTCAGCTGGCGCCTGGCGCGCGATCCCGAGATCGGCGCCGCCAACGCCGAGACGCTGCGCCATATCGCCGACGTGACGATCGTCGATCAGCGGACCTTCACCCTGCATCTCGACCAGATCGATTATGGCTACAACCGCCAGGTCACCTTCTGGGTGCTGCCGGCGCATATCGAAGCACCGATTCTGGCCGGCCTCGCCCATCGCGGTGATTATTTCGGCCGGTCGGCCTACACGACCGATCCGACCAACCCGGGCCTGTGGATCGGCCCCTATCGCCTCATCGGCTACGAGCCGGGCCGGAGCGCGCGCTACGAACGCACGCCGGCCTGGCCGGGGCCGCCGGCGCATATCCCCCGCATCACCGTCCGCATGATCGAGAATACGGCGGTGCTGGAGGCCGATTTCCTGACCGGCACTGTCGATTACATCGCCGGCGAGCTTGGCTTGACCGTCGACCAGGGGCTGGAACTGAAGGCCCGCCGTGCCTACAGCTTCGATTTCGCCATGCAAAGCAGCCTGACCTACGAACACGTCGACATGAACCTTGGCAATCCGCTGTTGGCCGACCGACGCATCCGCCGGGCACTGCTGCTGGCGATCGACCGGCAGACCATCACCCGGCGCCTGTTCGATGGGCTGCTGCCGGTGGCCGACGGGTTCGTCGCCCCCGGCGACCGGGGCTACGATCCCGACATCAGCAAATATCCCTATGACCCGGCCGCGGCCGGCAAGCTGCTGGCGGAAGCGGGCTTCCTGCCGGGACCGGACGGCGTCCGCGTCGATGGCAAGGAACGGCGCCTCGCCTTCACGCTCGCCACGACCACCGGCCATCGGGTCCGCGAACTGGTCGAGCAGGAATTGCAGGCGAAATGGCGGGCCGTCGGCGTCGAGATCACGCTCGCCAACGACAGTGCCACCGCCCTGCTGGGCGACCGCCTACCCCACGGCGCCTATGACCTGGCGCTTTATGCCTGGACGAACCCGCCGGAGTATCCGCCGACCTACATGCTGGTGTCGGCCAGCATCCCCTCCACCGCCAATGATTTCAGCGGCGGCAACTATCCGCGCTTCGTCGATGCGGACACCGACCGCCTGAACGATGCCCTGGTCAGGGAACTCGATCCGGCCAAGCGCATGCCGATCTGGGCCCGGCTGCAGGAAATCTACGCGCGCGAGCTGCCAGCCCTGCCGCTGTTCTTCGAATCCACCGTGTTCGTCATCCCGACCTGGCTCAAGGGGGTCGACCCGGCCGGCCATGTCGGCGATACGACTCTGTGGGTCGAGGAGTGGCGCGCCGATTGACCGCGGGGCCCGAATCGCGCCGAGCGATTTTCGGGCTTTACGTCGCGCCCCTGATTCTATCTCTTTCCCGGCCATGCGAAGTTGCTTTCGGGGAATCCCAATGACCAAGAAAATCATAGCCGGCCTGATCGGCGTGCTGCTGATGGGTGTCGGCGCCGCGGCCCATGCCGCGAGCTGCCCGGCGGCCCCGCCGGCCCAGATCGTGTTCGATGCCACGCCGAGCCCGACGCCGCAGGACACCAGCCTTTCGGCCAAGGACCTCGCCGCCAAGCTCGGCGCCGGCCCCGACCGCCTGGCGCCCGGTCACTACGACGCGAACGTGGCGTTCTCCGCCCGGCGCGACACCGCGATCGCCAAGCTGCCCGACGGCACGGTGTGTGCGGCGCTCGCCAAGCTGACCGTCAAGGTCTCCCTCGACCGCAAGCTCTGGCTGGCGAAGGAGCTGACCGACAACGCCTGCGTCCTCAAGGCCTTCGGCACGTCCTATGGCGCCCAGGCAAAGGCGGACGACGACACGATCGCCCAGTTCGGCCAGACCATCGCCGCAAGCTACCAGGGCAAGGTGTCGGCCATCGGCTGGCAGACGTCGAAGAGCCAGGAGGACGCCAACAAGGCGATTTCCGACAAGCTCTCGCCGATCCTGACCGACATCCAGACGAAATTCGAAGAGCAGCGCACTGCCGCCCAGAGCAAGATCGACCTGTCGAAGCCGCCGGCCGACGGGTGCGACGGCGCCACCGAGAAGCTCGGCCATCAGGTCGGCATGGGCAATGTTGCCGCCCAGGCCCCGAAGAAGGAACTGCACACTTCGCCGGGTGCGGCGGGCGGTTCGAAGTATTGAGCCGGACCGGCCGCCTTGCGGCCGGCCCTTCGCGAACGCGAGAATGACGGAGGCGCGCCGACAACCGGCGCGCCTTTTTCATGCCGTTTCTACAAGGAATTGCGCCCGACCCGGCATCTGTGGCTATGTTACCGCAAGCACAGAAAAAAAGACCATGGGAGGGGCCGTTCATGCCCGCAGACAAACGCCCGAGCGACCGGGCCGCGTTCGACCGGCCGGCGGCGGACCAGAATTGGGACCGGCCGATCTCGCCGGAGGAGACGCTCGCGATCTGCCCGGCCGCCGTTTCCAGTGCTGGCCGCAACTGGCCCGACCTGTTCGTCGTCCAGCGCACCGGCCGTGACGGCCTCGTCGAATATCCACCAGTCGACCATCACGTCATCAGCGTCCAGCAGTCGGGCGCGCTGCTGCTGTCGCGCCGGCTGGGCGGCGATACCCAGCGCCGCCGCGCCGCCGCCGGCAGCGTCAGCGTGACGCCGGCCGGCGAGGCCGCCGAATGGCAATGGGAAGGGCTCTACGGCCGGATCGAGGTCTATTTGCCGCACAGCCGGGTCGAGCAGGTCGTCGCCGAGGCGCTCGACATCGATGCCGAGCGGCTGGAGATCGCGCCGAGCCTCGCCGTCCGCGATTTCCCGGCCGAGCAGATGGCGCGGGGCCTGCTGCAGGAGCTGCAGGTGCCGGCGCTCGCCTCCGCCGTCTATGCGGAGCGCTTTGCGCTGCTGCTCGCGGTCCATCTGGTGCGCGCGCATTCGACGCTCCGGCGGCCGAGCGGCGCACGCAAGGGCGGCCTCACGCCGTTCGCCCTGAAGCGGGTCAAGGAATTCATCGAGGCGCACCTGGCCGAGGACGTCTCGCTGGGCGACATGGCGGCGACGGCCGGCCTGTCGGTCTTCCATTTCTGCCGCAGCTTCAAGCAGTCGACCGGCATGACGCCGCACCAGTACCAGCTCTACCGGCGGATCGAGCGGGCCAAGGAGCTGCTGGCCGACCGCTCTCTCTCGCTCGCCAGCCTGTCGGTCGCGGTCGGCTTTTCCAGCCAGAGCCATTTCTCGACCGCCTTCCGCAAGATCGCCGGCACCTCGCCCCACCGCTTCCGCAGCGAGCTTTGAGCGCGGCTTGCCGTCCCTTCCCGGCGGCCCGTTGCCGAACCGGCCTCGATACGGTAATTCTACCCTGGGTTTCGCAGGGAGGGTCATTGTCATGCCGCCTCGCCGGATCGCGCCGCCGTCCGTATCCTGGCCCGGAACCGCGTCCGCGCAGGCGAAGCCCGGGGCCCCGGCGCGTCATGGTGCCGTCCTGCCGCCAACCGTTCGTTCCGGTCATGCGCCGCCGCCCTTCGCGCCGCTCCATGACCGGGCCAACCCGCCGCGCCCGCAGCCAGCCGCCCAGGCAAAGCCCGCATCGGTCATCCAGCCGATGAGGAGCGTGCGCGAGTCGACCAAGAAACAAACCGAGCAGCTATCCCAACCGCCGAGCCCTCAGACGAAGCGCCTGTCGCGCCGCAACTCAGTCTCGCTCGAGAACGGCAGCTTCGAGATCGGCATGGATGTCGAACCGGTCTTCAAGGTGCCGCAGCCCAAGTATCCTCCCCAATACGATCAGTTCGGAAATAGGCTATTGCGCTTCGGCAAACGGAGCGAAGTATCTTGGCTCAATGGATTTCTGGATTGGTATTGGAAAAACAAGCAGCCGGTCGCCTGTCAGAGCACGGAACCAACGCTGCACAACAATAACGACATCGAGATCGACCATATTCGGTCATTCTTCAAGCAGATCGCGGCCGAATGCGTGAAGCATCCGGTGTGTGACGGAAGCCATCACTGGGACGCCTACGTCATCGATTTTCACACCGAGAAGCTGACCGCGGGCGACATCGACAGCAATGGAAGGAAC
This sequence comes from Aliidongia sp., assembly GCA_035310205.1. Taxonomy (GTDB): domain Bacteria; phylum Pseudomonadota; class Alphaproteobacteria; order ATCC43930; family CGMCC-115725; genus Aliidongia. The sequence continues at coordinate 17,419 of DATGEK010000049.1, forward strand.
AAGAATTCCGTGCGCCGGGCCTATCACCTGAGAAATAATCTGCAGTGGATGTGCCAACCGCACAACGGGTCGAAGAACGGCACGAAGGATCATGATTCCCTGGCCGAGCCCGACTATCTCGGCCCCTGCGACGGGAAGTCCTGCTCGGATCCGGCGCCCTGAGCGACCTGCTCCCGATCTCGCCCGCCGACACCGACCGCCCGACCGACCAGTCGGTTTTTTACATCGGATGGCGATTTCATCGGGATCTTGCCGCGACGGCTGCCCGCTTGCTGGCCGCGTCTTGACACCCCACGGGGAGAGGGCGGACCGTTCAACCGCAACGACAAACAAGCCGCCGATCGAGCGGCGTCACGTCCCTGAGGAGGAACCCATGCCCGAGGCCTCGCCCCCGATCCGCGACGGCGCCTGAGCCCCCATCGATCATGACCCGTCACCCCGTCTGATCCGTCCGGGAAGCCCCATGACATCGCCCGTGAGCACCAGCCTCGTCGGCAGCATCGCCGTCGTCACCATCGACAATCCGCCGGTCAACGCGCTCGGCCATGCGGTGCGGGCCGGCCTCGCCGCCGCGATCACGGCCGCCGAGGCTGACGCCACCGTGCGCGCGGTCGTGCTGAAATGCGCCGGCCGGACCTTCGTCGCCGGCGCCGACATCACCGAATTCGGCAAGCCGCTCGAGCCACCCGGCCTCGACGAGGTGATCGCGCAGATCGGCGGCATGTCGAAGCCGGTTGTCGCCGCGATCCACGGTACGGCGCTCGGCGGCGGCCTGGAGCTGACGCTCGGCTGCCACTATCGCATCGCGCTCGCCTCGGCGCAGTTCGGGCTGCCCGAGGTCAAGCTCGGCCTGCTGCCCGGCGCCGGCGGCACCCAGCGCCTGCCGCGCGTGCTGGGCGTGCTGCCGGCGCTCGAGATCATGGTCTCGGGCGAGTTCATCGGCGCCGAGCGGGCGCTCGCCGGCGGGCTGATCCAGCGCATCGTGCCGGACCTGGACGAGGTGGCACTCGCCTTCGCCCGGGAGATCATCGAGGTCCGCCCGCTGCCGCTCATCGCCGCCGGCGAGGGCAAGCTGGCCGAGGCCCGCGCCAACCCCGGCATCATCGACGAATTCGCCCGCTCGATCGCCCGCAAGAGCCGCGGCTTCAAGGCGCCGGCGGCGATCGTGGATTGCGTGAGGGCGGCCCTCGACCGACCGTTCGCCGACGGCCTCGCCTATGAGTGTCGGCGCTTCATGGAACTGATGGCCTCGTCCGAATCCGCCGCCCAGCGCTATGCCTTCTTCGCCGAGCGCGAGGCCGGCAAGGTCCCGGGCCTGCCCAAGGACGCGCCCGACCGGCCGATCCGGCAAGCGGCGGTCATCGGCGCCGGCACCATGGGTGGCGGCATCGCGATGAATTTCGCCAATGCCGGCATTCCCGTGACCCTGATCGAGACCGGCGCCGAGGCGCTGGAACGGGGCCTCAAGATCATCCGCGCCAATTACGAGGCGACGGCACGGCGCGGCGGCATCACGCCAGCCGACGCCGAGGCGCGCATCGGCCGCATCACCGGCAGCCTGACACTCGAGGCCGCAGCCGACGCCGACATCGTGACCGAGGCGGTGTTCGAGGAGATGGGCCTGAAGAAGGAGCTGTTCGCCTCGCTCGACGGGATCGTCCGGCCCGACGCGATCCTGGCCACGAACACATCTACCCTCGACGTGAACGCGATCGCGGCGGCGACCAGCCGGCCGGAACGTGTGCTCGGCACCCATTATTTCAGCCCGGCCAATGTCATGCGGCTCTTGGAGATCGTCCGTGGCACGGCGACCGACCCGACCGTGCTGGCAAGCACCATGGCGCTCGCCCGCCGGCTCATGAAAGTGCCGGTCGTGGTCGGTGTCTGCTACGGCTTCGTCGGTAACCGCATGCTGCACCGACGGTCCGACCAGGTCGAATCACTGCTGCTGGAAGGCGCCTCGCCCGCCGAGCTCGACCAGTCTCTGCTCGATTTCGGCTTCCCCATGGGTCCCTGCGCCATGGCCGACCTGGCCGGCATCGACGTCAGCTGGCGCATCCGCCGCGGCCTGGGCCTGACGGCCCCCGTCAGCGACCGGCTGCATGATGCCGGGCGGCTTGGCCAGAAGACCGGCGCCGGCTTCTTCCGTTACGAGCCCAGCAACCGCACGCCGATCCCCGATCCCGCGGTCGATGTCTTGATCGCCGAGGCCGCGGCCGAGCGCGGGGTCAACCGGCGGACGATCTCCCAGGACGAGATCCTGGTGCGCCTGCTCTACCCGATGATCAACGAGGCCGCGCACATCCTCGAAGAGGGTATCGCGCTCCGGCCGTCCGACATCGACATCGTCTGGATCAATGGCTACGGCTGGCCGGTTTATCGCGGCGGCCCGATGTATTGGGCCGACCGGATCGGTCTCGAAACGATCCGCGGCACACTCAAGGGCATGGCCGATCGGCTGGGCGACGACCGCCTGAAGCCGGCGCCGCTCATCGAACGGCTCGCGACCGAGGGGCGCGGCTTTCTCACGACCAAGGCTTAAGGGGAGATCGACATGGCTGAACTTTGGGAGAAATCCTATCCGCCCGGTTTCGACTGGCATGCCGAGATCAAGACGGCGACGCTGAGCGACGAACTGACCGAGGCGGTTGCCCGCTGGGGCGCCAAGACCTTCCTCGAGTTCGGACCGGTTAGGCTCGATTTCCGCACTTTCGACGCGCTGGTCGAGCGGGCGGCGCGCGGCTTCGCGGCGCTGGGCGTCAAGCCTGGCGTCCATGTGGCGCTGCACCTGCCCAACACGCCGCATTACCCGATCGCCTTCTATGGCGTGCAGCGCGCCGGCGGCGTGGTCGCCAACCTGTCGCCGCTCGATGCCGAGCGCGAGATCGCCCACAAGATCGCGCTCGCCGACGTCAGCCTAGTGGTGAGCTTCGCCGGGCTCGACCAGAAGCTGCCGCCGGCGGGCCCGGGCCTGCGCATCATCGTCGCGACACCGGAGGACATGGCGCCGGTGCCGCCGCCGGCGATCCCGACCGATCCGGCCGAGCGCATCCCGTTCCGCGTGCTGCTCGACCCGACCCGGCCGGCGCCCGGGCCGTGGCCCAAGGCGAATGTCGACGATCTGGCCGTGCTGCAATTCACCGGCGGCACCACCGGCCTGCCCAAGGCGGCGATGCTGAGCCACGCCAACCTCACCGCCTCGGTCTCGAGCTACGACGCCTGGGGCAGCAACCCCAGCATCGGGCTCAAGGCTGGCGAGGAAAGCGTGCTGGTCGTCCTGCCGCTGTTCCACATCTACGCGCTCAACACCCTCTTGCTGCGGGGCCTGCGCAACGGCTACCGGCTGATCCTGAAGGCACGCTGGGACACGGACGACATCCTCGACACCATCCAGCGCGAGCGGCCCAGCATGTTCTCGGGCGTGCCGACCATGTTTCGCGCCGTCGCCTCCCACCCGCGCGCCAAGGAGGTTGATTTCACCTGCTTCCATTTCTGCAACACCGGCGGGGCGCCGCTGCCGATGGAACTGCGCGACGAGTTCGAGGCCGTGGCCCAGCGCCAGCTGCTCGAAGGCTGGGGCATGAGCGAGACCTCGCCGGCCGGCACGGTGACGCCGCCGCAGAACCGCAAGCTCGGCTCCGCCGGCCTGCCGCTGCCCGGCGTGATGATCGAGATCCGCGACCTGGACGAGCCGACCCGCAAGCTCGCCCCCAACGAGAAGGGCGAGATCTGCATCAAGGGCAAGAACGTCACCCGGGGCTATTACAAGCAGCCCGAAGAGACGGCCGGCGCCTTCGTCGACGGCTATTTCCGCACCGGCGACATCGGCTACCTGGACGAGGACGGCTTCCTGTTCATCGTCGACCGCAAGAAGGACATGATCCTGTCCGGCGGCTACAACGTCTATCCGCGCCTGATCGAGGAAGCGATCTACGAGCATCCCTCGGTCGAAGAGGTGATCGTGATCGGCATCCCCGACGCCTATCGCGGCGAGAGCGCCAAGGCCTTCGTCAAGTTGCGCGCCGGCGCGCCGGAGCTGGGCCTGGAGGAGCTGCGCCAGTTCCTGGCCGACAAGGTCGGCAAGCACGAGCTGCCGGCAGCGCTCGAGCTCCGCGACGCCCTGCCCAAGACCGCCGTCGGCAAGCTGTGGAAGAAGCCGCTGGTCGACGAGGCGCGGGCCAAGGCAGGATAAGCATCGTCCATTCAATCCTTCGCCATGGCCGGGCGTGACCCGGCCATCCAGGCGCAAGCAAGCGCTTGCGCCCACGCGGCTCCGCCTGATGCCCGTGATGCAGACGATGGTGCAGGCGGCAACGCATGGATGCCCGGATCAAGTCCGGGCATGACGAGTGTTAATTTGATCAGGAGACACCACCATGGTCGACGCGGTCATCGTCTCGACGGCGCGCACGCCGATCGGCAAGGCGTTCCGGGGCGCCTTCAACCTGACCCACGGTGCCGAGATGGGCGGCCATGTCATCCGTGAGGCCGCCGCCCGCGCCCGGATCGAGGCTGGCGAGATCGAGGACGTGGTGCTCGGCTGCGCCCTGCCGCAGGGGGCGACCGGCGGCAATATCGCGCGCCAGGCGGCGATCCGCGCCGGCCTGCCGGTCTCGGTCGCGGCCATGACCGTCAACCGCTATTGCAGCTCGGGCCTGCAGGCGATCGCGATCGCCGCCCAGCGCGTCATCGTCGACCAGGTGCCAGTCGCCATCGCCGGCGGCCTCGAATCGATCAGCCTGGTCCAGGGCGCGGGCGGCCTGCCGCAGGAGCCCGATCCGTGGCTGGCCGAGCACAAGCCCGACATCTACCTGCCGATGCTCGACACGGCCGAGATCGTCGCCGAGCGCTATGGCGTCAGCCGGGCCGCCCAGGACGAATTCGCGCTGGAAAGCCAGCGGCGGACCGCCGCCGGCCAGCGCGACGGCCGGTTCGGCGCCGAGATCGCGCCCATCACCGTCATCAAGGCGGTGACCGACAAGGCGACCGGCGAGACGCGGCGCGAAACGGTGACCCTCGCCCGCGACGAGGGCAACCGGGCCGATACCACGCTCGACGGCCTCGCGAACCTGCAACCGGTGCGCGGGCCGGGCAAGACCATCACCGCCGGCAATGCCAGCCAACTGTCCGACGGCGCCGCGGCGACCGTGGTCATGTCCGACCGTGAGGCGGCCCGGCGCGGGCTCGAGCCCCTCGGCATCTTCCGCGGCCTCGCGGTCGCCGGCTGCGAGCCGGACGAGATGGGCATCGGCCCGGTGTTCGCCGTGCCGATGCTGCTGAAGCGCCACGGGCTGACGCTCGCAGACATTGACATCTGGGAGCTGAACGAGGCCTTCGCGGTGCAGGTGCTCTATTGCCGCGACCGGCTCGGCATCCCGCCGGAGCGGTTGAACGTCGACGGCGGCGCCATCGCCATCGGCCATCCCTACGGCATGAGCGGCGCGCGCATGACCGGCCATCTGCTGATCGAGGGCAAGCGGCGCGGCGCGAAGCTGGGCGTCGTCACCATGTGCATCGGCGGCGGCATGGGCGCCGCCGGCCTGTTCGAGATCGTGTGAGGGAAGCCCGGCGCGCTTTGCGTTCCTGACGTAAGGCCTGTCGACGAAGACCGGGCGCCGGCACAGAGCCGATCTGTGGCGGCGAGCCACCTTGCTTGTCTACGCAACCGGGCGGAACATTGAGGCCGTTACGCATTCCCCCATGCCGCACAAGGAAGATCATCGTGGCTCAACCTGCTCTGTTCAAGCCGATCCGCGTTGCCGATCTCGAACTGGCCAACCGGATCGTGATCGCGCCCATGTGCCAGTATTCCGCCGAGAACGGGTGCATGAACGACTGGCATCTGATCCACCTCGGCCAGCTTGCCATATCGGGGGCGGCGCTGGTGACGATCGAAGCCAGCGCGGTCGTACCGGAGGGCCGCATCACCTATGCGGACGTCGGGCTGTGGAACGACGAGACCCAGGCGGCCATGCGCCGCACGCTCGACGGCATCCGGCGCTGGTCGGACAAGCCGATCGGGATCCAGTTGAACCATGCCGGCCGCAAGGCCTCGGTCGAGGTGCCGTGGAAAGGCGGGGCGCAGTTTGCCCCGAGCCATGCGCTCGGATGGCAGACGGCGGCGCCTTCGGCTATCCCGTTCGCCGACGGCCAGGTGCCGCCGACCGCGATGGATCGGGACGAGCTTCGACGGGTGCGCGACGCATTCGCTGGATCCGCCCGACGCGCCGCAAGCCTCGGCCTCGACCTGATCCAGCTCCACGCCGCCCATGGCTATCTGCTGCATCAGTTCCTGTCGCCATTGTCCAACCGGCGGGATGACGAATATGGCGGCTCGCTCGAGAACCGGATGCGGTTCCCGCTCGAGGTCTTCGATGCCGTGCGCGCGGCCTTTCCGGCCGGCAAGCCGGTGTCGATGCGGGTCTCGGGTACGGACTGGGTGGAAGGCGGCTGGGATATCGCCCAGACCGTCGCCTTCGCCGAAGCGCTGGAGAAGCGCGGCTGCAACGCGATCCATGTCTCGAGCGGCGGCCTGCATCCCGCCCAGAAGATCCCGGTGTCGCCGAGCTACCAGGTGCCGCTGGCCCGCGCCGTCAAGGCGGCCGTCCACATACCGGTGATCGCCGTCGGGCTCATCACCGGCTTCGAGCAGGCCGAGGCGATCGTGGCGACCGGCGATGCGGACCTGATCGCGCTCGCGCGCACGATCCTCTACGATCCGCGCTGGCCATGGCACGCTGCTGCGGAGCTGGGCGGAAAGGTGCGCGCGCCCAACCAGTATCTGCGCTCCCAGCCGTCGAAGTATCGGGACCTGTTCGAAACCGAGTAGCCGCCGGAGAAGTCTCGGAAACCCTGCCCGCCCTACGGTCGGCAGGGTTTCTCATGCTCGCTTACAAGGAACTCATCATGTCTTCTGCACCGGCTACGGAGCTTCGGTCCGCCAATCCGCAAGACGCCGGGATGATCCGGGAGCTGGTGCGAGCCGCTTACGTGAAATGGGTCGCCGTCCTCGGTCGCGAACCGATGCCGATGAAGGCCGACTACGAGCGAGCCGTCCGCGAGCACCAGATCGACCTTCTGCATATCGACGGCAGAATGGTCGGGCTGGTCGAGACGATGCTGCGTCCCGATCACCTTTGGATCGAAAATATTGCCGTGAGGCCGGACTGCCAGGGCCAGGGCTTGGGGCAGCGGCTGTTGGCCCATGCCGAGCGGAAAGCGACTGCGGCCGGGCACACCGAAATTCGCCTGCTGACGAGTGCCGCTTTTGGCGCCAATGTCGCGCTCTACTCCCGGCTCGGATACTCCGTTGATCGACAGGAGCCCTTCATGGGCGGGACAACGGTCTATATGAGCAAGAAGCTTACCCAATAGCTTGGCGCAACGGTCTACGCCCCCGCCACCGCCGGCACCGGATTCGTCTCCATCATCCCGGCCAGATGATCCAGCAGCCAGCGGCCGGCCGGCCCGGGCGGGCGGTCGCGGCGGTGGGCGGCGCAGAGCGGCAGGGTGATGCCGTCACTGGGAACGCCGTCGCCCGCGATCGGAATCTGGCACAGCCGGCCGGCCGCCAGATCTTCGGCCACCAGATGGGCCGGCATGCTGCCCCAGCCGAGACCGGCGGTCAGCATGGCGTGCTTGGCACCGAGATCGGCCAAGCGCCAGGTCTGCGGCGACAGCACGCCATAATCGCGGCTGCCGGTCAGGCCGGATCGGTCGGACAGCACCAGCTGCACATGACGGCGCAGCTCTTCCGGCGGCACGGGGCCTTCATGGCGGCCGAGCGGATGGGACGGGGCGGCGACATGGATCAGCGTGATGTCCAGCAGCGGCTGCCGCTGCAGTGCTTCGAACTCGCTGCTGAAGGTCGACATCAGGCCGATCGCGCAGGTGCCATTCAGCACCAGCTCAGCGGTCGCCCCCAGGGATTCCACGTAGATGCGGGGCGGGACCGACGGAAAGCGCGCACTGAAAATGCGTAGGGCGTCGAGCAGCGCGCACGTCGGGAACATCGCATCGACGACCAGGGTCAACTCGGGCTCCAGGCCGGCGGCGATGCCCCGGGCATGGTCGGCCATCGCCCGCATTTCCTCCGCGATCAGCCGTGCCCGCGGCAGCAGGGTGCGGCCCGCCTCGGTCAAGGTCGGCCGGTAGGTCGTGCGGTCGAACAGCGCCGTGCCTAATTGCTCCTCCAGCCGCTGCACCGCGTAGGTCACGGCGGATTGCGCCCGGTTCAGGCGCCGCGCCGCGCCCGAAAAACTGCCGGCTTCGACGACCGCCAGCATGACCTGCAGCTGATCGAACGAGGGGGCGGGTTGAGACATGATCGAACTTTCAGATGAAGATCATCAAAACTTTATCGGTTTTTTCGGACAAGGAACATCACTATCTGTCGGATCAGGCCCTCATGCCCGCCCACACGGCCGGTGCATCTCCGAGAAAGACCCCGATCCATGTTCCGTAAGCTGTTTCCGATCGCCCTCTCCGCCGCTCTCCTCGCCGCCCCGGCGCTGGTTCCGGCCGCCCAGGCCCAGACCGTCAGCCATGACCCGGCGGCGACCGAGGCCGGCGCCTACACCGTCGAGCCCTACCACACCCGCGTGCTGTTCAGCGTCAATCACCTGGGCTTCACCACCTGGTACGGCGAGTTCTCGAACGTCTCGGGCAGCCTGAACCTCGACCCGAAGGCGCCGGCCAAGAGCACGCTCGAGATCCACATCCCGGTGGCGTCGCTCTCGACCAGCAACACCACGGTCGACGGCGAGCTGAAGGGCGACAAGTGGTTCGACGCCGCCCAGTTCCCCGAGATCGTGTTCAAGGCTGACAAGGTCGCCCAGACCGGCAAGGGCACGGCCAAGGTGACCGGCAACCTCACCCTGCATGGCGTCACCAAGCCGGTGACCCTGACCGTCAAGTTCAACGGCGCCGGCGTCAACGTGCTCGACAAGAAGTACACCGCCGGCTTCGAGGTGAGCGGCAAGATCAAGCGCAGTGACTTTGGCGTGAAGACCTACGTGCCGCTGGTCGGCGACGACGTCGACCTGCTCATCAGCGCCGGCTTCGAGCACGCCTGAGGATAACGGCAGGGGAACGGCCATCATGCGCGCACCGATCGCCCCCACCCGCTACGGCACGGTCTCGATCGCGCTGCACTGGGTGATCGCCCTCGGCATCCTGGCGCTCATCGTCCTCGGGCTCGCCATGACCCATCTGGGCCTGGCGCCGATGATGAAGTTCCAGCTCTACCAGCTGCATAAATCGATCGGCGTTACCGTGTTGCTGGCCGTTCTCCTGCGCATCCTGTGGCGGGTGACCCATCGCCCGCCGCCGCTGCCCGCCATGCCGCCGCTCGAACGGGCAGCGGCCGAGGGCACGCACCGGCTGCTCTATCTCCTGATGCTGGCCATCCCGCTGACCGGCTGGGCGCTGGTCTCGGTCTCGCCGTTCAACCTGCCGACCGTGCTCTATGGGCTGGTGCCCTGGCCGCATCTGCCGCCGTTCCCCGACCTTGCCAACAAGGCGCAGGTCGAGGCGGTGGTGCGCTTCATCCATGCCAAGCTCGCCTGGGGGTTCGCCGCCCTCATAGCACTCCATGCCGGCGCGGCGCTGCGCCATCACTTCGTGCTGCGCGACGGCGTGCTGCACCGCATCCTGCCGTTCGGCCGGCGCGTTCCCAAGGAATCCTGAGTCATGAAAACCACGGGCCTGCTGCTCGCCCTGCCGCTCTTCGCCGCCGCGCCAGCACTGGCGGCGGACTGGACGGTCGATACGGCCAAGAGCCGCCTGGGCTTCTCCGGCGTCCAGAACGGCGCGCCGTTCCAGGGCAGCTTCGGCAAATGGACCGCCGAGATCGCGTTCGATCCGGCCCATCCCGAGTCCGGCCACGCCAAGGTGACGATCGACCTGGCCAGCGCCAAGACCGGCGACACCCAGCGTGACAGCGCCCTGCCCCAGGCCGAATGGTTCGACGTCAAGGCCTTCCCCCAGGCGAGCTTCGAGGCGACGCATTTCGTCGCCAAGGGCGGCGACGCTTACGAGGCGCCGGGCCGGCTCACCATCCGCGGCATCGGCCAGGACACGGTGCTGCCGTTCACGCTCGAAATCACCGGTGACAAGGCCGCTGCCAAGGGCCATCTCAGCTTGGTGCGGACCGGCTTCGGCGTCGGCCAGGGCGTCTGGGCCACCGGCGAATGGGTGGCGCTCGACGTCGGCGTCGACGTCGACCTGACCGCGACCCGATCCGGGAGCTGAAGCCATGACCGAAGCACGCCTGCCGACCCTGTTCATTCCCCATGGCGGCGGACCGTGCTTCTTCATGGACTACCCGGGCGCCAACCCCTGGCAGTCCATGGGCGACTATCTGCGCGGCATCGCGGCCGACGTCGGCCCGCGGCCGCGCGCCGTGCTGGTGATCTCGGGCCATTGGGAAGAGACCCGGCCGACGGTCACCGCCGCGGCGGCACCGTCGCTGATCTATGATTATTACGGCTTTCCGGCCCACACCTATCAGCTGCGCTACCCGGCACCGGGCGCGCCGCGCCTCGCCGCCGAGATCCGCCTGCGCCTCGATCAGGCCGGCATCCCCAGCGCCGGCGACGCGACGCGCGGCTTCGACCATGGCGTCTTCGTGCCGTTCCTGCTGATCTATCCGGAGGCCGACATTCCGGTGGTGCAGCTTTCGCTCGCCGCCTCGCTCGATCCCGCGACCCATCTGGCCATCGGCCGGGCGCTGGCGCCGCTGCGCAACGAGGGCGTGCTGATCGTCGGCAGCGGCTTGAGCTTCCACAACCTTCGCGGTTTCTTCGCCGAGGATCCGCGCATCACCGCCGATGCCGCCGCCTTCGACCATTGGCTGACGGCGGCGGTCAGCGATCCGGACCCGGACCGGCGCAACCAGGCGCTCACGCAATGGGCGGCAGCACCCGGCGTCCGATCCAGCCATCCGCGCGAGGAACATCTGCTGCCGCTGATGGTCGCCGCGGGCGCCGCGGGCGCGGATCTGGGCGTGCGGACCTATAGCGACCGCGTCTTCGGGAAGGCGGTTTCCGGTTACCGTTTCGGTTGAGCGGGACACCATCTCTGATCGGGCGTCGCAGGGCCGTGGCCCCACGACCTTTCTCTCGATTTTGACCGAACCGATTCACCCCGGGCGTGTTAACGGCTTGTGCTCTTTTCGAGGGGCAACCCCTTTGAGATGAAAGGACAAGCCAATGAGCGACGCGAAAGTGAAGGACGCCGCTGCGGTTTCCGACGAGATCGCCGTTCTGAAGCAGGACATCGCGCGGCTGAGCGCGGCCGTCGCCGATCTGGTCAAGCTCGAAGCGAACCATGCGCGCAGCAAGGTCGAGGACGTGGTCGTCGATCTCTATAACGAAAGCCGCGAGGCCCTGGGCCACGCCGGCGCCCGCGCCAAAGGCTTGAGCGAGGACCTCAACCATACGATCGAGCGCAACCCCATGACCTCCGTGCTGACCGCCCTCGGCATCGGCCTGATCGTCGGCCTCCTGAGCCGGAACCGCAACTGATGGGCGGCTTGCTCGTCGTGGCGCGTGCGCTGCTGGCCCTCGCCGAGCGTGAGGCCAGCCATCGTGCCCGGCGGGCAGCCGGCATCGGCGCCGTGGTCCTGGCCGCGCTCTTCGTCGGCCTCGCGGGCCTGCTGTTCGTGCTCTATGCGATCGTGCTGGCGCTGACGCCCTACCTGACCCCGGCCGGCGCCGCCGCCGTGGTCGGCGCGGCCATGATCCTGCTGGCGGCGATCCTGATCGCCGTCACCTTTCGCGGCTCCAGAGCCCCATCCCGGCCGGTGGCGCGCGCCGCCTCGACCGTCGCCACCGACCTCGGCGTGCTGGCGAGCGAGGCCGGCCGCCGGCTAGGCGCCGGCATCGAGCCGCCCAGCACGGTGACGGTCGCCCTCGCGGCCCTCATCGCCGGGCTCATCGCCGGCCGGAAGCTCTGATCCCCGACATTCTTGTTCAGGCGATCCTTGCGGCGATCGCCCGACCGACCGCCGCCAGCGTCGCCTCGCGCCGCTCGGGCGGGGCCTCCGCCCCGGTCAGATAGGCCGAGACCAGGATCGGCGCCCGGCCCGGCGGCCAGATCAGGGCGACGTCGTTGGTCGAACCATGGTCGCCGCTCCCCGTCTTGTCGCTAACGCGCCAGTTCGCCGGCAGGCCGGCGCGGAGCCGCGCATCGCCCGTCCGGCAATCGAGCAGCCAGCGGACGAGTTGCCCGCGCGAACCGGGCGACAGGAAATCGCCCAGTGCCAGCCCGTGGAGATCGGCCAGCATCGCGGCCGGTGTGGTCACATCCCGCGGATCACCGGGGGTCGCCTGGTTCAGATCCGGTTCGATCCGGTCCAACCGAGTCACCGGATCGCCGAGCGTGCGCGCATAGGCGGTCAGCCCCGCTGGACCATCCAGCGCCGCCAGCAGCAGATTAGCCGCCGTATTGTCGCTATAGGCGATCGCTGCCGCGCACAGCTCGGCCAGCGTCATGCCCGTGCCGCCGGCATGGTCCTTGGTGACCGGCGCATACGCCATCAGGTCCGAAGCCTCGAACCGGACGCGGCGGTCGAGCCGTTCCCGCCCGGCATCGACGCGCGCCAGGATCGCGCCCGCTGCCAGCAGCTTGAACGTGCTGCACATCGGGAAGCGCTCGTCGGCGCGATGGCCCGTCCGGACGCCGGTCGCCGTATCCAGGATCGCGACGCCGAGCCGCCCGCCGCTCTGCGCCTCGATCCCCGCCAATCGGGCCGCCAGCGCCCCGGCGCCGGCGGCCCGTGCCCCGCTTGCGAAGCCGCTGCCGAGCACCGCGCCGGCCAATGCCGCGCCCGTTCCCTGCATCATGTGGCGCCTGGTAATCATCTGCCCTCCCCTGGTGACGGCCGCATCGACGCTCCGGACCGGACTGATGCACGGACGCCACCGGAAAAAAATTTTGCGCGCCACCCCGGACCACCCTCGCGATGCGCCGCAGCAACGCCACGCCGAAGCGTCCTTTTGCCGCAGCTTTAAAGAGAGACCTAGGCAGGGCGACGGTTCGGCGAGGAAGCCGCAAATTCCATTGAAACCGGAATTTCGGCACCAAACGCCACGCGGATTCGTTGAGATACTGAAGAGCTTCAGAAACGGGTGCGGCGCAACAATCCAGGCCAGTTTTTATGGATAAAATTCGCTTAAAAATTTCTCTGGAAGAAAGTCGAACTTCCCCATATAACCGCTGAAGCAGCATTTTTACTCAGCAAAAGTGAATCGGAGTACAAGATGCGCTTCGCCCTGGCAATAATGGCAACTGCCGGACTCTGCCTGACCTTAGGAACGGCCTCGGCACGCGACGTTTATACAGCAAAGAAGCTGGCGACTTTCCCTTCGGACCTGACTCCAACCGGTTTAATCACCTCGAACAACGACGCGATCTATGGTGTCGCCTATGATTATTCTAACACGTCAGACGCCAATCCGGCCGTCACCACCTGGGTCTATCGCGTCTCCAAGCAGGGCATAATTACCCGCCCCTGTCCAGGCCAGACGGGCGGCAACGGGGACTCCGTCGTCTTCGACAACCGCGGTACCGGCTATACGGTCGGTGCGAAAGGCATCCTGCAATTCTCCGATAAGGCTGGCTGCAAGCAGATCGCCAGCTTTGGTCCGGACCTGGACCCGAAAACCGTCAACGGCATGCTGACGATGGCACCGTCGGGCGTCGTCCTCGGGACGACCAGGACCGGCAAGCTGTTCTTCGTCGATTTCCCCCATGGCACGACCAAGACGCTGCAGACCTTCAAGGTTCCGGCAAACGGCTTCCTGACCGGCGTCGCTGCCGACCATGGCGATCTTCTCTACGGAACGTTCGTGGCCTCGAATGCTTCGGGCGCCGTGCAAACGACGCTGTTCACTTATCAACTCGGCGGGCAATACAAGCCGCTCAACGTCTTCGATCAGACCGTCTATGCCGATGCCTTGACTTTCGGCCCCGGTCAAATGCTCGCGGCCAACAATGCCGGCAGCTATCTTCTGTCGCCGACGGGTAAGGTCCTGAGCAATAGCGTGCCCGCCCAGGACTATGCGTTGACGGTGACAGGCAACCATGTGCTGTACACCTACCAGACCACGACCGTGACGCCGAGCAATCCGCCGAGCCCGGTGCCGGTCGTCACCGTCAATACCTACATCGGCCAGTCCGGCCTCGACGGTTCCGGTCGGGCGGCCCTCGTCGACACCACGGCATTCGGCTCGGCCGAAAGCCGCGTCGCAACCGGCTCCAATGGCACGCTCTATCTCGTCATGGTCGGGGCGAGCGGACCTCATGAACTGGTTCAGGTTTCGGACGTGACGTCCGGACACTGAACGGAAAACAGGCTCGGTGACGGGGCCCGCCTCTCGCAAGGGGGCGGGCTCAGTTCACACGCTGACCACAATGAGAAGTTTCAGGCATTTCCCTGGAAGCGCGCACTCGGCTAGAGTGCGCGCTTTCTTGCGTTCAGGACGCTTACCGGAGAAACCATGCTCGACGCCCAGCGCGATTCCATCCCGCCCAAGACCATTCGCCTCGCCGAGTATCAGGTTCCGGATTTCCTGATCGACACCGTCGATCTGCTGTTCGAGCTCGAGGAAGACCATACGACGGTGAAGTCGCGCCTGGGCGTGCGCCGCAATCCGGCGGCCGAGGCCGGCAACCGCCCGCTCCGGCTCGACGGCGAGGCGCTGACGCTCGTCTCAGTGGCGCTCAATGGCGAGACCCTGGGCCAGAACCGCTACCAGCTCGACGATGCATCGCTCACCATCGCCGACCTGCCGGGCGAGTTCGTGCTCGACATCGAGACCCGGATCGAGCCGCAGAACAACACGGAACTGTCGGGCCTCTACAAGTCCGGCGGCAATTTCACCACGCAATGCGAGGCCGAGGGCTTCCGCCGCATCACCTATTTCCTCGACCGCCCCGACGTCATGGCGCGCTACACGACGACCATCGTCGCCGACGCCCAGCGCTATCCGGTGCTGCTGTCGAACGGCAACCCGGTCGATTCGGGCGTCAGCTCCCACGGGCGCCACTGGTCGAAGTGGCAGGACCCGCATCCGAAGCCCTGCTACCTGTTCGCGCTGGTCGCTGGCGACCTGGTCGGCACGCGCGACCAGTTCACGACCGGGTCCGGCCGGCGCGTCGATCTGGCCATCTGGGTCCGGCGCGGCGACGAGGACAAGTGCGGCCACGCCATGAAGGCGCTCAAGGACTCGATGCGCTGGGACGAGGAAGTGTACGGCCTCGAATATGACCTGGACGTGTTCAACATCGTCGCCGTGTCCGACTTCAACATGGGCGCGATGGAGAACAAGGGCCTCAACATCTTCAATACGAAATACATCCTCGCCAAGCCCGAGACCGCGACCGACGCCGACTACGAAGGCATCGAGACGGTGGTGGCGCACGAGTATTTCCATAATTGGACCGGCAACCGCGTTACCTGCCGCGACTGGTTCCAGCTGTCGCTGAAGGAAGGCCTGACCGTGTTCCGCGACCAGGAATTCTCCGGCGACCAGGGCAGCCGGGCGATGAAGCGCATCAGCGACGTGCGCTCGCTGCGCGCCCGGCAATTCACCGAGGACGCGGGCCCGCTCGCCCACCCGGTCCAGCCCGACAGCTACATCGAGATCAACAACTTCTACACCGCGACCGTGTACCAGAAGGGTGCCGAGGTCGTGCGCATGATCCATACGCTGCTGGGACCGGGGAACTTCCGCAAGGGCATCGATCTCTATTTCCAGCGCCACGACAATGATGCCGTGCGGATCGAGGATTTCGCTGCCGCCATGCAGGACGCGAGCGGCATCGACCTCAGCCGCTTCAAGCGCTGGTACGCCCAGGCCGGCACGCCCGAAGTGACCGTGAGCGAGGCCTGGAACGCCGCGGCCGGCAGCTACGACCTGACGCTCCGCCAGGAGACCAAGCCGACGCCGGGCCAACCGGACAAACAGCCGCTGGTCATTCCGGTGGCGATCGGCTTGCTCGACGACCAGGGTGCCGAACTGCCCGTCCGGCTCGACGGCGAGACCGAAGGCCGCACGGGTACGCGCCTGCTGACGCTGGATCAGGCGGAGCAGACCTTCCGCTTCACCGGGCTTGCGAGCCGGCCGACGCCGTCCCTGCTGCGCGGCTTCTCGGCGCCGGTCAAGCTCAAGGGCGTGCCGCTCGACCAGTTGAAGCATCTGGCCGCCCATGACACCGACCCGTTCACCCGCTGGGAATCCGGCCAGCAGGTCGCGACGACCCTGCTGCTCGACCTGGTCGCCGCCTATCGCCGGGGTGAGAAGCTGGCGGTGCCGGAAGACTTCCTGGCGGCGGCGGCGAATACGCTCGACCAGACGGACGGCGACCCGGCGTTCCGTGCCGAGGCGCTGATCCTGCCGGGCGAGGCGTTCCTCGCCGACCAGATGACGACCGTCGATGTCGAGGCGATCCATGCCGCCCGCGAATTCGTGCGCGGTGCCATCGGCCGGCATCTCGCGCCGGCGCTGGCCGAGACCTATGCGGCACTCGACGACCGGGGCCCGTTCCAGGTCGACGGCGCCTCGATCGGCAAGCGCGCGCTCAAGAACGTGGCGCTCGCCTATCTGGCGGCAACGCGGACGCCGGCTGCGATCGGCCTCGCCGAGGCCCAGTTCGCCGCCCAGCGCAACATGACCGACGTGCTGGCGGCGCTCCGGATCCTGGCCGACATCGACGGGCCGGCGCGCGCGACGGCTCTTTCGGCCTTCTACGAACGCTGGGCGCATGAAGAGCTGGTCATCGACAACTGGTTCCAGATCCAGGCCATGTCGTCGCTGCCCGGCACCATCGAGCATGTCTGGGAACTGACCCGGCACCCGGCCTTCGACCTGAAGAACCCGAACCGCGCCCGCGCGCTGATCGGCGGCTTCAGCATGGCGAACCCGTCGAAGTTCCATGATGCCTCGGGCAGCGGCTACGCGTTCCTGGCCGACCAGGTGATCGCCCTCGATGCGATCAACGCCCAGATGGCCGCGCGCATGATCGTGCCGCTCGGCACCTGGCGCCGGCAGGACGAGGCGCGCCAGGCGCTGATGAAGCAGGCGCTCGAACGGGTGCTCGCGACCGAGCACCTGTCCAAGGGCACGTTCGAGATGGCGACGAAGAGCCTGGCCTGACGCCTACTGCTGCGGCGGCGGTTCCGAGGGAGCCGCCCCGCCTGTCGGCGGCGCCGTCGGAGCCGGCGGTGGCGAGGCGGGAAGGACGATAGGCACCGGAGGCTCGGCCGCCGGGGCGAGCGGCGTCGGCACGACCGTCACTTCGGGCGGGGCCAGCGGCACCGCGGCGATCGGAGCTGGCGCCGGCGCGGCGGGCGCGGCGGCCGGCGCCGGTTCGGCCGGCGTTTCCACCGGGGGCTTGGCCTTTTCTTCCGCCTTCGCCTTCTCTTCCGGCTTGTCCTTTTCTTTGTCCTTGTCTTTGTCCTTCGCCGGCGCCGGCAATTCCGTGATGACGCGATAGTCCGGGATGATGCGCGCCTGGTTGCCGGCGATGACCAGCACCTTCTGGCCGAGCGGGATCGGCGTCGGCTCGCGCTGCGTCACCGACAAGAGCTCGCCGTTCGGCTTCTGGACGATATATTCCCAGCCGATCGTGTCGGCGGTCGCGTGCTCGATGCCGGTGCCGAGCAGGCTGCCGACCACGCCGCCGCCGACCGCGCCGAGCGCCGAGGCGGCGCTGGTCGGCCCGGCCTGCGCGCCGAGGATGCCGCCGGCGGCACCGCCGGTGACCGCGCCCACCGTGCCGGCGGCGCTAATCGAAACCTGGCGGAATC
The DNA here is from genome assembly GCA_035310205.1 of Aliidongia sp. Taxonomy (GTDB): domain Bacteria; phylum Pseudomonadota; class Alphaproteobacteria; order ATCC43930; family CGMCC-115725; genus Aliidongia. Next base: position 35,231 of record DATGEK010000049.1, read on the forward strand.
CGACGATCACACCGGGATCGGCCTTGTTGGCCTGCTGGACCGCACCAGCGTTGTAGGTGTCGGGCGAATAGTCCGGCGCACAGCCGGTGAGGACCGCGACCGCCGCGACGGCGAGTCCAAATTTAAAGGTTTGCGACAAGAGGATCATCCGCTTCTGAAGCCGGAATGCTTGATAGGCGATCCGGCCGGGGGTGTCACCGGGCAATCTTAAGGCCATGAATGCGGAAGGATTATGGCCGAGGTCACTTGGCCGCAGCGCCGGTCCACGTGATGGGCCTTGAAAGCGTTGCTTTTTCCGCCCTCACTATCGGTCCAGACGACGCTGACCGGAGTCCGGCTCATGACCGATGCCCCCCGTCCCTCGGGCCCGCTCGCCGGGCTGAAGGTGATCGAGCTCAGCCATGTCATGGCCGGGCCGACCTGCGGCCTGATGCTGGCCGACATGGGCGCCGACGTGATCAAGGTCGAGAAGATTCCTGGCGGCGACGACACGCGCCGGTCGATCCCGCCGGCGATCGCGGGCGAGTCCGCCGCGTATCTGATGATGAACCGCAACAAGCGCGGCGTAGCGCTCGACCTCAAGACCGAGGGCGGCAAGCGGGTCCTGAGGCGCCTCCTGGCCGATGCCGACGTGGTCACCGAGAACTACCGGCGCGACACCATGGCCAAGATGGGCTTCGGCTATGACGCGCTGAAAGTCGACAATCCGCGCCTGATCTATTGCTCGATCTCCGGCTTCGGCCGGACCGGGCCCTATGCCGACCGCGGCGGCTTCGATCTGGTCGCCCAGGGCATGAGCGGCCTCATGAGCATCACCGGCGAGGGGCCGGGCCGGCCGCCGGTCAAGGTCGGCGCCCCGGTCACCGACATCACCGCCGGCCTGATCGCCTGCATGGGCATCCTGGCGGCGCTCAACCATCGCCATGCGACCGGGCGCGGCCAGATGGTCGACACCTCGCTGTTCGAGGCCGGCATCACCCACACCTACTGGCAATCCGCGATCGCGTTCGCGACCGGCATGGCACCGGGCCCCATGGGCTCGGCCCATCCCCTGAACGCGCCCTATCAGGCGTTCCAGACCGCCGACGGCTGGATCACGGTCGGCGCCGCCAACCAGCCGAACTGGCTCCGACTGGTCGAGGTGCTGGAGGCGCCGGAACTGGCCGAGGATCCGCGCTTCCGCACCAACCCGGACCGCATGGCGCATCTGGCGGAGCTGGAGGCCGCGCTGACCGCCCGTTTCCGCCGGCGCACGTCCGCCGACTGGCTGGGACGGCTGGAGGCGGCCGGCATGCCGGCCGGGCCGGTGCTCGACATCACCCAGATGCACCGGGACCCGCAGGCGCTCGCCCGCGCCATGATCGTGGAGACCGACCATCCGGTCGCCGGCCCGGTCAAGGCCCTGGGCCTGCCGGTCAAGTTCTCCGACAATCCCGGCGGCGGCGATCGCCCTGCCCCGCTCTATGGCCAGCACACGCGCGAGGTGCTGCTGGAGCACGGCTTCAGCGCCGCCAACATCGATGCGCTGGCCGCGGCCGGGGCGATCGGCATCCACAGTTCATGATCCGTCATGGCCGGGCTTGACCCGGCCATCCACGTGCGGGCAAGCGGATGCGCGTGGATCCCCGGGTCACGCCCGGGGATGACGGCGAAGAGAGACGGCACGACAGACCCGAAGGAATCCCCGCATGACCGACGAACTGCTCTACGAGATCGAGGACGGCATCGGCCGTGTCACCTTCAACCGCCCGGCCCAGCGCAACGCCTTCACCTTTGCCATGTACGAGCGGCTGGCCGAGGTGTGCGCCGAGATCGAGACCGACGAGCGGGTCAAGGCGCTGATCCTGACCGGCGCCGGCGACAAGGCCTTTGCCGCCGGTACCGACATCTCGCAGTTCCACTCGGTCAAGACGCCGGAGGACGCGCTGGCCTACGAGGCGCGCATCGACCGAGTGCTGGGCGCGCTCGAGCGCTGCCGGGTGCCGACCATTGCCGCCATCGTCGGCGCCTGCACCGGCGGCGGTGCCGGCATCGCCGCCGCCTGCGACCTGCGCATCGCCGCCGTGGGCGCCAAGTTCGGCTTTCCGATCGCGCGCACGCTCGGCAATTGCCTGTCGACCGGCAACTACGCCCGGCTCGCGGCCCTGATCGGCCCGGCGCGGGTCAAGGAGATCATCTTCCTGGCCCGGCTGGTCGACGCCGAAGAGGCCAAGGCGATCGGCCTGGTGAGCGAGGTCCTGGACAATCAGCAGGCCCTGATGGCGCGGGCCCGGGAGATCGCAACCATCGTCGCCGGCCATGCGCCGCTGACCCTGCGCGCCACCAAGGAGGCGCTCCGGCGCCTCAAGGACAAGGCGCTGGTCGACGAGGAGCAGGATCTCATCCTCAGCTGCTACATGAGCGAGGATTTCCGCGAGGGCATGGACGCGTTCCTGTCGAAGCGCCCGCCGGTCTGGAAGGGGCGCTAGGGCCGGCACAACCCCCAGGTGGCGCCTTCGGTTCCAGGATTAATTTCACCCGGCGGAATGATCCGAAGTGAGCCGGTCGTGTTGTTGCCTCGTTAGGTGCCGATGTCCGGCACTTTAGGAGGATTGCAATGAACAAGGACCGCATCGAAGGCGCTGCCAAGCAGGCCAAGGGCGCCGTCAAGGAAGCCGTCGGCAAGGCCACCAACAGCCCGAAGACCGAGATCTCCGGCAAGGCCGACAAGGCCGAGGGCAAGGTCCAGAACGCCTACGGCAAGGCCAAGGACGCGCTCAAGCACTGAGCGCCGCCGCTTCGCCATGCTTCGTTACGCCATGCCCCCGCCGGGGCGTGGCGCCTCCTTGCCGAGGAACGCCCCATGCTTACCAAACCGATGCTGGCAACAGCCTTGCTCGCGGCCCTGGTGCTGGCACTGCCGTCGCATCCGGCCCGCGCCCAGGGCGCGCCCCAGACGGTCAGCGTGGTCAGGGTCGACGTGGCGCCGCTCGCGACCGGCTTCCGCGCATCGAAGGTGATCGGCGCCACGGTCACCAATGACGCGAACGAGACGATCGGCAAGATCGACGACGTGATCATCAGTGCCGACGGCAAGGCGCCCTTCGCCGTGATTTCGGTCGGCGGCTTCCTCGGCCTCGGTTCGAAGCTAGTCGTCGTGCACTACGACAATCTGCGCTTTCAGCAGGATCGCGTGGTCCTGCCGGGCGGCAGCAAGGAGCAGCTGAAGGCGCTGCCCGACTTCAAGTACGCCCGCAAATAAGCGGGCTCGATCATCCGAATAGGAGAACGACCATGCGTGGTGTTTTGCTCTGGGCCGTCGGGATCCCGATTCCCGTCATCATCCTGCTCTATCTGTTCCATGTCATCTGACTCTATCTGTTCCATGTCATCTGAGCGGAAAGAGGCGGCCGCCCACCCCGGACGGCCGCCGCCTTCTCAGGCCGCGCGGCCCAGCACGTCCTCGACCAGCTGGGCCCAATAGCTGGCGCCGACCGGCAGGATCTCGTCGTTGAAGTCGTAATTGACCTGATGCAGCTTCTGGCCCTCGACCTCGGGGCCGTTGCCGATGAACACATAGGCGCCCGGCTTCTCCAGCAGCATATAGGCGAAATCCTCGCCGCCCATCGACGGGGCGACGTCACGCATGACATTGCCGGCGCCGGCGACGCGCTCGGCGATGGCGAGCGCCTTCTCGGTCTGGGCGGCGTGATTGACCGTCGCCGGATAGCCGAAGCGGAAGACGACGTCGGCGCGGCCGCCGAGCGCCAATGCCACACCCTCGGCGATCTCCTTGATCCGATCGCGCGCCAGCGTGCGCAATTCCGCATCGAAGGTCCGGATCGTGCCGCACAGCCAGGCCGATTGCGGGATGACGTTGAAAGCCGAGCCGGCATGGAATTGCGTGACCGACACGACGACGCTCTTGATCGGGTCGGCATTGCGGCTGGCGATCGTCTGCAAGGCGCCCACGACCTGCGAGCCGACCACGACCGGATCGACGGTCTTGTTCGGCTGGGCGGCGTGGCCGCCGCGGCCTTCGATGGTGATCTCGAACTGGTCGGTCGCGGCCATCATCGGGCCGACGCAGGCGGCGAACTGACCGACCGGCAGGCCCGGCCAATTATGCATGCCATAGACTTCCTCGGCCGGGAATTTCTCAAACAGGCCTTCCTCGACCATGATCCGGCCGCCACCACCGCCCTCTTCGCCCGGCTGGAAGACGAAATGCACCGTGCCGGCGAAATTCCGCGTCTCGGCCAGATAGCGCGCGGCGCCCAGCAGCATGACCGTGTGGCCGTCGTGGCCGCAGGCGTGCATCTTGCCCGGGGTCTTCGAGGCATGCTCGAACCCGTTCGCCTCGGGCATCGGCAGCGCGTCCATGTCCGCCCTGAGCGCGATCGCGCGGTCGCCCGGCTGGTTGCCCTTGAGCGTGCCGACCACGCCGGTTCCGGCCAACCCGCGATGAACCTCGATGCCGAATTCCTGAAGCTTGGCAGCAACCAAGTCAGCGGTCCGATGTTCCTCGAAAGCGATTTCCGGGTTGGCGTGAATATCGCGGCGCCAGGCCGTAAGATCGGCATGGAAATCGGCGATACGGTTGTTGATCGGCATCTTGGACGGTCCTTCGCTCGAAAACTTGCGACCCCAACGATAGGCCTGCACTCTGGCGGAGCAATCGGAAAGCGACAAAATGTCGGAAAAAATGCAGCGAAAAAAATGAATGCTTGTCCCGGTTGAAGCGTTCATCTTCCGAAAACGCGCATTTCTGCGCCGCCCGATCGACGGACCCGGCCAAGGCCTCAGGAGCAGCCTCCTGCCTCCGCGCCGACCCACAGGAGAGACCAGATGATCCCGTCCGAGGCACAAAGCCCGACACAGGATTTGAACAGCATAACGACCGCGCTGCCGGTCCCGCTCGACCAGGCGGTCGCGCGCGAGCTCGCCGCCTGGCAGACGGGAAACCGCATCGCCCGCCTCTGGTCCCGCGATGCCACACTCTGGACCGGCGGCGACGAAGCGCGCTGGCTAGGCTGGCTCGACATTCCCGACCGGATGCGCCAGACCTTGGGCAGCCTTGCGGGCTTCCGCACCGACGCCCAGCGTTACGGTCATGTACTGCTGCTCGGCATGGGCGGATCGAGCCTCGGCCCCGAGGTGCTCGCGCGCACGTTCGGGACGCAAGCCGGCTGGCCGCAGTTCCATGTGGTCGATACGACCGATCCCACCCAGATCCGCGACATCGAAGCCTCGCTCGATCTCGCGCGCACGCTCGTGATCGTGTCGAGCAAGTCGGGCAGCACGCTGGAGCCGAACGCACTCAAGGCCTATTTCCAGGCGAAGCTGACGGCACTCTTGGGCGCCGGCGAGGCGGCCAAGCGGTTCGTCGCCGTCACCGACCCGGGCTCATCGCTGCAGCATCTCGCCAAGAGCGAGGGCTTCCAACGCCTGTTCCTGGGCGATCCGGAGATCGGCGGCCGCTATTCCGTGCTGTCGCCGTTCGGCCTGGTGCCGGCCGCCGCCATGGGGCTCGACCTGCAGCGGCTCCTGGATTCCGCACGCGCCATGGCCGCCCTGTGCATGCCGGACGTCCCCGCCGCCGATAATCCCGGCCTGATGCTGGGCGCCATCCTGGCCGCCGCGCTCGCCGACGGGCGCGACAAGCTGACGATCTATTCCGGCCCCGGCCTCGACGCGTTCGGCGGCTGGGCCGAGCAGTTGATCGCTGAATCGACCGGCAAGAACGGTCGCGGCATCGTCCCGATCGACGCCAAGCAGGTAAGCGCGCCGGAGATCTATGCCGCCGACCGGCTGTTCGTGCATCTGGAGCTGCGGGGCCGGCCCGACCCGCGCACCGCCGCGATCCAGGCGCTCGCCGATGCCGGCCACCCGGTCGTCCGCATCCAGGTCGCCGACAGCTATGGCGTCGCCCAGGAATTCTTCCGCTGGGAGATCGCGACCGCCGTCGTCGGCGCCATCATGGGCATCCATCCGTTCGACCAGCCCGACGTCGAATCCGCCAAGATCGCCGCGCGCAAGCTGACCGACGCCTACGAGCAATCGGGCACGATGCCGGAGGAGACGCCGATCCTGGAGGAGGCCGGGATCCGGCTTTACGCCGACGCGGCGAACGCGGCCCAGCTGGCCGCCCTCGCCCCGGGCAAGAGCCTCGACGCCTATCTCAAGGCCCATCTGGACCGGCTCGGGCCCGGCGATTATGCCGCGTTCCTGGCGTTCCTGCCGATGAACCGGCGCACCGAGGCCATCCTCGAGGGCGTGCGCCTGGTCGTGCGCGACGCCAAGCATGCCGCCGTCTGCCTCGGCTTCGGCCCGCGCTTCCTGCATTCGACCGGCCAGGTCTATAAGGGCGGCGCCAACAATGGCGTGTTCCTGCAGGTCACCTGCGAAGAAGCGGAAGAACTCCCGGTGCCCGGAAAGCGCTATGGCTTCGGCGTGGTGAAGGCGGCCCAGGCCCGCGGCGATTTCGCCGTGCTGGCCGAACGGGGCCGCCGGGCGCTCAGGGTTCATCTGGGCCCCGATCCCGTGGCAGGGTTGGAACGGCTGGCGTCGGCGATCGGTCGGGCGCTGGCCTGAGGCATGATCCTCGGCGCTTGGGACGGCCGATCGACGGAGAAGTAGATGCAGCTTGGTATGATCGGCCTCGGCCGGATGGGCGGCAACATCGTGCGCCGGCTCATGGCGAAGGGCCATGAATGCGTGGTCTATGACCAGAGCATGGCCCAAGTCGGCGCGCTCGCCGAGCATGGGGCCATCGGCGCCTCCTCGCTGGAGGCGCTGGTCGGCGAGCTGAAGGCGCCGCGCGCCGTCTGGGTCATGCTGCCGGCCGGTGCCGTCACCGAGGAGACCGTGCAGAAGCTCGGCACCCTGCTCGAAGCCGGCGACATCCTGATCGACGGCGGCAATTCCTTCTGGAAGGACGACGTCCGCCGCGCCAAGGAGCTGGCCCAAAAGGGCATCCGCTACGTCGACATCGGCACGTCGGGCGGCGTCTGGGGCAAGGACCGCGGCTATTGCATGATGATCGGCGGCGAGAAGGACGCGGTCGACCATCTCGACCCGATCCTGGCGGCGCTGGCGCCGGGCCTCGGCACCGTCGACCGGACCAAGCGTCCGCAGGGTGCCGATCCGCGGCCGGAACAGGGCTATCTCCATACCGGCCCGTCCGGCTCGGGCCATTTCGTCAAGATGGTCCACAACGGCATCGAATATGGACTGATGCAGGCCTTCGCCGAGGGCTTCGACATCATGCGCCACGCGGACTCGCCGCTGCTGCCGGAGGAACACCGCTTCAAGTTGGATCTGGGCGACATCGCCGAGGTCTGGCGGCGCGGCAGTGTGGTCTCGTCCTGGCTGCTCGACCTGACGGCCATGGCGCTCGCCGAGGATCCGGCGCTCGACGGGTACGAGGGCTCGGTCGCCGACTCCGGCGAGGGCCGCTGGACGATCAATGCCGCGATCGAGGAGGCCGTGCCGGCCGACGTGCTGTCGGCGGCGCTCTACGTCCGCTTCCGCTCGCGCCAGGAACATACCTTCGCCGAGAAGCTGCTGTCGGCCATGCGCCACAAGTTCGGCGGCCATGTCGAGACGCCCAAAGGCTGACGCGCTGCTTGACCCGGCGGGTGTTTTCTCGCACACCCGCCGGATCATTCCGCCAGGGATTTCAGCCGAGGCCCGTCCATGAGCATCGCCAACCCTACCCGCCCCGACCGGGCCGTGGTCGTCGCCCCCTCGATCCTGTCGGCGGATTTCCTGAAGCTGGGCGAGGAAGTCGCCGCGGTCGACCGGGCCGGTGCCGACTGGATCCATGTCGACGTCATGGACGGCCGCTTCGTGCCCAACATCACCATCGGCCCGCTGGTGGTCGAGGCGGTGCGGCGCGCGACCAAGAAGCCGCTCGACGTGCATCTGATGATCGTCGAGCCCGAGAAATACGTGGCCGATTTCGCCAAGGCCGGTGCCGACCACATCCTGGTCCATGCCGAAACCTCGTCGACCACCCATCTGCACCGGGTGCTGGGCCAGATCCGTGACCTGGGCAAGAAGGCCGGCGCCGTGCTCAATCCGGCGACCCCGCCCGAGGTCCTGGAATATGTCCTGCCGCTGTGCGACGTGATCCTGGTCATGTCGGTCAACCCGGGCTTCGGCGGCCAGAAATTCATTCATGACGTCGTGCCGAAGATCGCGGCCCTGCGCCGGATGGCGAACGAGCGGGGCCTCGCACCCTGGATCGAGGTCGATGGCGGCATCAATGCCGAGACCGCGCCCAAGGTCATCGCCGCCGGCGCCGATGCGCTGGTCGCCGGCGCCTTCGTCTATGGTTCGGACGATTATGCCCGCGCGATCGGCGCGCTGCGCCCGTCCCTCACCGTCTGAACGCACCTTCCAAGGAGATCCCCGATGGCCGAAGACAACGTTCAGCGCCTGAAGCGCCTCGCCGCCGAGAAGGCCGTCGAGCTGGTCGAGGACGGCATGGTCCTGGGCCTCGGCACCGGCTCGACCGCGGCGCTCGCGGTCGATGCGATCGGCGCGCGGGTCGCGGGCGGCCTCAAGGTCGTCGGCATCCCGACCTCAGAGGTCACGGCGGCGCAGTCGCAGCGGCTCGGCATTCCCTTGACCGATTTCGGCACCCACGACGTGGTCGACCTGACCATCGACGGCGCCGATGCCGTCGACCTGAGGGATCTCACGCTGATCAAGGGCCTGGGCGGCGCGCTGCTGCGCGAGAAGATCGTCGCGGCGGCCAGCCGGCGCATGGCGGTGATCATCGACGAGACCAAGCTCCACGGCGTTATTGGCAGCCGCACGCCCGTGCCGGTCGAGACCGTGCGCTTCGGTTGGCAAGCGACCGAGCGTCAGTTGCGCGCGCTGGGCGCCAAGCCGCGGCTGCGCCTGGGCAAGGACGCCCTGCCCTTCGTCACCGACGGCGGCAATTTCATCCTGGATTGCGACTTCGGCCCGATCACCGAGGCGGCCAAGCTGCAGGCGGCGCTCAAGAGCCTCTGCGGCGTGGTCGAGACCGGCCTGTTCATCGGCCTCGCCACCGACATCATCATCGCCCGCGCCGACGGCATCGAGGTCGTGCGCAAGGGGTAATACATCGCTTCGCCGGGCAGGCTTCTGCCCGGCGAAGCTAGGTGTGAGACCGCGGTTTCACCCGACGGTGAAGAACACCGTCTTCGCGTCGAAATCCATGATGAAGCGCAGATGCTTCAGCACGTCGGCCCCGAGCTCGATGTCAACGGGATGGAGCAGTCCGTGAGCGCCCAGGTGCGAGGTCTGCCCGTACTCCTGAGGCAGTTGGAGTGCGGCGCTGTTCACCGAGATGTTGTGCAGCGTGATTCCACCGAATTCCAGCGACTGCAGCTTTCCGCTGCCCTCGCGCGGCAGATGTGACGCGTCGGCCGCTTCGAATGAGATCGTGCTCTGCGGCAGGTCCGGTTCCAGGATCGCGTGGCTGTCGCGACCGTCGATCTTGGCGCTGAACAAGAGGCGGCCATCTGAATCGTCATAGCCGAACGTAAGGTAATCCGACGCCCAATAGACAAGCTTGTCCGCGCAATGCTGCTTGGCGAACAGACGGACGACACCCTGCTTGAGATCAAACTCGGGTAGGAAGCTCCGCAGCATGTTGACGCCCAGCTCGATGCCCGTGAAATCCTTGGGATTGTCAAAGACGAACGCCTGGAAGTTGCTGAGGTCCGCCGTGCCGAGCCGCAGCGTCCCGAGCGACGCGACATCAGAGTGACCATCGTGGCCGACCTCGGAAAGGCTCGCCCTTCGATTATTCCGAAGTTTTCATTTGGCGAGGCGGGTTTTCGGCGGAATGGTGCGGGTTCCGGGCTGAGTCATATTTTGGCGTGTCCATGTAGGGGATTCCGGCGGAAGGCGGTTTGTGATTCGATGGGGCATGTTCATCGAGACCGTGCC
>DATGEK010000050.1:0-23484 GCA_035310205.1 Aliidongia sp.
CCGTCAGCGGCGGCGACGTCGGCCAGGCGATGGCCGACCTCAAGGGCAGCCTGCAGGCGCCGTTGAACGGCATGGCGACCGCGTTCAGCTCGTCGCTGTTCGGCCTTGCGGGTTCGCTCGTCCTGGGCTTTCTCGATCTGCAGGCGGGCCAGGCCCATAACCGCTTCTTCAACGATCTCGAGGAATGGCTCTCGGGCCTGACCCGGATCGGCGGCGCCGGCGTGGCGGGCGACGGCGGCGAGCAGTCGGTGCCGGCCTTCATCCAGGCCCTGCTGGAGCAGACCGCCGACAGCCTCGACAATCTGCAGCGCATCATGGCGCGCGGCGAGGAAAGCCGCGTCTCGGCCAACATGGGCCTGCAGCAGCTGGGCGAGCGGATGTCGCTGATGACGGAGCAGATGCGCACCGAGCAGGGCGTGCTGCTGCGCTTCGCCGAGACCCAGTCCGACATGAAGCCGATCCTGGCCAAGCTTGCCGACGGGCCGCGCGGTGCCGGCGGCCTCGACGACGTCACCCGCGGCTATCTGCGCAATCTCGACCAGCATGTCGCCAAGCTGGTGACCGAGATGGACGCCGCCCGCGAGGCGACCGTGTCGGAGATCCGCACCGAGATCCGCCTCTTGGCCCGGACGATCGCGGCGCTCGCCGAAGACAACGGGCGCTGAGACATGGCGCTGTCGCGGCGGTCGCGCCCCTCCTCCATCAACATCTGGCCGGGCTTCGTCGACGCGCTCGCCCAGCTGCTGATGGTGATCATCTTCATCCTGCTGGTCTTCACCGTCGGGCAGTTCTACCTGTCGGGCGCGGTCAGCGACCGGGATCTCGCGATCAAGAAGCTGACCCAGCAGTTGAACGAGCTCACCGAAATGTTGTCGCTGGAGAAGCGCGCGAGCGACGACCTCCGCCTCAATGTCGCGACGCTCGGCGCCCAGGCGCAGCAGGCGACGCGCGACAAGGACGCGCTCGCCGCCAAGCTCGCCCAGGCGGCCGCCGATGCCCAGGCCCAGGCCCAAGAGCTGGCCCAGGCGCGCGACAAGCTGTCGGCCGGCGACGTGACCATCGCGACCTTGAATGCCAATGTCGATGCGCTGCGCAAGCAGCTCGAGGAATTGTCCAAGGCGCTCGACCTGGCCCAGGCGCAGAACAAGGATCAGCAGGCGCAGCTCGCCGATCTCGGCAACAAGCTGAACATAGCGCTCGCGTCCAAGGTCGAGGAGCTGGCGAAATACCGCTCCGAGTTCTTCGGCCGGCTGAAGCAGATCCTGGGCGACCGGCCGGACATCCGCGTGGTCGGCGACCGGTTCGTATTCCAGTCCGAAGTGCTGTTCGACCCGGGCATGGCCAATCTCGAGCCCGGTGCGCGCAAGCAGCTCGAGCCGGTCGTGAGCGCCTTGAAGCAGATCTCGGGCGGCATTCCGGACAACATCAACTGGATCCTGGAAGTCGACGGCCATACCGACAACCGGCCGATCGCCACGGCCCAGTTCCCGTCGAACTGGGAATTGTCGACCGCGCGCGCGGTATCGGTCATCCGCTTCCTGATCGACCAGGGCATTCCGTCCGAGCATCTGGCCGCCGCCGGCTTCGGCGAATGGCAGCCGCTCGACAAGGCCAACAGCGACGATGCCCGACGCCGCAACCGCCGCATCGAGCTGCGCCTGACCCAGCACTGAGGGCAGTTGTTAGCCGCCGGCCGCCTGCAGCTGGTGCCGGACGATCTCGTCATAGCGGCCGTCGGCGCGGAGCGACGCCAGTCCTTCGTTGAAGCGGCGGACGAGATCGGCCGAGCCGTGGCTGGCGCGGGCGGCCAGCAGGTAGAGCGACTGGTGGTAGACCGGCGTCCGCCCGCGCCGGAACGGCGAGGCGGTTCCGAACAGCGCCGCGACCCGCTGGTCGATCAGATCGTCGGCGCCGACATAGACGTCGACGCGGCCCTCGGCCAATTGCTTCAGGCACAGGTCGGGGCTGGCCGGATGCTCGACATGGATCGCCTCGGCCTCGATCAGCCCGGCCAGCGGCGCCGCCGGCGCATAGCCGAGCGGCAGGCACAGGCTCAAGCCCGCGAGGCTGCTGGGTGTCGCGTAATCATGGCCGCTGTCGGCCCGGAACAAGGCGACCATCACGATGTCGTAGATCGCGTCCGAGAACAGCATCTCGGTCTCGCGCTGGGCCGACTGGACAAAGGGAAAGGCGGCGTCGAACTCGCCGGCGAGGGCGTCGGCATAGGCCCGCTTCCAGGGCTCGAACTGGACCGGCTCGACCGTCAGCCCGGTTGCCGCGAACGCGGCCTGCACCAGGGCACCGGCCAGGCCGCCCGACGGCAGCGACGGATCGGCGAAGGGCACGTAATCGGGGCCGCTGACCAGTCGCACGGGGGCCGCTACGGCCGCGGCCGACAGCAGCACCCCGCACAGACAGGCGAGAAGGCACCTTTGGAACATCGGCCCTGGTCTCCCGGCGCCCCACATGGCGCCGCGGCCTTATTCCACCCCAGGTATCTGCGCCCGGCAAGCCCTATCGCTGGATGCGCCGCTACTGGCGCCAGAACGGCTTGTCGATCTCGCCTTCGACGTCGAGCCGGCTGATGCCGATGTCGTGCAGGACATGGTCGCTCACCGCGGCCAGGGCGCGGCGCTGGGCCGAGCGCTCGCTCCAGGTGCCGATGGCATCGAACAGTCGGGTCACCAGATCCGACAGCGAATGGCCCTGGCCGGTCTTGCCGTGCGGCAGCGGCGCGCAATTGCCGGCGGTCATCGTGAGTCTCGTCATGATCTTCTCCCGTGACTGAGAAACGTCCATGACTGAAATATCGGTGTCGCAACCCCGCGCGACAAACCAGAGTTTCTGTTATCATGGCTTAGCTCAGCTAAGTCATGGAGCCCGCCTTGACGCGTCGCCTGCCCCCGCTCAACGCCTTGCGCGCCTTCGAGGCGGCCGCTCGCCATCTAAGCTTCCTCAAGGCCGCCGAGGAGCTGCACGTGACCGCGGGCGCCATCAGCCAGCAGATCAAGACGCTTGAAGATCATCTAGGCCTGAAGCTGTTCCGCCGGCAGCCCCGCGGCGTGCTCCTGACCGATGCCGGCCAGCGCTACGGCAAGCGCATCGGCCATTTGCTGGACGAGATCGCCGGCGCGACCCGGGATCTCGCCCGCCAGAGCGGCGGGGCGGTCCTCACCGTCACCACCATGCCGAGCTTCGCCGCGCGCTGGCTGATCCCGCGGCTGGGCGCGTTCGGCCGCCTTCATCCCGAGATCGCGGTGCGCACGCTTGCCGACGACAAGCTCGCGACCTTCAAGGACGATGACGTCGACGTCGCCATCCGCTTCGGCACCGGCAAATATCCGGGCCTCATCTGCGACTTCCTGTTTCGCGAGGAGGTCTTTCCCGTATGCAGCCCGCGGCTGCTCGAAGGATCGCGGCCGCTCGACCGGCTCGAGGACCTGGAGCATCACACGCTGCTGCACGACGAGCCGCATCCGGGCCTGCATGAGCTGGAATGGAGCGCGTGGCTCGGCACGCGCGGCATCCATCATATCGACGCGCACCAGGGCCCGCGCTTCACCTATACCCACATGAGCCTGACCGCCGCCGCCATGGGCCAGGGTGTGGCACTCGGCACCAGCGTGCTCTGCGCCGACGACCTGGAGAGCGGCCGGCTGGTCCGGCCCTTCCCCGATACGATCGTAGCCGACTTCGCCTATTACCTCGTGTTCCCACCGATGGCACTCGAGCGGCCGCTGGTCGCGGCCTTCCGCGGCTGGATGTTGGAGGCCGCGGCCGCCTTCAGGGGCCCGGCGGCGGCCTGAGCGCGGCGAGCGCGTGCTTGACCAGCTTCTTCATCACCGTCGGCAGCGCATGGTCGCCGAGCCGGTCCGGCCTGACCCAGGTGCCCTCGGCGGCAGTGCTGCCGCCCACCCGGCCGACCAGGATCGACAGCTCCAGGTGAAAATGGGTGAAGGTATGGCCGACCGAGCCCTCGATCAGGCGCCAGTCCGCATCGACCGGCGCATGGGCCAGCGCCTCGGCCGCGCCCCAGCGCGTCTCGACCCAGGGCGTCGACGGCAATTCCATCAGGCCACCGAGCAGCCCCTTGGCCGCGCGCTTGCGGATCAGGATCGCGCCGTCGTCGCGCAGGACCCAGAAGGCGACGCCATGGCGCGTCGGCCGCGCCGCCTTGGCCCGCTTCAGCGGCAGCCGCTCGGCATCGTCCAGGCGATGGGCGGTGCAGGCCCGCGCCCAGGGGCACAGCATGCAGCGCGGCTTGCGCGGCGTGCAGATGGTCGCCCCCAGATCCATCACCGCCTGGGCATAGTCGCCCGGGCGGCGGCGCGGCGTGAGTGCCGCGGCATGGGCGCGCAGGAGCGGCTTCGCATCGGGCAGCGGCACCTCGACATGGAACAGCCGGGCCATGACGCGCTCGATATTGCCGTCGAGCACGGTCGCCGGCCGGTCGAACGCGATGGCTGCGATGGCGGCGGCGGTATAGGCGCCGATGCCGGGCAGAGTCAGCAGCCCGGCCTCGGTATCCGGGAATCTTCCGCCATGCTGTTCGGCCACAACCTTGGCGCAGGCATGAAGATTGCGCGCACGGGCATAATATCCGAGCCCCTGCCAGGCGTGCAGCACCTGGTCGAGATCCGCCGCCGCCAGGTCCGCCACCGTCGGCCAGCGCGACAGGAAGTCGCGGAAGTATGGTCCAACCGTTGCGACGGTGGTCTGCTGCAGCATAATCTCGCTCAGCCAGATGGCGTAGGGGTCCGACCCCCGACCCGGCTCGGCGCGCCAGGGCAGCACCCGGCGGTGCCGGTCGTACCAGGCGAGCATGGCGCCGGCCAGATCGGCGGCGTCGGCAGCCGGTGAAACAATCACGGACGGGTGGGAATCGGGCGGCATGAGATCCAAGCCATGAAATCGATCGCGAACAGTGTGTCGAAGGTCGCCGCCCCGGTGCTCGGCCGGCGCGGGCTGGCCGAGGCCGAGATGATTCTCGGCTGGACCGCCGTGGTCGGCGAGGACCTGGCGCGCGACACCCTGCCGATCAAACTGAGCTTCGGCAAGGGCGAGCGCGTCGACGGCACGCTCCATCTCAAGGTCGTCTCGGCCGCCGCGCCCGAAGTGCGCCACCGCGAGCCCCAGATCATCGAACGGATCAACGGCTTCTTCGGCTATCGGGCCGTGGCCCATCTGAAATTGACACAAGGCCCGCTGCCGAACGCGCCCCTGCCCGCGCCGAAGCCGCCGCGCCCGCTCGCCGCCGCCGAGACCGACGCGCTGCACCGCAGCCTCGACGGCATCACCGATCCGGCGCTGAAGGCGGCCCTCGAACGCTGGGGCCAGGCCGTGCTCGGCGACCAGCCCCGACCGGCCGCACGGCCGCTTGCGCCCCGCAAGGAATCTCGATAACTTCTATATCTAGTGTTGGAGACTTTGATGCACCGCATTCTATTGATCGCGCTGGCCTTGTTCGCCGCGTTTGCCCAGGCCGAGGCCGCCGCGCCCACGACCCCCGTGGTCGAGGTTGCCGCGGCACCGGCCGCGATCCGTCCGGACGACGTGGTCTTGGGCAAGGCCGATGCGAAGATCACGGTCATCGAATATGCCTCGCTCACCTGCCCGCACTGCGCCGATTTCTCGGTGAAGACCTTCCCGCAGGTGAAGAAGGATTGGATCGATACCGGCAAGGTGCGCTGGGTCTTCCGCGATTTCCCGTTCGATCCGGTGGCGCTCAAGGCCCATGTCGTCGCCCATTGCGGCGGCCCGGACCGGTTCTACGGCTTCCTCGACGTGTTCTATGCCCAGCAGCGCGCCTGGTATCGGCCCGACGCCGATCAGGCCGTGAGCGAATTGACCAAGCTCACCAAGATCGGCGGCGTGTCCGAGGCGCAGGTCAAGAGCTGCCTCGCCGATACCAAGCTCTCCGCACTGGTCGTGACCAATCGTCAGACCGGCGACGACGCCGGCGTCGATTCGACGCCGACCTTCTTCATCAACGGGTCGATGTCGACCGGCTTCAAGGAATACGACGAGTTCCAGAAGCTGCTCAACGCCGCCTCCTGATCGATCGGGGAGGGTCTGGTCCGACTTGCAGTTCACCAAGCTCCGCCTTAGCGGCTTCAAGTCGTTCGTCGACCAGACCGAGCTCCTGATCGAGGCGGGGCTGACCGGCATCGTCGGCCCTAACGGCTGCGGCAAGTCGAACCTGGTCGAGGCGCTGCAATGGGTCATGGGCGAGACCTCCGCCCGACGGCTGCGCGGCGGCGACATGGACGACGTCATCTTCGGCGGCACCACGTCGAAGCCAGCGCGCAACGTCGCCTCGGTCTCGGTCCGGCTCGATAATAGCGACCGGACCGCGCCGGCCCTGCTCAACGACAATGACGAGCTGGAGATCGAGCGCCGCATCGATCGCGGCAAGGGCTCGACCTATCGGGTCAACGCCCGCGAGACACGGGCCAAGGACGTCCAGCTGCTGTTCGCCGACGCCTCGTCCGGCGCCGGCTCCTCCGCACTCGTCGGCCAGGGCCGGATCGGCTGGCTGATCAATGCCAAGCCGAACGAGCGTCGGCTGCTGCTCGAGGAAGCGGCCGGCATCGGCGGCCTGCAGGCGCGCCGGCACGAGGCGGAGCTGAAGCTCGGCGCCGCCGAAACCAATCTCACCCGGCTCGAGGACGTGGCGCAGTCGCTCGACACCCAGATCGAGCGGCTCCGGAAGCAGGCGCGCCAGGCCGAGCGCTATCGCCGGCTGTCCGACCAGATCCGCAAGGCCGAGGCGCTGGTGCTGCACCGCGCCTGGTGCGATCAGACCACGCGCCTCGCGACCGCCAGCCGCCGCCTGGCCGAGGCCGAGGCGCGCGTCGCCGCCGGCGCCGAGGCGGCGGAGGGCGCCCAGGCGCTGCGCATCGAGGCCCAGGAGGCCCTGCCCGGCCTGCGCCAGGCCGCCGCCGACGCGCGCCATCAGGTCGAGCGCCTGGCCGCCGGGCTGGCGGCGCTCGCGGCCGAGACCACCCGGGTCGCCCAGGCGCTGCGCGACAATCAGCAGCGCCTGGCGCTGCTCGACCAGGATATCCAGCGCGAGAAGCGGCTGGCGGCCGAGGCCGATTCGGCGCTCGCGCGGCTCCATGGCGAGCGCGACGGCCTCACGGCCCAGCAGGAGGGCGAGGCAGACGAGCAGCAGACCGCATCCGAGCTGGTGTTCGCCGCCAAGAACGCGGTCAGCCTGGCCGAGGCGGGCCTCAGCCAAGCGACGGCCCGTGCCGCGGCGCGCGAGGCGGAACGGGCGGCCCTCGTTCGCCGCATCGCGACGATCGAGGAGCGCCGGCTGCGCCTGAAGCGCCAATGGGCCGAGGCGGATGCGAAGACGCGCGAGCTCGACCTGCTCGCCATCGGTCCGGAGCGCCTGGCCGAGGCCGCCGCCACGGTCGCCGAGGCCGAGGAGGCGCTGGCCGTGGCGCGCGAGACGGCGGAAGCGGCGGAGGCCGCCATCGAGGCGACCCAGGCCGTCGAGGCCGAGGCGCGTGGGCCGGTCCAGAGCGCCGAGCGCCAGACGGTCAAGCTGAAGGCGGAAATCGACGGGTTGCGCGCCGTCGTCGCCTCCGGCACCGCCAAGGGCTTCGCCCCCGTGCTGGACCAGGTCCGCGTCGGCAAGGGCCTGGAAAAGGCGCTGGGTGCAGCGCTGGGCGACGACCTGTCGGCGGCGCTCGATGCCAATGCCGCGATCCATTGGGCCGCATTGCCGGACGAGGCCGGCCCGGTCGCCCCCCTGCCCGACGGCGTCCAGGGCTTCGACAGCTTCGTCGAGGCGCCGGCCGCCCTCGCCCGCCGCCTGAAGCGCATCGGGCTCGTCGCCGATGCCGAGACCGGCCGGCGGCTGCAGCCGGACCTGGCGCCGGGCCAGCGGCTCGCGACCCGTGATGGCGCGGTCTGGCGCTGGGACGGGCTCACCATCGCCGCCGGCGCGCCCAGCGCCGCCGCGACCCGCCTCGCCCAGCGCAACCATCTGAGCGAGCTCGAGGCCGAGCGGGAAGCCGCCGCCGGCGAGCTCGCCCGCCTGCAGGAAGCCCATCGCCGCGCGGCCCAAGCGGTCGAGGCCGCCCAGGCGCAGGACCGCGCCGCGCGCGAGGCGGTGCGCAGCGCCACCCAGCGCATCGCGACCGCACGCACGGCCGAGGCCAACCTGGTCGCCCAGGCCAATGCCGCCGCCGCGCGCCACCAGGCCGCGACCGAGGCCAAGACGCGCCTGGCCCAGGAACTGGTCGAGAGCGACGCCCAGACCGAAGAGGCCGAGAAGGAGCGCCAGGCGCTGCCCGATCCGGCGCTCGACCGGCAGGAGGTCGAGCGGCTGCGTGCCGAGGTCGGGCGGCTGCGTGCCGAGGAGAGCCTGCAGCAGCGCGAGCTCGACCGTCTGGTGCGCGACGCGCAGAACCGGCGCAACCGCCTGGCCTCGATCGAGATCGAGGCGCGCGCCTGGGTCGACCGCCAGGAAGGTGCCGCAGCACAGCAGGCCGAGCTCGATACCCGGCGCACCACGCTCGAGGCCGAGGTCGAGCAGCTGGCGATCCGGCCGGAGGAGCTGGCCGCCGAGCGCCTGGAATTGGAAGACCGGATCGCCGAGGCCCGCGAGGCGGCCGAGACGATCGCCGCCAGCTTGCGCCAGTCGGAAAATGCCGCAAGCGACGCCGAGCGCGCGTTCGATGCCGCGACCCGCGCTCTGGGCGAGGCGCGCGAGGACCGGGTCCGCGCCGAGGCCGGGTTCGAACAGGCGACCGAGGCGCTGGGCAACGCCACCCAGCGCATCCAAGACGTGTTCGAGAACCTGCCGGCGCAGCTGCCGGCGCTCGCCGAGATCCCGGAACAGCCGGGCGAGGAGACCCCGGCCGAACTGGAGGCGCGGTTCGACCGGCTGAAGCGCGAGCGCGAGGCCATCGGTCCGGTCAATCTGATGGCCGAGACCGAGATGGCGCAGCTCAGCGAGGAGCTGGAGACGATCCGCCGGGAGTCGGCCGACCTGACCGCCGCGATCGCGCGCCTGCGCCAGGCGATCCAGCAATTGAACCGCGAGGGGCGCGAGCGGCTGACCCAGGCGTTCGATGCGGTGAACGCCCATTTTCAGGACCTGTTCGTGCGCCTGTTCGGCGGCGGCCGGGCGTACCTGGAACTGGTGCAGCACGAGACCGACCCGCTGCAGGCAGGGCTCGAGATCATGGCGAGCCCGCCGGGCAAGAAGCTGCAGGTGCTGTCGCTGCTCTCGGGCGGCGAGCGGGCGCTGACGGCGCTGGCCCTGGTCTTCGCCGTGTTCCTGACCAATCCGGCGCCGATCTGCGTGCTGGACGAGGTCGACGCCCCGCTCGACGACGCCAATGTCGAGCGCTTCATCACGCTGGTGCGCGAGATCGGCCAGCGCACGGGCACGCGCTTCCTCATCATTACCCATCACCGCGTATCGATGGCGCGGATGGACCGGCTCTATGGCGTGACCATGGCCGAGAAGGGCGTTTCGCAACTGGTCTCGGTCGAGCTGTCGACGGCCGACCGGCTGCGGCAGAGCGCCTGATCCGGGGCGGCCCAAACCGGGAGAAAACCGAGCAGCGCCCGCGCGTTCCGGCCATGCGGCGGCCTGCGGCGTTTCGCCTTGACAGCCGGTTTTGGCAGCACCTATGTTCCGCCGCGTCTTTTTGGCCGAAAGGCTAGTGGCTCTATGCCTGAATCTGACAAGCCCGACCCGCTCGAAGGGTTGGCGGCGCGAATAGCGGAAGCGCGCAGCCGTCGACAGAATCGAACGGAGGGGGACGGCAACCGGGACGAGTCCACGGGCCGTTTCCTCAGCATGGCGATGCGGATCGGTGTCGAGCTGGTGGCGGCGTTGGTCGTCGCCATGGGGGCTGGCTGGCTGCTGGATCGGTGGCTCGGCACGCGGCCGTGGCTGATGATCGTGTTTTTCTTTCTGGGCTCCGCGGCCGGCATCATGAATGTCTATCGCGCGGTCAACGGTCTGGGTCTGGCGGCGGGCTATCGCCCACCGGACAAAGAGGGGCGGGAATGATTCTGATCAACAAAGGCGAGCAGTATCGTGGCTGAAAGTCCGCTCGAACAGTTCAAGATCGAGCGTCTGGCCGATATTCATATCGCCGGCTATGACGCGTCCTTCACCAATTCCTCGCTGCTGATGTGCATCGCGGTCGTGGCGATCACCGCCTTCCTGGTACTGGGCAGCGCCAAGTCGGCGCTAGTGCCGGGCCGCTGGCAGTCGATGACGGAACTCGCCTACGAGTTCATCGCCAACATGGTGCATGAGAATGCCGGCACCGCCGGCATGAAGTATTTCCCGTGGGTCTTCACGATCTTCATGTTCGTGCTGTTCGGCAATCTGCTGGGCATGATCCCGTACAGCTTCACCTTCACCAGCCACATCATCGTGACCTTCGCCCTCGCGGCCATGGTGTTCATCACCGTGACGCTGATCGCGCTCGCCCGTCACGGCTTCCATTTCTTCGGCTTCTTCTTCCCCCATGGCGCGCCCGTCGCGATGGCGCCGCTGATCGTGCCGATCGAGATCCTGTCGTATCTCTCGCGTCCGGTCAGCCTGTCCATCCGACTGTTCGCCAACATGATGGCGGGCCACACGATGCTGTTCGTGTTCGGCACCTTCACCGTGGCGCTCGGCCTGTTCGGCGTGCTGCCGTTCGCGGTGAACATCGCCCTCATCCTGTTCGAGTTCCTGGTTGCGGTCCTGCAGGCCTATGTCTTCACGATCCTGACCTGCCTCTATCTCAAGGACGCGATCGAGCTTCACTAAGCCTCGCTCCTCGCTTCCTTGAGACCCACAATCGGCGTCGGTGGCCAAACAAGCCCCACCGGCGCCGGTTTCATGACAAACAGTTGCGCAAGAGGACTTAAAATGGACGTTCAAGCCGCTCGGTATATCGGTGCAGGCCTCGCCGTCATCGCCCTGATGGGCGTCGGCGTCGGCATCGGCAACATCTTCGCCACCCTGATCAGCTCGATCGCCCGGAACCCGGCGTCGCGCAACCAGGTGTTCGGCGTCGGCATCCTGGGCTTCGCGTTGACGGAAGCCGTGGCTCTGTTCGCCCTGCTGATCGCGTTCCTGATCCTCTTCGCCTAAGCATCTGAGACGGTCGGACGGCGTTCGCGCCGTCCGGCCTGTCCGATGGACGAACCTGGATTTCCGGAGCGCCCGCCATGCCGCAACTCGACCCGACATCGTTTTCGCCGCAGCTCATCTGGCTGGCGATCACGTTTGTCGTCCTTTTCTTCCTGATGGCCAAGGTGGCCCTGCCGCGTGTCGGCGCCGCCATCGAGCGCCGCAAGGATCAGATCGACGGCGACCTCGACCGGGCGACCAAGCTCAAGGCCGAGATCGATATCGTCATCCAGGCCTATGAGCGGGCACTGACCGACGCGCGCGCCCAGGCCAACGCCACGGTCAACGAGACCAAGGACCGGTTGGCCGCGATCGCGGCCAAGCGCCAGCACGCGGCCGTGGCCGCACTCGCCGAGAAGACCGCCGCGGCCGAGAGCCGGATCGCATCGGCCAAGGCCGAGGCGCTGGCCAACGTCCGCACGATCGCCGTCGAGGCGGCCCGTGCCGCCACCTCCCGCCTGATCGGCGACGCGGTGGACGAGGCCCGCATCGGCGCCACCGTCGACCAAGTGATGAAGGGCCGCGCGTGATGGAATTGTTCCACGACGTCGAGTTCTGGATCGCGCTTGCCTTCGTGGTGGCGGTCGCGGTCCTGATCAAGAAGGCCGCTCCCGGCATCGTCTCCGGGCTCGATGCCCGGGCGGCGCGGATCAAGGCGGAGATCGAGGAAGCCAAGCGCCTGCGCGCCGAGGCCGAGGCGACGCTCGCCGAGTATCAGCGCAAGCAGCGTGACGCGCTCGCCGAGGCGCAGAGCATCGTTACCCGTGCCAAGGAAGATGCCGAGCGTATCGGTCGCGAGGCGGAAGCCGAGCTCGAAGCGGCGCTGAAGCGTCGCGAGGCCTCGACCATGGACAAGATCGCCCAGGCCGAAGCCAAAGCGCTGGCCGAGGTGCGTCATGTCGCGGTCGACGTGGCCGTCGAGACGACCCGGCAGCTGCTCAAGGAGAGCCTGGACCAGCAGCGCGGTTCCGCGCTGATCGATCAGGCGATCGAAGAGCTGCCGCAGCGGCTGCACTGAACCGGCCCCCCGAGGGTCGCTGTCGTTCGAAACCGCTCCGGGGCCGACGCCTCGGGGCGGTTTTCTTTTGCGGATCATGGCATAAGGGAACGGTCGACCGGAATCGGCTCTCGAAGGGAGGCGGCGCGCCCCGTGCTGGAATATCTCGGCCATGCCGGCGGACGGGTGCTCGCCGAGGCGCATCTGCTGCTGGCGGTCGCCGTCACGCTGCATGTGCTGCTGCGCAAGCGCGACATCGGCGGCTCGATCGGCTGGATCGGCATCGCCTGGCTCGCCCCGGTGCTGGGCTCGCTGCTCTATCTGGTGTTCGGCATCAACCGCGTGACCCGGCGCGCCCATCGCCTGCGCGCCCGGCGCCCCTGGCGCGGCTCAGGCGGCCATCTGGAGCCGCAGATCGAGCGCACGGACCATCTGGGGCCGCTCGACCGCACCGCCCGGCGCCTCACCCGCCGACCGGCCGAGGGCGGCAACCGGGTCGCGATCCTGCGCAACGGCGACGAGGCCTATCCCGCCATGATCGAGGCGATCGGCCAGGCCCGCACCAGCATCGCGCTTTCCAGCTATATCTTCCTGGCGGATGACGCCGGCCGGGCGGTGATCGAGGCGCTGGCCGCCGCCCATCGCCGCGGCGTGGCCGTGCGCGTGCTGATCGACGGCGTCGGCAGCGGCTATTTCCTGGCCAGCACCTATCGCCGCCTGAAGCGCGCCGGCGTGCCGGTCGCCCGCTTCCTGCATTCCCACCTGCCCTGGCGCATGCCGTTCATCAATCTCAGGACCCATAAGAAGATCCTGTGCATCGACGGCCGCCTGGGCTTCACCGGCGGCCTCAACATCGCCGATGAAAATCTGGTCAATGGCGCCAATCCGGCGGGCAGCGGGCCGGACGGGCTGGTGCGCGACATGCATTTCCGGATCGAGGGGCCGGTCGTCACCCAGCTGACCGACGCCTTCGCCGAGGATTGGGTCTTCACCACCGGCGAGACGCTGGCCGGCGATGCCTGGTTCCCGACCCCCGACCCGGTCGGCGCCATGGTCGCCCGCGTCGTGACGTCGGGCCCGGACCAGGACCTGGAAAAGATCGAATACCTGGCGCTGCAGGCGATCGCCTGCGCCGAGCGGTCGGTCCGCATCATGACGCCCTATTTCCTGCCCGACGACCGCATGCTGACCGCCCTCGGCCTCGCCGCCATGCGCGGTGTCCGCGTCGACGTCATTGTGCCGCAGAAGAGTGACCATCGGGTCGTCGACTGGGCCTTCCGCGCCCAGGTCGGGCCGCTGGCCGCGACCGGCGCCAAGATCTGGCGCAGCCCGCCGCCGTTCGAGCATTCCAAGCTGATGACGGTCGACGGGCTGTGGTGCCTGATCGGCAGCTCGAACTGGGACATGCGCAGCTTCCGCCTGAATTTCGAGCTGAACATGGAGATCTACGACGCCGACCTGGCGGCCCGGCTTGACGAATTCATGATCCGCAACCAGCGGCGGCGCCTGAGCGCCCGCCGCCTGATCAAGCGCCCCTTGCCCTGGCGCCTGCGCGACGCGGCCGCGCGGCTGATGCTGCCGTATCTCTAAGCTTAGGCTGTCCTCTACTTTTTCGTCGTTCCCGCGGAGGCGGGAATGACGAATGGGTATCTCATCCGACACACCGCGAAGCCAATCGCGGCAAAAGCGAAACCAACCGTTCGCAGATTGCCTTGTCCATGCCACGCTGATGCCCGATTTGCTTTCGTAAGATTCAAACGGCCAAGGGATTTACTGAAGGGAAAGAGAGGCACATGGAGCAGGCCCATCAGCTCGTGTTCATCGGCTCGCTCCTGCTGCTGGCCGGCATCGTCGCCGGCGTGCTGTCGAGCCGGGTCGGAGCACCCTTGCTGCTGGCCTTCCTGGCACTCGGCATGGTTGCGGGCGTCGACGGGCTCGGCCTGCATTTCTCGTCGACGGGTGCGGCCTATCTGATCGGCAGCGCCGCCCTTGCCCTCATTCTGTTCGACGGCGGCCTGCATACCCGCCGGCGCGTGTTCAAGCTGGCGCTCGGCCCCTCGGTCGTGCTCGCCAGCGTCGGCGTCGCCATCACCGCCACCATCGCCGGCTGCGCCGCGGTCTTCCTGCTGCATCTGGGCTGGACCGAGGGCATGCTGATCGGCGCGATCGTGTCCTCGACCGATGCCGCGGCCGTGTTCCTGCTGCTGCACCAGCGCGGGCGCGAGATCAGCCAGCGCGTCGCCGCCACGCTCGAGACCGAGGCCGGCTTCAACGATCCATTCGCCGTGTTCCTGACCACGACCCTGGTCACGCTTGCGTCCGGCCACGACGGCAGGCCGTTCCTCGACCTGCTGGTCTATCTGGCGCGCGAGGCGGTGCTGGGTGCGGCGATCGGCATCGCCGGCGGCATGGTCCTGGTGCAGCTGGTCAACCGCCTGACGCTCGCCGGCGGACTGCAGCCGATCCTGGCCATGGCGACGGCGCTCTGCATCTTCGCCGGCACGCAGATGATCGACGGATCGGGCTTCCTCGCGGTCTATCTGGCCGGGCTGATCGCCGGCAACAGCCGGCTGAAATCGAGCCAGACCATCCTGCGCTTCCACGAGGGCATGGCGTGGCTGAGCCAGCTGGTGCTGTTCATCATGCTGGGGCTGCTGGTGACGCCGCACCATCTGCTGCCCCAGGCGCCGGCAGCACTGGGCGTGGCGCTGGTGCTGATCCTGGTCGCCCGGCCGATCGCGGTCTGGATCTGCCTGACGCCGTTCCGCTTCCGCATCCAGGAGCGCCTGTTCATCGCCTGGGTGGGATTGCGCGGCGCCGTGCCGATCTTCCTCGCCATGATACCGACGCTCGCCCGCCTGCCCCAGTCGGAGACCTATTTCCACGTCGCCTTCCTGGTCGTGCTCGCCTCGCTCGTGCTGCAGGGCTGGACCGTGGCGCCGGCCGCGCGCTGGCTGCGGCTGGAAGTGCCGGGCGACAAGCATCGCGGCCAACGGCTCGACCTGGAGATCGCGGCCGCCGGCTCGCGCGAGATCTCGGCCTATCGCGTGCCGTCGGGAGCGCCGGCGCTCGACCGGTCGTTCGAGCAATTACCGCTGCCCCGGCGCACCCGGCTGATCGCGGTGCTGCGCGACGGCGTGGTCATGAACCGGGCCCAGCTGGACCGGCTGCACCCGAACGACGTGGTGCTGGCGCTGACGCCGCCCGAGACGATGGAGGTGCTGAACCGCCTGTTCGCCGAGCGGGCCGGGCCGCTCAGCGACTCGGCGCTGGGCGATTTCGTGCTCGATCCGGCGGTGCCGATGGCAACCGTCGTCGATCTTTACGGCCTGCCGGCCACGCTCGGCGACCGGGCGAAGCCCGTCGGCGTGTTCCTGCGCCAGCGCATCGGCCGGTCGCCGGTCGTCGGCGACCGGGTGCATCTGGGGCTGGTCGACCTGGTCGTGCGCGACCTCGACGGCGACCGCATTACCGAGATCGGCGTGGTGCTCGAGCCCGAGCGCGACCCGCTCGACGGGCTCAGCATCCGCCGGCGCCTGAAGTCGCTGGCCCGCGGGGCGCGGCGGGCGATCCGGCGGCGACCGCCGCCGAAATCGCCATAAGGGTCAGTGGCCGCCGCGATTGTAGGTCAGTTCCTCCTGGCTCAGCTGGAAGCCGACCTCGACGCGATATTTGCCGGCGTCGTGGTAATCCTGGAGCGGGATGCGCTGGGTGATCGATTCGATCGAGCCGCGGCGCGACTGGCCCTCGGCGAAGGCGATCGGCGCCGGGAACAGCTGCTTCGCCACGATCTTGCCGTCCTGGTTCAGGATCGCGACGAAATAGGCGAAGTCGGCATTGCGGTCGGTCGCCGCCGGGCCCAGCCGTGCCACCAGCGAGACGTTCATGTCGACCGTGACGCCGCCCTTGTCGAAGGTGCAGCCGCCCTTGATGTCGGTCAGCAGCGCCGTCACCGTCGCATTGGCGAAGTCGGTGCCCGGCCCCTTGAACTGGGTCACATGGGACAGATCGTCGGGAATGGCGACGACCGGGCATTTGCCGTCGTCATAATCGCCGCGAAACCAGCTGCAGCCGGAAAGTGCGCCCCCGACGGCGATGATCAGCGCGAGAGGCGCCAGGCGTCGCGCAAGCGTGCGGCGGATGGAAGACTGAACGGGCATGGATGACCTAGATCGCGTTGGGCTGTCGTGGGTGGACCGGCCGGTCGGTGCGAGATGCACCATGAGGAGAAGCGGGCGGGATTGTAGGGGGCGACGCCGGTCCGCACAAGGGCACGGGCGGCCGCCCGTAGAGTTCGGCCTTGTTCAACCGCCCCCGGATGCCGTTCAATGGCGCCCCTCGCCCGGATCGGATCCGGCGCTGACTTCCGACGCCTCCCTGGAGCCCCACGCGCACTATGGCCGTTTATACCGATGTCTCGGACGGTGAACTGACCCGCTTCGTCGCCGAGTATGACCTCGGCGCAGTCTTGTCCTGCAAAGGCATCGCCGAGGGGGTGGAGAATTCCAACTACCTGATCCAGACCGAGCAGGCGAGCTTCATCCTGACGCTCTACGAGAAGCGCGTGAAGGAGCAGGACCTGCCGTTCTTCCTGGGCCTGATGGAGCATCTGGCCGCGCGCGGCTTCGTCTGCCCGACGCCGATCAAGGCGCGCGACGGTGCCGCGCTCCGCCGGCTGTGCGGGCGTCCGGCGGTGCTGATCAGCTTCCTCGAGGGCCTGTGGCCGCGCACGGTCGAGCCGTTCCACTGCGCCGGCGTCGGCGACGCGCTCGCGCGCTTCCATCTGGCCGGGGCCGATTTCCCGATGCGGCGCAGCAACGACCTGGCGCTGCCGGGCTGGCGCCGCCTGGTCGAGGCGACAAGGGAGCGGGCCGATGAGGTGGCGCCCGGGCTCGCCGCTGAGCTCGCGGACGAGCTGGCGGATCTCGAGGCCGCCTGGCCCCGCGACCTGCCGATCGGCGTCTGCCACGCCGACCTGTTCCCGGACAATGTGTTCTTCCGCAACGAAGCGGTGTCGGGCGTCATCGATTTCTATTTCGCCTGCACCGAGTTCCTGGCCTACGACCTGGCGATCTGCCTCAACGCCTGGAGCTTCGACGACGAGGCCCGGTTCAACCCGGCCAAGGCGGCGGCATTGGTCCAGGCCTATCAGGCGCGCCGCCCCTTGAGCGAGGCCGAACGGCTGGCCTTGCCGGTACTGGCCCGCGGCAGCGCGCTTCGCTTTCTCCTGACCAGGCTCTATGACTGGCTGAACCAGCAGCCGGGTGCCTTGGTCAGGCCCAAGGACCCGCGCGAATATCTGCAGAAAATGCGTTTCCACAGAACGATCAGCCACGCGGAAGATTATGGACTCTAGTGAATTGCCGACCGTCGAGATCTTCACGGACGGGGCCTGCAGCGGCAACCCCGGCCCCGGCGGCTGGGGCGCCATCCTGCGCTACGGCGCCGTCGAGAAGGAACTGCATGGCGGCGAGATGCCGACGACCAACAACCGGATGGAGATGACCGCCGCGGTGCAGGCGCTGGGCGCGCTCAAGCGGCCGGCCCTCGTTAAGCTGCACACGGACAGCCAGTATCTGAAGGACGGCATCACGCGCTTCATCCACGGCTGGAAGCGCAACGGCTGGAAAACGGCCGACAAGAAGCCGGTGAAGAACATCGATCTGTGGCTGGCGCTCGAAGAGGCCTTGAAGGGCCATCAGATCGAATGGATCTGGGTCAAGGGCCATGCCGGCCATCCCGAGAACGAGCGTGCCGACGCGCTGGCCCGCCAGGGCGTCGTCGAGGCGCGCGAGGCGGCGCGGGCGAAGGCCGCCGTCTGACCTCATCCGCTTGAAGCACCCTCACCCCAACCCTCTCCCGCAAGCGGGAGAGGGAGGGACCCGCGTGAGCCGAGAGGGTGAGGGTCGCAGGAGCGGTTAGCTTAGAGGGCCGCCAGGATGGTCTCGGCGTTCGAGACCTCGAAGGCGCCCGGCTTCTCGACGTTCAGCACCTTCACGACGCCGTTGTCGAGCAGCATGGCGTAGCGCTGCGAGCGCGTGCCCATGCCATAGGCCGAATAATCGGCGTCGAGCCCGACGGCCTTGGTGAAATCGGCATTGCCGTCGGCCAGCATCACGACCTTGTCCTCGGCCTTCTGATCCCGGCTCCACGCGCCCATGACGAAGGCGTCGTTGACCGACAGGCAGGCGATCAGCTCGACGCCCTTGGCCTTGAGCGCATCGAAATTATTCACGAAGCTCGGCACATGCTTGGCCGAGCAAGTGGGCGTGAAGGCGCCGGGCAGTGCGAACAGCACGGCCTTCTTGCCGGCGAACAGCTCGTCCGACAGGGCGTCTTTCGGGCCGTCGACCGTCATGTACTTGAGCTTCACCGACGGGATCTTCTCACCGACCTTGATCGTCATGGCTCGTGGGTCCTCTTTGCTGGATGTAATGGGCAGAACAGGGCTGCGCGCCCGCGACCTTAGCCGCGGCGCCTGACAAAATCACGCGTTCAGGATTTGGCGCCACCCTTGGCCTTGGCGAGAGCCGCCTCGACCGCATCCGTGGTCAGCACCTCCGACAGCGGCAGACCGTCGGGTGCGCCGGGTCCGTAGACCACGTTGAACGGGATGCCGTAGCGGCCGTAGCGCTTCAGGAAATCGGCGATGGCCGGATCGGGCCGCGTCCAGTCGGCGCGCATGGCGACGACGTCGCTGGCGCTCAGCGACGCCTTCACGTCGGGCTTGTCCAGCACCAGCCGCTCGTTGACCTGGCAGGTCAGGCACCAGCTGGCGGTGACGTCGACGAACACGACCTGCCCCTTGGCGACGGCGGGCGCGATCGCCGCCTGGTCGAACCGCGCCCAGCCGGCATCGAGCGCCGCCGCGGCTCCGGACCGGACCAGGAAGGCCGGCGGCGCCAGCATGCCGACGAGCAGCAGAGCGGAAGCGAGGGCCGGCACGCGGCCGAGCCGCGGCAGCCGATGGCCGAGCGCCAGCGCCAGCGTCGCCGCCAGGCCCAGGGCCGCGACCGCGCCGGCGGCAACGACACCGGCCTGCTCACTCAGCACCCAGACGAGCCAGAGCGCGGTTCCCGCGAGGAGCAGGCCCAGGATCCGACGCAGGGTCAGCATCCAGCGACCCGGACGCGGCAGGAAGCGCGCGAGCGCCGGCACCGCCGCCACGACCAGGTAGGGCAGCGACAGGCCGATGCCGAGGCAGGCGAAGATGATGAAGATGTCCGCCGGGCCGCTGGCGAGCGCGAAGCCCACGGCGGTGCCCAGGAACGGTGCTGAGCAAGGGGTCGCCAGCAGGGTCGCGAAGGCGCCGGAGAGGAAGCTGCCGGCGAGCGACCCGCCGCCGCCCTGCAGCCGGCCGGCGAGCCACCAGGGCAGCTGGATCTCGAACCAGCCCATGAGATTGCAGGCGAACAAGGTGACGAGGGCCGCGAGCGCCGCCAGGAACACCGGCTCCTGGAACTGCACGCCCCAACCGACCGACAGGCCGGCCGACTTCGCCGCGACCAGCGCCGCTGCCATGACGAGAAATGAGGCAAGGATCCCGGCTGCGGTCGCGAGGAAGCTGGCGCGCAGGCGCTGCCGCCCCTGCCCCGCCTCGCCGATCAGCGCCAGGAGCTTGATCGACAGCACCGGCAGGACGCAGGGCATGAAATTGAGGATGAAGCCGCCCAGCACCGCAATCGCCAGCACCAGCAGCAGATCGGCGATCCCCGGGCCGGTGTCGGCCAGCGGCACGGCCGGGAGGGTGACGGTCGCGGCGCGCGGCTGCTCCGCCGGTGCCGTCCGGTCGATCACCGTGACGGTCAGCGGCTTGCCCACCAGCTTGGCGAGCGCGTCGGCGCCGTCGAGCACCGGCAGAACCAGATGGGTCTCGAGGCCGCCCGAGGCCATGGTCGGCGGCCCGAACACGACGGGTGACGCGCCCTCGACGATCGCGTCGGGACGGCCGATGGCCGGCGTCGCCCGCAGGGCGAGGTCGAGCCGGGCCGATTTGCCGGCGCCGCCGACCGACGCCGCCTCGATGGTCAGGCCGCCGGCGCTGCCGTCGCCCGGCACCCGCGTCTGGTAGCTGTCGATGAGCTCGCCATAGGGACCAGGGCCTTCGAGCCCGGCCGGCAGGGCCAGATCGAGCGTCACGTCGTTCGGCACGCACAGCTCGCGGCAGGTGAGGAACTCGACCGCCGCCTTCAAATGGACCGGTTCGCCCGGATGCGGCACCGTGACCGCCGCCGGCAGCACGGTCTCGCCCTCGTAGCCGAAGGTTTCGAGCCCGAGCAGCTCGAACCGGTCGGGCACGGGCCAGGCGAAATCGCCGACCGCGGCATTCTCCGACCCGGTCCAGTCGACCGACGGCGGCAGGCCGGCGTCGCCGGGCGAGCGCCAGTAGATCTTCCAGCCGGGCTGGAGCTGGAAATCGAGACCGAGGCGCAACGCCCCGTCCTTGGCGGGAGAGACGACCAGACGGGCGGCGCCCTGGTCGGTGCGCCCCCAATCCGACGCGTAATCCTCCGCCCGGGCCGAACCGCAGACGAGCAGTGCCAGGGCGAAGAGGGAGGGCAAGAACCGTGAAATCATGATGCCCTTCTTCTACCGCAACGACGCACGAGTCCAGGTTCAACTTGTCGCGATCCGGCCATCGCCGCCCTTGCCGCTTGCGAGCGTGGGGGTGCGGGGTTATCTGTTTAAGGATGCGACGCACCGCCATCCCGACGACGACCAAGCAAGCGAGCCCCGAGGCGCCGGCCACCGGCTACCTCACGGGGCAGCTGCTCATCGCCATGCCGCAGATGCGCGACATCCGCTTCCATAAGTCGGTGATCTATCTCTGCGCCCATACCTCGGACGGCGCCATGGGCCTGGTCATCAACAAGACGCTCGACAGCCTGACCGTGCCCGAGCTGATGGAGCATCTGTCGGTCGAGGCCGACACCGAGCTGAAGCCGACCAAGGTGCATTTCGGCGGCCCGGTCGAAACCGCGCGCGGCTTCGTGCTGCATAGCTGCGACTACGTCGAGGAGGGCACGCTGGTCGTCGGCCACGACTTGGCCTTGACCGCGACGCTCGACATCCTGCGCGCCATCGGCCACGGCACCGGCCCGCGCCAGACGCTGCTGGCGCTGGGCTATGCCGGCTGGGGCCCCGGCCAGCTCGATGTCGAGATCCAGGCCAACAGCTGGCTGCACGCGCCGGCCGACGAGGCGATCGTGTTCGACGAGATCCACGACACGAAGTGGGAACGCGCGATCGGGCGGCTGGGCATCGACGCCCGCATGCTGTCGATCGAGTCCGGACACGCCTGAGGCGAATTCCTTCGAAAATTCATCTTTCCGATGAATTAATAAGCGCCCTCCTATAGTCTGCCATCGTCGTTTCGAAGCCGCGAATTCGAGACCGCCGTCTCACCGTCGGCGCCTTCGGTCGAAAGGGAAGAAATGGCTGGCAAGGCGTTATCGGATCCCGAGCTCCTGTCGCTTCTTCGGACCTTCGTCGCGAAGGCCAAAGAGACCATCCTCATCACCAATGCCGAGCTCGACGCCCCCGGCGGTCCGATCATCCAGCATGCCAACGATGCGGTCGAGGGCGTGTCGGGCTATACCGCCAAGGAATTGATCGGGCAGCGCCTGGGCATGCTTTATCCCGCAGAGGCCTTGCCGCATCTGATCGACCAGATGCGCGATGCCGCCCGGTCCGGCCAGCCGGTCGAGATCGAGACGCAGGCGACGACCAAGGCCGGCAAGCTGCACTGGATGCAGATCAGCACCATCGCCATCCTGTCCGCGGCCGGCACGCCGACCCATTTCGTGCGGATGGGCCGGGACGTCACCGCGCGCAAGCGGGCGGAGTCGGAGCGGGAGACGACCCAGCGGCTGCTCGCCTCGGTCTTCGGCGTGCTCGACCAGGCGCTGGGCGTGATCGACGACCACGGCCGCTTCGCCATGGTCAACACGGCCGTCACCCGCCAGTTCGGCTGGAGCGTGTTCGACCTGATCGGCAAGCCGTACACCGAGATCCTCGATCCGGCAGACCGGCCGACGGTCGAGCGGCAGCTGGCGCTGGGCGACGAGATGACCTGCCGGATGTCCGTCCGGCTGCGCTATCGCAAGGGCGATGTGCTGCCGGGCGAGATCGTGGTGACGACCATTCCGCAGCCGGACGGCAGGCCCTATCGCGTGATGATGCTGATCGAGCGCACGGAAACGCCGGTCGACAAGAGCTTCGAGCAGGCCGTGCGGCGGGCGCTGCACGGCGCCGGCAAGCAAGGCACCGTGGTCGCCGGCAAGGTCCAGATGGTCGGGCTGGCCGAGGTCCGCGCGGCACTGGGCGAGCGCTGGCCCGCCGTGGCGGAGCGGTCGTTTCAGGCGGCCGAAAACATCCTGCGCAAGCACCTGAGTGCCACCGACGTGTTCAGCCGAACCGCCGACGACGGATTTCTCGTCTGCTTTACCGAGCTGGACGAGTCCGAGGCGCAATTCAAGGCGCGCACGATCGCGACCGAAATCCGGGAAAAGCTGGTCGGCGAATTCCCGGAGATGGCCGAAACCGACGTGACCGGCTTCGCCACGACCGTCGAGGTCGAGCTCGAGGACGTGATGCCGGAAAACGCCATCGTCAATGCGCTCGAGGCCCGGCTGACGCGCGAGCGCAAGCGGCTCGAAGATGCCGCCGTCAAGGCGATGCGCGCCAAGCTGACGACGGCCGAGGTGCTGTTCCAGACCGTCAGGACCGATACCAACCATCCAGCACCGATCGTGCTGACGCGGCTGCCGGCGGATCTCGAAGGGGCGCAATCGACGCTGCAGGCGCTCGGCCATTTCGAATATGTCCCGCAGACCGAGCTGCTGCTGCTGACCGGCGCCGCGGAGCGTGTGCTGGCCGAACTGAAGCAGGACCGCACCGACCTGATCCTGACGCCGGTACGGCTCGCCACCCTCACGCTCCGGCGCGATGCCGAACATTGGCTGAATGTCGCCCGCACGCTCGGCGGCCCCGGCAAGAAGCGGCTGGTCGTGGAGATCCGCGAATTGAGCCGCGACACGGCGCGGGCCCGGCTGACCGACGTCACCATGATGGTCTCGTCGCTGTTCCGTGCCGTCGCGTTCGAGTTGCCGACGGTCGATCCCGGCTTCATCGCCCATCTGCCGGTCACGGCGCCCTTGGTCACGATCGAGGCCCGGCTGCTCGGCGACAATCCGGCCACCGCCGTCGG
The DNA here is from genome assembly GCA_035310205.1 of Aliidongia sp. Classification (GTDB taxonomy): domain Bacteria; phylum Pseudomonadota; class Alphaproteobacteria; order ATCC43930; family CGMCC-115725; genus Aliidongia. Next base: position 23,365 of record DATGEK010000050.1, read on the forward strand.
CCGGCTGCTGAAGGCCCTGGTGCCGCGTCGCTGCCGGCTGATCGCCAAGAACGCCGCTTCGCCGGCCGCCGCCGCGGCACTCGCCAAGGCGGGCGTGCCACTGATCGCGAGCAGCGCCAT
>DATGEK010000051.1:0-5551 GCA_035310205.1 Aliidongia sp.
GGCGTAGCCGAACATGATGCCCTGGTCGCCTGCGCCTTCGTCCTTGTTGCCGGCGGCGTCGACACCGACCGCGATGTCGGCCGACTGCTCATGGACATGGCATTCGATCGAGGCGTTCTTCCAATGGAAGCCGTCCTGCTCGTAGCCGATGTCCTTGATCGCCTGGCGGGCGGTTTCGATCAGGCGTTCCGACGTGACCGAGGCGGGGCCGCGGACCTCGCCGGCCAGCACGACGCGGTTGGTCGTGGCCAGGGTCTCGACGGCGATGCGGGCCTGCGGATCGGCACCCAGGTACAGATCGACGATCGAATCCGAGATCCGGTCGCAAACCTTGTCCGGATGGCCTTCGGAAACGGATTCGCTGGTGAAAACGTAGTCGGTCTTGACCAAGGTCAACCTCTCTCAGATGACGGCTTGCCCTGACGTCGGCCCCTTGCCGACCGGTGGGCGCACGTCTGCCCAAGTCGCCAATCACGTTGGCGGCGGTCTTTCTTGCGAGACCGGCTTGCTTCCCGTCAAGGGTTTTGGTGCCGCGGGCGTGCGGGGCTCAGTTGTGCGACGCGTCCTCGTCGTCCGGCAGGGCGAGCGATTTTGCCAGCTCGAACAGGCGGCGGCGCACCCCGGAATCGCTGATCCGGTAATAGGCCCGGACCAGTTCCAGCGTCTCGCGCCGGGCCATCGGTTCGGCCTCGAAGGCGGGCGCCGGCGGCGGCACCAGGCCGTGGCTCTCCTGTATCTGGCGCATGGCGGCGATGGTGTCGGAGCTCATCTCGCCGAAGAAGAACTGAACCGGCACGTCGAGCACGCCGGACAATTCCCACAAGCGCGAGGCGCCGATGCGGTTGGCGCCGCGCTCGTATTTCTGCACCTGCTGAAAGGTCAGGCCGATCGCCTCACCCAATTTCTCCTGCGACAAGCCGAGCAACGTGCGCCGCAGGCGGACACGCGCGCCGACATGAACGTCGATCGGATTCGGCCGATCGAGCTTCGGACGACGCCGGACAGGTGGTTTGCGCGGCGGAGCACCGGAGAGATTTTGAGCCATGAACCAACAACCTGACGATGATGAAAGGGTCACGGAAGCACGCGTCCGTCAGTTCCAACGCATCGAAGAAGGTTCGGTTCCTTAGAGGCCTCTCGCGTTTCAGCGTCGGCGGGCCAGGGTAACGGCCACTCCGCCTGTGACAAAAATGAGCAAGAAGAAAATCGTGTCGCCCCAGCGGCCATAGGGGGTGGCGTCCGGCAGTCCGGCCGGCAGCGGCACGTCGAGCACGCCCGAGCGTCCGAGACCGAGGCTGTCCAGCACCCGGCCATGGGCGTCGACCACGCCCGAAATCCCGGTATTGGCAGCGCGGACCAGCGGCAGGCCCTCTTCGACGGCGCGGGTGCGGGCGATGGCGAAATGCTGGTAGGGGCCCGTCGAGGTGCCAAACCAGGCGTCGTTGGTCACGTTGAGGATCCAGCCCGGCCGGTGCTCCTCGTCGATCACCTCATGGGGAAAGATCGCCTCATAGCAGATGATCGGCCCGGCGGGCGGCAGGGACCCGAGCGCCACGGTCGAGGGCCCCGGCCCGGTCGAGAAATCGAAGCGCCGGGCGACGATCTGGTTGAACTGCAGGTATTTGTGCAGCGGCACGTATTCGCCGAACGGCACCAGGTGGAACTTGTCGTAGCTCGAGACCAGCGTCCCGGTTTCGTCGACCGCGGAGATGTTGTTCCACGCCTGGACATCGTTGCCCGGCCCCGGCTGCACGCGAATGGTGCCGGTGATGACCAGGCCGTTCTTCGGCACGACCGATGCGATGGCGGCGCGGGTGTTGGCGTCCCGGTTGAGCGGGAATCCGACCGCGCCTTCGGGCCAGATCTGGGCGGTGACCTTGTCCGCCCCCGGGCTGCGCGCGAGCGCCAGCAACTGGTAGAAGCGCTGCTGCTCCAGCGCCTGGGTCGAGACCGCGGTCTGCTCGAAGGCCGGCTGCACCAGGCGGAGCGTCGCGCCGGCGATGAGCGGGTCGGGCCCGTCGGAAAGGCGCAAGCCGCCCCACAGCAGCGCCGCGGCAAGACCGGCGAGGCCGAGGGCCGGGGCCAGGATCGGTCGGCCGGCATCGCCGAGCCGCGCCGGCAAGGCCGCGACGAGGACGGTGAGAAAGCTCACGCCATAGATGCCGATGAGCGAGACCGACTGCAGGCCGGCCAGCAGGGGTGCGGCACTCGCGGACCAGGTATAGCCGATCAGGACCCAGGGAAAGCCGGTCAGCACATGGCCGCGCAGCCACTCGAACAGGCTCCAGGCCGCGGCCAGCGCCAGGATGCGGCCGATGCCCGGCTGCCAGAAACGGCGGGCAAGCGCGGTCGCCGCCCCGTTGAACAGCGACAGGAGCGCCGGCAAGCCCACAAGCGCGAACGGCACCATCCACCAGAATTGGCCGATGTCGACGAAGAGCGCTTCGGTCGTCCAATAGAGGCTGGGGATATAGAAGCCCAGGCCCCACAGGAAGCCGTCGGCGAAGGCGCCGCGCCATCCGGGGCGCTCGTCGATCAGCCAGATCAGGCCCGGAAAGGCCAGGAACAGCGTCGGTGCCAAGTTGAAGGGCGGCATCGCGGCCGCGGCCAGCATGCCGAACAGCAGGGCGAGCCCGGCGCGGCGCCAGCCGCCGGCCTGGCCGATGCGGCGGGCAAGGCGGGGCAGGGCGCCGCCGAAGGCGAGGCCGGCGCGCAGTTGGACGTCTTCAGATGTCATCGCCGGCCGGTTCGACCTTGGGCGCGCGCCGGACGCGCAGCCGGCGCACACGCCGCTGGTCGGCGTCCACGACCTCGAAGACGAAGCCGGCCGGATGTTCGATCCGCTCGCCGCGCAGCGGCACATGCCCGGCCAGCATGAAGATCAGGCCGCCGGCGGTATCGACCTCTTCCTCGGCATCGGGCAGCAGCAGGCGGGTCTCGAGCGCGGTTTCCAATTCCTCGATCGGCGTGCGCGCGTCGACGATCAGGCTGCCGTCGGCCCGCTCCAGGATATGGGCCGGCTCGGTCTCGTCATGCTCGTCCTCGATGTCGCCGACGATTTCCTCGACCAGGTCCTCGATGGTGATCAGTCCGTCGATGCCGCCGAATTCGTCGACCACGAAGGCCATGTGGACGCGCTGCTGGCGCATCTGCGACAGAAGATCGAGTACGCGCGAGGAGGGGGCGACAAACAGCACCTTGCGCAGCAGGCGTTGCAGCGGTGCCGTCTTGCCGGTGGCGACATAGCCCAGCACGTCCTTGACATGGACCATGCCGACGATGTGGTCGAGGTCTTCCTCGTAGACCGGCAGGCGCGAATGGCCCTCGTCGATCAGCAGCTTCACGACATCGGCGAACGGCGTGCCCAGCTCGACCGCGACGATGTCGACGCGCGGCACCATCACGTCCCAGGCGGCGAGATCGCGCAGCTTCAGGACGTTCTCGATCAGCGCGCGCTCATGATTGTCGAACGCCTCGGCCTCCGCGGCCTCGCCGTCGGTGATCTCGGCGGTACCCCCGCTGGTCCAGCGCTTCAACCGGTCCCACAGGCTCGGCGGCTCGCCGTCGCGTGTCTTGGAATAGGAGGCGTCAGTCATCGATCGCGCCTGCCAGCTCCGTCTCGTAAGGATCGGCGATGCCGAGCCCGGCCAGGATACGGATCTCCAGCGCTTCCATTCGCTGGGCTTCATCCTCGTCGAGATGATCATAGCCCAGAAGATGCAGCACGCCATGCAGCACGAGATGGGCGACATGGTCGGCGAACCGCTTGCCCTGGGACTCAGATTCGCGCGCGCAGGTTTCGTACGCAAGCGCGATGTCGCCCAGTTCGAGCGGTACGCCGGCGAATTCCGGTTCCGGCACCTCGCCCTCGGCGGTTTCGGTCGCGGGGAAGGACAGCACGTTGGTCGGGCTGTCCTTGCCGCGCCAGGTCCGGTTCAGCTCATGGACGGCGGCATCGTCGGCCAGGAGGATGCTGATGCCGGCCGGCCCGATGCCGGGGCAGGCCGCCTCCAGCGTGCGGCGGGCCAGCCCGGCAATCCAGCGCTCGGTCTCGGGCAGGGCAGTCCGCCAGCCTTCCGCCTCGACCGAAACGCTGATCGGGTCGTCCTCGGCGGCGATCGGGGTGTCGCTCATGGCGCCGGATCCGGTTCCCCCGCCGGGGCCTCGTCATGGCGGGCGGCGGTGCGCTCGCGATCCCGGGCGTTGTAGGCATGGACGATGCGCTGGACCATCGGATGGCGGACGACGTCGTCCTCGCCGAAGCGGATGGTCGCGACGCCTTCGACGCCGTCGAGCGTGTCGAGCGCGTCCCTCAGCCCTGATTGGGTGCCGCGTGGCAGGTCGATCTGGGTGAGATCGCCGGTCACTGCCATGCGCGAGCCTTCGCCGAGCCGGGTCAGGAACATCTTCATCTGCACCGGCGTGGTGTTCTGTGCCTCGTCCAGGATGACGAAGGCATGGGCCAGCGTCCGGCCGCGCATGAAGGCGAGCGGGGCGACCTCGATGTCGCCATTGCCGAGCCGCTTCAGGATCTGCTCGGCCGGCAGCATGTCGTGCAGCGCGTCGTAGAGCGGTCGCAGATAGGGATCGACCTTGTCCTTGAGGTCGCCGGGCAGGAAGCCCAGGCGCTCGCCGGCCTCGACCGCGGGGCGCGACAGGATGATGCGCTGGACCTGACCGGTCATCAGCATGTCGACGGCGACGGCAACGGCCAGGTAGGTCTTGCCGGTACCGGCGGGACCGAGGCCGAAGACCAGCTCGTTTTCGCGCATTGCCTTGACGTAGAGCGCCTGGCCCGCGGTGCGCGCGGCGATGCGGCGCTTGCGGGTGCGGAAACTGGCATCCTCACGCCACAGGCTCAGATTTTTGTCGTCGCGCTCCGCTTGCGCGAACCGTAAGGCGGCATCGACCGCCGCGATATCCACCTCCTGACCGCGCTTCACCTGCTCGTAGAGGCGCGACAGCGCGAGGTGCGCGATCTCAGTGGCCGAGGCTGTGCCGGAGATCGCCAACCGGTTGCCGCGCGGCACCAGCGCGACGCCAAGCTGGCGCTCGATCTGGTCGAGATGCGCGTCACGCTCGCCGTAAAGCAGCGGCAGCAGCAAATTGTCGTCGAATTCGATCTGGGCGCGCGCACCCGGCGGGTTGCCGACGAGATCGGGCGAGACCGCGCTCATTGCGCCGCCACCCGGACACCGTCCACGACCCCGGTAAGGCTGTTGGAGCGCACCCCGACGATCCGCACCGGCACGATTGTGCCTATCCGATCGGGCTCGGCGTCGGCATGGACCGGATGGAACCAGGGACTGCGTCCGACGAGCTGACCCGCGTGTCGGCCCAGCTTCTCGAACAGTACCGGCATCGTCGTGCCGACGGCCGCGTCGTTGAACGCGCGCTGCTGCTCCCGCAACAGCTCCTGTAGCGCGGCAAGCCGCTCTTCCTTAATCGGCTCAGGGAGCTGCTTTTCGGCCGATGCCGGGGTGCCCGGTCGCGGTGAATATTTGAACGAATAAGCCTGGGCAAAGCCGATTTCGGCGGCGAGGTCGAGCGT
>DATGEK010000052.1:0-25184 GCA_035310205.1 Aliidongia sp.
CTTTTAACTGTCAATTAAAATAGTTCACGGTGTGAAGTATCTGGAATGCCTGCACGATCCTCCACTCCCCGCCGGCCGGCCCCAGCAATGAGCACTCATCCGGTGGCCCGGGAGTTGCCACAGGTCTTCTTCCGGCTGCTCATGAGTCACCGCGCCTGGATCAAGAGCGGCGCCGTGAGCTTCGGCCTCTCGGCCTTTCAGGCGATGACGTTGATCTTCATGGACCCCGAGCGGCCGCAGCAGATGAGCGAGGTTGCCGCCACCATCGGCTGCGGCCCCTCGAACCTCACGGGCATCATCGACAAGCTGGAGGCGCGCGGCCTCGTGAAGCGGCGACCAGGCCAGGGTGACCGCCGCGTCAAGCAAGTCTCGCTCACGCGCGCGGGCCAAGCCTTCCGCAACCGCCTCCTCGCGCGCATCCGCGAGCCCGCGCCCTGGATGCGCGCATTGTCAGCCGAGGATCAGCGGATCCTGGTCGAGATCTTCACGAAGGCCGTTGCGGCGGCACCGGTGCCGGCAGAAAGCGCACCGCCGGCCGCGGTGGATTAACAAAGCTCCCTCTCTCCGTCACCCCCGGGCTTGACCCGGGGGTCCACGTGGATCGCCGGGTCAAGCCCGGCGCTGACGAGAGAAAGAGCATTTCAGCGAGCGACTGGCTTTAACGAGAGTCCTGCTAAATCCCGCCCATGCACAAGTACTTCACCTCGAGGTACTCCTCGATGCCGTACTTGGAGCCCTCGCGGCCGATGCCGCTTTCCTTCACGCCGCCGAAGGGCGCGATCTCCGTGGAGATGATGCCCTCATTGATGCCGACGATGCCGTACTCGAGCGCCTCGGCGGCGCGCCAGATGCGGCCGATGTCGCGGCTGTAGAAATAGGCGGCGAGGCCGAACTCGGTGTCGTTTGCCATCTTCACCGCCTCGCCCTCCTCCTTGAAGCGGTAGAGCGGCGCGACCGGTCCGAACGTCTCCTCCTTGGTGATGATCATGTCGGTGGTGACGTTAGCGAGCACGGTCGGCTCGAAGAAGCTGCCGCCGAGGGCCGAGCGCTTGCCGCCAATGACCACTTTGGCGCCCTTCTGCACCGCGTCGGCGATGTGGCTCTCGACCTTCTCGACCGCCTTCATGTCGATCAGCGGGCCGATGATTGTGCCGGTCTCGGCGCCGTTGCCGACCTTCATCGCGCCGGCGACCTCGGCGAGCCGTTTCGAGAACGCGTCGTAGACCCCGTCCTGCACCAGGATGCGGTTGGCGCAGACGCAAGTCTGGCCGGCATTCCGATATTTCGAGGCGATCGCGCCCTTGACCGCCTGCTCGATGTCGGCGTCGTCAAAGACGATAAACGGCGCGTTGCCGCCCAGCTCCATCGAGGTCTTCTTCACCGTCGCGGCGCACTGCTCCATCAGCAATTTGCCGATCTCGGTCGAGCCAGTGAAGGTCAGCTTGCGCACGGTCGGGTTCGAGGTCATCTCGCCGCCGATCTCGGTGGCGCCGCCGGTGACGCAGGAAAAGACACCGGCCGGCACCCCGGCGCGCTCGGCCAATTCGCACAGCGCCAGCGCCGAGAACGGGGTCGCGGTCGCCGGCTTCAGCACCATGGTGCACCCAGCGGCCAAGGCCGGCCCGCATTTGCGGGTGATCATCGCCGACGGAAAATTCCACGGCGTGATCGCGGCGCAGACGCCGATCGGCTCCTTCAGCACGATGATACGCTTGTCGGCGCCATGAGGCGGGATCGTGTCGCCGTAGATGCGCTTGCCCTCTTCGGCGAACCATTCGATGAACGAGGCGGCATAGGCGATCTCGCCCCGAATTCGGTCAGCGGCTTGCCCTGCTCCGCCGTCATCAGCCGCGCCAGATCCTCCTGGTTCGCCATCATCAGCTCGAACCATTTCCTGAGGATATTCGCCCGCTCCTTCGCCGTCCTGGCACGCCAGCCGGGCAGCGCCGCGTTCGCCGCCTCGATCGCGCGGCGCGTCTCATCGGCGCCCATGTTCGGCACGGTGCCGAGTTCCTCGCTGGTGGCGGGATCAGTGACGGCGACGGTCTTGCCGCTGTCGGCCGCGATCCAGGCGCCGTCGACATAGCCCTGCTGGCGGAATAGCTTCGTATCGGTCAGTTGCATGACGTTCCTCCGATGGCGCGCGGTTTCCCGGCTCCAACCCATGGACGGGCCGCTGCGATCCCCGCGCCGGTTAGTCGCGCTTGAACTGCTTGCCGAGGCGCAGGCCCTGGCTCTGGTAATTCGAGCCGATGCCCTGGCCGTAGAGCTTGTCCGGCCGCTGGGTCAGCCGCTCATAGACGAGCCGGCCGACCACTTGGCCGTCCTCGATCAGGAACGGCACCTCATGCGCGCGGACCTCGAGCACGGCGCGGCTGCCGGCGCCCCCGGTCTCGCCCAGACCGAAGCCGGGATCGAAGAAGCCGGCGTAATGCACCCGGAATTCGCCGACCAGGCTGTCATAGGCCAGCATCTCGGCGGCATGGTCCGCCGGTACGACGACGGATTCCTTCGATGCCAGGATATAGAAATCATTGGGATCGAGGATGATGCCGGTGCCGCCGCGCCGATAGATCGGCTCCCAGAAATCGAGCGGCTCGTAATGGCCGATCCGGTCGAGGTCGATCAGGCCGGCATGGCTGCGGGCGCGATAGCCCACGAGACCGGTTGCGGGATCACCCTGGATATCGACCGTGAAGGCAATACCGCCCTTGATGTTTTCCTGGCCGGGTGCGGCGTCGTTCAAGCCCACCGCCTGATGCAGCGCGCGAAGCGAGGTATCGTCGTGGCTGGGCTCGCCCCGGCGCAGGCGCAGCTGCTGTAGCCGCGTGCCGGTATGGACGCGCACGCTGAAGGCGCGCGGGCTGATCTCGGCATAGAGCGGGCCGGTGTAGCCCGCCTCGACCCGATCGAATTCGGTGCCGTAATCGGTGATCAGTCGGGCGAATAGGTCCAGGCGCCCGGTCGAGCTCTTGGGATTGGCGAGCGCGGTCAGGCCGGGCTTGAGCGCCACCCGCTCCAAGAGCGGCACGATATAGACGCAGTGCCGCTCCAGCACCGCCCCCTCGGTGAGGTCGATCGCATGCATCTCGACGGTGTCGAGCCGCTGCTTCACCGTCGACTGGCGCCCGGGCAGGAAGCTGGCGCGGACCCGGTAGGCGACGGTCCCGAGCCGCAGATCGACGCTCGCCGGCTGCACCTGATCGTCGGTGATCGGCTCGGACGCCGCGATCACCCCCTCGGCGATCAGCGCCCGCAGCGTCTGCGACGGCAGGATGCCTGCATCGAATTCCTTCTGGTCGCCGTCACTCATCCCCAACCGCTCGCTATCGTCCAGGTCCAGGGTTTCGAAGGAAGCATCAATTCGGACGGGTGACAAGCCGAGCCGTCACTTCCGGCGCGGCGACTTCTTGCGGCCGGCCTGCTCGCCTTCCTTGCGCGCGACGAACAGCCTGCCGGCCTGCTGGGCCGCGGCGCGGTTCAGGTAATTGCCGCACTCGAACCGCTGACCGTCGACCGTCACCGCCAGCTCGAACTTCTGCGGGCCGACCTCGCGGATGTCGATCGTCGCTTCCATCGTCCCTCCTCACCCTCAATCAAGAAGCCGCGACCTTAGCCGGTCTTCCGCCCTTTCGGCGAGGGTGCGGTTTCCGGCATTGCCGGCCGGAACCGCCCCTTCATGGCGTCGACAGCAGCAGGGCCGCGAGCGCCAGGACCAGCGCCGGCGGCGTCACGATTAACCCCAGGCGCAGGAACTGCATGGCGCCGACATGCACCCCTTCGCGCCGGAGCGCCACGAGCCAGAGGATGGTGGCGAGCGAGCCGGTGACCGAAAGATTGGGGCCGAGGTCGACACCGACCAGCAGCGCGCCCGTCACCGGCAGGGGCACGTCGGCCGCCCGGCCGAGGGAGCCGGCGACGAGGCCGACCGGCAGATTGTTCATGAGGTTGGACGCGAGTGCCGACAGCAGGCCCGCCGACCAGGCGGCATCGGCGGCCGACCGCTCGGCCGCCCCCGCGAGCGAGCCGGCGAGCGCCTCGAGCACGCCCGTCCGTTCAACGCCGGCGACCAGCACGAACAGCCCCGCCACCAGCGGCAACACGCTCCACGAGACGCCACGCAGCAGGTCCCATGGGGCCGCACGCTGGTAGAGCAGCACGGCCGCGACGCTGACGCTGCCGGCGACGAAGGTCGGCAGGCCCAGCGGCCGGTCGAGCGCCGACGCCGCGAGCAGCGCCAGCGCCGTCACGACGATGCCGCCGGCCGCAAGCGCACCGCCGGGCGGCAGGCGTGGCAGGGCCACCTCGCGTGCGATCGGCTGCCGCAGGGCCCACCGCTGGGTGAAGCGCAGGACCAGGAACGTCGTCGCGACGGCGAATATTGAGGGCAGCGCAAATTGCGCCAGCCATTGCCCGAGCGGCGGCATATGGCGTCCGAAGATCACCAGATTGGCCGGGTTCGAGATCGGCAGCACGAAGCTCGCCGCATTGGCGATGAAGGCGCAGATGAACAGATAGGGCAGCGGCTCGGCCCCGGCGGCCCGGGCGGCGGCATAGACCGCCGGGGTCAGCACGACCGCGGTCGCATCGTTCGACAGGAACACGGTCACCAGGATGCCGACCAGATAGACCAGCCCGAACAGCCGCCGGGGCGAGCCCCGCGCCTGCCGGGTGGCGAGCGCCGCCAGCCAGTCGAACAGTCCCTCCTGACGCGCCAGTTCGGCCAGCAGCATCATGCCGATCAGAAACAGATAGACGTCGGTGCCCCGCCCGACCGCCTCGAGCGCGTCGGTCCAGGGCAGCAGGGTCGATAGGACGAGCGCCAAGGCGCCCGCGACCGCCCAGATCGCTTCCGGCAGGCGCCGGGGCCGCAGGATCACACCCGCGGTTGCCAGCCCCGAAATCGCCCAAATGGCCTCGGCCGAAACGGCCGGCGGTATGAAGATGATTCAGGCTCCCTGATGGATCGATGGACAGCGCGCTGGACGATCAAAACAGCGCTGCGCTGCCGCCGTTCCAGAGCAAGGGTCAGGCCCGGCTGGCAGCGGCGCCACCATGCCCGAAGAGTCGCGTGGCGGCGACCCCGAGGCCGATGAAAATGACCAGCGCCACCACCTGGGCAATGGCAAGGGGCGGCTCCGACCCGGTCGGCGCCATGGCCTTCAACGCCGGGACCTTGCGGAACGCCTGGGCGATCGCGACGAAGAACAAGAGATAGACGCTGGCAACCACGCCCACGGCGTAGATCCAGCGCCAGGCGCCGGCGAGATGGGTCACGAAGCGCGCGACGATCACCATCGCCAGCACGACCAGGGCGACGGCGCCGATGACATGCTCGCGCAGGACCCCCGTGGCCGGAAAGACGAAGCCCGTGGCGCTCGTTGCCACGGCCGTCGCCAGGAACAAGTGCGTCCAGATTTTCGGCACGCGCGGCCCCAGCAGGGCGAGAACCGCCAGGATGCCCGTTCCCATCGCAACGAGGCTCAGCAGCGTATGAATCCCGGTGAGAGTGGTGGGGTCGAACATCATGGCAAGTCCTGGCTGAGCCGGCGTCTCAAGCAAGCAGCGTGGCGTCCAGCGTGATCTCGGTCTTGAGCAGTTTCGAGACGGGGCAGCCGGCCTTGGCCATGCCCGTCAACTTTTCGAAGGCGGCCTGATCGGCCCCCGGGATCTTGGCCTGGAGCGTCAGGTGGACGGCCGTGATGGCGAAGCCGCCCTCGACCTGCTCGAGCGTCACCTTGGCGCTCGTCTCCATCTTTTCCGCCGTGAGCTTGGCTTCGCCCAGGATCAGCGACAGCGCCATGGTGAAGCAGCCGGCATGGGCCGCCCCGATCAGTTCCTCGGGATTGGTGCCCTTCACCCCTTCGAAGCGGCTGGCGAAGCCGTAGGGATAGGCGCTGAGCGCGCCGCTGTCGGTCGAAATCGCGCCCTTGCCGTCCTTGAGGCCGCCCTGCCAGACCGCCGAGCCTTGTCGATTGATCTTCATCCGAACTCTCCCTGGAGCGATTGCGCCGATGGCGGCGGGTATTCGTGTGACGGGATCGGAGCAAGGTGCATGCGCCGCGTTCGGGCCGGGCCGTCCCCGGCAATGCCGCCCCATCCTATGCGAAGCGGCTCGCCGGATCGAGCCGCCAGGACCCGATGCCGCAGTACAGACACTTGGAGATGGCGGTCAGCAGGCCTCGCGTTGCTTTTCCGTGGCCGAACGATAGACTGAGGCTGCCCTCTGAGGTTCCGGTCATCGTGCCGCCAACGTCGTCGCCCTCCTCCGATCCTAAGGATCTGGTCCGTGCGCTGCCGCTCTGGCACGGGCCGGTCGAGATCGAGTGCCTGGCGGGCGGCCTCACCAATCGCAATTATCTCGTGCGCGACGCGACCCGACGCGCGGTCGTGCGCCTCGGCGGCGACATTCCGGTGCACGGCATCATGCGCTTCAACGAGCATGCGATCAGCCGCGCCGCGGCCGCGGCGGGGATATCGCCGGCAGTGATCCATGCCGCAGCGGGCGTGATCGTCTTCGACTTCATCGACGGCCGGACCTGCACGTCGGACCACATTCGCGGCGATCGCGACCGCTGCGTGGCGCTGCTGCAGCGGGTTCACCACGAAGTCGCCCTGCATCTGCGCGGCCCGATCCTGTCCTTCAATGTCTTCCACATCCTGCGCGACTACGGCCATTGCCTGGCCGAAGCGGTGGGGCCGGCCGTACCGGAGCTGCCACGCCTGCAAGCCGCCGCGGCAAGGCTCGAGCAGGTGGTCGGACCGATCGCGCTGGTGCTCGGCCACAATGATCTGCTGCCGGCCAATTTCATCGATGACGGGCAACGCCTGTGGCTGGTCGACTGGGAGTATGCGGGGTTCAACACGCCGCTGTTCGATCTCGGCGGCCTGTCGTCGAATGCCGGCTTCAGCGCCGCCGAAGACGAGGCGCTGCTCGAAGCCTATTTCGGACGGCCGGCCGACGACGAGCTGCGTCGGCGCTTCCGCGCCATGCGCTGCGCGTCGCTGCTGCGCGAGACGCTGTGGGGCCTCGTCTCGGAACGCCATGCGGCACTGGATTTCGACTATGCCGCCTATGCCGCCTCATACCTTGCCCGGTTCGAGGCGGCATGGACTGAGTTCGAGGAAGGGAGCCGGTCATGAGCGAGTTGCCGACGAGCGCCGACATCATCATCGTCGGCGGCGGCATCATCGGCTGTTCGACGGCATATCATCTGGCCAAGCGCGGGCTGGATGTGCTGCTGCTGGAGCGGCATCAGTTCACGTCGGGCTCGACCTGGCATGCGGCCGGACTGGTCGGCCAGTTGCGCAGCAACGCCAATATCACCCGCCTACTGGGCTATTCCGTCGAGCTCTATGACCGGCTCGAGGCCGAGACCGGCTATGCCACGGGCTGGAAGCGCAATGGCGGCCTGCGTCTCGCCTGCAATGCCGACCGCTGGATCGAGGTGAAGCGGCAGGCGACGACGGCGCGCAGCTTCGGGCTGGAGATGCACCTGCTGTCGCCGGCCGAGGCGCAGGTCCTGTGGCCGATCATGAATGTCGACGATGTGGTGGGTGCTGCCTTCCTGCCCACCGACGGGCAGGCCAGTCCGTCGGACATCACCCAGGCCCTGGTCAAGGGCGCCCGCGTGGCCGGCGCCACGCTGGTCGAAGGGGCCGCGGTCCGCGACATCCTGGTCGAGGACGAGCGCGTGCACGGCGTCCTGGTTGGAAACCGCCGGATCGCCTGCGGCAAGCTGGTGCTGTGCGGCGGGCTCTGGACGGCGGGCCTGGCGGCGCGGGCCGGCGTCGCCGTGCCGCTCGCCGCCGTCCATCACCAATATATCGTGACCGAGGCCATCGCCGGCGTGACGGCGGGCCTGCCGACGCTGCGCGATCCCGATCGCCTGACCTACTACAAGGAGGAAGTCGGCGGCCTGGTGATGGGCGGCTACGAGCCGAACCCGATCCCCTGGGCCGGAGGCCAGGTGCCCGGGGATTTCGCCTTCCGCCTGCTCGCCGACGACTGGGATCATTTCGAGCCGATCATGACGCTGAGTCTCGGCCGCGTGCCGGTGCTGGCCGAGGTCGGCATCAAGCAGATGATCAACGGCCTCGAAAGCTTCACGCCGGACGGCAACTGGATCATCGGCGAGGCGCCGGAAGTGCGGAACCTGTTCGTCGGCGCCGGCTTCAACGCGTTCGGCATCGCGTCCGCCGGCGGGGCCGGCATGGCGCTCGCCGAATGGGTCGCAGACGGCGAGCCGCCGTTCGATCTCTGGCCCGTCGACATCCGGCGCTTCGGCCGCAACCATCGCGATCCGGCCTGGACCCGCACGCGCACGCTCGAAGCCTACGCGCGGCATTACAGCATCGCCTGGCCGGGCGAGGAATATTCCAGCGGCCGGCCGCTGCGCCGCTCGCCGCTCTACGACCGGCTCCAGGCCAAGGGCGCCTGCTTCGGCGAGAAAATGGGCTTCGAGCGGCCGAACTGGTTTGCCGATCTTGCGGCGGGCGAACGGTCCGAGGAACGCCCCTCCTTCGCGCGGCCGAACTGGTTCGAGGCGGTGGGGCGCGAGCATCGGGCCTGTCGCGAGGCTGCGGCTCTGTTCGACCAGACCAGCTTCGCCAAGGCGCTGCTGGTCGGCCGCGACGCCGAGGCGGCGCTGTCCTGGATCGCTGCCAACAACGTCGTCAAGCCCGTCGGCAGTGTCGTCTATACGCAGATGCTGAACGCCAAGGGCGGCATCGAGTGCGATCTGACAGCGGTGCGGCTCGCCGCCGACCGCTACTACATCGTCACCGGGACCGGCTTCGCGACCCATGATTTCGACTGGATCCGCCGATCGATCCCCGCGGGCCTCGCGGCGACGCTGGTCGACGTCACCTCGGCGAATGCCGTGCTGGCGCTGATGGGACCGCATGCCCGTGCGATCCTGCAGACGGTCACCGCCGACGACGTCTCGGCCGACGGCTTTCCCTTCGCGACGGCCCGGGAGATCCGCATCGCCGGAGCCCCGGTCCTGGCGGTGCGCATCACCTATGTCGGTGAGCTCGGCTGGGAGCTGCATGTCCCGGTCGAATTCGCCGTCGCCGTCTATGAGGCGCTGACCGAGGCGGGCCGGCCGCTGGGTCTCGTCGATGCTGGCTATCGCGCAATCGAATCGCTACGGCTGGAAAAGGGCTATCGCGCGTGGGGCGCCGATATCGGCCCCGACCATTCGCCGCTGATGGCCGGGCTCGGCTGGGCGGTGAAGCTCGGCACCGACATGCCGTTCCAGGGCCGCGATGCGCTCGAGCGCGCTGCGGCCGGGAAGCTGCCCCGGCTGCTCGCCGGCTTCACGGTCGATGATCCGCAAGTGCAGCTACTCGGCCGCGAGACCATCTATCGCGACGGCATGGCGGCCGGTTGGCTCGGCAGCGGCGGCTTCGGCTACACGATTGGCCGGCCGATCGGCTATGGCTATGTCCGCGCGGACGCCGGCATTGACCGGGCGTTCGTCCTGGCCGGCAGCTACGAGCTGGAGATCGCCGGAGACCGGGTGCCGGCACAAGTCTCGCTCGCCCCCTTCCATGATCCCCGGGGCTTGCGTGCCCGAAGCTGAACGTCAGGTGCCAGCCACGATAACCGAGTCCGCCACCATCGTGTCGATCGTCTCGGCGCTATAGCCGGCTGCGGCGAGGATGCGCCGCGTATGCTCGCCATGCAGCGGCGGCGCGCTCCCGACCGCGCGCTCGGCGCCGTTGAACACGACCGGATGGGCGATGGCCTTCATCGGCCCGAGCGTCGGATGGTCATAATCGAGCACCATGCCGCGCGCAGCGGTGTGCGCATCGTCCAGCATCTCCTGCAGGCTGTTGATCGGCGCGCACGGCACGCTCAGTTCCGTCAGGAGCGCGGTCCATTCGTCGCGCGGGCGGGTGCCGACGATCGCCTGCACGGTCGCCACCGTCTCGGCGAAATGCGCCACCCGATCCGGGTTGGTGCGGAAGCGCGGGTCGTCGATCAGCTCCTCGCGGCCGACGGCCCGGCAGAAGCGCCGCCACAGATTGTCGTTGGCAATGCCGATCATCAGCGGCGCATCGCTCGCCTCGAACACCTGATAGGGGCAGAGCGATTCATGGCCTGAGCCGCATTTCTCCGGCTGCACGCCCTTTTCCCAGAAGCTCTGGAGATTGTAGCCGAGGAAGCCGACGGCGGTTTCGAACAGCGAGACTTCGAGCTCGGCCCCCTCGCCGGTGCGACCGCGCTGCAGCAGCGCCGCCATGATCCCGGAGAGCGCATGCAGCCCCGTCGTCTGGTCGATCGGCGAGATCGGGCTGCGGATCGGGCCGCCGCCCTTCTCGCCGGTCAGGCTCATGACGCCGCTGAACGCCTGCAGGATCACGTCGTAGCCGAGACTGTTCGCCCGCGGCCCGGTCCGCCCGAAGCCCGAGATGCTGCAATAGATCAGGTCGGGCTTCAGCGCCTTCAGCGTCGCATAATCGATGCCGAGCCGCCCGGTCACCCCGGTGGCGTAGCTTTCGACGACGATGTCGATCGTCGGCATCAGGCGATAGATGATCTCGCGTCCGGCCGCCGTCTTCAGATCCACCGCCATGCTCTGCTTGTTGCGGTTGACGCTGAGGAAGACCGCCCCCTGCCCCTGGCGGAACGGCGGCCAGCGACGGGTCTCGTCACCGATTTCGGCGGGCTCGATCTTGATGATCTCGGCGCCGAGGTCGCCCAGGTACTGGGTGCAGAGCGGGCCGGCCAGCACCTTGGTGAAATCGAGCACGCGCAGCCCGGCGAGCGGCTTGAACATCGGCGGCATCCTCCCTCATGGCGTCACGAGCCTGTTCGACTCATTTGGTCCGACCATTTGACAAACTGATAATAGGTCCATAACATCGCGACCTGTCAACAGAGGGGATGGGCATGACGGGCGAAGTGGTGGCACTGGGGCTGATCCGGGTCGAAAGGACCTACGAGGCGCTGGCCAATCATCTGCGCGAACAGATCCTGCGCGGCGTGATTGCGCCGGGCACTGCCCTGCCGAACGAGCGCGACCTGTGCGACCAGACCGGGTTGAGTCGGGGTTCAGTCCGCGAAGCGCTGCGTATTCTGGAGGCGGAGGGGCTGGTCACCACCCGCGCCGGCCGCAGCGGCGGGCGCATTGCCCGCCTGCCGGGCGCCGAGGGTGTGGAGCGCTCGCTCGATTTCTTCATCCGCGGCCAGCAGGTCGAATTCGCTGCGGTGCTGGAGACGATGGAAGCGCTGGAGCCGGCGCTGGCGGCACTGGCCGCCGAACATCGCGATCCGAGCGACATCGAGGTGCTGGACGAGATCAGCCGGGAGATGGCCGATCCCTCGATCGATGCGCCACGCTACCTGGCGCTGAACGCGGCCTGGCACCTGGCCGTCGCCCGCGCCAGCCACAACGCCCTGCTGATCGCAGTGATGCAGGCGCTGGGCCCGCGGCTGCACGACCCGCATGTTGACGATTTCATCTCGCCGGAGATGCGCGAGGTCGTGAACGCCGCTCATGCCCGGGTCCATCGCGCCATCGTCGAGGGTGATGTCGAGGCCGCGCGGCGACGGATGGGCCGGCACCTTCACGCCTATCGCACCAAGGTCGAGGTGGTCGGTCCGGAGACGGTCGTTTTCACCTGAACGATTGCCATGCCAGCCGCACGTCGAATGACGGCGGCAGACGACGGGAGGAGCCGCAAGGCAACAGATGAGCATCGATTTCGAGCTGCACGACGGCGTCGCCCTGGTGACGATCAATCGTCCCGAGCGCCTGAACGCCATGGACGCCGAGCATTACGGCCTGCTGTCCGACGCCTGGATCCGCATCCGCGACGACAAGGCGGTGCGCGTCGCCGTCGTCACCGGCAGCGGCGACAAATCCTTTTCGGTCGGCGCCGACCTCAAGAGCTTCATCGGCCACCCGCCCGACCTGGCCGAGTTCATGCTGAGCCAGAAGGGCCAGTTGCTGAACCGCGGCCTCGAGGTGTGGAAGCCGGTCGTGGCCGCGGTCAACGGCTATTGCCTGGGCGGCGGCATGACCCTGCTGCTGGCGACCGACCTGCGCTTTGCCGCCCCCCATGCCAGTTTCGCCCTGAGCGAGGTGAAGCGCGGCGTGTTCCCGGCCAATGGCGGGACCCAGCGGATCCTGCAGCAACTGCCCTATCCCGTCGCCATGGAGCTGCTGCTGACCGGCGATCCGATGGACGCGGAAACGGCCGCCCGCTGGGGCCTGGTCAACCGGGTCGTGCCGGGCGGCGAGCTTCTCGACACCGCCATGTCCGCCGCCCGGCGCATCGCGCGCAACGCGCCGCTTGCCGTTCAGAGCGCCAAGGAACTGGCCATCCGCAGCCGCGACATGGACCTGGCGACCGGCCTGCGCCTCGAACAGGCGATGATGCGGCTGCTGCAGACATCCGAGGACGTTCAGGAAGGCACGAAGGCATTCGCCGAGAAGCGCGTACCCGCATTCACCGGGAGATGAGCATGGCCCAGAGCAAGCCCGCCGGTCGCAAGGTCGTCATTACCTGCGCCGTCACCGGCTCGATCCACACCCCCTCGATGACGCCCTATCTGCCGATCACGCCGGCGGAGATCGCCGAGGCCGCCATCGGCGCCGCCGAGGCCGGCGCTTCGATCCTGCATCTGCATGCGCGCAAGCCCGACAACGGCCAGCCGACGCCGGACCCGGCCGTGTTCATGGAGTTCCTGCCGCGCATCAAGCAATCGACCGACGCGGTCATCAACATCTCGACCGGCGGCGGCCACGGCATGGCCCTGACCGAGCGCCTGGCCGCGGCGCTCAGGACCAGGCCGGAGATGGCGTCGCTCAACATGGGCTCGATGAATTTCGGCCTGTTCCAGGGCCTCGACAAACCGCGCGACTGGCAGCATCCGTGGGAGCCGGCCTATCTGGAAATGACGCGCGACTTCATCTTCCGCAACACCTTCAAGGACATCGAGTTCGTCCTTCAGGAACTGGGCGAGGGTTGCGGCACGAAGTTCGAGTTCGAATGCTACGACGTCGGCCATCTCTACAACCTGGCCCATTTCGTCGATCGCGGCCTGGTGAAGCCGCCATTCTTCATCCAGACCATCTTCGGCATCCTGGGCGGCATCGGCGCCGACCCGGACAATCTGGTCCATATGCGGCACATCGCCGACAAGCTGTTCGGCACCGACTATCAATGGTCGGTCCTGGCCGCCGGCCGCCATCAGATGACCTTCACCACCCTCGCCGGCATCTACGGCGGCAACGTCCGGGTCGGGCTCGAGGACAGCATCTACCTGGGCAAGGGCCAGTTGGCCAAGACCAATGCCGAGCAGGTCACCAAGATCCGCCGCATTCTAGAAGATCTCAGCCTGGAGATCGCGACCCCGGCCGAGGCCCGCGCGCTGCTCGGCCTCAAGGGCGCCGATCAGGTCGGCTTCTAGCGCCCGACGCCGAGACCAAGAACAACGAATGGGGAGGAACCGATGCCGATTGAAAGCATCCGCCGTGCCGTTGCCGCCTGTCTCCTTCTGATGCCGGTTCTGGGGGCGCCGCTTGCCGAGGCCGAGACGATCAAGCTGGGCGTGCTGACCGACCTCAGCAGCACCTATTCGGCCTCGTCCGGCAAGGGCGCCATCGTCGCGACCCAGATGGCCATCGACGACCTGAAGCCGGAGCTCGCCGCCGCCAAGTTCGACGTGACGGTGCTGAGCGCCGATCATCTGGGCAAGGCCGACGTCGGCTCGTCGATCGTGCGCGGCTGGTTCGACAATGACGGCGTCGATGCCATCGTCAACGTGCCGAATTCGGCGGTCGCCATGGCCGTCCAGAACCTGACCCGCGAGCGCAAGAAGATCTTCCTGATCACGGGCGCCGCCACCTCGGACCTGACCGGCAAGGCCTGCTCGCCCTATTCCGCCCATTGGACGGACGATGCCTATACCCTCGCCTCCTCGACGCCGATCGCCTTGTTGAACAAGGGGCTCGACACCTGGTTCTTCGTCACGGCGGACTATGCGTTCGGCCATAGCGCCGAGGCCGAGGCGACGAAGGTCGTCCTCGCCCACGGCGGCAAGATCGTCGGCTCGGTTGCCCATCCGGTCGCCGTCGCCGACATGTCGTCCTTCCTGCTGCAGGCCCAGGCCTCACACGCCAAGGTGATTGCGCTCGCCAATGGCGGCGGCGACACGATCAACGCGATCAAGTCAGCCCATGATTTCGGCATTACCCAGGGCGGCCAGGCGCTGGTCGGCATGGGCCTGTTCATCACCGACGTGCACACGCTGGGGCTGGGCGCGGCGCAGGGCCTGTATCTGACGACCGGCTTCTACTGGGACCGCACCGACGAGACGCGGGCCTGGAGCAAGCGCTATGGCGCGCTGATGGGTGGCAGCATGCCGACCCGCGAGCATGCCGAGACCTATTCCGCCGTGCGCCATTACCTGCAGGCCGTGATCGCCGAGCACACGACCAATTCCAACAAGGTCATGGCGAAGATGAAATCGACGCTGGTCGACGATTTCTATGCGCCCGGCGCGACGCTCCGCGAAGACGGCCGGTTGATCCGTCCCGTCTATCTGGCCCAGGTCAAGACGCCGGCCGAATCCAAGTACCCGTGGGACTATTACAAGATCATCAGCACCATCAAGCCGGAGGACGCCTTCCGCCCGCTCAAGGATGGCGGCTGCCCCTTCATCAAATCCTGATCCACCGTCGAGGAATTCACTGATGGAACGGTCCTGGCTGTTTGTTCCGGGCGATTCGGAACGGAAGATGACGAAGGCCGCGACGTCCGGCGCCGACGTGCTGATCCTGGACCTGGAGGATTCGGTTGCCGCGGAGAATCTCGCGACCGCCCGCGGCCTGGTCCGGGAATACCTGAAGTCGCGGCCCGACCGGAGCGCCCAGAAGCTGTGGGTCCGCATCAATCCGCTCGCGACGCCGATGGCGCTCGCCGACCTCGCCGGGGTGATGCCCGGCGGGCCGGACGGCATCCTGCTGCCGAAGCCAGAGACCGCCGCCGAGGTCGTGACACTCGGCCATTACCTCGACGCGTTCGAGACGGCGTTCGACCTTGGGGCCGGCCGGACCAGGATCATGCCGGTCGCGACCGAGACGGCGCTCGGCATGTTCCAGTTGGGCGCCTACCGCGGCCTCACCCCGCGCCTTGCCGGCTTGACCTGGGGGGCCGAGGACCTGGCCGCAGCGCTCGGTGCCGGCACCAACCGGGGCGCCGACGGGGCCTATTCGCACACTTACGAGATGGCGCGCTCGCTCTGCCTGCTGGGCGCCGTCGCGGCCGGCGTGCCGCCGATCGACACCATCACCGGCGATTTCCGTGACAAGGACCTGATCGAGCGCGAGACCCAGGACGGCCGACGCCTGGGCTTCCGCGGCAAGATTGCGATCCACCCCGATCAGGTCGAGATCATCAACCGCGCCTTCACCCCGACCGAGGCGGAGCTCGACTGGGCCCGCCGGGTCGTCGCCGCCTTCGCCAAGGCCGGCACGGGCACGGTCGGGCTCGATGGCCAGATGCTCGACATGCCGCACCTGAAGCAGGCGCAGAACCTGCTGGCGCAGGCCGGGCCGTTGGGCAAGTAGGGAGCGAGTTATGGATTTCGGACTGACGGAAGACCAGAAAGCCATTCGCGACGCGATCGGCCGCATCATCGACGGGTTCGACGACCGCTATTGGCTGGAGCGGGAGACGACGGCGACCTTCCCCGACGCGTTCCATGCCGAGATCGCCAAGGGCGGCTGGCTCGGCATCGCCATGCCGGTCGAATATGGCGGCGCCGGCCTGGGCGTGACCGAGGCGGCGATCATGATGCACCGGGTCGCCTGCTCGCCCGGCGCCCAGAGCGCCGCCTCGGCGATCCATATCAACATCTTCGGACCGCATCCGATCGTGGTGCACGGGACCGAGGAGCAGAAGCGCGAATGGCTGCCGGCGCTGATCGAGGGGCGGCAACGGACCTGCTTCGGCGTCACGGAACCCGACGCCGGGCTCGACACCACCCGCATCAAGACCCGCGCCGAGCGGGTCGCCGGCGGCGGCTACGTCGTCCATGGCCAGAAGATCTGGACCTCGACCGCCCAGCGCGCCGACAAGATCATGCTGCTGGCCCGCACCACACCGATCGAGCAGTGCCGAAAGCCCCAGGACGGACTGACCCTGTTCTATACCGATCTCGACCGGCGCCATATCGACGTGCATCTGATCGAGAAGATGGGCCGGCATTCGGTCGATTCGAACCAGATCTTCATCGACGCCCTGCCGGTCCCGTCCGAGCATCGCATCGGCGAAGAGGGCCAGGGCTTCCGCTATCTGCTCGACGGGCTCAACCCGGAACGGGTCCTGGTCGGGATCGAGGCGGTGGGCATCGGCCGGCACGCACTCGACCGGGCGGCGCGCTATGCCCGCGACCGCCATGTCTTCGGCCGCGCCATCGGCCAGAACCAGTCGATCCAGCATCCTCTGGCCGAGAGCTGGGTCGAATTGGAGGCCGCCTACTACGCCTGCATGCGCGCCGCCTGGCTCTACGACGGCGGCAAGCCGTGCGGGCCGGAGGCGAATGCCGCCAAGCTCATGGGCGGGCGCGCCGGCTATCAATCCTGCCTGCGCGCGGTCATGACCCACGGCGGCATGGGCTATGCCCAGGAATTCCACGTCGAGCGGCTGCTGCGCGAATCCCTGATCGCGCGCCTCGCACCCGTCAGCGAGCAGCTGATCCTGTGCAACATCGCCGAGCGCGTGCTCGGCCAGCCCAAATCCTATTAGGCCGTCGCCCTCTCCGAACCGGCCCGCATCAGCTAAGGGAAATCACACAATGCCCGGCCTGTTCTACGACCAGTTCCATGTCGGCCAAGTCTTCAAGCACGCCATCCGACGGACGGTGACCGAGGCGGACAATGTGTTCTTCACGGCGCTCACCCACAACCCGGCGGCGCTGCATCTGGACGAGGAATATTGCCGGGACCATACGGAGTTCGGCCAGCGCATCGTCAACAGCGCCTTCACGCTCGGCCTGATGGTCGGCATCTCGGTCGGCGATACGACGCTCGGCACCACAGTCGCGAACCTGGGCTGGGACGAGGTGCGCTTTCCGAAGCCCCTGTTCCATGGCGACACGGTCCAGGTCGAGACCGAGGTGACCGAGATGCGCGAAAGCAAATCGCGCCCGGGCCAGGGCATCGTCACCTTCCTGCACCGCGCGTTCAATCAGAAGCGGGAACTGGTCGCCCACTGCAAGCGATCGGCGCTGATGCTCAAGGAGCGTTCGTGACGATGGCGTGATCGGCGATCATGCCGTTCCGGCCACATCGCCGGCCCTCCATCGGGTGACGACATCATCGGGCTCAAGCACGCGGCCATCGTGTGAGGTCACCCTCAGACGGCCGATCGGCTGACCCGTCGCCTTCTCCAGTAGGACCGTCATCTCTTCGTCCTCTGCAAAGAGATTGTCCTCGCCCCATTGCCGCAGCGCCACCATGACCACGCGCAGCCGCGAGCCCTTTTCGGTCAGGTGATACTCGTGGCGTGCGCCGCCGTTCGCCGGCGCGCGCACCTCCAGAATGCCGTTTTCC
This sequence comes from Aliidongia sp., assembly GCA_035310205.1. Lineage (GTDB taxonomy): Bacteria > Pseudomonadota > Alphaproteobacteria > ATCC43930 > CGMCC-115725 > Aliidongia. Next base: position 17,574 of record DATGEK010000052.1, read on the forward strand.
ACAAGCTGGCGCAGGCGACGGCTCAGGATATTTTTCGCTAGCCCGAGACCCTTCTCGAACTCGCTGAAGCGCCGCGCGCCGCGAAACGCTTCGCGCACGATCAACAGCGTCCACCAATCGCCGATCTCATCCAGCGAGCGGGCAATCGGACAGGCTGCTCCGCTCAAATTCGTCCGTCTCATGTGGTCCTTTCTTATCCCCCCATCGTCCTCAGCATATCTAAAATGGTTGCTTCTTTAAACCAAAATGCTCATTACAGCGCTGCTATCATCATGCAATTCTCTGATAGCGCCAGGACGAATCAGGATCGGGAGCGGGTGAATGTGGATCGTGAAGGTAGCGTTGGGCCGGCCCTACACCTTCATCGTCATGGCGCTGCTGCTGCTCATCCTCGGGCCGTTGACGATCGTCCGCACCGCGAAGGACATCTTCCCCAACATCGGCATTCCGGTCGTCAGCGTCATCTGGACCTATAGCGGCTTGCCGCCGGACGAGATGAGCGGCCGCATCACCGGCAGCTTCGAGCGCGTCTCGCTCGTGACCGTGAACAACATCGATCACATCGAATCCCAGTCCGTGACTGGCATTTCGGTGATCAAGTACTTCTTTCACCAGGGCACGAACATCGACCTGTCGATGAGCCAGCTGACGGCCGTGTCCCAGGCCTGGCTGAGGCAGCTGCCGCCAGGGATCACGCCGCCGCTGATTCTCGCCTACAACGCCTCGAGCGTCCCGATCATCCAGCTCGCGCTGTCGAGCCACTCCATCCCCGAGCAGGGGCTGTTCGACCTCGCCAATAACTTCGTCCGCACGCAGCTTGCCGGCGTTGCCGGTGCCTCGATCCCCTTCCCCTACGGCGGCAAGCAGCGGCAGATCCAGATCGACCTCGATCAACACCTGCTGCAGGAACGCGGCGTCTCGGCGAATGACGTGGTCGCGGCGATGAACGCGCAGAATCTGATCATTCCAGCGGGCACCGAGAAGGTTGGCGAATTCGAATACAACATCAAGCTGAACGGCAGCCCGGACGCGGTCGACGAGTTCAACGACCTGCCGATCAAGACGGTCAACGGCACCGTCGTCTATTTCCATGACGTGGCGCATGTCCGCGACGGCTCGGCGCCGCAGACCAACATCGTCCGGGTCGACGGGCAACCCGCCACGCTAATGACCATCCAGAAGACGGGCGACGCCTCGACGCTCGACATCATCAACCAGATCAAGGCGCAACTACCGCAGGTGCGCGATGCCTCGCCGCCGGCGCTCGAGATCCAGCCAATCGGCGATCAGTCGCTGTTCGTCGAAGGTGCCATTAGCGGCGTCGTGCGCGAAGGCGTCATCGCGGCGGCGCTGACTGGCCTGATGATCCTGCTGTTCCTGGGCAGCTGGCGCTCGACCCTGATCATCACGATCTCGATTCCACTATCGGTCCTGTGCGCGATCATCGGCCTGTCGCTGCTCGGCGAAACCATCAACATCATGACGCTCGGCGGCCTGGCATTGGCCGTCGGCATCCTGGTTGACGATGCGACCGTCGCGATCGAGAGCATCAACACGCATCTCGAGGAGGGCGAGGAAGTCGAGGCGGCCATTCTCAACGGCGCCCGCGAGATCGCCGTACCAGCGCTGGTGGCGACGCTCTGCATCTGCATCGTCTTCGTGCCGATGTTCTTCCTCAACGGCGTCGCGCGTTATCTATTCGTGCCGCTGGCCGAGGCGATCTGCTTCGCCATGCTCGCGTCCTATGTCCTGTCGCGCACGCTCATCCCCACCCTCGCCAAATATTGGCTGCGCATGCATGCAGGGCACGCACCGGAACAGCGGTCACGCAATCCGCTTGTGCGGCTGCAGCGGGGCTTCCAGGACCGGTTCGAGGCGCTGCGGCACCGCTATCACGACCTGCTGGACACGGTGCTTTCGCGGCGCGCTGTCTTCATCCCCGCCTTTCTCGGCTGCATGCTGGCCTCTCTCACGCTCGCCCCCTGGCTCGGCAGCGACTTCTTCCCGTCGGTCGACACGGGGCAAATCAAGCTGCATGTGCGCGGCCACGCGGGCCTGCGTGTCGAGGAGACGGCGCGCCTCTGCGACGACGTCGAGACCGCGCTGCGGAAGATCATTCCCGGCAACGAGATCGAGAGCCTCGTCGACAACGTCGGCCTGCCCGTCAGCGGCATCAATCTGTCCTACAGCAACTCGGCGCCGACCACCGCCGCCGACGCCGACATCTTCGTCACCCTCAAGCAGGAGCACGGCCGGATCGATGATTATATCCGCCGCCTGCGCGCGGCCCTGCCTGCGGACTTCCCTGGTGTCACCTTCGCCTTTTTGCCGGCCGACATCGTCAGCCAGATTCTCAATTTCGGCGCGCCGGCGCCGATCGACATCCAGGTCAAAGGGTTCAACACCGCCGCCAACAACGGCTATGCGCAGCACCTGCTGGAACGTCTTCGCCTAGTTCCCGGCATCGCCGATGCGCGCATCCAGCAGGCGCTCGACTATCCCGAGTTCGACGTCAAGGTCGATCGCAGTCGGGCGCAGGAACTGGGCTTCTCGCAGCGTGACATCGCGAACGACCTGCTCGTCTCGCTGACTGGCAGCTTCCAGACGAACCAGACGTTCTGGCTCGATCGCAAGTCTGGCGTCTCCTATCCGCTCGTCACCCAGTCCCCGCAGCCTCAGCTCGACTCGCTCGATGCGCTACGCAATATCCCGGTGACGGACGCTGCCGCCCGCCAGCCGCAGATCCTGGGCGCTCTCTCGTCGATCACGCGCAGTGTCGGGCCCGCCGTCGCGACGCACTACAATGTGGCGCCGGCGATCGATATCTACGCCACCGCCCAGGACCGCGACCTGGGGGCCGTCGCGGCCGACGTGCAGAAGCTGGTCGACGCCGCATCAAAGGAACTGCCGCGTGGTTCGACCGTCGCGATCCGCGGCCAGGTCGAGACGATGCGTTCGTCTTTCACCGGCCTCTATGGTGGCCTCGCCTTCGCGATCCTGCTCGTCTATCTGCTGATCGTCGTCAATTTCCAGTCCTGGACAGACGCGTTCATCATCGTGACGGCCCTGCCGGCGGCGCTGGCCGGCATCGTCTGGATGCTGTTCCTGACCCATACGGCGCTCAGCGTGCCGGCCCTTACCGGCGCCATCATGTGCGTCGGTGTCGCGACCGCGAACAGCATCCTGGTGGTGAGCTTCGCCCGCGACCGGCTGCGCGAACTGGGCGTCGATGCCCGGTCCGCGGCGCTCGAGGCCGGCTTCGCCCGGTTCCGCCCCGTGCTGATGACGGCCCTCGCCATGATCATCGGCATGGTGCCGATGGCGCTCGGCCTGGGCGAAGGCGGCGAGCAGAACGCGCCGCTAGGCCGCGCCGTGATCGGCGGCCTTTGCCTCGCGACGATCGCGACCCTCATTTTCGTCCCGGCCGTGTTCGCGCTCGTCCATGGGCGACACCGCGCTGCCGTCCCGGCCGAACCTATCGCTCAGCCCTGATCCCATCCGTTCTGGAGACGCGAACGTGACCCGAGAACATCAAGCTTCTCATTTGCGAAGGACTCGAGTGCTCCTGCTGTGCGGCGCGGCGGTGGCGGTGGTTGCCGCGGCCTGGGGGATCTGGTCCCGCCGGCAGGCCGAGGCGGCGCTCGAACGGGCGACCACCGCCGCCGCCGTCCCGACGGTCGCGGTCGCCCTCGCGGCGGCCGGTCCCGCGGAGGAAGAAATCGTGCTGCCAGGCACGGTCCAGGCCGAATACGACACGCCGATCTATGCGCGCACCAGCGGGTATGTGAAGCGCTGGTATACCGATATCGGCGCGCCGGTGAAGGCGGGCGACCTGCTGGCCGAGATTGAGTCTCCCGAGGTCGATCGGCAGCTGCGTCAGGCAAAGGCGGACCTTCAGACCGCCGAGGCAAACAATCGCGTCGCCCAGGCGACGGCGCGGCGCGTGCACGCCCTGCTGCCGACGCAGTCCGTCTCCGCGCAGCAGGACGACCAGGCTTCGAGCGATGCGGCGGCAAAGGCGGCGCTGGTGGCGTCGAACGAGGCGAATGTCGAGCGGCTGGAGCAACTGGTCGGGTTCGAGCGGGTGTTGGCGCCTTATGACGGCATCGTGACGGCGCGCAAGACCGATGTCGGCGATCTCATCAATGCCGGCAGCGGCAGCGGCCCGGAGCTGTTTCGCGTCGCCGATACCCGGAAGCTCCGCATCTACGTCCAGGTGCCACAGAGCTACGCGCCCAGGATCAAGCCCGGTATCGCCGTCGACCTTCGGTTCCCGGAATATCCGGGACGGATCTTCGCCGCCCAGCTCGTCCGCAGCGCCAATGCGCTCGAGCCCGGCGCACGCACGCTGCTGGTCGAACTCGAGGCGGACAATGCCAAGGGCGAGCTGTTCCCCGGCGGTTATACCGACGTCCATTTCAAGCTCCCGGCAGGCGAGCGCGGTGTGCGCGTTCCCGCCAATACGCTGCTGTTCCGCGCCGAGGGGCCGCGGATCGCGACCGTCGGCGCCGACGGCCACGCGGTCCTGCACGAGATCTCGCTGGGGCGGGATTTCGGCGCCACGATCGAGATCCCGACCGGCCTGGCGCCGGGTGACGCCGTCATCCTGAACCCGCCGGCCTCGCTCGAGACCGGCACGCTCGTCCATGTGCGCAAGAACGACAAGGCGCCGCTCCAAGGAGCCGCGTCATGAGCAACCGGTCGCTGACGTCGCTCGGATCCTTGCTCGCCACTGCACTGCTGGCGGCCTGCGACCTGGCGCCGCCATACGAGCCGCCGGCGACGGCGGTTCCCGCCGACTTCAAGGAGGCCGGCGACTGGGCAACGGCGCAGCCGAAGGATGATGCGCCGCGTGGAAAATGGTGGGAGGCCTTCCATGACCCCGCGCTCGACGCGCTGGAGGAGCAGGTTACGGCGGCCAACCAGGACCTGAAGGTCGCAGTCGCCCGGTTCGACGAGGCGCGCGCCGACGCCAAGACGGCGCAGGCGGACTATTACCCGACCATCGACGCGAGCGGATCGGCAAGCCGCAGCGGCTTCTCCCGGCGGGTCGGCAATCCCTTGCCGCGAAGCACGTCCAACAACTTCAGCCTGGGACTCGACCTCAGCTACGAGATCGACGTCTGGGGCCGCGTGCGCAATCAGGCCAAGGCCGGCGCCGACCGGGCGGAAGCCAGCGCCGGCGATCTCGCGTCGGTCGAGCTCAGCCTGCACGCCGAGCTTGCCGCGGACTATTTCATCCTGCGCGGCTATGATTCCGACCAGGAGATCCTCGACCGCACGGTCGAGGACTACCGGAAATCGCTCGACCTGACGGCGGCGCGCTTCAAGATCGGCTATGCGGCGAAGCCCGATGTCGCTGCCGCCGAGGCCCAGTACCAGGGTGCGCGGACCGAGGCGACCGAGACCAGCCTGAAGCGCGCCAACCTGGAGCACGCGATCGCGATCCTCACCGGCTCGCCACCCGCCGGTTTCAGCCTGCAAGGACACGTGCTCGACGTGACGCCGCCCGCGATCGCGCCGGTGCTGCCGGCGGCTCTGCTCGAGCGACGGCCGGACATTGCCGCCGCCGAACGGCGCGTCGCCGCGGCCAACGCCGAGATCGGCGTCGCCCGTGCCGCCTATTACCCGACCTTCGACCTCAACAGCCTGTTCGGCCTGCAGTCGGCGACGCCGGCCAAGCTGTTCACGGCACCGGCGGAAGCCTGGTCGTTCGGCCCGTCGGCGCTGGTCAACCTGTTCGACGGCGGCAAGCGCGACGCGCTCAACGACAAGGCGCGCGCCGCCTATGATGAGGCCGTGGCGCAGTATCGCCAGACCGTGCTCGATGCCTATGGCCAGGTCGAAGACAATCTGGCGTCGCTACGACTGCTGGCCCGCGAGGCCGAGACCCAGCAGGCGGCGGTCGCCGCCGCGGCCGATGCGACTCATCAGGCCGCCAACCTCTACGGCGGCGGGCTCGAGACCTATTACGACGTCATCCAGGCCCAGAATATCGAACTGGCGGCACGCCTGTCCGATGCCGATGTCCAGACGCGCCGCATGACGGCAAGCGTCCTCCTGGTAAAGGCGCTCGGCGGCGGATGGCAGCGCGATGGCGGACTCGGGGACAATTGACCGGTCCCCGAGCCCTGCCCGGACCTATTCGACCGTGACGCTTTTCGCCAGGTTGCGGGGCTGATCCACGTCCGTGCCCTTGTGGACGGCTGTGTAATAGGCGAGCAGCTGCAGCGGAATCGCGTAGAGGATCGGCGCCACGAACGGGTCGCATTCCGGCAGGCGGATCGTCCCGATCGTGTTCCCCGGGAACTTCGCGAGGCCGGCGGCGTCGGACATCATGATGACCTTGCCGCCCCGCGCCAGCACCTCCTGGACGTTCGAGGCGGTCTTCTCGAACAGCTCGTCGTGAGGGGCGACGACGACAATCGGCATCTGCTCGTCGATGAGCGCGATCGGCCCGTGCTTCATCTCGCCCGCCGCATAGCCCTCGGCATGGATGTAGCTCAGTTCCTTGAGCTTCAAGGCCCCTTCGAGCGCCAGCGGATAGGCCGTGCCGCGGCCTAGATAGAGCACGTCGCGCGCCTCGATCAGCGAGTTGCCGAGCGTCTCGATCGCCGGCTCGTCGGCCAGCACCTCGGCGATGCGCGACGGCACCTCGCTGAGCGCGGTCGCCAGCTCGGCCTCGCGCACGCCGTCGATCTTGCCGCGCGCCCGCGCCATGGCGATGGCGAAGCAGGCCAGCACCGCCAACTGAGCCGTGAAGGCCTTGGTTGAGGCGACGCCGATCTCGGGCCCGCACAGCGTCTGCAGCATGACGTCGGCCTCGCGCGCCATGGAGCTTTCCGGCTGGTTGACCAGCACCGCCACATGCTGGCGCTGGCTCTTGGCATAGCGCAGCGCCGCCAGGGTGTCGGCCGTCTCGCCCGACTGCGAGATGAACAGCGCCAGCCCACCCTCGGGCATGTCGGCCGCGCGGTAGCGGAACTCGCTCGCGATATCGACCTCGACCGGCACGCGCGCCAGCCGCTCGAACCAGTATTTGGCGACCAGCGCCGAATGGAACGAGGTGCCGCAGGCGACGATGGTGACGCGCGAGATTCGGGCCAGGTCGAACGGCAGGTCCTGCAGCGCGATGGTCCGGCTCGCCGGGTTGACGAATGCCGACAGCGTGTCGCCGATGACGGCCGGCTGCTCGCAGATCTCCTTGTGCATGAAATGCCGGTGGTTGCCCTTGCCGATCATGGCGCCCGACAGCGCGGTCAGCTTGATCGGCCGCTCGACCGGCCGGTCCTCCGCGTCGTAGACCACGGCGCCGGTCGCCGACAGCACGGCCCAGTCGCCCTCGTCGAGATAGCAGATCCGTTGGGTCAGCGGCGCCAGCGCCAGCGCGTCGGAGCCGACATACATCTCGCCGTCGCCGTAGCCGATCGCCAAGGGGCTGCCGCGGCGGGCGCAGATCAACAAATCGTGCTCGCCGGCAAACAGGAAGACGAGGGCAAAGGCGCCTTCCAGCCGTTCCAGCGTGCGCGCCACCGCCTGCGCCGGGCTGAGCCCCTGACCGAGGTGATGCGTCGCCAGGATCGCCACCGCCTCGGTATCGGTCTGGGTGTG
>DATGEK010000053.1:0-3995 GCA_035310205.1 Aliidongia sp.
GATTGGCAGGTAGCTCAGGAAGCCCTGTCGCAGCTGGACGAAATCGACATCGAGCATCATCACGACGAAAAGGAAGAGGACGGCGACGGCGCCGACATAGACGACGACCAGGATCATCGCCAGGAACTCGGCACCCAGCAGCACGAACAGGCCGGCGGCGTTGAAGAAGGCGAGGATCAGGAACAGCACGGAGTGCACGGGATTGCGCGCCGTGATGACCATCAGGCCCGATAGCACGGCGATGCCGGCGAAGAGATAGAAGGCCAGGGCCGAGAGGATCATGCCCGCTCTCCGAAAGTCAGACGAAATTCCATGCTTTTTCCAGCCTCAGCGATAGGGCGCATCGGCCAACAGGTTCTGGGCGATCTGGTATTCCCAGCGGTCGCCGTTCGAGAGCAGCTTTTCCTTATTGTAGAAAAGCTCCTCCCGGGTCTCCGTGGCGAATTCGAAATTCGGACCCTCGACGATGGCATCGACCGGGCAGGCCTCCTGGCACAGGCCGCAATAGATGCACTTCGTCATGTCGATGTCGTAGCGCGTCGTGCGGCGGCTGCCGTCGTCGCGCGGTTCCGCCTCGATGGTGATGGCGAGCGCCGGGCAGACCGCCTCGCACAGCTTGCAGGCGATGCAGCGCTCTTCGCCGTTGGCGTAGCGCCGAAGCGCATGCTCACCGCGGAAGCGCGGGCTCAAGGGCCCCTTCTCATAGGGGTAGTTCACGGTCACGGGCTTCTTGAACATGTAGCTGAGGGTCAGCTTCATGCCGGCAAGCAGCTCCCAGAGGAGAAAACTCCGAGCCCCGCGGTCGATGAACGCCATCGCTTAAATCCCTTCCCGAGAAATGATCCGCCCGCCGCGTGGGAGCGCGTCGAAAGAAAGCTCATCGAACCCTGACGGGGTCCGTAAGCCGAGCGGAATCGCGCGTACCATACAGGGCGGCACCTCGTTGGCAAGTAGCGGAACTTGCAGGGACATCGTGCGTCGCACGCCCCTGCCCGCTCACGTCAACCTGCCCGCCGAGGCGGCGCCCGACTTGAACCTTACCGGCCCAGGGTCAGGCGACCTTGGGCAGCCATCCCGCGTAGACCAGCACGAACGCCACCACGAGCAGATAGATCAGCGTCAGCGGCAGGAAGACCTTCCAGCCAAGGCGCATCAGCTGATCGTACCGGAAGCGCGGGAACGACGCGCGGACCCAGATGAAGCAGAACAGCACGAACACGGTCTTGAGGACGAACCAGATCGGTCCCATCCAGGCATAGCTGAGGATCGCGATATTGAGCGGAGGCAGCCAGCCGCCCAGGAACAGGATGCTGGTCATGGCGCTGACCAGGATCATGTTCATGTATTCGCCGAGGTAGAACAGCGCGAAGGTCATCGAGGAATATTCGACGAAATAGCCGCCGACCAGCTCCGATTCGCCTTCGACCAGATCGAACGGCGAGCGGTTGGTCTCGGCCAGGCCCGACACGAAGAACACCACGGCCATCGGCAGCAGCGGCAGGATGTACCAGCCCGGCAGCCACGACACCCCGAACCAGCCATGGGACTGGGCCTGGACGATCTGCGACAGGTTGAGCGAGCCCGCGCACAGCAGCACGGTGACGAGCACGAAGCCCATGGAGACTTCGTAGGACACCATCTGCGCCGCGGCACGCAGGGAGCCGAGAAAGGCGTATTTCGAGTTCGACGCCCAGCCCGCCATGATGATGCCGTAGACGCCCATCGACGAGATCGCGAACAGAAACAGCACGCCGACGTTGATGTTCGCCAGCACCAGATACTGGTTGAACGGAATGACCGACCAGGCGACCAGCGCCAGGATGAAGGTCATCATCGGCGCCAGCACGAACACGGCGCGATTGGCGCCGCTCGGGATGATCGTTTCCTTGGTCAGCAGCTTCAGGCCGTCGGCGATCGGCTGCAGCAGGCCGAACGGGCCGACCACGTTCGGGCCGAGGCGCAGCTGGGCCGCCGCGAGCACCTTGCGCTCGAACAGCGTCAGATAGGCCATGCCGCCCATCAGGCACGCCAGGACGATGATGATGCCGCCCAGGATCCAGCCGAACGGAAGGAGATAGTCCGTCAATAAATTAGCCATTTGTGCCGGTCTTCTGGCTGACGGTTGCGCGAAGCGACTCGGTGCAGGCCGCCATGGTCGGCGACGACCGGCTGATCGGGTCGGTCATGTAGTAGTTCTCGATCGGATAGGCGAACGGGCCGGAGCCGGTCGGCCCCGCGGCGCCCAGCGCCACCCATTCCGCCGGCACCACCTCGTCGACATGGGCGAAGCGCGGATTGACCTCGATCAGGCGCTGGCGCAGCTGAGCCAGGTTGTCGTAGGGCAGCTTGTGGCCGAGCGGCTCCGACAGCGCCCGCAGGATCTTCCAATCCTCGCGCGCCTCGCCCGGCGGGAAGGTCGCCAGGCGGCCGAGCTGCACCCGGCCCTCGGTATTGACGTAGGTGCCGTTCTTTTCGGTATAGGCCGCACCCGGCAGCACCACGTCGGCGCGGGCGGCGCCGGCGTCGCCGTGATGGCCCTGGTAGATCACGAAGGCCTTGCCGAGCCGGTCCATGTCGATCTCGTCGGCGCCGAGCAGGTAGACGACCTCGATCGCGCCCGCCTCAGCCCCGTCCAGGATGCCGGCGACGTCACGACCGTTCGGCCCGGGCACGAAGCCCAGTTCCAGGCCACCGACGCGGGCGGCGGCGGTATGGAGCACGTTGAAGCCGTTCCAACCCTCGCGCACGACGCCGGCCGCCTCGGCCAGCTTGTGCGCCAGCGCCAACACCGCGGCACCATCCTCGCGGGCGAGCGCACCCTGCCCGATCACGATCATGGGCTTCTTGGCGCCCTTCAGCGTCTCGACCCAGCTGTGGTTGCCGTCGGCGAGATCCGTCAGCACTTCCGGCCCCTCGCCCAGCTGAATGACCGGGTAGGTCAGGTCCAGCGCCGGGCCGACGGCGGCGGCCTTGAAGCCGCCCAGCAGATAGCGCTTGCGGAAGCGCGCATTGATCAGCGGCGCCTCGGCGCGCGGATTAGTGCCGATGAACAGCACGACATCGGCCTGGTCGATGCCGGCGATGGTCGTGTTGAACAGGTAGCCCGCGCGCTCGGCCGGCAGCTTGGCGCCATCCTGGCGGCAATCGAGATGGGGCGAGCTCAGGCTGCCCAGCAGATCCTTGAGCGCCAGCATCGCCTCCGCATCGACCATATCACCGGCAATGCCCGCGATCTTGGTGCCGTCGAGGCCCCTCACCCGTGCAGCGATGGCCTCGAACGCCTCGCCCCAGCTCGCCGGCACCAGCTTGCCGTTGCGGCGAACATAGGGCCGATCGAGGCGGCGCTTCATCAGGCCGTCGATGGCGAAGCGCCCCTTGTCGCCCAGCCATTCCTCGTTGACCTCCTCATGGAGGCGCGGCAGCACGCGCAGCACTTCCGGCCCGCGCGCGTCGATGCGGATATTGGCGCCGACCGCGTCGAGCACGTCGACCGACTCGGTCTTGCGCAGCTCCCACGGCCGGGCGACGAAGGCGTAGGGCTTCGAGGTCAGCGCGCCGACCGGGCACAGGTCGATCATGTTGCCCGACAGCTCGGACGTCAGCGCATGCTCGATATAGGTGCCGATCTCCATGTTCTCGCCGCGGCCCGTGGCGCCCAGCTCGGAGACGCCGGCGACGTCGGTCGCGAAGCGGACGCAGCGCGTGCAATGGATGCAGCGCGTCATCTGCGTCTTGATCAGCGGACCGAAATTCTTGTCCTTGACCGCGCGCTTGTTCTCGCTGAAGCGGCCGCGATCGAAACCGAAGGCCATCGCCTCGTCCTGCAGGTCGCACTCGCCGCCCTGATCGCAGATCGGGCAATCCAGCGGATGGTTGATCAACAGGAATTCCATGACGCCCTTGCGGGCTTTCTGGGCCATGGCGCTGTCGGTCTTCACCACCTGGCCGTCCGCTGCCGGCATGGCGCAGGACGCAACCGGTTTCGGCGACTTCTC
>DATGEK010000054.1:0-8630 GCA_035310205.1 Aliidongia sp.
GTTGACGCAGAGATTGGAATGGGCACCGTAGCTCAAGCCCACCGACGCCGAGGCCCGGCTGATCTCCTCCATCGCGATCGTGTGCTCGAGATAGCCGAGACCGGCGCCGCCATATTCCTCCGGCACGGTGATGCCCAGCACCCCGAGGTCGCCGAACTTGCGCCACAGGTCCATCGGGAACTGGTTCGTCCGGTCGATCTCGGCCGCCCGCGGCGCGATCTCCACCGCCGCAAAGCTCAACACGCTCTCCCGGATCGCCTCCGCCGTCTCGCCCAAATCGAAGTTCAAGCCCGGCATCTGGTTCGACAGCATCAGCGATTCCTCCGAGGAAAAAGAAACGGTCATACGTTTGTTTCTTGTAGGATGCCCAAATTCCGGCCAAGCTGCAAGCGCTGAAGTCGACTGATTGAAGTCGGGGAGACGAACATGTCGCGCACGGCGGGATCGCACGGTCCGGCGACCTTGGCGGCGATCCGGAAATCGGGTCTGCGGCTGATCTACGAACATGGCTACGAGGCGCTGACCCTGCGCGAACTGGCGGCCGACGTCGGCATCCTGTCCGGCTCGCTCTATAACCACATCAAGACCAAGCAGGACCTGCTGTTTACGCTGGTGCGCGACCACATGACCGACCTGTCGGCCAATCTCGACCAGGCGCTGGCCGGCCGGGACGACCCGATCGAGGCGCTCACCGCCTTCGTGCGCCTGCATGTGACCTATCACATGGAGCGGCGCTACGAGGTCTATATCGCGAATTCGGAGCTGCGCAGCCTGGAGCCCGCCAATCGCGCGGCGATCGTCGCCATGCGGCATGCCTACGAGCACCGGCTGATCGCCATCCTCGACCGCGGCGTCGCGGCCTGCCGCTTCCGGGTCGAGGACACCCGCATTGGCGCCTTCGCCATCATCGCCATGCTGACCGGCATCTGTACCTGGTACCGGCCGGACGGCCCGCTCACTCCCGAGCAGATCGTGCAGCTTCACACCGACCTGGTGATGCGGGGGCTGACGACCGCAGCCTGATTACTCGACCGTCGAGCGGCAATCCGAGACGAGCTGGAGCGCGCGGTCGACCGAGCCGCCGATCGCCCGGCCATCGACCGTCGCGATCGGCCGCAGCCCCAGCGCATTGCTGATGAACCCCGCCTCGGCAACGAGCAGATCCGCGAGATCCAGGGATCGCTCGACCGCGCCGCACCGCTCGATCAGCAGCCCCCGCATGATGCCGGGCAGCGCGCCGTCCGCGACCGGCGGCGTCACAAGCTGCCCATCGATCGACAGGAACAGATTGCCGATCGTCGCCTCGGCCAGACGGCCTCGCGTGTTGAGCAGCAGCGCCTCGTCGGCGCCGCGCGCCGCCGCCTCGCGCCGGGCCAGCACATTGTCGAGGAAATTGAGCGACTTCACCCGGGCGAGCGGCGACAGCTCGTTGCGGCGCGTGCCGGTCGCGACAACGGCATGGGCCGGCCGGGCCGGCGGCGGCATCGTGCCGGCAGTTATGAGGACGGTCGGCGTCGGCTGCCCGGGCGGCAGCACGCCCCGGGGCGCCGGTCCCCGAGTCAGGGTCAACCGAACCGCCGCATCCGCCAGGCCGACCGTCCCGAGCAGCCGCTCGATCGCCTCGGCGATTTCCACATCGCTCCAGGCGACGGGAATCCCAAGCAATTCAGCCCCCTCGTGCAGCCGGCGGAGATGCCGATCGAGCAGCGTTGCCCGGCCGCCACGGGCCCGGATGGTCTCGAACAAGCCGTCACCGAGCGTGAAGCCACGATCGGCCGGATCGATCCGCGCGGCCGCCCCGTCGATCAAATCGCCGTTCAGCCAGACGATCACGCCGGCACCCGCCCGAGGGATCGCAACAGCGGCAATACCTTGACCATCATCTCGTCATACTCGTCCGCCGGGACCGAATCCGCGACGATGCCACCGCCGGCCTGGGCGACGACGAGTTCCGGCGTCACGCTCAGCGTGCGGATCGTGATGCTGCTGTCCATGGCACCATCGAAGCCGAGCCAGGCGATAGCGCCGCAATAGGCGCCGCGCCGGGCCTCCTCGAGTTCGGCGATGATTTCCATGGCACGGATCTTCGGTGCACCGGTGATCGAGCCGCCGGGAAAGGTCGCCCGCAGCAGATCGACAGCACTAGTCCCCGGCCGGAGCTCCGCCTCCACGGCCGAGACTAGATGATGGACCGAGGCGAAGCTCTCGACGGCGCACAAGGAGGGCACGCGCACGCTGCCGGTCTTGGCGACCCGTCCCAGATCGTTGCGCATCAGATCGACGATCATCAAATTCTCGGCACGGTCCTTGACGCTCGCAGCAAGCTCCTCGGCCAGCCGCTCGTCCTCGCCCGCCGTGCCGCCGCGCGGCCGGGTGCCCTTGATCGGCCGTGTCTCGACCCTGCCGTCGGCGCCGAGGCGCAGGAACCGCTCCGGGGACGCGCTGGCAAGCGCCAGCTCCGCACCGCAGGCGATATAGGCCGCGAACGGTGCGGCGCTCTCTGCCCGCAACGCGCGGTAGATCTCGGCCGGACGCAGGTTCGGCGGTCGCGGCAGCAGATGCCGCATGGTGAAATTGGCCTGGAAGATGTCGCCGGCCCGGATGTAGTCGAGCACCCGGGCGACCCGCGCCTCGTAGTCCGGTCGGGTCAGCTCGGCATGCCACAGAAGGTCGGATCGTGGCGCCGGCGTCAGATCCGGCGCCGCGGCATCGAGCCGGCTGAGCGCCGCGGCCGCGCGCGCCGCCGCGCGCCGGCTCCGCCTGCCGGGATCGATTTCCGGAAAGCCTGACGAGATGATCCAGGCACGGCGCTCGGCGTGATCGAAGGCAAACACCAGATCATAGAGCGCCATCACCATGTCCGGAACGGCGAGGCCAGCCGGCGGCGCCGGCGGCAGACGCTCCAGATGCCGGCCCAGTTCGTAGCCGAGAAAGCCCACGGCCCCGCCCATGAACGGCACGGGCGTCGGACCGGGCTCGACACGGAAGCGGGCCAGCTCCCGTTCCAGCACGTCGAACGGGTCGCCCGGTACCCGCAGCCCGTCGACGCGCACGGCATCGCCGCGGGCCTCGATCAGGCGAAACGGCTCGATTGCCAGATAGCTGTAGCGGCCACGGGGGGCGCGCTCGGCGGCGCTGTCGAGAAAGGCGAGATACGGTTCGTCAGCCCACCGGGCGAACACCGTGAGCGGATCGCGATAGGCGATCTCCCGGGCAAGCGTCATGCAGAGCTGTCAGACGATCCGCTCGAGCTCGCCGCGCTCGAAGTCGAAGTGCCAGCCGTGGAGATGGAGCAGGCCCGCCTGGACACGCTCGGCGACCCAGGGAAAGGTCATGAGATTGTCGATCGTGATCCGGATGCTCTCGCACTCGCACAGATGCTGGGCCGTCTCGTCCGCGGTCGCGGCGGCGGCGAGCGCGCGTTCGCGGGCCGGGGCCGCGATCTCCATCCAGCGGCCGATGAAATCGCCCTGCTCCCCCCCCTGCAGCAGCGCGCGGATGCCGCCGCACTGGGCGTGGCCCAGCACGATGACATGCTCGACCTTGAGCGAGCGCACGGCGAATTCGAGCGCGGCCGAAGTGCCGTGATGGTCGCTGTCGGGCGCATAGGGCGGCACAAGGTTCGCCACGTTGCGCACGCAGAAGATCTCGCCCGGCTTGGCATCGAAGATCAGCTGCGGATCGACCCGCGAGTCGGCGCAGGTGATGACCATGGCGCGGGGCGACTGCCCGGCGGCCAGCGCCTCGAAGACCTCCTTGTGTTCAGCCCAATAGGTCTCGCGAAACCGGCGATAGCCTTCGATCAAACGTTCCATGCGCGTCCTCTTGCAAGTCGTGAATTCAGGGACGAGCGGGCATGTATGCCGTCTCGGCGACCCTACGGCAATGATTGTTGTCGCAAGTGTTTTACCGGTTACCGCAGTGCACCATGCCCAAGCAGGATCGGCCACGAGAACCGGCGCGCGGCCTTCGTCTTGAAAAAACCCATATCAGATCATATCCGATATCGGATATATACAAGAGACCTTCCCCTCAACATCCAGCCTCCCTCCCCGCCCGCATCCGAGGCGCCCATGATCCAGTTTGCCGAAACGCCAGAGAGAGCCTTGCCGCTGTTCACCGTCGCCGGGCGACGCGTGGTCGCGCTAACCGAAGCCGACGCGCCCCGGCTGCAACGGCTGTTCGACCGTTGCGGCGACTATTTCGCGCTGCTCGAAGGCCGGCCGGCCGAACCGGCCGCGGCACTCGAGGAACTGCGCGACGGCCCGCCGGAGCGGGTGCCCCACGACCTGTTCACGCTCGGCATCGACGGCGGTGCGGGCGAGCTCGCCGGCTACATCGGCACGCTGCGCCATCATCGGCGGCCGAACCAATGGTATCTGGGCTTCCTGCTGCTCGACCCGGCCTGGCGCGGCCACGGCTTCGGCTCGACGGTCTATTGGGCATTCCAGCACTGGGTCGCGGGCCAAGGCGCCGACTCGCTGCTGCTGGCCGTGCTGGCCGAGAACGAGCGCGGCCGGCGCTTCTGGCAGAGCCTGGGCTTCGGCCTGCCGCGCAGCTACCCCGCACGGCAGATCGGGCTCAAGCGCCACATCCTGATCGAGTACGAGAAGGATCTCGCCGGCTAAAGAAGGCCTGACCGGACGTTACCAGCCGCCCTTCTCCAGCCAGAGGTCGACCTGGTCGAGCCGGTCGTGGCCCCAGAATGGCTCGTCGTCGACGTAGAAGAACGGCGAGCCGAACACCTCGCGCTGGATCGCCGCATCGACCTCGGCCTTGACCAGTTCCTTGGTCTCGTGGGCCTGGATGCCGGCCTGGATCCAATCCGGATCGAAGCCCAGTTCGGCGGCGATGCCGACCACCGCCTCGACCGGGCAGATGTTGCGGCCCTTGCCGAAAGCGCTGTCATAGAGCGCCCGGGCGAGCCGGACGGCGCCCTCGGGATCGCTCTGCGCCACGAAATAGAAGGCGCGGCAGGCCGTCACCGTGCCGAACGGGAATTCCGCCGGCAGCTTGAACGGCAATCCCAACGCCCGTGCCGAGCGCGGCGCGTCACGGACGAAATAGCCGCCCTTCAGCGGCAACCCCGGCAAGGGCCCGGCGCCGGTGATCTTGAACACGGCGCCCAGCAGGATCGGCCGCCAATGCACCGGCACGCCATGCCTGCGGCCGATTTCGTCGATCCGTGCCGTCGCGAAATAGCCGTAGGGCGAGGAAAAATCGAAGTAGAAATCGATCGCACGGGCCATCGGTCGTTCGCTCCCCAGGTATCTTAGTTTTTACCGCCGTCGTTCGCGAGCTGGCGGGCGATCACCAGCCTTTGGATGTCGCTGGTGCCTTCGTAGATCTGGCAGACCCGGACGTCGCGATAGATCCGCTCGACCGGGAAATCCTTCAGGTAGCCGTAGCCGCCATGGATCTGGATCGCGGCGGAACAGACCGCCTCGGCCATCTCCGATGCGAACAGTTTGGCCATCGCCGCCTCCTTGAGGCAAGGCAGACCCGCATCGCGCAGCACCGCCGCCTGCAGATAGAGCAGCCGGGCGGCCTCGATCTTCGTCGCCATGTCGGCGAGCCGGAAGGCGACCGCCTGATGGTCGCGGATCTTGACGCCGAACGCCTCCCGCTCGCCGGCATAGCGCTCGGCCGCCTCGAACGCCGCCCGCGCCATGCCGACCGACTGGGCGGCGATGCCGATGCGCCCGCCTTCGAGGTTGGCGAGCGCGATCCGGTAGCCGTCGCCCTCGCGCCCCAGCATCAGGTCGGCATCGAGCGCCATATCCTCGAAATTGATCTGGGCCGTGTCCGAGGCGTGCTGGCCCAGCTTCTCCTCGATGCGGGCGACCCGGTAGCCCGGCGTCGCGGTCGGCACAATGAAGGCGGAGATGCCGCGCTTGCCGGCGCCCGGGTCGGTCACCGCGAACACGATGGCCACATCGCCGTTCTTGCCCGAGGTAATGAACTGCTTGGTGCCGTTCAGCACCCAGCGGTCGCCGTCGCGCCGCGCCCGCGTGCGGATGGCCGACGCGTCAGAGCCCGCCTGCGGCTCGGTCAGGCAGAAGGCGCCCAGCATGCGGCCCCGCGCCATCGGCTTCAGGAACCGCTCCTTCTGCGCATCCGTGCCGAATTTCAGGATCGGCATGCAGCCGACCGAATTATGCACGCTCATGATCGTCGAGGTCGCGCCGTCGCCGGCGGCGATCTCCTCGATGGCGAGCGCGTAGGCGACATGGTCGGCGGCGGCGCCGTCGAATTCCTCCGGCACCAGCATGCCGAGGAAGCCGAGCTCGCCCATCTGGGCCAGCGCCTCCCGCGGGAAGCGATGCTCCCGGTCCCAGCTTTCCGCGAACGGCGCCAGGCGCTCGCGCGCGAACGCGCGCGCCATGTCCCGGACCATCGTCTGTTGTTCGTTGAAGATCATGATCTCATGCTCACCAGGGCAGTTCCGCCCCATCGTAATTATAGAAGCGGCCGGTGTCGGCGACCGTCAACCGCTCGATCACCTGGCGCATGCCGGCGACGCTCTCGCTCGGCTCGATATCCGCGTCCTTGCCGCCCATGTCGGTGCGGACCCAGCCCGGATGCAGCACGGCCATGGCATAGCCGGTCGCGGCCAGGTCGAGGGCGAGCGAATGCCAGGCGGCGTTCAGAGCCGCCTTCGACGAGCGATAGGCGTAGCTGCCGCCCGAGACATTGCCGCCGATCGAGCCCATGCGGCTCGAGACTGCGATCAGCTTCTTATGCCGGGCCTTTTCCAGATTGCGCTTCAGCGCGCCGACGAGCGCGACCGGCGCCACGGCATTGACCGCGAAGGTCTCGAGCCAGCTGTCCCGGTCGATGTTGTCGGCGGTCATGCCGCGCGGCCCGATCACGCCGGCATTCGCGATCAGGATGTCGAGCGGCGCGAAGCCGAAGGCCGAGACGAGCGCGTCGATCGAGCGTTTCTCGGTCACCTCGAGCGGCAGCACGATGATGTCGCCCTTGAGGCCGGCAAGGCCGCCCGGCCGCGTCACGTCGCGGCAGGTGGCGTAGACGCGCCAGCCTTCGTCTGCATATTGCCGGGCGAATTCCAGGCCGAGGCCCCGGCTGGCCCCGGTGACGAGAACGCTGCCGGCCATGGCTCAGATCCGCTCGACGGCGAGCGCAGTCGCCTCGCCGCCGCCGATGCAGAGCGAGGCGACGCCACGCTTCAGCCCATACTGCTCCAAGGCCGCCAGCAAGGTCACGATCAGCCGCGCGCCCGACGCGCCGATCGGATGGCCCAGGGCACAGGCGCCGCCATGGACATTGACCTTGTCGTGCGGCAGGTCGAGTTCACGCATCGCCGCCATGGTAACGACGGCGAAGGCCTCGTTGATCTCGTAGAGATCGACGTCGCTCGCCCGCCAGTCGAGTTTCTGGAGCAGGTTGCCGATCGCCTTGACCGGCGCGGTCGTGAACCAGGCCGGGGCCTGGGCGTGGGTGGCATGGCCGCGGATCACGGCGAGCGGGGCGAGGCCGCGCTGTTCGGCTTCCGAACGTCGCATCAGCACGAGGGCCGCGGCGCCGTCCGAGATCGACGAGGAATTCGCCGCCGTCACCGTGCCGTCCGGCCGGAACGCCGGCTTCAGGGTCGGAATCTTGTCCGGCCGCGCCTTCAACGGCTGCTCGTCGGTATCGACGATCGTTTCGCCGCCGCGCCCCTTGATCGCGACCGGCGCGATCTCGCCCTTGAAGCGTCCGCCTTCGATCGCCTTGCGGGCCCGGTCGAGCGAGGCGAGCGCGAAGGCGTCCTGTTCCTCGCGGGTAAATTGGTAATGGCCGGCGCAATCCTCGGCGAAGGTGCCCATCAGGCGGCCCTTGTCATAGGCGTCTTCGAGCCCGTCGAGGAACATGTGGTCGAGGGTGCGGCCGTGGCCGAGGCGATAGCCGCCGCGCGCCTTGTCGAGCAGATAGGGCGCGTTCGACATGCTCTCCATGCCGCCGGCGACCATGATCCGGCTGCTTCCGGCCGTGATCAGGTCATGGGCCAGCATGGCGGCCTTCATGCCGGAACCGCACACCTTGTTGATGGTGGTACAGCCGACCGATTGCGGCAGGCCGGCACCGAGCGCCGCCTGGCGCGCCGGCGCCTGGCCCAAGCCCGCCGGCAGCACGCAGCCCATGATCGCCTCGTCGATTTCGTCGGCGCCCAGGCCCGCACGCTCGATCGCTGCCTTGATCGCGGTGGCGCCCAGCTGCGGGGCCGCCACGTCCTTGAGCTCGCCCTGGAAGCCGCCCATGGCGGTGCGGGCCATACCGACGATGACGATCGGGTCGTTCATCCCATCAACTCCTTGTTCGATAATTCTACCAACCGAGACACCCCCACCCTCCCGCTGTCGCGGATCCTCCCTCTCCCGCATGCGGGAGAGGGCCGGGGTGAGGGTGTCGAAAACCGGGATCTATTATAGAGGCCTCAAGCCGTTTCCTTGAACAACTCGCGGCCGATCAGCATGCGGCGGATTTCAGACGTGCCGGCGCCGATCTCGTAGAGCTTGGCGTCGCGCAGCAGCCGGCCGGTCGCATAGTCGTTGATGTAGCCGTTGCCGCCCAGGCACTGGATCGCCTCGAGCGCCATCCAGGTCGCCTTCTCGGCGGCATAGAGGATG
>DATGEK010000055.1:0-5505 GCA_035310205.1 Aliidongia sp.
CATCCTCTATGCCGCCGAGAAGGCGACCTGGATGGCGCTCGAGGCGATCCAGTGCCTGGGCGGCAACGGCTACATCAACGACTATGCGACCGGCCGGCTGCTGCGCGACGCCAAGCTCTACGAGATCGGCGCCGGCACGTCCGAAATCCGCCGCATGCTGATCGGCCGCGAGTTGTTCAAGGAAACGGCGTAACATCCGTCGCCCGATAGACCCTCACCCTCCGCTCTCGCGGATCCCCCTCTCCCGCTCGCGGGAGGGGGCCGGGGTGAGGGCGGTCGTGATCCGTCGAACTGTCTAGAGTCTAGGAACCAAATCATGCTTCTCACCAGTGCTTTGGATGTCCGTTCGGACGGGTTCCGGGCCAACGAGGCGGCCATGCGGGCCCTGGTCGAGGATCTGCGCGCCAAGGTCGACGCGATCCGGCTGGGCGGCGGCGAGGGCGCGCGATCGAAGCATCTCTCGCGCGGCAAACTGCTGCCGCGCGATCGCATCCGCACCCTGATCGACCCGGGCTCGCCGTTCCTGGAATTCTCGCAGCTCGCGGCCTACGACATGTACGGCGGCGACATCGCGTCCGCCGGCATCATCACCGGCATCGGCCGGGTCGCGGGGCGCGAATGCGTGGTCATCGCCAATGACGCGACCGTCAAGGGCGGGACATATTTCCCGATGACGGTGAAGAAGCATCTCCGCGCCCAGGACATCGCGCGCGAGAACAACCTGCCGTGCATCTATCTGGTCGATTCGGGCGGCGCCAACCTGCCGAACCAGGACGAGGTGTTTCCCGACCGCGATCACTTCGGCCGGATCTTCTACAACCAGGCGCAGATGTCGGCGGCCGGCATCCCGCAGATCGCCGTGGTCATGGGCTCCTGCACGGCCGGCGGCGCCTATGTGCCGGCCATGTCCGACGAATCGATCATCGTCAAGAACCAGGGCACGATCTTCCTGGCCGGCCCGCCGCTGGTGAAGGCCGCGACCGGCGAGGTCGTCTCGGCCGAGGACCTGGGCGGTGCCGAGGTGCATAGCCGCATCTCCGGCGTCACCGACCACATGGCCGAGAACGACCCGCATGCGCTGGGCCTGGCCCGCCGCATCGTCGGTAATCTCAACCGGGTGAAGCGGCCGAACATCGACCTGCGCGAGCCGGTCGAGCCGCGTTACGCGGCCGAGGAGATCTACGGTGTCGTGCCGGTCGACGCGCGCAAGCCCTATGACGTGCGCGAGATCATTGCCCGCATCGTCGACGGGAGCGCGTTCGATGAATTCAAGCAGCTCTACGGCCCGACCCTGGTCACCGGCTTCGCCCATATCTGGGGCTATCCGGTCGGCATCGTCGCCAACAACGGCATCCTGTTTTCGGAGAGCGCCCAGAAGGGCGCCCATTTCATCGAGCTCTGCGCCCAGCGCGGCATTCCGCTCGTGTTCCTGCAGAACATCACCGGCTTCATGGTCGGCCGCAAATACGAGGCCGGCGGCATCGCCAAGGACGGTGCGAAGATGGTGACGGCCGTCGCCACCGCCAACGTGCCGAAATTCACCGTCATCGTCGGCGGCAGCTTCGGCGCCGGCAATTACGGCATGTGCGGCCGGGCCTACAGCCCGCGCTTCCTGTGGATGTGGCCCAATGCGCGCATCAGCGTCATGGGCGGCGAGCAGGCGGCCTCGGTCCTGGCCCAGGTCCGGCGCGACGGCATCGAGGCCAAGGGCGGCCAATGGCCGGCGGACGAGGAGGCGGCGTTCAAGGCGCCGATCCGCGCCCAGTACGAGACCCAGGGCCATCCCTATTACGCGAGCGCGCGCCTGTGGGACGACGGCGTGATCGATCCCGCCGATACCCGCCTGGTGCTGGGCCTAGGCCTCTCGGCCTCGTTCAACGCGCCGATCGAACCGACCCGCTTCGGCCTGTTCCGGATGTGATGGCCATGACCGACGATCTCCTGCATTCGCTCGACGCGCGCGGCGTCGCGACCGTCACCCTCAACCGGCCCCAGTTGCACAATGCGTTCGACGACGCCTTGATCGCCGAGCTGACCCAGGTGCTGGCCGCCTATGGCGCCGACCCGGCCGTGCGCGCCGTCGTGCTGACCGGTGCCGGCAAGAGCTTCTCCGCCGGCGCCGACCTCGGCTGGATGAAACGGATGGCCGGCTATTCCTACGAGGAGAACCTGGCCGACGCGGCCGCGCTCGCCCGGCTGATGAACGTGCTGGACCGGCTGCCGAAGCCGACCATCGGCCTCATCAACGGTGCCGCCTATGGTGGCGGCGTCGGGCTCGTCGCCTGCTGCGACATCGCCATCGCCTCGGAGCGCGCGAGCTTCTGCCTGTCCGAAGTCAAGCTCGGCCTGCTGCCGGCCGCGATCAGCCCCTATGTCGTGGCCGCGATCGGTCAGCGCCAGGCCCGGCGCTATTTCCAGACCGCCGAGGTCATCCAGTCCGCCGACGCGCTGCGTATCGGCCTGGTCCATGAGGTGGTGGCACCCGACCAGCTCGAGGCGGCGCGCGACCGCATCCTGGCCGCGATCCTCCTGGGCGCTCCAGGCGCCCAGGCCGATTCCAAGGACCTGGTCTTCACCGTCGACCGGCCGCTCACCGACGACGTCATCGCCGAGTCCCGCCGGCGGATTGCCGTGCGCCGGGCATCGGACGAAGGGCGCGAGGGCGTCGGCGCCTTCCTCGAAAAACGCGAACCCGCCTGGCGGACCTAGGAGAGACCCGATGTTCTCGAAGATCCTGATCGCCAATCGCGGCGAGATCGCCTGCCGGGTCATCAAGACCGCCAAGCGGCTCGGCATCCGCACGGTCGCCGTCTATTCCGACGCCGATGCCGGCGCGCGCCATGTGGCGCTTGCGGACGAGGCCTATCCGATCGGCCCGGCGCCGGCGCGCGAGAGCTATCTCGTGGTCGAGAAGATCCTGGACGCCGCCCGCAAGTCGGGCGCCCAGGCCATCCACCCGGGTTACGGTTTCTTGAGCGAGAACGCCGGGTTCGCCGAGGCTTGCGCCGCGGCCGGGGTGGTGTTCATCGGCCCGCCGCCGGACGCGATCCGGGCCATGGGCTCGAAGTCGGCCGCCAAGTCGCTGATGGAGCGATCGGGCGTGCCGCTGGTGCCGGGCTATCATGGCGCCGACCAGGACCCGAAGCTGCTGACGGCGGCCGCCGAGCGCATCGGCTATCCGGTGCTGATCAAGGCCTCGGCCGGCGGCGGCGGCAAGGGCATGCGCGTGGTCGAACGGCCGGAAGAGCTCGATGCGGCCATCGCGTCGGCCAAGCGCGAGGCCGCGGCCTCGTTCGGCGACGACCAGGTGCTGATCGAAAAATACCTCGGCCGGCCGCGCCATATCGAGATCCAGGTCTTCGCCGATACCCACGGCAACACCGTCTCGCTGTTCGAGCGCGACTGCTCGATCCAGCGCCGGCACCAGAAGGTGGTCGAGGAGGCGCCCGCGCCCGGCATGGACCCGGAGCGCCGCCGCAGCATGGGCGAGGCCGCCTGCGCCGCCGCCCGCGCCATCGGCTATGTCGGCGCCGGCACGGTCGAGTTCATCGCCGAGGGCGATGCGTTCTATTTCATGGAGATGAACACCCGCCTGCAGGTCGAGCATCCGGTGACCGAGGCGATCACCGGCCAGGATCTGGTCGAGTGGCAGCTGCGCGTCGCCTCGGGCGAGCCGTTGCCGCTCAGCCAGGACGCGCTCACCATCACCGGCCATGCGATCGAGGTGCGCGTCTATGCCGAGGACCCGAACCGCGACTTCCTGCCGTCGATCGGCACGCTCGCCCACCTGAAGCCGCCGGCCGAGGGGCCGCATGTCCGCGTCGATACCGGCGTGCGCGCCGGCGATACGATCTCGATCCATTACGACCCGATGATCGCCAAGCTGATCGTCTGGGACCGCGACCGCGCCTCGGCCGCCCAGCGCCTGTCCGAAGCGCTGGCGGAGTACGAGGTCGTCGGCGTCACCACCAACCTGCCGTTCCTGAAGACCTTGGCCGACCATCCGGCATTCCGGGCGGCGGAGCTCGACACCGGCTTCATCGGCCGGCATGGCGGCGACCTGTTCCCGGCCGCGGGTGCTGCGCCGCGCGTGGCGCTGGCGGCGGCGGCGCTGCGGCTGGTGCTCGACCGGCAGGCGGCGGTCACGGCGGCCGCGTCGCTGTCGCATGACCCGCATTCGCCCTGGAACCTCGCCCATGCCTGGCGCCTCAACGGCGACGGCTACCAGGATCTGGTGCTGCTCGACGACGAGACCTCGGTCGCGGTGCGCGCCCATCCGCGGCGCGGCGGCTTCCTGCTCGATCTGCCGGACGGGCCGGCGCTGGTCAGCGGCACCGAGGACGGCGCGGGTGCCCTGGTGCTGAGCGTCGACGGCGTGAAGCAGCGGGTCGCGATCGTCCGCATCGGCGACGAGCTCACGGTCATGCTGGGGGGCGTGAGCCACCGGCTGGTCGTGATCGATCCGCTCAATCCCACGCGCAGCGAGGCGGCGGGCGTCGGTCGCCTGACCGCGCCCATGCCGGGCAAGATCACCCAGGTGCTGGTCGCCCCCGGCGACGCGGTCAAGCGGGGAGCGGCGCTGCTGGTGGTCGAGGCCATGAAGATGGAGCACACGATCACGGCACCGATGGACGGCACGATCGACCGGGTCCGCTACGCGGTCGGCGACCTGGTCGAGGACGGCGCCGAGCTGATCGCGTTCGCGGAAGGGTAAGCACAGCACCTCTTCATCGTCATGGCCGGGCTTGACCCGGCCATCCACGCCGTAGGGCAGTTCTCCCGCAGCTCCAATGGAGTCGCAGGCGGAGGCGCGTGGATGCCCGGGTCACGCCCGGGCATGACGAGAATGTCGAGACCCACAGTGACCCGGGAGGAATCCGCCATGCAGCAGGCGAGCTACGTCAGCGGGGCCAGCACGGTCCCGCTCATCGGCGAAACGATCGGCGTTCATTTCGACCGGGCGGTCGCCCGATGGGGCGATCGGGACGGGCTCGTCGTGCGGCACCAGGATGTCCACTGGACCTATCGGGAGCTGGCCCAGCGGGTCGATGCCTTGGCCGCCGGCCTGCTGGCGCTCGGGCTCGAGCCGGGCGACCGCATCGGCATCTGGTCGCCGAACAATGCCGAATGGGTCCAACTGCAGTTCGCCAGCGCCAAGGCCGGGCTGATCCTGGTCAACATCAATCCGGCCTACCGCCTAGCCGAGCTCGAGCATGCGCTGACGCTCTCCGGCTGCAAGGCGCTGGTGACCGCAAGCCGGTTCAAGACCAGCGACTACCTGACCATGCTGCGCGACCTGGCGCCGGAACTGGCTGGGACCGCGCCGGGGGACCTCCGATCGGCGCGCCTGCCGGACCTTCGCATCGGCATCCATCTCGATCCGGCGGATCAGCCGGGCATGCTCAAGTTCGCCGAGGTCTCGGGGCGGGGCGGGGCGGCCGAACAGGAGCGGCTCAAGGAGCTGGCCGGCCGGCTGCAGTTCGACGACCCGATCAACATCCAGTT
>DATGEK010000056.1:0-58016 GCA_035310205.1 Aliidongia sp.
GGACCCGAGAGTCTCCGTGGCTGTTTTGATATCGCGTTCCTCCCGCCATCTGCTGCGGCTGATGGCGGGCGTCGCGGCATTCTGCCTTAGTGCCGGGGCGCATGCCGATGGCGAGCTGAGCTCGATTCTCGAGCCGGGACAGGGGCTGTATCCTTCCCAGAGCGACATCAGCGGCATCGGTCTGTTCCAGGTGCCGACCGCCCGGATGGGCGAGGAGGGCGACGTCAGGGGCAGTGGCAGCTTCATCACGCCCTACCATCGGTTCGTCTTCTCCGGCACGCTGTTTCCGTGGCTGGAGGGCGTGTTCCGCACGACCCAAATCACGAACGTGCCCTATGGTCCGAACGGCTTCGGTGGGCACCAGAGCTACCGGGATCGCGGGTTCGATCTCCGCTTGCGCCTATGGCAGGAGGGGCCGACCCTGCCCGACATCACCGTCGGCGTGACCGACTTTGCCCAGCTTGGGCAGTTCGACGAGGAATATCTCGTCGGAACCAAGCGGTTCGGCGATTTCGACGTCACCGTCGGCCTGGGCTGGGGACAACTCGCGAGCGACGCGATGTTCCCGAACCCGCTCAAATTCCTGTCCGGACATTTCGCCCAACGGCATCCGATCACCAGTGCCGGCGGCTTTCGTACCGACTTCTTCAGCGGCCCCAACGTCTCCCTGTTCGGCGGCCTCGAATATAAGACGCCGATCGACGGGCTGATCTTCAAGCTCGACTTCAATCCGAACGATTTCCGCCACGACAGCTTCGACGAGATCGACAAGATCAAGGTCTCGGGCCCGATCGACGCCGGCTTCGTCTATCGGCCGTTTGCCTCCGGGCCCGAGTTCTCGCTCGCCATGGAGCGCGAGAACACGATGATGCTGCGCGTCGGCTTCAAGACCAACTTCGCCGGAAGGACCGGCGCCGAGGCACGGAAGCCGCCGGAAGACCAGCAGATCGATCCGCGGTGCGCGCCGGTGGCGCCGCTGCCGCCCGACGAGGTGGCGGTCCGGGATGCGGCGGCTGCAGGACGGCCGTCCGTGGTGCCGCCCGGCACGGAGCCGGTGCCGGCGCCGCTGCCGGAAGAGAGCTGGGATGCGCTGGCCGATCTCGGCCGGACCGCCGATCAGTTCGGCTTCCGCATTCTTTCGATCGGGACCAGCGCGGACGCGCGCCAGGTGACCCTGGTCCGGCTCAGTGCGGCGCGTACGGAACTGGCGGAGGATCTCGGCCGGTTCGCGCGGATCGCGGGCCGGCTGCAGCCGGCGGTCGACCGGGTCGACCTGACGCTCGACGAGGCGGGGAGCGAGCGCCGCTTTCATCTGGACCTGCCTGCCTTGGAGCGGGCTGTCGCGATGACCGGTCGTACCGCGGAAAGCGTGCGTTCGCAGAACCCGGCGCCGCGCGCGGTCCCGGCACCGCATCGAACGATCCCGAACCTCGACAAGGGCATCGCCGAGGCGATCTTCGCCGACCTCGAAGCCGCGAAGATGATTGGCTACACGTTCGAAATCAAAGGCCACGAGGCGATCCTGCGGCTTGGCAACTACCGCTACCGCTATCTGCCGAAGGCGCTGGGCGACGCCGCCCGCATCATCGACGCGCGCGCGCCCGTCGAAGTGACCGAGATCACCATCGCCGATGTCGAAGGCGGCATCGAGGTCGCGCGGGTGCGCATGCGGCGCGACGATCTCGAGCGCGCGTTCACCGGTCGCGGCACGCCGGCCGAGGTCCTGGCGCATGCCGAGTTCAATGGCGGCGCTCCGCTCGGCGACGATGCATTCGAGAACGAAGCGGTCTATCCCGATTTCACCTATCGCATTCGGCCGCGCCTGAAGACGCAGTTTAACGGGCCGGACGGCTTCTTCCTCTATTCGCTCTACGCCGGGCTTTCGAGCGCGGTCCAGCTTCGACCCGGCCTGACCATTTCAGGCGAGTTCGGCGCCAACCTGCTGGACAACCTCAATCGCCTGCAGAATCCGTCGAACAGCCTGCTGCCGCATGTGCGCAGCGACATCAAGGACTATCTCAAGGACGGGAAATACGGCATCGAGAATCTCTATGCCAATTACGAGACCCGTCTCGGCGATGATTTCTATGGGCGCGTGACCGGCGGCCTGCTCGAGGACATGTATGGCGGCATCGACGGCGAGGTGCTGTATCGGCCCTATGGCTCACGCTGGGCGCTCGGCCTGGAGGCCAACCA
The DNA here is from genome assembly GCA_035310205.1 of Aliidongia sp. Lineage (GTDB taxonomy): Bacteria > Pseudomonadota > Alphaproteobacteria > ATCC43930 > CGMCC-115725 > Aliidongia. The sequence continues at coordinate 2,197 of DATGEK010000056.1, forward strand.
GCTCTATAAGCGCGGCTTCCATGAACGGTTCGGCTTCCAGAGCTACAACGTCGCCACGGCCCAGGTGAACGTCTATTACGACATGCCCTGGTATGGGCTGCAGAGCACGCTCCGCGTCGGCCGCTACCTGGCGCGCGACGTGGGCTTCACCTATGAGATTTCGCGCGAGTTCGAAAGCGGCGTGCGCGTCGGCGGGTTCTTCACCATTACCAACGTATCGGCCGCCAAATATGGCGAAGGGCGCTTCGACCGTGGCCTGTTCATCAGCATCCCGATCGACATCGCGACCCCGTTCCCGAGCCGGTCGACGATCGGAACCGTGTACCGGCCCTTGACCAGGGACGGCGGCCAGCTGTTGAGCAGTCCGCGCGAGCTTTATTGGGCGACCCACGGCGATGATCCGGAGCGGCTGAGCGATGACTGGGACCAACTGGTACAGTAGCGGCCGGGACGCGTGGCTGTGCCGTACCGCGCGGTGCGAGGCGGGTATACGTCGAGTTTCCTGGGCATGAGGGTGGCGATGGGGCATAAGCGAGCCGGAGCGCAGCCATCGGACGTTCACCGGTCTCGACGTCCAGACAAGTCACATTTGGGTGCTTCTTGAGATCATTGCCGCTCGTGGGCCATTTCCTGACGCGTTTCGCTGGACGTAGCCCTCTGAAGCTATTGGCCGAATCGTCGCGATATCGGCTTGCGGCCTATTCGACCCTGGCAAACGTGACCAGCAAGGGGCTCTCGCTCTTCGTGCTATATGCCAGCGTGCCGCGGACCATCGGCTATCTGGGGCCGGAGCGTTTCGGCATCTGGATGACCTTGGCCAGCCTGATCGGGTTTCTTGGATTCCTCGATTTCGGCATCAGCAACGGCCTGCTCAACCAGGTGGCCTATCTTGCCGCGAGCGATACCAGGGCGCGCCTGCGCCGCCTGATCGGCCATGCGCTGCTGCTGCTCGCCGGCATCGGGCTCGTGCTCGTCGTCCTCTTATCCTCGGTCGCGCGATATGCGCCGCTGGAGCTGCTGTTCAACGTCAGCAATCCGGGCAATGCCGAGGAGCTGCGAGACGCGGCCGTCACGCTGGCGGGCCTGATCGGCCTCAGCCTGCCGCTCGTCGGCCTGCAGCGGGTGTTTTGGGGGCTTCAGCGCGCCTTCGTCGCGCATCTGTTCTCGGCCGTCGGCAGTGCCGCATCGGTCATCCTGCTGTTCGTTCTCTCCGATCGCCATGCCCCGGTCTATGCCTTGCTGCTCGGGACTTACGGCGTGCAGCTGCTGATGGCGCTGCCGCTGCTCGGCGTCCTGATCAAGGACCGGCTGATCGGGGCGATCGATTGGGCCGAGCTTCGCGACGACGCCCGCGAATTGCTGCGGACCGGCGGATTGTTCTTCGTGCTGAACATCGGTGCGGCGGTAGCCTGGGATGGGGATTATCTGATCCTGTCGCGCATGGCCGGGCCCCAGCATGTCGCGGTCTTCGCGATCGCGACGCGTCTGTTTCAACTGGTGAGCCAGCCGCTGGCCATGATCAACAGTCCGCTTTGGTCCGCCTATGCAGACGCGATCGCCCGCGGCAATTATCAATTCGTCAGGCGGACGCTCGGGGGCGCCGTGGCGCTGACCGGCGTCGGGGCCGCGATCGGCGTTTCGGTTCTGGTGCTCTGCCACGACCTGGTCGTCCGGGTGTGGATCCATAATGCCGTGGAGGTGCCGACCGCCCTGCTGGTGGCGATGGCAGCCTGGACGGTGCTGCAGGCGATCGGCAACGCCTTCGCCATGTTTATGAACGGCGCCCGGATCGTCCGGCCACAGGTGTTCGTCGTCTGTCTCTTCTGCGTGGCAGCTCTGCCGCTGAAGATTTTCGCTGCGGACCAGGCCGGCGCGCTCGGCGTCGTCGTCGCGAGCATGGTCAGCTATATCCTCTGCGTGGCCATCCCGTACCTGACGATCTTCAGGCGGGCCTGGGTCATGCGGTTGGTGGGGTAAGCGCATCCGTAAACGACGGTGCTGCGCTGGGATATGGTCTATTAATTCGGCTTTATTATTGCTGTTGTTCGGTGGAGATTATTTGATGGAATATGGGCAGTATTTTGAATATCGCCGAATTTCGCCGGCTGATTATGTCGAATTCAGGATTCCAAAATATCTAAGATCGACGCTAAGCGCTGTTAAGAGTCCAAGAATATTGGATTTTGGGTGCGGATTCGGACAAATTTTACTTGGGCTTCGTGCCGATGGTTTCGAGAATGTCGAAGGGCTGGATATTTCGCAGCCCGCGATAGACTTTTGCCGCTCTCAAGGACTGGTCTGTCATGATGGCGGCGATGAAGCGATTTTCGGGCAGAGTAAAGGACAGTACGATTTCGTCATTCTCAGTCACGTCATAGAGCATATCGAGAAGTCTGAAATTATCTCGGTTCTTGCGAAGGTTTTATCCTTATTGAAGCCCGGGGGCGGCTTGATCGTCATGGTTCCAAATGCACAGTCGAACACCGGATGCTATTGGGCCTATGAGGATTTTACCCATCATACGATGTTTACTTCCGGTTCTCTCTATTATGTGCTGCGGTCAGCGGGATTCTCCGACGTTGAATTCCTTGACGTAGACGCGATCGGCGAGGTTTCTGGATTTTTCAAGAAACTTATCAAGAAAGCTCTGCTCAACATTTACCGCGCGAACTACGTTTTCTGGAACCGCGTCACGTCAAGCTCGATCCATAAGCCCAGTCCGATGATATTCGGCTACGAGATCAAGGCGCTTGCGCGCCGATAGGTCGCCGGACTGTCTAATGATCGGCGCGCCAATTACGCGCGACCGGTTTCGATGAAGCGGACATAGAGGTACCGCAGCGCATAGACCGCAAGGAACGGCGATGGGTATTTGACGGCGATCTTGAGATCGTTGCGCGCCGAGATGCGGCGCGACCAGACCGACATGCGCCGGCGGTCGGTATTCCAGCCGCGGCAATGGTAGGCGGTCGGACCGGGCAGCAGGCGCAGCCGCCAGCCGTGGCGGCGAATCCGCAGCGACAGCTCGATGTCGTCCTTGTACATGAACAGGGACTCATCGAAGACTTGGCCGTTTTCGGCCAACAAGGCCCGCACCAGGGTGCCGCGGATCAGCAGGAGGGCGCCGCAGAGGGCTCTCGGCTCGCTGGGTTCCGTCGGGTGGGCTCCGCCCGCGGTCGACAGGCCTTGCCCCCGGTCGTACCAGCGGCCGTACCATTTCCGCTCGATGCCCAGGCTGTCATAGCGGCCACTCGGCGCGTCGCGCTGCGGGTCATAGCCATGGAGCGGCGTCGAGACGACGCCGACACGCTCGTTCTCCGGCTGCTCGAGATAGCGGATGGCTGTTTCGATCCAGGCAGGATCGATCAATGCGTCGGGATTGATGAAGAGATAGAAATTGGCCCCGCCGCCATCTTCGTGGACGGCCAGATTGTTTGCCCGGCAGAATCCGACATTCTCGGTCGTCAGAAGTCGCAGATCCTGCCCGGGCGCGATATCCGCCAGATAGGCGGCGTCCGAGGAGCCGCTGTCGACAATCCGGATCAACTGCGGCGCCAGCGTCTGATGGCGCAATGATGCGACGACCTTCACGACGAACGGCCCGCTGTCATGCGTGACGATGATCGCCGTCACCCTTCGAGGCAAGTCTCCGGGCAAGCTGGTCATCGATCGGCCGGGCGTTCACCGGCGAATAGGAGCATCGTCGGGTCCCGCTCAGATCAGCTTGCGGCGAACGACATTCGCCCAGCCGACGAGAAAGAAGAGGCCATTGAGTACCGGCGAAACGTATTTCGACCTCATCCGGTACATGTTCTTGTAATAGCGCATTTCGCCGGAGACGCTGCTGGCGCCGTCGGTCGACCAGACGGACACGACGGTGTCGATGAACTTGACCGGACTACGATTGTGGGCGAGCAGGAAATTGAGCTCGTAATCCTCGCAAACCCGGATCGCCTCGTCATAGGCGAATTTCTCGAACAGCGTGCGGGCGTAGAACGCGCCCTGGTGGTGGATGGTGTTGATAAAATAGGTCTTGAGGCCGACCGACGAGCGGAAAAAAGAGCCGGTATCGCGCTGCACCAGCCCGACGACGGCCTTGACCTCCGGCGTCAGATGCGGTGCCACCGCGTTGAACACGTCCGGTGCCGCGAACGTGTCGTCGGATCCCAGGAAATAGACCCATTTGCCACGGGCCTGCGCAACGCCCTTCGCATAGGCATGGGCGATGCCGCGGTCCTTTTCGCTGATCCAATAGTCGATGACGTCGTCATACTTGCGAATGACGTCGACCGTCCCGTCGGTCGATCCCCCATCGATCACCACCAGCTCAAGCCGATCGCTGCCCTGGGAGATGACGCTTTCGATCGCGCTGCCGATGACCTTCTCGCGGTTGAAGGCAGTCACGATCACCGTGGCGAGCGGGCTTGGGCGCGCGGGCGCGCCCTCCGCCGATCGCAGGCGCCTGCCGCCTTCGAGCCGGCCGCGTCCGTCAACGACCGCCATGTCAGTCCTGCATTTCGCTGAAGTAGGCGACTGCCTTGGCGATGCCTGCCATCAGGTCGACGTCGGCGCGGAAGCCCAGCGACTCCTGCAGCGACGTGTCGCCGACCCGTGCGAACACGCCCTCCGGCTTGTCGGACAGGCCGTTGACCGCCGGCGAGAAGCCCAGCTGCTCGGCCACCGCGCGGGTGAGCTGCTTGAAACTGGTGCCGAGGCCCGTCGAGAGGTTGATCGCGCTGCCGTCCTCGATCTTATCCATGGTCGCGATCACGCCGCGGACGCAGTCGTCGATATAAATGAAATCGCGCATCTGATCGCCAGATCCCCAGACCGGGATCTCGCGCGCGCCACGCGCGTTCAGTACCCGCTTGACGATGCTCGGGAACGGATAGGTCAGGTCCTGGTCCTCGCCATAGCCCGAGAACGGCCGATAGACGACGGACTTCATCCCGTGCTTCTCGTAAGCCAGGCGGCCGACATATTCGCAGGTCAGCTTGGCCCAGCCATAGGTCAGATCGGGGACACCGATCGGCTCGTCGAAATCGATCATGTCCTCGCTCAAGAGCACATGCCCGTCCTTGCGCTGAAGCGACACGGGATAGGCGGCGCTCGAGCTGAACATGATCGAGCGGCCGGGCTGCGCCTTCTGGGCCCAACGCCAGTAGGCGGCGTCGATCGCCAGATCCTCTGCCACGGCCAGCGGCTGGCGTTCGATCACCTCGCGCCCGCCGACGATCGCGGCCAGATGGAACGCGTAATCGAAATCGTCGGCAAATTCGGTGCTGTAGTAGGAGCGGCAATCCTCGCGGCGGAATTCGAAGCGGCTGCCGAACTCACGCGGATCGAACAGGGGCCAGCCATTTTCCGGATCCCGGGCGCCGGTCAACGGCACCAGGCTGTCGACGCAGACGACGTGAGCCCCTGCCTCCAGAAAATGCCTGCAGAACCGGCGGCCGACAAACCCGGCACCGCCAGTAATAAGAACCTTTTGCATCCGCCTTTTCCTTCAACCGATAGTCCTTGGCGCCCATCATCACCGAAACGGGCAGCCGTCATGTTAGATCGCTGAGCCGACAGCAAGTCGCGGCCGCCGGGTCGCTGGTTCCGGTCGGAATTTTTGGTCTCTGATATGTGGAATTAATGAATGATGATGATTTTGGAAAAACTACCCAAGCGCATAGGCGCGACAATCTTTTCGTTCGTGTAATCGATTTTTTGTTGAAATCTATTTTCCGTATTTCATCTCCTTGGATAGGCGGGTAGGGCGCTGGTCCACTTGCGCCGCCGCCGATCTTTTGCACGTGTTAGCATCTCTCCTGATGGCAGCCAACCGGCCGCATGCCGGCCTTCCGCGTTCTTCTGTCGGTTGTGTTTATCCTGCGACGGGTGAGGGGGTTCGCTCGTTGAGGGCGGCCGAAATCTCCAGCCAGGCGGCCTCCACGGATACGTCCCGGATGCAGGGCACCGGCGCATGCTTGTCGACCTGGTATTGGCAAATCCAGTTGCAGCCGAAGCACGGCATCGAAGCGATGGCAACCCGTGGCGGCCGCACGCCGAGCGGAGCGTCGGGGTAGGGCATGAACCAGCCATAGTGGCCGCCGCCGAGGATGGCGAGCGAGGGGACATTGAAATAGGCGGCGATATGCGCCGGACCAGATTCATTGCCGATCACGATCGTGGCACTCTTGACCAGCGCGGCAAGATCAAGATGCGAAAGCGTTCCGCAGAGATTGAGCGCGTCGCCGCCAAGCGCCGTGCGGATCCGTTCACCATCCGACGCATCGCCACGGCCGCCGACCACGACGCATTGCAGACCCGCGGCGGTCGATCGTCGGGCAAGTTCGACGAACTTGTCGAGCGGCCAGCGCCGCGGTGCCCACCCAGCCCCCGGAGCGATCACGAAATAGTTCGATCGAAGCCCCGCCGGTGGGCGCGCCGGTGCTGTCGACAGATGGAAACGGCGAGGCGCGGTTCCGAGCGCGGCTGCCGACAGGGCGCGATTGCGTTCCAGTTCATGGCCGGAGTGGGCGTCCACGTGCAGAATAGTCCGGTACCACCTGTCGCCGACTCGGGCCTCCCAAGGGCTGAGGTTGTGGTGGTCGCCCTTGGCGCTCCGGGCGACTGCTGCGTCGACAGTCCTGGTGATCAGGTCCTCGGTCAGGAAGTCCCGGGCGATCCTCGCCTGGATGATCTCGCCGAAGCCATGACGCCGCAACCGGCAGAGCAATTTGATCCGGTAGCCGAGATTGGATCTGAAGGCGGCGACGTTGATCGGGAGGACTTCCTCGAACAGGCCCAATTCGGAAATGAAATCCGCGAGCTCTTCCCGCACAAGGATTTTCGCGCCGTCCGGATAAGTTTTGCAGTACTCTGAGAATTGCTGGATGCCCGATGAAAACCAGACGAACAGATCGCCCAGGGCATCGATCTTCATTACCAAGAGGGCGTCAGATTTCCCCTTTGGGACCGCAATGCGAATAATCTCGGTTATCGCCCAGAATATGCGGGATTTCAGATTTCTTTTGGCGGCCTTGAAGGCACTGAGAATAGACACAAACCAGCCTCTTGCCGGCGACCGGAATCTCTTCGCCGGTCGATAATGGCTCTATAGAGTCGAAAATATCGTTCGGATGCTAGGGGCGAAATCGCTCTGCTGGTTCACGCCGCCGCCGGCGCGTTGTCGATCGCCTGCTCGATATCGGCGAAGCTCGGCTGGTCGTGGGCCAGCAGTACCATGCGCGCGCTTTCGACCGCCATGATCGGGGCATAGCCCTGCATATAGGCGATGATGCCGCTCTTCATGCAGATGTAATAGCGCACCTCCGCATCCGCGACGCTCTTCAGCATCGCCGCCATCGGTGCCACGAAGCCGTAGCTGAGCAGCACGCCCAGGAACGTGCCGACGAGCGCGCCGCCGATCAGATGGCCCAGCACTTCGGGCGGCTCGGTGATCGAGCCCATGGTATGGATCACGCCGAGCACGGCGGCGACGATGCCGAGCGCCGGCATGCCGTCGGCCATGCCGGTCACGGCGTGAGACACCTCGAGCGACTCGTGGTGATGCACTTCGATGCGCGCATCCATCAGCGCCTCCATCTCGTGCGGATTGTCGGCGCCCATGATCAGCATGCGGAAGAAGTCGCAGAAGAACTCGACGGCGTGATGGTCGGCCAGGAACGTCGGATATTGCTGGAAGAGCGAGCTTTCCTCGGGATTCTCGACATGGGTCTCGAGCGCCATGGCGCCCTTCGACTTCGCCAGCTTGAACACGACGTTCAGCATGACCAGCAGCTCGACGAAGCTCGCCTTGCTGTATTTCGGTCCCTTGAACACCTTCGGCAGTTCCTTGCCGACGGCACTCAGCACCGTCTTCGGATTGCCGATGATGAAGGCCCCGATCGCGGCACCGACGATGATGATGAACTCGAACGGCTGCCACAGCGCCGGCAGATGGCCGTCGTTGGCGACGTACCCACCGAACACCGCGACCAGGACCACGCCGACGCCGATAAAGAAGAACATGGCACTCTCTTCCTGCCTGCCGCATCGCCCGGCCCGGCGCTCGGGCGATGCAACGCGCAATTTCAGGACCGAGAGATACCCTCCGGATGGTTAGGGGTCCATTAACCGAAAGCCATGGTGGCGATGGCAGCGCGCATCGCTACCTCGCGCCTTACAGCCCCAAATAGGCCGCGCGCACCCGGTCGTCGTGCATCAGTTCCGCGCCGCTGCCGCTCATGACCATCCGACCGGTCTCCAGCACATAGGCGCGCTCGGCGAGGTCGAGCGAGGCCGCGACATTCTGTTCGACCAGCACCACGGTCAGGCCGTTCTCGCGGTTCAGGCGCTCGATGATCCGGAACATCTCTTGGACCAGTGCGGGCGACAGGCCGAGCGAGGGCTCGTCGAACATGATCAGCTCCGGCCGACCCATCAGGCAACGGCCGATCGCCAGCATCTGCTGCTCGCCGCCCGACAGCGTGCCGGCCGCCTGGCCGCGGCGCTCGGCCAGGCGCGGGAAGAGGGCGAAGACCTCGGCGAGTGCCGCCTGCTTCGTCCGGCGCGCGCGTGGCAGATGGGCGCCGACCTCGAGATTCTCCAGCACGCTCAGGGTCGGGAAGATCTGACGTCCCTCGGCGACCTGGCCGATGCCGAGATTACAGATCTCGTGGCTCGGCCGTCCCTGGATCGCCTGGCCGCGCCAAAGGATGCGGCCCGCGCGCGGCCGCTCGATGCCGGCGATGGTGCGGATCAGGCTCGACTTGCCGGCGCCGTTCGCACCGACGATAGCGGTGATCGCCCCTGCCGGCACCGCCAGGGAGACGCCCGCCAGCGCCTGGGCGTCGCCGTAATAGAGGTCGAGATTCTCGACCGACAGCAGGATGGCGCGCTCGCCGCTCATGCTGCCGGCGCTCCGCCTAGATAGGAGGCGAGCACCGCCGGGTCGCGAACGACCGCGTCCGGCGCGCCCTCGGCGATGATCTCGCCGTGATGCAGCACGATGATGCGATGGGCGAGCGCCATCACGGCGCGCATGACATGCTCGACCAGCAGGATGGTGAGGCCGGTCTCGCGATTGAGCCGCCGGAACACCGCGACCATCTCGTCGATCTCGGTCGGTCGCAGGCCGGCCATGACCTCGTCGAGCAGCAGCAGCTTCGGCGAAGTCGCCAGCGCGCGCGCTACCTCCAGCCGCTTGCGCTCGGGCAGGGTTAAGGTGGCGGCCAATTCCCCGGCCTTGCGCTCGAGATGCAGCAGCTCCAGCACACGCCGCGCTTCCTGCTGCGCCGCCGCTACATCGGCCGTCGCGCGGAGAGCGCCGACGGTCACATTGTCGAGCACGGAGAGCTGTCCGAAGGGCTTCACGACCTGAAAGGTCCGGCCGATCCCGGCGTGGCAGGCCCGGTCGGCACTGAGCCCGGTAAGCAGCCGTCCGTCGAGGGTGACCGTGCCGGCATCGGGCGGCAGCGCGCCGGCGATCAGGTTGAAACAGGTCGTCTTGCCGGCGCCGTTCGGCCCGATCAGCGCGACGATCGCGCCGGCCTCGACCGCGAAGCTCGCGTTATCGACCGCCCTCAGGCCGCGAAAACTCTTGGACAGCCCCTGGACCTCCAGCAGCGCCATGGTTCAGCCCGCCCGGTTTGCCAGGCCGAGGCGCCGGGCGAGGCCGGGCCAGATGCCGTTCGGCAGGAACTTGATGACCAGCAGCAGCACGATTCCATAGAATAGCTGGGTGGCGCCCGGCACCTGCTGGCCGGTCGCGTCCAGCAGGGCGCGCAGGCTCTCGCCGAGCCCGGTCAGCACGAAGGCGCCCAGGATCGGTCCGACGAGCGTGCCCAGGCCGCCCACCAGCGGCCCGAGGATGATCTCGATCGACTTCGCCGAGCCGAAGCTGTCGGCCGGCGTCAGGCTGTTGTAGTAGAAGGCGGCGATCGTGCCGGCGAGCGAGGCCATCGCCGCCGAGATAGCCGCCGCCAGCACGCGATACCTGAACAGATCGATGCCCAGCGCCCGGGCAGCGTCGGGATCCTCGCGGATCGCCAGCCAGTAATAGCCGATGCGGCTCGACTTCAGCGTCCGGCACAGCCACAGCGCCGCGGCGGTCAGCGCCAGCAGCACGTAATAGAACAGCCGCGGTCCGCCGCGCAGATCGACGATGTCGAGGCGCCCGCGTTCGACCACGGGCAGGAACAGGCCGCCGGCGCCGCCCAGCGCGTCGATATGCTCGAAGCCGATGCGGGTGAATTCGGCGAAGGCGATGGTCAGCAGCGCGAAATAGACGCCGCCGATGCCGAAGCGGAAGGCAAGAAAGCCGATCACGGCGCCGGCCAAGGCAGCGATTCCGGCAGCGATCGGGCCGCCGAGCCAGGGTCCGATACCGCCATGGAGATAGAGCGTCGCCGAGATATAGGCGCCGAGGCCGACGTAAAGCGCATGGCCGAGCGAGAGCTGCCCTGCGAAGCCCATCATCACGTTCCAGGCCTGGCCGACATAGGCGTAATAGAGCGCCAGCACGAGCACGGACAAGAGATATGGGCCGGCGATCCAGGGGGCTGCCAGCAATAGCACGAGGACCATGACGAGGCCTGCGCGGGCGCGGGCGGAGAGGGGCGGGAACAGCCGGTTCACGCGCTGCGCCCCATGAGCCCTTGCGGGCGGAACAGCAGCACCAGGATCAGCAGGCCGAAACTGACCATGCTCTTCATCGACGGCACCAGGACCAAGCCGGCCAGCGCCTCGCTGACGCCGATCAGCACGCCCGCGACCAGCGCGCCTGCCATGCTGCCGAGCCCGCCGACGATGACGATGACGAAGGCGAGGAGCGTGTAGGCGGGACCGAGCGACGGCGTGACGTCGCTCAGCAGCACGAGCATGGCGCCGGCGGCACCGACGCAGGCGGCGCCGCAGCCGAAGGTCAGCGCGAACAGCCGCCGCACGTCCAGCCCGACGACCAGGGCCCCCCGGTAATTGTCGGCACAGGCGCGAATCGCCTTGCCGGTCGCCGACAGGCGGAAGAAGCCGAACAGCGCCGCTGCGACGGCCAGCGCCGCAAGCGCCGCATAGAGTCGGACCTTGTCGATCAGCAGCGGCCCGAATTCGAAGCTGTCGAGCGCATAGTCGACCTGGACGCTGCGCGCATCGGGGCCGAACAGGATGAGCGCGCCGTTGGTCAGGATCATGCCGACCGCGACCAGCAGCATGAACTGGGCGTGGTCGGGTCGCGTCATGAACGGGTGAACCAGGAGGCTTTGCAACGCGCAGCCGGCGATGAACATCACGGCCGCCAGCGGCACCATCAGCCACAGCGGATCGACGCCCCAGGCGCCGCAGCCGAGCACCGCCAGGTACATGGCGATCATCATCATCTCGCCATGGGCGAAATTGACGACGCGCACGACGCCGAAGATGACCGACAGGCCGAGTGCCATCAGGCCATAGACGAGGCCGGTCAGGATCCCGCCGATGATGACGTTGGCGTAGACGTCCCAGGTCATGGGTGATATCCGATCGCGGCGGACAAGAGGGGCGATGCCCGTGGGCGCCGCCGCTGGGTCATATCCCGCGACCGAGATCAGGATCAATGGGATTGGCACGAGACACGGCTCGACTCGTCGCAGTACAGGCGGGTCTGAAACCTGGATTATCTCGGAAAGGTTGTTTCGCCAATCGCGCTTGGAATCGAGCTGCCGACGGTCCCGGTCGACTCGAGTGACCCGAGCGGCGAGGGGCGGGAACCCCGGCATACTCCCGTTCCGCTGGTACGAATCGAACCCGGCCGCTGCTACTCTCGATGGAAAACCTGCGGAAGTTCAAGCAGGTGGGCGGCAGGGCCGCGACTCGGCAATCGCCCGGACCGCGGCAAAAAAGTGACATATAAAAGCAATTTGGGTTGCCAGGCTGGATTTCTGCGGATACGGTCCAACGCGTTCGGCAAAGGCCTCGTCCGAGAGACGGGCGAATCGTGGAACCAAATCGAGTTCATCCTAGGGTGAGACTTGTAGGATGAATCGGGAACACGAGGGTGCGCCTTGCCGGATGTGGCTGAAGACGGGTTCGCCGCCCAGGCGTCGGGGGCATCGTCTCGACGATGTTGCAGGGGCGACGATCGGCTTACCGCGCGGGGGAATATGATCGGTACACTTTCGAGGCTTGGGGAACGTCTGTTCCCTGACCGTCAGATATTGATCCGCAGCAATGGACAGGTGACTCACCTGAATCTGTCCAGCACGCTCCAGATGTCCGTCGTTGCCGCCTCCTTCATGAGCGTCGCGGCGATCGCGTTGACCTCGCTGGCCTCCAAGCCCGATTCCGACCTTGCCGCGCAGGTCGATGCCAATTCCTCCCAGGCTGATCTCGCCCAGGCCGTGGCGGCGCTCAAGGCGCAGCTCGCCGACGCCAAGGCCGCGGCCGACCAGGCCGATACCCGCGTCAAGACGCTCGCCGATCAGCGCAAGGATGCGGCCCCCTCGGCCGACGGCGATGCCCAGCAGGCGGCGGCCGAGCTCGATGCTGCGAAGCTGACCGAGCGCGTCGCGCAATTGCAGAGCGACCTCAAGATCCTGGGCGCCCAGAACGCGCAGAACCGCTCGCTCTATGAGCATACGGCGGAACAGCTGGCGCAGGCGACCAACGAGCGCATGAAGCTGACGGCCGAGAAGGGCAAGCTGCAGAAGTCCATGGGCGAGCTGGCCCAGGCCAAGGACGCTGTGGAAAAGACCATCGCGGCCGATCGTGAGCGCCTGAAGCTCAAGGTGGCCGAGCTCGAGCGCAAGCTGGCGACCAAGCCGGTCCAGCGCGCCGAGGTCACGAGCAAGCTCGAAGCGGAACCCGCCGGTGGCGCTACCGTGGCTGCAGCCGCCGATTCGGAAGAGGAGCCGACCGGCAAGGTCGTTCCGGCCGACAACGGCTTCAGCATCGAGAAGCTGCTGGCCCAGTTGGGCGTGCGCCAGGCGGCGGTCGGCGGTCCCTATGTCGCGGTCGGTTCCAGCAAGAGCGCACAACTGCCGGACGAGCAGGTCGCCAAGCTGATGAAGACGTTGCCGCTGACGGCGCCGCTCGACAAATACAATTTCGAGAGCCCTTTCGGCGTGCGCCACGATCCGTTCAACGGCCGCAGCGCGATGCATACCGGCGTCGATCTCTCCGGCCCCTACAAGACCCCGGTCATGAGCACGGCACCCGGCACGGTGGTGTTTGCCGGTTATTCGACTGGCTATGGCAAGCTCGTGGAGATCGACCACGGCAACGGCATCCATACCAAGTACGGGCACCTGAACCGTATCCTGGTCAATGTCGGGCAGAAGGTCGGCAAGCATAACCCGATCGGGCTGCTGGGCTCGACCGGCCGTTCGACCGGGCCGCACGTCCATTACGAAGTGGTCGTCAACGGCACGCCGCAGGACCCGGAGAAGTTCCTCGAGGCGGGCAAATCGCCGATCCTGGTCAAGGCGTCGAACTGACGGATCGGGACAGGGGCGTACGATGATGAGCCGGGGCGGCGGCCTTTCGATTCTCGCGGCCGATTTTCAGATCACCGGCAGTCTGCGTGCGACCGGCGAAATCCATATCGACGGCATCGTCAATGGCGAGGTGGTGGCGGGCGCCATCATGGTCGGCCAGAGCGGGACGGTCATTGGCGATCTGGTTGCTGACCGGGTGACCGTCGCCGGCACGGTCCATGGCACCATCTCCGCTGCCAGCGTTTCACTCATGAAGACCGCGCGCGTCCATGCCGATGTGCGCTGCCAGGAATTCGACAGCGCGCCGGGCGCGATCCTCGAACTCCAGGGCCAGTCGGCCGCACCGGACGGCGCGGCCGAGACGGCCTGATCGTCAGGCCGCCAGCGCCTCGCGGAACAGGGCCGGATCGACATTGCCGCCGGATGCGATCACCGCGATGGTGCGGGGATTGCCGGGGAAACGCCCCTGCAGGGCCGCGGCCAGGGCGATGGCACCGCCGGGCTCGATCACCAGCTTCAGCTCGTTGAACGCGACCGCCATGGCCCGCTTCGCCTCGGCGTCCGTCGCGACCAGGCCACCGGCCAGGTGCTTTTGATTGATGGCGAAGGTCAACTGGCCGGGCATGCCGGCCAGGAGCGCGTCGCAGATCGAGCTCGCGCCCGGCTCGTTCTGCAGGCGGGTGCCGGCGACAAGCGAGCGGGCATGATCGTCGAAGCCGGCCGGCTCCGCGCAATAGAGCTTGGTCGCAGGGCTCAAGGCGGCGAAGGCGAGGGCGCAGCCGGCAATGAGCCCACCGCCTGACGAGTTCGCCGCCATGGCGTCGATGGTAATGCCGCTTGCCGCCGCCTGCTGGATGATCTCGAGGCCGGCGGTACCCTGGCCGGCGATGATCTCCCGCTCGTCATAGGGCTTCACGATGATGGCGCCGCGCTCGCCGGCGATCCGGGCCGCGACCGCCTCGCGGTCCTCGGTCCAGCGGTCGTAGGTCACGACCTCGGCGCCGTAGCCGCGGGTATTGGCGAGCTTGATCGCCGGCGCGTCGGACGGCATGACGATGGTCGCCGGAATGCCGAGGATCTCGGCTGCAGCCGCGACGCCCTGGGCATGGTTGCCCGAGGAGAAGGCGACGACGCCGCGCCGGCGCTCCGCCTCGTCCAACTGCACTAGGCGATTGAAGGCGCCGCGGAACTTGAACGAGCCGGTGCGCTGCAGCGGTTCGGCCTTGACCAGCAGGCGAAAGCCCAGCCGTTTGTTGAGCGCGCTCGATTCCAGCAGCGGCGTCAGGACGGCATGGCCCTTGAGCCGTTCGGCCGCGGCCTGGACATGGGCGAAGGTCGGCAGGTCAGCAACGGTCGAGGAAGTCATCCAGCACTCCTTGCACTTCCGGTTCCGCCAGATGCGGCGTATGGCCGACGCCGGGGACGGTCACCGTGATTAGATCGGGCTTCGCTTCGACCATCTGGACCAAACCCTCTTCGGTCAAGAGATCCGAGATGCCGCCGCGCACGGCCAGGGCCGGCACGTGGGCAAACCCCTTGAACAGCGCCCAGAGATCCATGCCGCCGGTATCGCCGGCCTGGAAGGCGCGGGCGATGCCCGGATCCCAGTCGTGATGCCAGGCACCATCCTCGCCCCGTCGATAGGTCCGCTCGGCGAAGTCGAGCCACTCGGCATCGGTCCGATAGGACAGGTGCCGGAATTCGTTCCTAAGATAGCCGGCGGCCGTCGCCAGGTCCGGCTGCGGATTGTCGCGGCCGATGCGCTCCATGATCCCGCCCGACCCGGAACCGACGGCGGGGCCGATGTCGTTCAGCACCAGGCCGGCGATGGCGCCGGGCTTCAGCGCATTGAGCGCCATCGACAGGAGGCCGCCGAACGAGGTGCCGACGATGGTGATGCGGCCGAGGTCGAGCGCGGCCATGATCTGGATGATGTCGCCGAGCGTCACCGGCGGCGCATAGTTGCGCCAGTCCTTGTCCCAGTCCGAGCGTCCGCGGCCGCGATAGTCGGGACAGACGACCCGGCGCTGCGGCGCGTGGCGCAGGGCGAGCGAGTGGTAGTCCTTGGAATTGCGCGAGATGCCCGCGAGGCACAGGAGCGGCGTCCGCGTCGACAGGGGATCGCCGTAATCGCGCACATAGAGCTGCGCGCCATCCTGGGCGGAGACGAAGCGTTCGCTAAAGCCGGTCATGTTAGGCCGGCCCGGCCGAGGATTTCAGGGCGACTCATCCGAGCCGTCACCGCCGCAAATCCGCTTCCAGCGAGAACGCCAGCGCCCGGTTGCCAATGCGCAGGCGATAGACCTGCAAATTCTCCAGGACGCGCTGGACGTAGTTGCGCGTCTCGCTGAACGGGATCTCCTCGACCCAGTCGATCGCATCGACGTCGGGCGAGCGGGGATCGCCGTATTCGGTCATCCATTGCCGGACCCGACCGGGGCCGGCGTTGTAGGAGGCGACGGCCAGCACGTAGGAGCCGTTGAATTGGGCGATCAGCGAATCGAGATAGGCCTGGCCCAGCGTCACATTGTAGATGCCGTCGGTCGACAGCTTGCGCTCGGCGAACGGCAGTTCCAACGACTTCGCGATCTGATGGGCCGTGGCCGGCATCAGCTGCATCAGGCCGCGGGCGCCGGTGGGCGAGAGCGCACGAGTGTCGAACGCGCTTTCCTGGCGGGTGAGGGCCAGCAACAGCGCCTGCTCCGCCCCGGCGTTGCGCGGCATCGGCACCAGCGGATAGCCCGCGCGCAGCAGCGAGATGCCGGCATAGCTTGCCCGCTTGGCGGCGGCGACGCCCAGATCCGGACGTCCGATCTCCTCCGCCAGGTCGGCGATGAGCGCATGATCGGTCGGGGTCGTGGCATTCTCCGACAGGCTGACCAGGAACGGCCGGATGTGATCCTCCTCGTCCACCGTCGCCAGGATGCGGATGGCGCGCACCAGGTCCTTCTTGTTGAACGCGGCGGATTGCGCCGGCGTCGCCTTGGGCTCCGGCACGGGCTTCGGCGGCGGCGCCACGCCGGGCACGGCACTGGCCAACTGCCCGTAATAGGTCGTCGGAAAGCCGGCCGCCTTGGCGTACCAGTCGAGCGCCTCCTGGGTGCGGCCGAGCGTGTCGGCAGCCCGGCCCGACCAATAGGCGCCGCGCGAGACCGTCAGCGGCAGCTTGGCGGCGGCATAGAGGCGCTGGAAATGTTCGTAGGCATGCTGCGGGTCGTGCAGGAAGCGCAGCGAGATCCAGCCGGCGGTGAACTCCGCCTCGGCCACATTCGCATTGTCCTGCATGCGATGGTCGGAGACCACTTTGTAGGCGCGTTGCGCGTCATGGGCGGCGAGCAGGCGCCGCGCCAGAATCTGGCGCTCGGGCCACCAGAGCTCGGGCCGACCCAGGTCCTTCGGCGCCTGCAGCAGGATCGCCAGCGCCTGATCGTCCATGTCGTGCTGGCGGCGCCATTTCAGGCGCGCGAACAGCAGGCCGGGATCATTCTGCAGGGCGGCCGGCACCTTGGCCACGGCCGCCTCGGCGCCCTTGGCCGAGGCCGCGAGCTTCAGGCGGGCATCGCCCAGCAGGCGCCAATCCGCTGTCGCCCGCGCCAGCTGGCGGTTGGCCTCCTCGTCCTTGCCGTCCCAGATCAGCCGGTCCAGCCGACGGTTCTGATCCTCGGCGGTGAACTTGTCGCCATAGCGGGCGAGCACGATCTTTTCCTCGGCCGCGGAGAAGTCGCCGGCGATCCAGATTTCCCGGATCCGTCCGGCATAGCCGGCCTGGTCGCCGTCGGCGGCCATCAGCTCGGCTTCCTTGAGCTTGGCAGAGGGGCTGGCCGGCTTGTGGTGGGAGAACCAGGCCCTGAGCGTCCCGTCCGGGACCTGGTCGATGGTCTCCTCGGCGCGCAGGCGCAGGGTCGACTGGCGCGGCCATTCCGGGTTCTGATCGATGAATTGGGCGACCTCGCCGAAGCTGTGGCCGGCCTGGCTGCGCTGCAGGTCGAGCCAGAGGATGATCTTCGCCGGCAGGGGATCGCCGGCGGTCCCGGCCAGGCTCTCGGCGCGCGCCCAGAGGCCGCGATCCATGAGATCGAAGGCCTGGCGGGCGATCGGCAGGTCGCGCGACGAAAGCGGCTCAGCCGCCTGGGCGGAGACGCCGGTCCCGATCAGGACCGCTGCAAGCCCGAGGGCCAGGAGTGAAGCGCCGGAACGAAAGAACACGCGACCTCTAGTCCTGCAGCGCAGACGCGCGCCGCTCATCATGTCGTCGGGCAAGGAAAGCTCCCCTGAGAGAGTTCCATCCTACCGGCGAAGGGTGGATCGCGCCAAGCGGACTCGATGGCTCGGATGCCCCGTGCGGCCCCGCATTGCGTCTAGGGCACGGCAGGGGGCGATCGGCGCCGCTCATGTTGCGAGCGCCCGCCGCGCTCGCTATGGTCGGCCTCGAAACGAGACGACTGCCTCGCGTATCGGCCCCAGGTCACGGGTGCTGGCGGCAGGCCTGGAGGATAGACCATGCAGTTCACCGGATCCTATGTCGCGCTGATCACCCCGTTCCAGGCCGACGGCAAAGTGGACGAGCGCGCCTTCCAGGATCTCGTCGCCTGGCAGATCGCCGAGGGCACGCAGGGGCTGGTGCCCTGCGGCACGACCGGCGAATCGACGACCATGAGCCATGACGAGCACCGCCGCGTGGTCGAGCTGTGCATCGAGGTCGCCAAGGGCAAGGCCGTGGTCATGGCCGGGACCGGCTCCAATTCGACGGCCGAGGCGATCGAACTGACGCGCCACGCCCAGAAGGCCGGCGCCGATGCGGCGCTCGTCGTCGTGCCCTATTACAACCGGCCGTCCCAGGAAGGGCTCTATCAGCACTATAAGGCGCTGCATGACGCGACCGACCTGCCGCTGATCATCTACAATATTCCGGGCCGTGCCGGCGTCGACATGTCGGTCGAGACCATGAAGCGCCTGGCCGAGCTGCCGCGCATCGTCGGCGTCAAGGATGCGACCGCCGATCTCGCCCGGCCGATTCGCACCACGCTTGCGATCCCGGCGCCGTTCTGGCAGCTGTCCGGCGAGGACATCACCGCCTTGCCCTATCGCGCCCAGGGCGGCCACGGCTGCATCTCGGTGACGGCGAATATTGCGCCGCGCGATCTCGCGGACATGCACCGGGCCTGGGACGCGGGCGACTTCGCCACGGCGGCCCGGATCAACGAGCGGCTGGCGCCCGTTCACGATGCGATGTTCTGCGAAAGCAGCCCCGGCCCGGTCAAGTATGCGGCGTCCCTGTTGGGCCGGAGCGCGCCCGCCGTCCGCCTGCCGTTGGTCGAGCCCTCGGCCGCGTCCAAGGCGCGGGTCGAGGCGGCGATGCGCCAGGCCGGGCTGCTGAACTGAGCGGCTCGGCAGTCGAGAAGAGTTAGGAACGGTCCCGTGGCGTTGCGTCCGACAGACAAGTTCGTCGCCCAGAATCGCAAGGCGCGGCACGATTACTTCATCGACGATACGATCGAGTGCGGCATCGTGCTGGTCGGCACCGAGGTGAAGTCGCTGCGGAAGGGCCATGCCAGCATCGTCGAGTCCTTCGCGCGCGAAGAGAGCGGCGAGATGTTCCTGGTCAATGCCCATATCCCGGAGTACGAGGGCGCGTCGCGCTTCAACCACGAGCCGCGCCGGCCGCGCAAGCTGCTGCTCCACCGCAAGGAAGTGAACAAGCTGCTGGGCGCCATCAAGCGCGAGGGCGTCACCCTCGTGCCGCTGTCGATCTATTTCAACAAGACCGGCCGGGCCAAGGTCGAACTGGGCCTAGCGCGCGGCAAGGCCAAGCATGACAAGCGCGAGGCCGAAAAGACCCGCGACTGGAACCGCGAGAAGGCGCGCATCATGCGCGACAAGAAGGCGGATTAACCGTCCGGTGGTCGCCGGCAGGTTCACGATCGGGCTGATCTCGGACACGCACGGGCTGCTGCGTCCCGAGGCGCTGGCGGCCCTGCAGGCGAGCGACGCCATCATCCATGCCGGCGACATCGGCGATCCGGCGATCCTGACCGAATTGGCGCGCGTGGCGCCCGTGACCGCCGTGCGCGGCAACATCGACCGGGGCGCATGGGCAACGTCGATCGCCACGACCGAGCTGGTGGAACTCGGCGGAGCTTGGATCTACGTCATCCACGACATCGCCGACTTCAGGCTCGATCCGGCGGCCATGGGCTGCCGGGTAGTGGTGGCCGGCCATTCCCACAAGCCTGGCGTCAGGGAACTGGCCAACGTGCTCTACGTGAACCCTGGCAGCGCCGGTCCGCGCCGCTTCTCGCTGCCGATCTCGCTCGGCCGCCTCGTCATCGAGGGCGACGAGATCTCGGTCGAGCTGATCGAGCTCGAGCCTACCGGGCGTTAGGGCTCCCTACCTGCTCATGGGTCAGCGGGGTATCCCGCCAACGTGCGAGGGGGTGAACCGCGTTCCCGCGCTTTGCGGCCGGACTTCGGCGGGCGCCGATATGCCGCGGGCGCGCTCGGCCTGGGCCCGGAAATCGGCTTGGCGCCCCTGGAACCTGACCGCGGGCGGCATGGCCCGAGGGCTCATCATCTGGGGCCGGACCACCTGCGGCTGGATCACCTGAGGCCGGATCACCTGGACCTGAGGCCGGAGCGCTTGCTGCTGGACGACCTGCGGTCGGACGGCGGCCACGGGCGGGCGGACTTGCGCGGCCGGGTTGATCGACCCACCGTGCCAGACGCGCGGCATCGACCCCGGCGATCCGGGAGCGACCGGGAGCCGTGCCCGCGTCACGGGATCCACGAACGGCGGGCCGCGTCGATGGGACGGATCATGCACCCAGGTGCCGCTGCCGATCGGCCGGTGGAAATGGTCGAGCGCCGCGAACCGGTCGCGGTCGATGTTGATCCGGCGGTGGTGCCAATCCCAGTGATGCCAGCCCCAGAGCGGCGCCACGACCGTGACGCCGACCCAGCCGAAGCCGAGGCCGTCGAACGGCACGCCGTCGAAGGCGTCCGGAAAGTCGTAGGGGGGGTATGCCGGGTAGGGCCACTGACCGTAGGCGACCGCCGGGTCGTAGACCGGAACATAGACCGTCTGGGGGGCAGGCGGCTCGATCATGATCGCCTGATCCTCGGTCGCCACCGTTTCCTCGGGCGTCGAATGGAGCTTGCCGGCCACTTCGGCCCGCTGTCGCAGCTGCTGGACCGACGCCATGACGGAGGATTGATCGGCGACGAATGCATCGCCGAGCCGCTGGGTCCAGTCGAGATTCTCGTCCATCATGGCCAGGATCTGCGGGAACGGCACGAGGGACTTGACGCTGGGATCCCACGGCTGCGGCTCGAGCGCGGCCGTCAACTGGTCGCCCTTGAGCGCCGCATTGGCCGGATTCTCCAACCACCGGTCGGCTTGGACCACTTCGAGCGGATAGCTCGCCGCCATCAGGATCTGCGCCAGCAGCGGATCGGGATAGAGCGCGATCGGCGCCAGCAACTGATCCAGCTGCTCCGCGCTCGCTTGGGGTGCAGCCTGTTCGGCTGACGTAGCCTCGGGCGCAGCCTGCTCGGCCGGGGGCGTCGGCGGGGTTTGCGCCGGCGCCGGACCTGATCCAAGCAGCATGGCGATCAAGGCGACCGTGATGGTCGAGACCGGATTCGCCCTCATCTTCCGTCCTCTAAATCGGGCCGCGAGCTATTGCGAATGCCGCGCCGGGCCGGGTCGAAGGGACGCCACGAGTCGAGATGGCGTTCTCAACGATATGATGATGCGCCGCGCGCACACCAAGGGGGTGCGGCAGAAGCGACACAGGGCGACGGGCAGGCGCGAGGGCTTGATGGCGTCTCACTTTTAGAATACAAACCAATCGGTTGGTTTCTTTTTTTGGAGACCCCATGCCATCGAGCCAAATGCCGAGCCGGACCCAGGAGGAGCGCAGCCGCGACATGCGGGCGCTGCTGATCGAGGCAACGCTCGACTGCCTGCAGGCCCACGGCTTCCACGGCGCCTCGCTGAGCGTAATCCTCGACCGCGCCGGCGTCTCGCGCGGGGCCTGGGCCCATCATTTTGCCAGCAAGCAGGATCTGATCGCGGCGGCGGCCGAGACCATGATGGCAGAGGCCGCAGAGGCGGCCTGTGCCGTCACCGCGACGCTCGACGGGCAGGAGGATCGCTTCGCGGCGCTGATCGAAAAGGTCTGGCAGCGGTTCTATCTGGGCCGCCATCGCGACGTGCTGTTCGAACTGGTCGTGGCCTGCCGGACCGACCGGGCGCTTGCGGAGCGCCTGCAACCGGTCTTCGCCGCGCTGATCGAGGGCTTCCGCGGCGCCTGGGGGTCGGCCACGCCGGATGCCAGCGGCGGCGGCGATCTCTTGACCCTGACTCTGTTCGTGCTGCGCGGCATGGCGATGCAGGAAATGCTTGCCGAAAGTGCCGACGGCCAAGCCGCGCTGCGCGGGCTCTGGACCGGGATTGTTCGTGAATTTCTGCAATCGCGCCACGACCGGCCGCTCGGGCGACCGGTCGGCGGTGCGAGCTAAGGAGCCGTTACATGAAAACGCTTGCCGAGCACATGGCGTTCTATGGCTGCTATCATCGCGACCGGCGCAACCGGCTGACCCACTTCGTCGGCGTGCCGTCGATCATCTTCGCGGTGCTGATTCCGCTCTCGCTCAGCGACGTGGCGCTCGGCCCCGTCACCGCGACGCCGGCAATGATCTGGGCGGCAGTCATGACGCTCTATTACATCAAGCTCGACGTGGCGATCGGCCTCGCGATGGCCGCGATCTTCGTCGTGCTGCTCTGGGCGGCGGGTGCTGTCGCCGCCCTCGGCACCGGGCCGGCGCTCGGCATCTTCGGTGCCGTCTTCGTCTCCGGCTGGATCATGCAGCTGATCGGTCACCGGTTCGAGGGCAACAAGCCGGCGCTCACTGCCAATCTGTTCCAGACCATGGTCTCGCCGATCTTCCTGACCGCCGAGCTGTTCTTCGCGCTGGGCCTGAAGCGCGGCCTGCAGGAAGAGGTCGAGCGCCGCATCGTGACCCGGGATTTCCCCGGCGCCGAACTCACGCTCAAGGGCGCCCGGCACGCCTGACGGCGGTCGGCATCCTATCGGGGGCGGTCCCGTACCGGCCAATGGCGTGAGGACCGATCCGGTGCCAGGGCCCGGCGCAACGGAGGATGGCGGTTTCGAGCGCTTGATTGCACTCGCCGGCGAGACGATCTATCACCCGGTCGGAACCTGCCGAATGGCCGGCGGAGTCTTACGATTCGAAGGATGCCTACCGATGTTCGTTGCCAAGAGTTCCGCCGCTACGAGCAAGACCGAACGCTATGCCGAACTGGCCGAAGCGCTCGAGGGCCTGCTTGCGGGCGAGCCCGATCCGATCGCCAACCTGGCCAACGCTTCGGCCCTGGTCATGGATGGCTTGGACGAACTTAATTGGGCCGGCTTCTATCTGATGCGGGATGGCGAATTGGTGCTGGGCCCGTTTCAGGGCAAACCCGCCTGCGTGCGGATCCCGGTCGGCAAGGGCGTGTGCGGGACGGCCGTCGCGCGCGCGGCCAGCGTGCTGGTCGAAGACGTCTATGCCTTTCCGGGGCACATCGCCTGCGACGCCGCCTCTCGCTCCGAGCTGGTGGTGCCGCTCATTCGTGACGGCAAGGTGCTGGGTGTCCTGGATCTCGACAGCCCGCATCCGGGGCGTTTCGATGCGGAGGACCAGGCCGGATGCGAGGCCCTGGTGGCCGTGCTGCAGCGGCATATCCAGGGCGGCTTCTGACGTGCCGCGGTTCGGCGGCGTCGGCCGTGCCGGCGCCGTTGGCCGCCTGGGAATTCTCCACATGACCAGGGCGGGCATGGCAGGATGGCAACAGTGCGTTGCAAATGGGCGGCAGCCCCGTCCGCTCGGGTCCCGTCGCCTTTCCAATTTTCCCGCGAGCCGATAGGTTCACGCCCCGTCGACGAGGCAGGGTGTCGGACGAGGCTGTGAAAGTCTTCACTCTTCGGATGTGAATTTTCGTGGTGTGTTCGCGCTGCGTCCATCGGGCACGCTCGCCGATGGCTCGGGCTGGCTTGAAGGCACCATGTTTCGCGTGATACGGTTCAAATTGTTAAATTTCTTCTAAAAATTGCATTTCAAGCCAATGATTTCCTGAGGTTGGGCTGGCTCCGATTTCGAGGGGGCCTGGGGCGCTTGATCGGTTGGGTTCCACGCTTTCTCGAATGTACGATTTCAACTTCCCGGCAACTGTCGGCGCTGTCGTAAGATGGGTGTGTTTCGATAATGGATCTTGATGTCTCCCTGAATTACCGGGTGAGCAATGCCGGAACGGCAGCGATCCATCATCGGTCCGCAGGAAATGCGTGCTGGTTGATCTTCGCCGATTTGCTGGCGATCGCCTGCGCCGGTCTTCTGACCATATCGTGGTTTGTCGGGCCTGAGCGCGCTTGGGCGGTCGGGCTTCTGGGCTGGAATCATCGCTTCTTCTTTGGCTCGGCGGCGGCGATGCTTGGCTATCATGCCACTCGTGGCCGCTACACATCGCGGGTGACCGGCAGGGCCGAGGTGCGCAGCTTGGTAGCGGGCATCGTCGGTGCATTCGGCCTCTGCGTCGTGCTGTCGATGCTCGTCCACCGGTTCACGGTTCGATTCCTCCGGGAGTCGGTCGTGCTGTGGTTCTCCATTGCCGTATTCCAATGCGCCGTGCGCGAGACGGCGCGATCGATCCTGCTCGGCCTGGGGCGGTGGCGCCTGCGCACGCTGGTCGTCGGTCCGGAGTCTCTTCGCGATCGCGTGACCCGTGCGCTCGGCGCCGATCGGGCGCTTGGAGTCGAGGTAGTGCATTGGCTCCAGCCCGATACCGGAACCGAGCTGGAGGACCAGCGCCCGATCCAGGAGCAGCTACGCACGGTGGACGTCGATTTCGTCCTGCTGGCCGGCGGCGATCCCGCGGCGGTTCAGAAGGAAATTCTGCGGGATCTGGCCCAGCGCCGCATACCGTTCGGCGCCATCCAGCCCGCGGCCCGCGGCCGCCGCTTCGCCGGCCGCCGCTATGGCCTGGCGGACGGCATGGTACTCGAACTCGGGTTGAATCGACTCGACCGGGCGCTCCGCCTGCGCGTCAAGCGGGCTGGCGAGGTGGTTCTCGCGATCGCGCTGCTGGTCGCCATGTTGCCGCTGTTCCTGCTATTCGCGCTGATCATCCGCGCCGACGGCGGCCCGACCTTCTACGGCCAGGTGCGTGTCGGGCGCGGCGGGCGGCCGTTCCGCTGCCTCAAGTTCCGATCCATGGTCCATAATGCCGACCAGGTGCTGGCCGACCTTCTCGCGCGCGATCCTGAGGCCGCGCGGGAATGGGCCTGCGATTTCAAGCTGAAGAACGATCCGCGGATCACCAGGCTCGGCCGTTTCCTGCGGTCGAGCAGCCTCGACGAACTGCCGCAGCTCCTGAATGTGCTCCGCGGCGACATGAGCTTCGTCGGTCCGCGCCCGATCGTCGAGGCGGAGGTCGAGCGCTATCGCGAGGACATCGACCTCTATTACCTGGTCCGGCCGGGCATCACCGGCCTGTGGCAGGTCAGTGGCCGCAACGACGTGACCTATGATCGGCGCGTGGCGCTCGACGCGCGCTACGTGCTCAACTGGTCGCTGAAGTTCGACGCGATGATCATGCTCAGGACCTTGCCGGCGGTGCTGCGCAAGTCCGGCGCCTACTAAGAGATCCTGCTCAGAGCTGCCAGCGCCGGAGCGTCGCCGGCAGCGGCCGTTTGCGCCAGATTCCCTTGACGTCGGCGACGAGCCCGCCGGGGCGCACCAGGCGGGTGAAGGTCTCGGTGGTGAAATCGCGGTAGGGCGCATGCGGGACGGCCGCGATCAGGCCATCGTAACCGGCCAAACCGGAAATCTCCGCCTCGAGCTCGATGCCGTAGAACGCCTTTGCCTCGGCGGGACTGGCCAGCGGGTCATGGACCGTAACCGTGGCCCCGGATCGGCGGAGAGCGGCGATCAGGTCGACGACCTTGGAGTTGCGCAGGTCCGGGACGTCTTCCTTGAAGGTCAGGCCCAGCACCAGCAGGTGCGGGGGAACGCCCGGCGGCGCATCGAGTGCCCGCAGAATCTCGTCGGCGATGTAGCTGCCCATGCCGTCGTTGATGCGCCGGCCGGCGAGGATGATCTCCGGCTCGTGCCCGGCGGCCTGGGCACAATGGGCGAGGTAATAGGGATCGACGCCGATGCAATGGCCGCCGACCAGTCCCGGCTGGAACGGCAGGAAGTTCCATTTGGTCGCGGAGGCTTCAAGCACGTCGTGGACTGAAAGCCCGAGCCGGTTGAAGATCATCGTTACTTCATTGATGAAGGCGATGTTGAGATCGCGCTGGGCGTTCTCGATCGCCTTGGCCGCTTCCGCCGTGCGGATCGAGGCGGCGACGAAGGTGCCGCCCGAGGTAATGCGGCCATAGATCGCGGCGAGCCTGGCGGCGATCTCCGGCGTCTGGCCGGCGACCACCTTGGTGATCCGATCGACCGTATGGGTCCGGTCGCCCGGATTGATCCGCTCCGGCGAGTACCCGAGGAAGAAGTCGGTGCCGGCCTTGAGGCCGGACGCGCGTTCCAGCGCCGGGCCGCAGAGATCCTCGGTCACGCCTGGGTAGACCGTGCTCTCGAACACGACGGTGGCACCCGGGCGGAGGGCCCGCCCGACTGTCTCGCAGGCGACGAACAAAGCGCTCATGTCGGGCTCGTTCCGGGCCGTGACCGGCGTCGGGACCGTGACGATGTGGATCGATGCCCGTTCGAGCGCGGTGGTGTCCGACGTCGCGTCGAGCGAGGCCGCGAGCAGGGCGCTCCGCTCGATCTCGCCGGTCCGGTCCTCCCCATCGGCGATCGCGGCGATGCGGGCCGCGTCGATGTCGAAGCCGATGACGTCGTAATGCCGGGCAAGGGCGACCGCGAGCGGCAGCCCGACATAGCCGAGGCCGATCACGGAAATGACCGGGGCGTCGGTCTGGGGCAGGGGCACGGTCATGCCGGCCCCGTTGCCGTGGCGCATCCGCCGTCGACCGGCGTCGGTGCCGGGAGCAGCGTCGCGGTACGCCCGCTCAGCCGGTAGACGACGAGGCCGACCCATTCGTGGAAGACGCCGTCGAACAGCTTGAGGCTCTCACCGAAATCGTTGGTCAGCATCAGTCCCTCCGGTTTCGTCATATAATCGGTCGGCCAGGGGATCACAGGAAACCCGACCTCGTGCGCAATGGCGACCGACCGCGGCATGTGGATGGCGCCGGTGAGCAGGACCCAGCGGCTGTCCGGCGCGGGCGCCACGATCGCCTTGGCGTTCCGGAAATTCTCGAACGTGTCGCGGGACTCCGATTCGAGGATGACGCGCGCGGCCGGGATGCCGGCCTGATCGAACAGGGCGGAGGCGACATCGGTCTCGTGGGTGCCCTCAGGGTCCCATGAGCCGCTGCCCGCTGCCACGATCAGCTTGGCGTCGGGAAAGCGGCGGAGCAGATCAAGCGCCTCGAAATACTTGCCGGCCCGATCCCGCAGCAGCGGCTCGCCGCGCCGATGCGACAGTTTCGGATCTTCGCCGCCGCCGAGCATGATGATGCCGTCGATGCGGCATAGCGGCGGCCGGGCGGGAAAATGGTTTTCCAGCGGTTGGGCCAGCCATTGCACCGCGCCGGGCAGGCCCAGGCCGCCGATCGCCACGGGGAGGAGCAGCCAGCGTGCCGCCCGATGGTGCCGGGTGAACAGCAGCACCGTGGCTGCGACCAGCAGAATCAGTCCAAAATGGCTGGGCGAGGCCAAGAAAGTGAAGATCTTTGCGGCCGTGAAAAACATGCGCCCAACACCTGCGGGGAACGAGCTTGCGGCTACCGCCCGTCGGCTGCCCGAATGCGGCCGATGGTTCCGGTCGTGCTCTGGCCGGCCGCGAGATCGGCCAGCACGACACGACCGCCATAGGATTGAACGACGTCGGCGCCGACCACCTGATCGACCCGATAGTCGGCGCCTTTGACCAGCACGTCCGGCCTCAGGGCCTCGATCATGGCGAGCGGCGTGTCCTCGCCGAAGAGAACGACCAGATCGACCGCGCCGATCGAGGCCATCACCGTCGCGCGGGCCAACTCGTTCTGGATCGGTCGTTCCGGCCCCTTGAGGCGCTTGACCGACGCGTCGGTGTTGAGCCCGACGATCAGGCGGTCGCAGGCGGCGCGCGCCTGGCCGAGCAGGCGGACATGGCCGGGATGGATCAGGTCGAAGCAGCCGTTGGTGAAGCCGACCTTGAGGCCGGCCGCGCGCCAGAGTGCGACCTGGTCGAGTGCCCCGGACAGGGGCACGACCTTGCGGTCGGTCTCGACCAGCGCGCCCAGATGCAGCCCCTGCGCGAGTTCGGACGGCGTGACGCACTCGGTGCCGGCCTTGCCGACGACGATGCCGGCCGCGGCATTGGCCAGCTCCGTCGCCTCGGCCAGGTCGGCGCCGGCGGCGAGCGCCACGGCCAGGCAGGACACCAGCGTATCGCCGGCACCGGACACGTCGAA
Organism: Aliidongia sp.; assembly: GCA_035310205.1. Classification (GTDB taxonomy): domain Bacteria; phylum Pseudomonadota; class Alphaproteobacteria; order ATCC43930; family CGMCC-115725; genus Aliidongia. The sequence continues at coordinate 30,188 of DATGEK010000056.1, forward strand.
GACGGCACGAGCCAGGGTCGGCAGATGCAGCGCCGGAGCGTCCTTGGGGATGATCGACACGCCATGGGCGCCGCGCGTCACGACCACGGCACCGGCCTCCGCGGTCGCGAGCGCCGCGCGCCCGGCCTGCTCGGTCGTCGCGTCGTCGCGGCAGTCGATGCCGGTCGCCTGGGTGATCTCGAGCCGGTTGGGCTTCAGGACGTCGACGCCGCGGTAGCGCGTGAAATCGCGGCTCTTCGGATCGGCCACGATCTGCTTGCCCGCCGCATGCGCCGCCGCAATCGCCGATGCCAGCACGGCGTCGCTCAGCACGCCCTTCGAATAGTCGCTGAGGACGACGATGTCGCTTTCTGCGAGGGCCGCGCGGAAGCGATCCAGCAGTGCCTCGGCCGTGGCACCCTCGACCGGATGGGCGACTTCCTCGTCGACCCGGAGAAGCTGTTGCGATCCCGAAACGAACCGGGTCTTGCGGGTAGTCGGTCGAGCCGCGTCGGTGACGAGCCGACCGTCGATGAGGCCGTTGCCGTTGGCCGCGAGCTCCGCCTCGATCGAACGGCCGGCCTCGTCGCGACCGGCGACGCCGACCAGGATGGCGCGGGCGCCGAGTGCTGCGACATTGCGCGCGACATTGCCGGCGCCACCCAGCATCTCCCGCCGGTTGTCGATCCGCAGGACCGGGATCGGCGCCTCGGGCGAGACGCGCTCGACATGGCCGTAGACATAGGCATCGAGCATGACGTCGCCGAGGATCAGGATCGTCCGCCCGGCAAATTGCTCGATGCGCTCCAGCAGGGGGTTCGTCGCGGTCATGATGGCTAGGCCAGGCCCAGTTCGGTTTCGAGCGCGCCGCACAGCAAGTGGCCGATCAGGATATGGATTTCCTGGATGCGGCGCGTGCTCTGGGCCGGTACGACCAGGGCGACATCGGCGAGGGTCGGCATGACGCCGCCGTCGCGGCCGGTGAGGGCGGCGGTCACCATGCCCATTGCCCGGGCGGTCTTGAGCGCCGCCACGACGTTCGGGCTGGTACCGGAAGTGGAGATGCCGATGACCACGTCGCCCGGCTTGCCGAGTGCCGCGACCTGGCGGGCGAAGATCTGGTCGAAACCCAGGTCATTGCCGGCGGCGGTCAGCGCCGACGAATCGGTCGTCAGCGCGATCGCCGCGATCGGCGCGCGATCCTTGATGTAGCGGACACTCAGTTCGGTGGCGATATGCTGGGCGTCTGCGGCGCTGCCGCCGTTGCCGAACAGCATGATCTTGTTGCCGCCGCGAATCGCGGCGACCGAAGCGGCCAGCAGTCGGGAAAACGGCTCGGCGAGCGCCGCGCGCGCGGTCTCGACCGCCGCGCGATGATCGTCGAATTCCTCGAAGAAATAGTCCATTGATGCCACGCCGCTCGCGCTCCAGACTGACGCCGAATGATGGTCGATATACACGCTGGCAGGCGCTCGATCCATAACGCCTCAATCGGCAGCGGTGCATGCCGGGCGCGCGTGCCATCTTTGTCGCGGGAAAGCCGATGGGGCAGGTCATAAACATTCTCCGCGCGATGACCCTCTCCTTGCCGATATGGGCATCCGCGGCATTCGCCGGCGCATCGCCGCTACCGGCATCTGTCGAACGCGCGCTTGGCCGCGCGACGGAAGCCGGCGACCCGGCCGCGATCGGTCAGCTGGTCGGCGGCAATCCGATGCTGGGCGCCGAGATCGTCGCCATGGCCGTGACCCGTCGCCCGGACCTGGCGGCGCCCATCGCCGCCGCTGCCGCCGGTAACGTGCCTGACGTCGCGCCGCAACTGGCGGCGGCGGTCGCCGATCCCGCTGCCGCGACCGGCATCGCGACGGCGGTCTCGGTCGCCGTGCCGGCGGCGCGCGCTGCCGTCGCCGACGCCATCGTCGCCATGCTGCCGCCCAACGACCGCCTGGCCGCCGCGACCCGGATCCATGCGGCCATCTCCGCCACCATCCTGCCGTCCGTCGACGATCCGCAATAGCCGGCGGCGTCATCGACGCTATTTGTCGGACCGTGCGGGAATGTTATTGATGCGCCATAGTTCGAACAGTCAGATCGTTTCAGCATGTTTCCCAAAAGGCCGAAGGAGATTTGGCGCTACATTTTCGGCAAATTACGCGGGAAAGATATAATTCACTTTCTGCACATCAGCAAAACCGGCGGAACGGCCGTGAAGTCGGCGTTGGATGGCCATTTGACGACTGAGAGGGGCGAAATATTTCTGCATGGACACGCCTTTCCCCTTCGCTGTAGCACGTGTTTATAGGGACATGCCGTCATTGAGCCCATCCGCGGTCACGTGGCTGATATATGCCTGCCGAACACCATACGCCGCCGAGGTTGTCGAGATTGTCTGGCGGACAGGCGGAGAAGTCGCGGCGATGGTCGACAACCTGCCGGACGCGCCGCTCTCCGCGTTTGGCCCAGTCATATCGCCGGTCGACCTGACCCAGGCGGAGCTTCGGCTTCCCGTCCTGATACCCCAGATAACGCCCGGCCATCGCTACGCTCTCGAGGCGGAAGCTCGCGCCCTGGGCTTCGCGCGCTTTCCCCCGCTGGTCGATCCGACTGCCGTTGTCGGACGAACGGCCCGGCTTGGCGAAGGGACGATCGTCAACGGACAGGCGATGATCGGCGCGCAATCGGTTTTGGGTCGCTTCGTCCATGTCAACCGCTCTGCTTCGATCGGCCATGATGCGGAGATCCGTGATTACGTGACGCTTGGTCCCGGATGCGTACTGGCCGGTCAGGTCGTCGTCGAAACCGGCACCTTCATCGGCGCCGGCGCCGTCGTGGCACCGCACGTCCGCATTGGCGCCAATGCGGTCATCAGCGCTGGCGCCGTCGTCATGAGGGATGTCCCGGACGGCGCGATCATGGTTGGAAACCCCGCCAAGCTGGCCCGCGTCGAGCGCACGGGCTACGGCGAGGCGGTCGTGCCGCTCCCGGACGCTGATTGATGGCAGTGCCGACGGTCAGCGTGCTGGTGACGACCTACAATCACGCCCCCTTCGTGCGGGAGTGCCTCGCGTCGCTGGCCGAACAGACGACGCGGGATTTCGAGATCATCATCACCGATGACGCCTCCCGCGATGGGACGGCGGACGTCATTCAACAATGGCTCGACGAGACGGGAACAGCGGCGATCCTCGTGCGTAATGAGGCCAATCGCGGCATTTGCGCGAACCGGAATGCCGCCCTCTCTCTCGCCAAAGGGCTGTTCGTGTGCTCGCTGTCCGGCGACGATGCCTACGAACCCGACCGGATTGCGCGGCAGGTTGCCGAGTTCGAGCGGCAGCCGCCGCATGTCGCGGTCGTCTACAGTGACATCCGGATGATCGACGCCCGCAGCCGTGATCTCGGCATCACTTTCCTCGACCATGTCCTGGGGAATGAGCCCGTTCCGGAGGCCGATGTCTTCTCGCGTCTCCTGCGCGGATCCTTCATGCCATCGCCGGCAGCGATGATCAGGCGCACGGCGCTCGATCAGGTCGGGCCCTATGACGAGTCGTTGTTCTACGAGGACTACGACATGTGGCTGAGGCTGAGCGCCCGGTTCCGCTTTCGCCACCTACTGGGCTGCTTGGTTCGATACCGGGTCCTGCCAACCAGCATGTCGCATTCCATGGCATTGCGGCCTGCCATGATGGCGTCCACCGTCCGAATCCTCCAATCATGGCTGGGCAAGGTCGGCCCGCTCGAATCCGATCTGCAATGGCGCATCGGCCTTCGGCAGGTCCTGCAATCCGAAGACCGGCAGGCGCGCCGCAGCCTCGCTCTCGCCGGAAGGCGAGGCAAGTTCGGCCGAGGGCTGCTCGCTCGGATCTTCAGCGTGCCCGGTGCCTGCACCGCCGTGCGGCAAGGTTACAAGATCGTTCTGCTGGCACGGGCGATGCGCCTCCGCTGGTACTTTCTGCGCGCCGCCTTCGTCCATCGATCCTGAACGGCCGACAGCCGGCTCGGCTGACCCGTTGCGCCAGGCAGACGCGTACCACTATCTTTTCGACCATGCGTTTCCAGATGCCTCTGCCGCACCATCCGTCCGCCACCGCCCTGGCCGCAGTGGACGGCGGCTATCGTTGCGCTAATTGTGGCGCCGCCGTCGCGGGGCGGTTCTGCGGCGACTGCGGCCAAAGCCGGCACGACCACAGCCGTTCGATCATCGAGATCGTGCACGAGCTGGTCGCGCATCACCTGTTCCTCGACGGCAAGATGATGGCGACCGTGCTCGCCCTGCTGCTGCGCCCGGGCCTGCTGACGCGGGCCTTCATCGAAGGGCGGCGCGTGCGCTTCGTCTCGCCGATCCGGCTCTATCTGTTCGCGAGCTTCGCGTTCTTCCTGGCGCTTTGGGCCTCGGGCTTCGCCATGATCCAGTTCCATATCCCGCATCAGGCGGTGGCGGCGCTAGCGGCGGGCGACAAGTTCGAGGCGACGCCTCAAGACGGCGCAGACTGGCCTGTGTTCGAGATCCTGAAGCCGGCGCGCGAAGGCGAAGCCCTGCCTGACGCGATCAAATCCCGCCTCAGCCTCGACGACGCCATGACCCAGGACGGCGAGAAGACCCCTGACGGGCAGATGCTAGTGACGTTAGCCCAACGCCTGACCGACGGCTTCTCGATCGCGCTCGCCCATCCGCGCGCGCTCAACCCGGTGCTCGACGAGTGGCTGCCGCGGATGCTGATCGTGACCCTGCCGTTCACCGCCCTGCTGCTGGCCCCGTTCGGGCGCAAGCGCGGGCTCTATTTCGTCGATCACGTTGCGTTCGCGCTGCATCTGCAGGCGTTCGTGTTCGTCCTCGGCCTGATCGTCATCGCCGTGCGGCTGCTGTGGCCGGGGCTGGCGCTCGGCTGGCCGCTGTTCCTGGTCTTCACGCTTTACGGCTATGTCGCCTATCTCAGGACCTATCCGGGCAACTGGCTCTGGGCGGCGGTGAAACTCGCCATTATCGGCAGCATCTACGGCCTGGCGCTGCTGATCGGCGTCGTGGCGCTGCTGGTCTACGGCGTCTCGACCTTGCCGGCGGCCTGAGCCAGCGGGATCTCGTCGAGCATCTTCAGGCGATATCCGACACCGGTCTCGGTAACGACATAGATCGGCCGGTCCGGCTGCGGCTCGATCTTCTGGCGCAGCAGGCGGATGAAGGCGCGCAGATATTGCACGTCCTCGGCGTTGGCCGTGCCCCAGACCTCCTGCAGCAGGAAGCGATGGGTCAGCACCTTGCCGGCATGGGTCGCCAGCATGCGCAGGATGTCGAATTCCTTGGGGCTGAGCTTGATCGGCTCGCCGGCCCGGCTCACCAGCCGGTTGACCAGATCGATGCGCAGATCGCCGGTGGCCAATGCCGCCGCGACGCCCTGGACCTGCAGCCGGTGGCGGAGCGCCGCCCGGACGCGCGCGGTCAGCTCCTCCATGCCGAACGGCTTGGTGATGTAGTCGTCGGCCCCCAGGTCGAGCGCCTCGACCTTGACCTTCTCGTCGGAGCGGCTCGACAGCACGACGATCGGCAGCGCGCTCGCCCCGGCCTCGCGCAGCCGCCGGATGACTTCGATGCCGTCGATGTCGGGCAGGCCCAGGTCGAGGATCATCAGATCCGGCTTCTCGCGCTGCGCGAATTTCAGCGCCTCGCCGCCGTCGACTGCCTCGATCACCTCATAATTCTGGGCGCTGAGGCTGGTCTTGAGGAAACGGCGGATCTGCGGCTCGTCGTCGACTATCAGCACGCGGGCATGGCTAGACTTCATGATTGGCTCCGACCAGCAGGGCCGCGGAGGCGGTGAGGGCTGCCGGAAAAGTGATGCGCAGGATGGCGCCCGAGCGATCGGCGCGGTTGCTGGCGGTGATGCGGCCGCCAAGCGCTTCGACGAAACCGCGGCAGATCGCCAGGCCCAGGCCGGTGCCGGCGCGTTGGCGATCGCCCTGGCGGACGCGATAGAACTTGTCGAACACGCGCTCGAGCGCGTCCTCGGGGATGCCTGGACCTTCGTCGATGATCTCGATCACCAGCTCGTCCCCGGCCTCCTTGGCGTCGAGCCGGATCATCGTTCCGTCCGGCGCGTATTTCGCGGCATTGTCGAGCAGATTGACCAGCACCTGCTCCATCAGCACCGCGTCGAGCTTGACCATCGGCAGGTCGGGGGCGAGCGCGATCTCGATCCGGTGCGCGTTCATGATCTTGGACGTCCGGTCGAGCGCGGTGCCGACGATCTCGCTCATGTCGACGAAGTCGCGCTTCGGTTCGAGCGCGCCGGATTCGAGCCGGGTCATGTCCAGGAGATTGCCGACGAAGCGGTTCAGGCGCTCGGCCTCGTCTTGTACCGTCGCCATCAATTCGGTGCGCGCCTCCACTCCGTAGCGGTCGCCATAGGAGCGTAGCGAGGTGATGGCGCCGATGATCGAGGCGAGCGGCGTCCGCAGGTCATGGGAAATCGAAGTCAGCAGGGCGGAGCGAAGGCGCTCGGTCTCGGCCAGCAGGCGGGCCTCGTCGATGTCCTCGGCAAGCTTGGTCCGCTCGATGCCGATTGCGGCCTGATCGGCGAGCGCGTCGAGCAGCCGGCGCTCGTCCGGCGTCAGGAGCGGGCCCGGGGCGTCCTTGTCGATGCCGATCACGCCGACGGCGCCGCGGCCGGTCCTGAGCGGCAGGAACAGCCGCTTGCCGCCCGGCAGCGTGTCCGAGCCACGCCCGGCCGGATGGTTGCGGTCCCAGGTCCAGCGCGCCGCGGCGAAATCGGCCTCGTCCAGCTCGTCTTCGGGCGGATAGCCCGCGCGCACCTCCAAGCGGCCGTCACCGTCGGGCAGCAGCATCACAACCCGGACCTTGAGCATGGAGGCGACCTGATAGGCCGTCGCCCACAGCACGTCGTCGAGCGTGGCGGTGCCGGCGAGCTTGCGGGAGAAGGCATAGAGCTCGGCCGTGGTGTTGGCGCGCTTGGCTGCGGTGATCGCCTGGTCGCGAGTACGCGATGCGAGGTTGGACGCGATCACGGCGACAATCATGAAGGCGACCAGCGCCAGCACGTTCGCCGGATCGGCGATGGTGAAGGTGTAGAGCGGCGGCAGGAAGAAGAAATTGTAGGAGAGGACGCTCAAGAGCGCCGCGAACAGCGACGGCCCGAGGCCCGAGGTGACGGCCGAGAACAGTACGGCCGTCAGGAACACCAGCGAGATGTTCGGCAAGGGCAGGGGCAGGACCTGGTTGATGCCGAGCCCGGCGCCGAGTGCCGCCGCGACGGCGATGGTCGCCCGCCAATAGGGCTTGGCGTCGAAGCCGCGGGTCGCGGCCTTGGTCTCGACATCCTCGCCGTTGCCGTCGCCGATCGGCTCGCCGGCCATGACATGGATCGAGATCGAGCCGGCCTTGCGCACCAGGTCATGGACGACGGAGCCGTGCAGGATCTCGAACCAGCGCGAGCGGTCGGACTTGCCGATGATGATCTGGGTGATGTTGTTCGCCTGGGCGTAGCCGATCAGCTGATCGACCACCGCCCGGCCGGGGATGGTGACCAGATCCGCACCGAGCTTCTCGGCGAGCCGCATGTGATCGGCGACGCGGTTGCGCTCGGCCTCGGTCAGGCGTGCGGACCGCGGGCCTTCGACATAGATAGCGGTCCAGGTGACGCGCAGCCGATCGGCAACCCGGCGGGCATAGCGGATCAGGCCCGGCGTGTTTGCCGCTTCGCTGATGCAGACCATGATGCGCTCGCCGGCGGCCCAGGGGCCGCTGATCGCATGCTCGCGCATGTAGCTCAACATCTGATCGTCGACGCGCTGGGCGGTGCGGCGCAGGGCCAGCTCGCGGAGTGCCGTCAGGTTGCCCGGCGAGAAATAATGCCTGAGCGCACGCTGTGCCTGGTCGCGGACATAGACCTTGCCCTCGCGCAGCCGCTCCATCAGGTCCTCGGGCGTGAGATCGATGACCTCGATCTCGTCGGCCTTGTCGAGGAAACTGTCGGGCAGGGTCTCGCGCACGCGGATGCGCGTGATCTGGGCCACCACGTCGTTCAGGCTTTCGACATGCTGGATATTGAGTGTCGTGTAGACGTCGATGCCCGCCGACAGCAGTTCCTCGACGTCGAGATAGCGCTTGGCGTGCCGGCTGCCCGGGGCGTTGGTATGGGCCAGCTCGTCGACCAGCACCAGTTTCGGCCGGCGCTTCAGGATCGCGTCGAGATCCATCTCCTCGAGCGGGCGTCCGCGATACTCGACCTGGCGGCGGCCAATCGTTTCCAGCCCGTCGACCAGGGCTGCGGTCTCGCTGCGGCCATGGGTCTCGACGATGCCGACGACCACGTCGATGCCCTCCTGGCGCCGCTTCTGCGCCGTCTTCAACATCTCGTAGGTCTTGCCGACGCCGGGAGCCGCGCCCAGGAAGATCTTCAGGCGTCCGCGTCCCTCTTTGGCTGCGGCCGCGAGCAGCGCTTCGGGATCAGGTCGTTGGTTGCGGTCGGCGGGATCGGACATGGAGCGGGAATCTTACCTCAAACCGCCGCGCGAAGGTGAGGGCGGCGAGGCTCTGGTCCGAGACATGCGCGATGGGACGTGAAAATGCGAGACGGGTTTCAGCCGCCTCGCATCAAAATCTCATAAAAAATCCGGCCGAACCTATTGGTAATCCTGGCCGCCGCGGGTCTGGCGCTGCTTCACGGGCGTCGCCGCAACAGTGACATGCAGGTCGTTCAACGTGCCGTGCCGCTCGACGGTCACGGTTATGTCCTGGTCGACCCGGGCGAGCGCGATGCGATTGACGACCGCGATCCAGTTGCGCACCGGCACATGGTCGACCGCGACGACGATGTCGCCGGTCTTCAAACCCGCGCGATCCGCCGGCGAGCCCGGTTCGATGGTGGTGACGACGCCGCCCTCGGTCCGGGTCGTGCCCAGCCCGCGCGCGATCTCGCTCGTCATGTCCTGCCCGCCGATGCCGATCCGGCCATGCTCGACCGTGCCATAGCGCAGCAGCTGCTCCATGATCGATTTCGCCATGTTGATCGGCACCGCGAAGCCGACGCCGACATTGCCGCCGGCCGGCGCCAGGATCGCGGTGTTGATGCCGATCAGGCGGCCCTTGAGATCGACGAGCGCGCCGCCGGAGTTGCCCGGGTTGATCGGCGCGTCGGTCTGGATGAAATCCTCGAAGCCTTCGATGCCGAGGCCGGAGCGACCGAGGGCGGACACGATGCCCGAGGTCACGGTCTGACCGAGTCCGAACGGATTGCCGATCGCCAGCACGAAATCGCCGACCTCGCTCTTGTCGCTGTCGCCCATGGGCACGGCGACCAGATTGTCCGCCTGGATCTGCAGCACGGCGATGTCGGTCTGCGGATCGCGGCCGATCAGCTTGGCCTTCACGGTCCGCCGGTCGCGGAGCGTCACCTCGATCACGTCGGCGTTCTCGACCACGTGGTTGTTGGTCAGCACATAGCCCTTTTCGGCATCGACGATCACGCCCGAACCGCTCGCCTGGGTCCGCCGCTCGACCGGGCCGTTCGGGATGTTGAAGAATTGCCGAAAGAACGGGTCGGCGAGCAGCGGATTGTTGACCCGCACCCGGCCCTGCACCGCGATATTGACCACGCCCGGCGTCACCTGGCGCAGCACCGGCGCGACGCTCGGCGTCGGCCCGTCCGGAGCGGTCGGGAACGCGGCGAGCGCGGGTGCGCCCGACAGAAGAGCAAGGCCGAGCGCGAGACCGGACAGGAGGCGACACGGGAACTGCGTCATGCGGAGAACCTTCGGAACGACAGAGTTTCTATGGCGCCAACCTCTCGGTTCGTCCCGGGCTCGTGTCAAGCACCAGCTTTGTCGCGATCCGCTGCGTCTCAGGCGGCATTGACGCTGGCGATGAAGCCGTCGACCTCGCGCGAGAGTTCGCCCGCATTTTGCGCGAGGCTGCCGGCTGCGTCGAGCACCGCGCTGGCCGCGTTACCGGTCGCCGCCGCGGTTTCCTTGAGCGCCGCGACATTGCGGGACACCTCGCTCGTGCCGGTCGCCGCCTGCTCGACGTTCCGGGCGATCTCGGCCGTTGCGGCACCCTGCTGCTCGACGGCGGCGGCGATGTCGCCGGCGATTTCGTTGATCTCGCCGATCGTCTGGCCGATATGGCCGATGGCGGACACCGCTTCGCGGGTCGCCGCCTGGATCTCGGAAATCTGAGCGGCGATCTCCTCGGTTGCCCGCGCGGTCTGGGTCGCAAGGCTCTTCACCTCCGAAGCGACAACGGCGAAGCCCTTGCCGGCCTCACCGGCGCGCGCCGCCTCGATCGTGGCATTGAGCGCCAGCAGATTGGTCTGGGCGGCGATGCCGCTGATCAGCTGGACGATCTCGCCGATCTTCGCGGCGCCGGAGGCGAGCGTCTGGACCGTCGCGTCGGACCGGCGCGCATCGTCGAGCGCCCGTTGGGCGATGGCGGCGGATTGGGTGACGCGGCGCCCGATCTCCTGGATCGAGCCGGCAAGTTCTTCGGCCGCCGCGGCGACGGTGGAGACGTTGCCCGAGGTTTCCTCGGCCGAGCCGGCGGCGGCGAGCGACTGGTCGTTCATGGCGCCGGCCGTATCCGACATGCCGCGCGCGGTTCCCTCCATGGCCCGGGAGGCGTGCGACAGGGCCTCGACCAGCCGGGCGACCTGGGCTTCGAACTTGCGCGAAGTCGCTTCCAGCGTGTGGGCGCGGCGATCCCTGGCGGCGCGCTCGGTTGCCTGGGCGGCGGCCAGATGTTCCGCTTCAATCAGGCCGGTCCGGAATACTTCGACGGCGCGGGCGATCTCGCCGATCTCATCGCGGTTGTCGCGCGCCGGCACCTCGACCGAGCGCTCACCGGCCGCCATGCGGCCCATCACCCGGGTCATGGCGTCGAGCGGCAGCGCGATGCCGCGCCCGGTCACCGTCGCCAGCAGCGTCCCGATGCCGAGCGCCAGAGCTGCGAGGATCTTCGATGCCAGCGCCGTATGAGACAAGGTGTCGTCGGCGCCGCTCTTGGTCGCGTGCAGGTCCTCGATCAGCGATCGAATGGCCTGGTCGTTCTGGTCGGCCATCGCGGCGACCGCCGGATCCATGACCTTGTCGGTCAGCTCGTCGCTGGCCGCCATGGTCGCGGCCAGATCGGAGAAGCTCTGCCGGTAGGCGGCGAGCGCGGTGCGGGCGGCATCGACCAGCGTGTCCTTGTCCGCGATCGTCATGTTCTTGGCCGCCGCGTCGAGGGTCGTGCCGGCCCGGTCGAGGGAGCCGTTGACGATCGACAGGCGGCGGCGATCGTTCGTGGCGACGAAGCGCCAGGCCGCCTCGCGCGCCTGCAGGATCGTCGTCTCGACGTCGCCGGCATAGCCGACGTCGGCGGTCTGGACGCCGCGCCGGGCGGCGTCGACCAGCCGGCTGCTCGCGATGCTGAGCGTGTCGCCACCGATCATCAGCTTGAGCCGAAGGTCCTTCAGCTGTTTGCCGAGGGTGACGGATTTGTCGAAATTCGCGGCGAACCCATCGAGGCTCCGGCCGAGATCCTGCGCGCGCTGACGCTGTTCATCCGACGCGCCGCTGCCAGCGAGCTCCGTACGCGCCCGGCCCAACAGCTCGGCGAACTGGGCGGAGGACTCGTCGTCGAGCTTCAGTTGATAGCGCACGGCCGTCCGGCGCAGGGCCTCGAACAGCCGGCCCGCTTCAAGCCCATGAGTGCCGGCATCGGACACGGCGACCAGGCGGTCGACCTCGTTGCCGACGCGGCCGAGCCCCAGCACGCCGAAGATCGCGATTGCCAGCCCCAGGCTCAACAGCACGCCGAAGCCGAACAGGATGCGCGTCCGGACTCGCACCCGGGACATCACGCCATAGCCGATCATGTACTTATCCCCCCAGTTCACCTTTTTTCCGCCGTCTCGACCGCCCTCGAAGCGGGCCGCCCGCGTCGGTGAAATCGTTTTCAACTATCGGGGGCCGTGTCGGCGCCGTCCATGGCAAACAACGGGCGGGCGCCGATCATGAACCGGGTGTAGCGCCGTCGGCACATTTTGCCGACCGAACGGCGCAGAGGCAGTTTCGACCCGGCCATTTCGATCGGGTCTGTTCAACGTCTGTCAGTTAAATTGTTATAATTCAATAACTTGAATGCCAACTCCGGTTCGGCCCGGAACTTGCCACGGCGTAATCCGAAACAACGCGGCATGCGCCGCACCCATGTTCGGAAAGACAAGGACGAGCCCCATGAGCTTCATCGAGATGATCGAACCCGTCATCGACCACAGCCTGACCATCGTCAACAACCGGGCCTCGGTCGGCGACGTGGCCCATGGTGTGATCGCGGCGCTGAAGCGGATCCGGGCGGCGATCGAAGAGGTCGGCGGCTATACCATGGTATCGATCCTGGACGGCGCGATCCGCGACCGGCTCATCATCCGGGGGCTGCGCGCCGTGCGCGCGGGCGAACGGGAAATGCCGGCGGCGCTGCCGGTGGCGGGACCGCGGGCGCTCATGACCGAGACCATCATGGTTGCGGCCGCCGAAACCTGCGTGATCTATGGCGCCGACGAGCCGGATGTCACCGGTCTGCTCCATGCGGCATTCATGCTGGTCGACCGGCTGATTGAAGTGCTGCATGCGGCACCGACCTGTGACGACCTGCTCGCCTGCCTGCAGGCCGACGACGAGCGCGACGAGATCGTGTTCGCCGACGCGCCGGAACCGGTGGGCGCTTCGGTTCACTGATCGGGCGATCGCCGGGCGCGAAAGGTCGCAGGGGAGGGCTCGGGGGTTCGGGCTTTCTCCGGCCCGGTGATCTGGGTAGAGTGCCGGCCATGCCGCGCCCAATTCGGATTGGATCCTGGGCTGCGGCGCGTTCGCGACTTGTGCCCAGGAAACGGAATGGCGACGTTAGTGACCGGTGCCGCCGGCTTCATCGGCTACCATCTATGCGACCGCCTGCTGGCCCGCGGCGAGACGGTGCTCGGTCTCGACGTGATGAGCCACTATTACGACGTCGGCCTCAAGGAGGCGCGCCTCGCCGGGCTCGCGGGCCATCCCGGCTTCACCTTCCTCAAGCTCGACATCGCCGACAGGCCGGCCATGGCGGCCTTGGCCCAGGCGCATCCCGAGATCACGCGCGTCGTCAATCTCGCAGCACAGGCGGGCGTGCGCTATTCGCTGGAACAGCCGCGGGCCTACGCCGATGCCAATGTCGTGGGCTTCCTGGAGATCCTGGAACTCGCTCGCGGTCTGAAGCGGCTCGATCATCTGGTCTATGCCAGTTCCTCGTCGGTCTATGGCGGCAATACCAAACTGCCGTTCGCGATCGAGGACCGGGTCGATGCACCGCTGTCGCTCTATGCCGCGACCAAGAAGGCGAACGAGCTGATGGGCCATAGCTACAGCCACCTGTTCCGGCTGCCGGCGACGGGCCTGCGCTTCTTCACGGTCTATGGCCCCTGGGGGCGGCCGGACATGTCGGCCTTCATCTTCGCGAAGGCGATCCTGGCCGGCCAGCCGATCCCGGTGTTCAACAACGGCGCGATGAAGCGCGACTTCACCTATATCGACGACATTATTTCGGGCGTCGTCGCCTGCCTCGACCGACCGCCCGTCGACGACGGCAAGAGCGTCCCCCACCGGGTCTACAACATCGGCAACCATCGCTCCGAAGAATTGCTGCGCTTCATCCGCGTGATCGAGCAGGCCTGCGGCCGCAAGGCCGATATCCGTTTCGAGCCGATGCAGGCCGGTGACGTGCCGGAGACCTTTGCCGACATCGAGGCGACCCGCCGCGACTTCAATTTCGTGCCGACGACCTCGATCGACGAGGGCATTCCGCGCTTCATCGACTGGTATCGGGGCTACTACAAGGTCTGATCGCAGGCGCGACGATTGAGCGTTCCGCCCGCGCTTGGCGGGGCGACATGAGGCGGGCAAAGGGCTTTACTTGCAGAGGGGTTTGAGAAAACCTCAAGCCACCATGAGACAGGCCCGCCTCCCTTCCCTGAACGCGCTACGAGCCTTCGAGGCCGCCGGTCGGCTGCTCAGCGTCACGGCCGCAGCCGACGCGCTGGCCGTGACGCCCTCGGCGATCAGCCGCCAGGTACGCCAGCTTGAAGAGGATCTGGACCTGCAACTGTTCCGCCGCTCGCGGACTGGGCTCGTGTTGACCGAGGCCGGGGCGGCGCTGCTTGCGGGGCTCAGCGACGGCTTCCAGCGCATTGCCCAGGCGGTCGACGCGGTGCGTCCGCGGCCCGAGGGCCGCGTGGTCACGGTCAGCATGCTGTCGACCTTCGCCATGCGCTGGCTGTTGCCGCGGCTCGGCCATTTCAATGAAGCCCATCCGGACATCGAGGTCCGCCTGTCGACCTCGGTCGAACTGGTCGATCTCGCGCGGGGCGACATCGACTGCGCCATCCGCTTCGGGCGCGGCGACTGGCCCGGGCTCGTTGCCGACCGCCTGTTCGCCGAGCGGTTGACCGCGGTGTGCAGTCCGGCGCTCATCGCCAAGGGGCCGCCGCTCGACGTGCCCGGGGATCTGCGCGCCCATACCCTGCTGCATGCCCGCCTGCGCGCCGATCATTGGCGGATCTGGCTGCACGAGGCCGGCATCGACGATCTGGATCCGCGCGCCGGCCCGGTGTTCGAGACGCGCAACTTCGTCATCCAGGCGGCGCTCCAGGGGCTGGGCGTCGCGGTGATCGATCCGGCGCTGGTCGGCGAGGAATTGGCCTCCGGACGCCTGATACAACCGTTCCCGCGGATCCTGGCACTGGAAGGCGCCTATTTCCTGGTTCGCCATCCGTCAAAGGCGAAACTGAAGCGCGTGGCGGCTTTCCGCGACTGGTTGCTGGGTGAGGTGAGCGACGACAAGCTGGCGGAAGCGGGATAGGCGGGTGGTCGAATGCTGTAGCCCCGACCGGATGAATCCGGTAAATCACGGCAATCCCGAACTTTGGGGCCTCTGACACCAAGTGTCGCTTTGCGATGTGTTTAAAGCTGGTGACTCATGGACTGGCCTGTTGATCGCGCGGAGATGTTCTGTGAGAGTTATTGATACTGAAATTGGTCCGGTCAAAATTCTGATTCCGAAAACTAATAGAGATCATCGCGGATTTTTTTGTGAGATTTTCCGAAGCGAGTGGGTTCCGCATCTGAATTTTGTTCAGGATAACCTTTCCTTGTCGGTGGAGCCCGGGACGGTTCGCGGTCTGCATTACCAGGAGCCCCCGGCGGCGCAGGACAAGCTGGTGACAGTGGTGCAGGGGGCCATTCTCGACATCGCCGTCGATATCCGGCGCGGTTCGCCGACGTTCGGCCAGTCGGTGGCCGTGGAACTGCGAGCGGAAGAGCCGACGCAACTGCTGGTGCCGGTCGGTTTTGCCCACGGGTTTTGCACGTTGCGGCCGAACACGATGGTACTCTACAAGGTCAGTGCGCCATACAACGCGGCTTGTGATCGCGGGATTCTCTGGAACGACCCGGATCTCGCGATCGATTGGCCGGTGGCGCCCGACGCTGCGACCCTGTCCGACAAGGACCGTCGTCAGCCTCGGCTCCGCGATATCGAATCGGTGTTCCGCTTCCAGGGCTAGGCATCGCCAGGGCATGGCGGAAGTGCCGGTTCCGTCGGCAGCGAATTCCAAGAGGTTTCCTTGATGAAGATATTGGTCACAGGCGGCGCGGGCTTCATCGGCTCGGCGGTGATCCGGCATTTGCTGGCGGCGACGGACCATGCGGTGGTCAATGTCGACAAGCTGACCTACGCCGCCGATCTCCGGAGCCTGGAGACGGCCGAGGCGAGCGGGCGCTACGCGTTCGAAAAGATCGACATCTGCGACAGCGCGGCGGTCCGTGCCGCGTTCGAACGGCATCAGCCAGACGCGATCATGCATCTCGCCGCCGAGTCCCACGTCGATCGCTCGATCGATGGGCCGGGAGAATTCGTCCGCACCAACATCCTTGGCACCTATACCTTGCTTGAGGCGGCGCTCGCCTATTGGCGTGGGCTGGCCGGAGCGAAGGCGGAGGGGTTCCGCTTCCATCATATCTCGACGGACGAGGTGTTCGGCGCACTGGGCGCCGAGGGCCTGTTCACCGAGGGCACGCCGTATGATCCGAGCTCGCCCTATTCCGCGAGCAAGGCGTCTTCGGACCATCTGGTCCATGCCTGGCACCGGACGTACGGCCTGCCGACCGTGGTCAGCAACTGCTCGAACAATTACGGTCCCTATCAATTTCCGGAAAAGCTGATCCCGCTCACCATCTTCAATTGCTTGGCCGAGAAGCCGCTGCCGGTCTATGGCACCGGCAGCAATGTGCGCGACTGGCTGTTCGTGGAGGATCATGCGGTCGCGCTTGCGACCGTGCTGACGCGTGGCGAGATCGGCGACAGCTACAACATCGGCGGCAACAGCGAGCGGACCAATCTGCAGGTCGTCGAGGCGATCTGCGGCTTGATGGACCGACTGCGCCCGCGCGCTGGCGGAGCGCCGCATGCGGATCTGATCAGCTTCGTGCGCGACCGGCCCGGCCATGATTTCCGTTATGCGATCGACGCCAGCAAGATCCAGCGCGTGCTGGGCTTCGCACCGTCGGTCGATTTCGCGACCGGGCTCGAGCGTACGGTCTCCTGGTATCTGGCCAACGAGGCGTGGTGGCGGCCGTTGGTCGAGCGGCAATACGGCGGCGAGCGTCTCGGGCTCGCCGGCGCCGCGCGGAAATGAGCCCGATCCTCGTCGTCGGGGCGGGCGGCCAGGTCGGCCGCGCGCTCTGCGCTCGCCGCGAGTTTCTGGGGCGGGAGATCGTCGGGCTCACGCGCGGCGATCTCGACATCACCGATTTGACTGAGGTGCGGAGTGCGCTCGCCACCAGACCGTTCTCCGCCGTGATCAATGCGGCCGCCTATACCGCGGTCGATCGGGCCGAGAGCGATGCCGCGGCGGCCTATGCCATCAATCGCGACGGTCCCGGCAATCTCGCTGTTGCCACGGCGGAGCTTGATATCCCGCTGCTGCACATCTCCACCGACTACGTGTTCGATGGCGCCAGCGCGGGGGCCTATCGCGAGTCCGACCCGACCGGGCCGACCGGGATCTATGGCGCCAGCAAGCTTGCCGGCGAAGCGGCGGTGCGATCCGCCCAGCCCCGCCATATCATTCTGCGGACATCCTGGGTCTATGGTCCGTCTACCGGCAATTTCGTCGCGACCATGCTGCGGCTGGCCGCGGACCGCCCGGAATTACGAGTGGTCGCCGACCAGCACGGCGGACCGACCGAGGCGGCGGCTATCGCGGATGCGCTGCTGACCATCGCCGGGCAACTCGGCCAGGAGCGGGCGCCAAGCGCGCCCTGGGGCACCTATCATTTCAGCGGCGCGCCTGCCGTCAGCTGGCACGGTTTCGCCGCGGAGATCGTCACCCGCGCCGCTTCTCGCCTGCGGCAGGTTCCGACGGTGACGGCGATCGCCACGGCCGATTACCCGACCCCGGCACGTCGCCCTGCGAATTCCGTGCTCGATTGCACTAAGATCGAACGCCAATTCGGCATTCGCCAACCGGACTGGCAAGCCTCGCTGAGCGTGGTCGTCGAGGCGATCCTGGATCTACAGAGGAACAACGCTCGATGAAGGGCATCATTCTCGCCGGGGGTTCCGGTACGCGGCTCTATCCGATTACGCGCAGCGTCAGCAAGCAGCTGCTGCCCGTCTACGACAAGCCGATGATCTACTATCCGCTGTGTACCTTGATGCTGGCCGGGATCACCGAGATCCTGATCATTACCACGCCGGCCGACCAGGGGCAGTTCCAGGCGCTGCTGGGTGATGGCAGCCAATGGGGCGTTCGCCTGCATTATGCCATCCAGCCGTCTCCGGACGGTCTGGCGCAGGCGTTCCTGATCGGTGAGGATTTCATCGACGGAGACGAGTGCACGCTCATCCTCGGCGACAATATCTTCTTCGGACACGGGCTGACCGACACCCTGCGTCGCGCGGTCGAACTGAAGAATGGCGCGATCGTCTTCGGCTATCAGGTATCGGATCCCGAGCGCTATGGCGTGGTCGAATTCGACGACAAGGGTTCCGCCATCAGCATCGAGGAAAAGCCGGCGACGCCGAAGTCGAATTTCGCCGTGACGGGTCTCTATGTGTACGATCGCCACGTCGTCGAATATGCCAAGGAAGTCCGGCCCTCGACGCGTGGCGAACTCGAGATCACGGAACTGAACAATATCTATCTGCAGCGCGGCGAGCTCCAGGTTGAGAAGCTGGGCCGAGGGAATGCCTGGCTCGATACGGGGACCCATGCGTCGCTGCTGGCGGCATCGGAATTCGTGCGGGTCATCGAGCAGCGGCAGAACCTCAAGGTCTGCTGTCCGGAGGAAATCGCCTACCGTGCCGGCCTGATCACCCGTGACCAGCTTCTGGCGCTCGCTCAGCCGCTCCTGAAGAACGAATACGGGCAATATCTCGCGACCCTGGCCAATCAAAAACTCGACATTGGACTGTAATCGACGCCGGATTTTTCAGGCCCGAGTCACGGCCTGAATTCGAATTGACAATCCCAATGCCCTGCGTGCTTATCTGAACGCGGCGACGTTTCCGGCTGGCCAAGCAAGGGCTTGGCACATACGGGATCGTCACCCGTGACCGTAAGCACATTAGCAGGTACGCATGCTATCCGACGCAGGGCCTCGCTCGGCCCTGATCATCCCGACGCTGAACGCCGGTGAACTGGCCGATCAGCTGATCGAAGCGCTCGCCAGGCAGAGCTTCAAGGCCGACCGGTTCCTGGTTCTGGATTCGCAGTCGACCGACGCGACGGCGGAGAAATTCCGCAAGGCCGGGGCGACCGTGGTCGAGGTCCAGCGGGCGAGCTTCGACCATGGGGGCACGCGACAGCACGGCGCCGATCTCTGCACGGACGCCGAGATCTTGATCTTTCTGACGCAAGACGCGATTCCGGCTGATGATCACGCGATCGCCCGCCTCGTGGGCGCTCTCGCCGATCCGGCGATCGGGGTCGCCTACGGCCGGCAACTGCCTCGGCCTGAGGCCGATTCGATCGAGGCGGTTGCCCGCCTGTTCAATTATCCCGCAGCCGATCAGATCGTGACGCCCGAGACGGCCCGAAGCATGGGGATCAAGGCGAGCTTCTGCTCGAACTCGTTCGCCGCCTATCGCGCAACGGCCCTGGCACAGATTGGTGGCTTTCCGCGCGGTACCATTTTCGGCGAAGATGCGATCGTTGCCGGCCGTCTGCTGCTCGCCGGCTGGTCGAAGGCCTATGTCAGCGCTGCGGCAGTGGTGCATTCCCACGGTTATCGGATCGCCGAGGAGGCGCGTCGCTATTTCGACGTCGGCGTTCTCCATGCCCGCGAACATTGGTTGCGGAAATCCTTTGGCCGCGCCGAGGGTGAAGCAATGGCCTTCATCCGCATGCAGATGATCTATCTGCTGAAGCACGATCCGTGGTCGATTGCGTCCGCTGCCGTCCGTCTCTTCGCCAAATATGCCGCCTATCGGCTCGGCCTGGCGGAGTCCCGCCTGCCGATTACATTCAAGCGAAAGTTGAGCATGAGCCCGCGGTTTTGGCGCCGGCAGGAAGCCGTGCTGCAAGAAGCCGGATTCGGGCGATAGCCGGCGGAAGCCGGTAACGCGGTTCTATTAGGCAAGCGGTTGGGACTGGCGGCTCGCCATGGTGCGGCGCGCGATGGCAGGGACGGCGATCGCGATCAGCAAGCAGCCGGCGAGCGGCAGCAGCAGGCTGCCGACGATCCGATAGCCGATCACGCCGGCGATGCCGCCCAGCAGAAAGCCGCCGACCGTCGGAATATGCAGCGCCAGCTTCCGCCGGTCGGCTTCGGCGACGCCATCGTCCCGCGGCGACAGACGACGGTCGAGCAATTGCCCGAGTTCGATGCCGATGTCGGTCACCATGCCGGTGACGTGGGTCGTGCGGATGCGGGCGTTCGAGACCCGGGTGACGATGGCGTTCTGCAGCCCCATGGTGAAGCTCAGGCCCAGGATCAGCAGCGGCGCGCGCAGCGCGTCGGGCGCCAGGGCCTCGATCAGCCCGCCCAGGAACAGCAGGGCCGCCTCGGCCAGCAGGCTGAACGCATAGGCGCCGCCTGGCAGCCGCCGTTCGGCGCGGTTGATGAGCAAGGTCGAGACCGCGGCGCCGCCGACGAAGGCGGCGATGACCGCGATCGCCACCAGCGCTTCGCCGACATCGCCGAGCGCCAGCGCATCGGCCAGCAGCGAGACGGTGCCGGTCATGTGCGAGGTATAATGGCCGGCGACATAGAAGCCGGCCGCGTTCACCGCGCCGGCAATGGTCGCTAGCGACCAGGCGAGTCGTCGGTCCGCGCTTTCTTCCCGTTTCATTCTCATGGCATGCATCGCGCTGGCCTTCGCGTGGCGGCGGATTGGATTCCTCTGACGATAACAACGATGCTCGACGCGAAAATCATCCCGAAAATTTGCTGCGCTGCGAGATTTCACCGGCCGACCGCGGAGGCCATCGACGGGCGGAAACACCTCTGGCACTCTCCGGCGTCCGATAGTTTCGCGTGAAAGGAAATGAGATGCCGATCCGGTTCGCCGACGTCACGGTCGCCACGCCGAGCAAGGAAAGCTTGGCTGTCCGCTATCAGGCGATCGAGGCGCTCTTGGAGCAGGGCAAGCGGGCCGAGGCGATCGAGGCCTGGGACAAGGTGCGGCGCGAGTACGATAGCTGGAGCGCGCTCGTCAACCTGCGGTTCCAGCAAGACACTGCCGATGCCGAGGCCAAGGAGGCGCGCGACTATGCCGATGCGCTGTCGCCGGAGGCGACCGGCTTCGAGGTCGCGGTGAAGCGCCGGCTGCTGGCGGACGCCGATCGCGCGGGGCTGGAAAAGCTGGTCGGTTCCCATGCGGTCCGGCTGTGGGAGACGGACGTCACGACTTTCGATCCGATCATCGCGAAGGACCTCGAGGAAGAGGCGAAGCTCGGCGCGCACTACACCGAGATCCTGTCGGCCGCCAAGCTCGCGATCGACGGTACCACCGTGAACCTTGCCGGCATCGAGCCCTTTGCCCAGGCGCTCGACCGCGAGACGCGGCATCGGGCCGAGCAGGCGCGCTGGGCTTTCTTCGCCCAACACGGCGCCGAACTCGACGAGATCTACGACAAGCTGGTGAAGCTGCGCCACGGTATGGCGGTGAAGCTCGGCTACGAGACCTATACGCCGCTGGGATACCGCCGCATGCGCCGGGTCGACTATGATGCGGCCGACGTGGCGCGCTATCGCGACCAGGTTGCCGAGCATGTCGTGCCGCTGATCGCCCGGGTGATGGAGGCGCGTCGCCGCGAGCATGGCTGGGACAAGCTGCAGTTCTGGGACGAAAGCCTGACCGATCCGGCCGGCAATCCGGTCCCGGCAGGCGACCATGATTTCCTGGTGGCGCAGGCCCAGACCATGTTCGACAACATGGACAAGCGGCTGGGCGACTTCTATCGGCTGATGAACGAGGGCGGGTTCCTCGACCTGAAGAACCGCGAGGCCAAGGCTGGCGGTGGCTTCTGCACCTCATTCCCGACCCATGGCGTGCCGTTCATCTTCGCCAATTTCAACGGCACGGACCATGACATCAAGGTCTTCACCCACGAGATGGGCCATGCCTTCCAGAATTGGGAAAGCCGCCATCAGCCGGGCGTAGACTATCTCTGGCCGACCATGGAGGCGGCCGAGATCAATTCCATGGGGCTCGAGTTCCTGTCCCATCCGCAGATGGAGCTGATGGTCGGTCCCGAGGCGGCCGATCGTTTCCGCCGCATGCATCTGATCGACTCGCTGGCCTTCCTGCCTTATGGTGTCTGCGTCGATCACTTCCAGCATGAGATCTACGCCAGGCCGGACATGACGCCGGCCGAACGCCATGCGGTCTGGCGCGAGCTTGAAAAGCGCTACATGCCCTGGACCGACTACGGCGATCTTTTCTATTGCGAGAAGGGCGGGCGCTGGCAGGCGAAGCGGCACATCTATTATCTGCCGTTCTACTACATCGACTATACGCTGGCGCTCTGCTGCGCGATGCAGTTCTGGGTCAAGTCGCGGCGCGACTATCAGGGCAGCCTCGCGGCGTATGTGGCACTTTGCGGCCGCGGCGGCTCGGCATCGTTCCAGGATCTGGTGCGCTCCGCCGGCTTGGTGTCGCCCTTCGCCCCCGGCGCGCTTGCCGAAGTGGTGAGCGAGGCCGAAAAGGTCCTGGCGGCCTGATCCACGCTGTCCTGGCCGTCCGACGCCTGCGAGCGGGCATCGGACGGTCGGTCCCTCTGGGAATTTAGAGGCTTCATGCGTCAAACACTCGCCCTGGTCGGGCTCGCCTGCGCCGGCGCGGTCTTGGTCGCCCCGGCGCAGGCACAAACCGCAGCGCATTCGTTCGATCCCGCCTTCATGGACAAGTCGGTGTCGCCCTGCCAGGACTTCTACAAATTCGCCTGCGCGGCGTGGATTGGGAACAATCCGATCCCGTCGGACCAGACCCGCTGGGGCCGGTTCAACGAACTGGCCAACCATAACCGCGACGTGCTGAAGCAGATCCTCGAAGCCGCCGCGGCCGATCCGACCGGCGAGAACCGGAAGGTCGGCGACTATTACGCCTCGTGCACCGACGAGGCCGGTATCGAGGCGCGCGGGCTCGATCCGCTGAAGCCGGAACTGGCCCGGATCGGCGGGCTCGAGAACAAGGCGGACCTGCCGGTGCTGCTGGCGCATCTGCACGAGATCGGCGTCATCGGGTTCTTCGGCTTCGGCTCCCAGGCCGATTTCAAGAATGCGGGCCAGAATATCGCGGCGATCGAGCAGGGCGGCCTCGGCCTGCCGGATCGCGACTATTATTTCAAGACGGACCCGAAGTCGGTCGAGCAGCGCGACGCCTATGTCGGCCATGTCGCCAGGATGTTCGCGCTGCTGGGCGACGCGCCCGATGCCGCGGCGGCCAAGGCTAAGGCAGTGCTGACGGTCGAGACCGCGCTCGCCAAAGACGCGCTGACCCGCGTGCGCCGCAGGGATCCGAGCGCCGTCTATCACAAGCAGACCACGGCCGAACTCGCCGCCCTGGCGCCATCCTTCGACTGGGTCGGCTATTTCAGGGCGACCGGCGCGCCCGACTTCGCCGATCTCAACGTGGCCGAGCCGGAATTCGTGAAGGCGTTCGGCGCCGCGCTCGGCATCTTGTCGCTCGATGACCTCAAGACCTATCTGTCCTGGCATCTGGTCCATCACGCGGCGCCGATGTTGCCGAAGGCGTTCGACGACGAGAATTTCGCCTTCTATAGCCAGGTGCTGAGCGGGGCCAAGGAACAGCAGCCGCGCTGGCGTCGCTGCGTCATCGCGACCGATCGCGCGCTGGGCGAGGCGCTGGGTAAACTCTATGTCGCCAAGGCCTATCCGCCCGAGGCTGAGAAGCGGATGGGCCAGCTGATCGCGGATCTCAAGGTGGCCTATGCCGCCGACATCCGCAATCTGCCGTGGATGGGGGCCGAGACCAAGAAGCGCGCCCTGGAGAAGCTGGATGCGATGGCGCGCAAGATCGGCCATCCCGAGACCTGGCGGGACTATTCGACCCTCGACGTGGTCCGCGCCGACTATCTCACGAACAGCTTCAACGCCGACCGGTTCGAGACCCGACGCGATCTCGGCAAGATCGGCAAGCCGGTCGATCGCCAGGAATGGTCCGTGTCGCCGCCGACTGTGAACGCCTATTACTCGCCGCTGCACAACGACATCAACTTTCCGGCCGGCGTCCTGCAGCCGCCGTTCTTCGACCCGTCCGAGGACGATGCCGTCAATTATGGCGCCATCGGCGTGGTGATCGGCCATGAGATGACCCACGGCTTCGACGATCGCGGCCGCCAGTTCGACAAGGCCGGCAATCTCGACGATTGGTGGACCAAGGACGACGCCCGGAAGTTCGAGACCCGGGCGAGCTGCATCGCCGAGCAATATTCGGACTACACGGCCATCGACGATGTGAAGCTCAACGGCCGGCTGACGCTCGGCGAGAATACTGCGGATAATGGCGGCGCCCATATCGCCTTCCAGGCGCTGCAGCGGCGGTTGCAGGGCCGGAAGCTGGCGCCGATCGACGGCTTCACGCCTGATCAGCGCTTCTTCCTCGGTTTCGCTCAGGTCTGGTGCGAGAACATCCGTCCCGAGGAGGCCCGGACCCGGGCGCTTACCGACCCGCATTCCGCCGCCAGATACCGGGTGAACGGCGTCCTGTCGAACATGCCGGAATTCCGGACGGCCTTCGCCTGCAAGCCCGGCGATGCGATGGTGCGGCCGAACGCCTGCCGCGTCTGGTAATAGGCAGAAAGCGAAAGGCCCACGTCCCGTCCAGCCGCGACTCAGTCCGGGACGTGGGGCTCTCGCGGCCCTGGTTAGAGGGCCGCACCGCTCGCGAGCCGCTGGGCGGAGCGCGAGCAAGTCAGGCTGGCGACCGAGACCGAGCGGCCGTCGGCGCCGATCTGGGTGCTGTATTCGGTCGTGCAGGTGGCCGGCGCGGTTGCCGCGACCGGCTGCAGCAGGTTGCGATGGGCGCTGGCGACGGTGCCGATGCCGGCGGTCAGGGCGACGGCGACCAGGGCGAGGCAGATATTCTTCGTCGACATCTTTCGTACTCCCGTTCAATCCTCGTCCCTCGGGACAAGGCGGTGGCGTTCCCGCCTTTGGCCTCACCGGTATTTGCCGGGGCTCGCGCGGGTCTCGAACTGAATTCGTCTATCGATTTGAAGTGACGGCCGCCGGAGCGTTCAAGCAAGAGGGGGTTCGTCGAGGTGATATTGTTTCGACATCTCGCCCGTTCCGTCGGCCGTCACTTCCATCTTCGCCGATCGTCTGCTCGAAGTCGGGCGGGTGCTGGGTCTTCCTGCCGCCATTCCTCGAACCGCTCATCAGCGCCGATG
Organism: Aliidongia sp.; assembly: GCA_035310205.1. Lineage (GTDB taxonomy): Bacteria > Pseudomonadota > Alphaproteobacteria > ATCC43930 > CGMCC-115725 > Aliidongia. Next base: position 55,099 of record DATGEK010000056.1, read on the forward strand.
GAACAGGCTATTTCACGCGGCGTGCCAACTCGGGATATTTAGCATATCCCATTGATATTTATTGATTTATCGCGCCTACAGGTTTCGGGGTGCTCGGCTGGCGTGACGTTTGGCGCCATGCGGTAGCGGGTTTCGCCACTCCGGAGGTGAATTTCGCTATCGGGAGCATGGCTGTCCGAAACGCCTAATCGACGCTGGAGTTCCGGACGGGCAAGTCAATTTTCCCGCGAAAAATTGCGGGTATTCTGATAAGACTACTACTATAGTACGAGACAACTGCCGCACGTTCTGACTAGAGCTCTCGGCCATGGCGTACCAAGAAAATTCGATCGAGCATCTTGCGCGCCGCGCGCCGAGAGCCAATTGGTCGCTGCTCAATGCAGCGGTCGGCAAGGTCGTGCTGTGCGCGCTCGGGCTGGCGTTATTGAGCAAGATGAGCGGCGTGCCCTACGCGCCGATCACGCTCGGCGTCAGCGCCGTGTTCAGCTACGGCGTGGCGTTGGCCGTCTACCGCCTCGATGCGAAGGGCGTGCGCCGGGTCATCGGCCGGATCGCCGTTCCGTTCGGCTTTGTAGCCATCGTCGCGCTCAATCTGAGCGGGCTGGTAGGCACCTTGACCGGCGCCGACAGCGTGCGGAGCTTCGCCAGCCTCAGCCTCGTGGCCGCGCCGTTTTATATCCTGTCGATGTGCGCGGTGATCGCGGATCTCGCCAACCGGCGGATCGAGATGCCGCGCATGCTCGACTACCTGACCTATGTCGCGTTTCCGTTCAAGCTGCTGGCCGGCCCGCTCGAGCAGCCGGGATTCATCCGACAGATCGAGGCCTGGCGTCCGAACTTTTCCTGGAGCCGCCTGGCCGTGGCCTGGCCGTGGGCCGTGCTCGGCGCCACCATGAAGTTCGTGATCGGCGATGGCCTGTCTCCGGCCAGCACGCTCGGTGCGACCGATCCGATTTCGGCGATCCTGACCGCCGCGATTTTCGAACTGCGCTTCTACTTCGACTTCGCCGGCTACAGTTTCATCGGCTATGCCGGCGCCCTGGCACTGGGATTTCGAATCACCCAGAATTTTGCGCATCCGTTCTTTGCCCCTAACGTCGTGCTGTTCTGGCGCCGCTGGCACATGAGCCTGGGGCGTTTCCTCGCCCGCTATCTGCTGGAGCCTAATGTCGGGATGATCCGGGGCCGCTTGGCGCGGATGATCTTTACCAGCGGCATCTTCTTCGTGTCCGCCCTATGGCACGGTGGCACGATGAACTACGCGTTTTGGGGCCTGTTCCACGCGACTTGCTATTTCCTGTGGATCAGCCGTCTGAAGCGCCATCGGTGGTCGGGGACCTCCGGCGTCGCGGCAATGATCCTGTTCTTCGTTGCCGGACGGTTCCTCGCGATCGAAGCCGACCCGCATCGCCTCCTGGCCAAGCTGGGAAATTTGCTCAGTCCGGCCGCGTGGCGCGACGATCTGATGAATGTCGCTGCCCGGATGGTCGAAGTCGTCGGTCCGCAAGCGCCGTATCTCGCCGCGGCGACGCTGTTCTTCATCGTCGAATACCAATCGGTGGCGCGCTATGGCGTCGGGCGACCCTACCATCTGTTCCGGCGCCCCGTTCCCGCGATGGTGCTGCTGATCATCGCACTTCTCTTCGGCTCGACGGGCGGGGGGCTTCTTTATGCGCGGCTCTAGGCGGCTCACCTTTGTTGCTCTGCTGATCTGGGCCTGCGGCATGCTCGTCAGCGCCGTCGTGCCGTGGCCGGTCATCGAGGGCGGACGGTCGGCCTTGGCTGATCTCGATACAATCGGCGCAAACGCGAAGGCGTCGGCGGCGACGCCGCGGATTCTGCTGATCGGCAGCTCACCGGTCGTTCTCGGACTCTCGGCCGAGGAGATCGCGCGAGCGACGGGCCTGCCGACCTATAATCTCGGGGTCTGGACTGCCTTGTTCTTTTTCCCGGAGTATCTCGACCGGGCCATGGAGTTCGTGCGCCCGGACGATATCGTCATCCTCTCGAATCCGAATTGGCTCAACCGGCAAAGCCCGATCCTGGGTGAAGGGTGTATCGGCAAATTCAGCGCGTCCTGCACGCTTTGGCGGCCGCGTCCGTTGCCCGATCTGGTCGAGTTCGTGAAGGTGCTGTCGGGTCTCTGGCCGACCGATTTCGGTGTCAAGCGGGATCCGGTCGGCGACCTTGTCACCGTCAGGATCCGCAATGGCGCGGAAACCATCCCGACGCTGCCCTATGTCGGGCGCATCTCGGACGGTGTCGTTGCCGATCTCGCGCAGGCCGCGGCCCGGTTGCGGAAACTGGGGGCCTGCCCGCTACTGACGCTCGGTCCTATTTTCGTCGAGCCCAAGGAACGGGACCGGTGGCTGGGCGAGCAGAGCGCCGCCGAGGCGCGCGTCGCGGAGCTTGGCCTGTCGGCCTCGGTGATCACCGACGGCATGGTGAATACCGACCGGTCGCTGTTCCTGGATGGTTTTGAGCATCCGGCGCCGTCCGAGCGGGTCATCTGGACCCGCCGTGTGGTCGAGCGGCTGGTCAGCCCGACGCAATCGCCATGCTCGAGAAGCCTGGCCAAGGCCGAACATTCGCTGAACCAGTCCTAAACGGCCGCGCGTCTGGCGAATCGGCGAGAGGAAGGCCCACGTCCCGTCCAGCCGCGACTCGGTCCGGGACGTGGGCTTCGCGTCCCTCCGCAGAGGGGCGCCCTGCGCCGCGCTCCGCCGGGGCGGGCCGCGAGGCAAGTCGATTGCCGGCGGGCGCGCCTGAGGAGGCAGCGCCATGGCCGGAGATGCTTGGAAAAAGGCCCACGTCCCGTCCAGCCGCGACTCAGTCCGGGACGTGGGGCTCTCGCGGCCCTGGTTAGAGGGCCGCACCGCTCGCGAGCCGCTGGGCGGAGCGCGAGCAAGTCAGGCTGG
>DATGEK010000057.1:0-12714 GCA_035310205.1 Aliidongia sp.
CGACAGGGTCGCCGAGTAGTTGGCGCTGAAGGACGAACGGGCCTGCAGGATGTTGACGTTCGTGCCGAGAGCCGCGGTCAAGGCGCTGTTCTGGCTGATCGCCGCATCGATGCGGTTGTCGCTCTGCGTGAAGATCGTCGCTGCCTGCGACGCCGTGATGGCGCCCGTCGTGCTCGTGAGGCTGAGCTGCGAGAAGCCCGAGACGCCGTTGCCGCTGCCCGCCGAGGCCACGACCGACGAGAAGTTCAGCGTGCCGTTGGCCTGGAACACGATGGCCGAGCCGGTGAACAGCGAATTGGCGTTACCGGCATGCGTCGAAGTGTAGGAGAAGCCGTTGATCTGGAACGTCGCGGCCGTCCGCTCGGAGAACTGCGTCGTCAGGCTGGCGCTGGTGCTGGTCAGCAGGTTCAGGCCCTGGTAGGACGCGTCCTTGACCAGCTGACCCAGCTGCTTGGCGATGTTCTTGAACTGGGTCGTCGCCGAAACGCGCTGGGACAGCGTTGAACCGCGGGCGCCTTCGAGCACGCCCTTGAGCTGCTTCAGCAGGCCGTCGACCGCCGACGTCGCCGTCAGTGCGGCCTGAACCGACTGGATCGACTGGTCGACGTTGGCCTTGCGGGTGAGGATCTGGCTGGACCGGTCATAGAGCGACTTGGACCGGAAATAGGCGACGGCGTCGTCCGAAGCCGAATTCACCTTCTTGCCGGTGTTCAGCTCGTTCTGGGTCTGCGTGAACAGGGACGAGGCGCTGGACAGAGACTGCAGGGTATTGGTTTGGGTGGCAGTAAGAGTAATGCCGGACATGTGCTTCATCCTTTAAGGAAGAATGGCCATCGGATTTCCGATGGTTGCCCCTTCGGGGGCGGTCGTGTGTCGGACCCGGACCGATCCCTTAGGGACTGGTTTCATCCGAGACGACGGCTTGAACATACGCCCAAGCGCGGTATCCGGCCACGCCAATCGCTTAAAATGCCACATATCTCCGAAGGCCCGAGTTGTCGGCATTTGCTTGGCATTTCGATAAAATTTGAACGTTAACCCTATCGGCCGAAACGAGCGCTGGCTTTTCGAAAATGTTATGTTATATCGTTTTCCGCCAATCCCGAACATCGGAAAACCCATGCGCCCGCTCCTGCTGCTTCTCCCCTTGTTTCCGCTCGCCTTCGTCCTCTCGCCCGCGGTTGCGGCCGAGCCGGTGCCGGTCGTCGCGACCACCAGCGTGCTGCAGGATCTCGTCCGCAATATCGGCGGCGACAAGATCGCCGTTAAGACCCTGGTCGGCCCCGACGGCGACGCCCATACCTATGAACCGTCCCCGTCCGACGCCCAGGCGATCAGTAGCGCGCGGCTCGTCGTCATCAACGGGCTCGGCCTCGAGGGCTGGCTGACCCGCCTGCTGGAGTCGGCCAAGTTTCAGGGAACACGCGTGACCGCGACCGAGGGGATCACGCCCTTGACCATGCAGGAGGCGGAGGGCAGCCGCGTCAAGACGGTCACCGATCCCCACGCCTGGCAAAGCCTGGCGAACGGCCGGATCTATGTGGCGAACATCGCTCGCGGCCTGGCCGCAGCCGATCCCGCCAACGCGGTGCTCTACCAGCACAACGCCGACAATTACTCCGACCGCCTGGCGGCGCTCGACGCCAGGATCCGCGCCGAACTGTCCGAGGTGCCCGAGGCCAAGCGCCGGGTCATCACCACCCATGACGCCTTTCAATATTACGGCAAGGCCTATGGCATCACCTTCATCGCGCCGATCGGCCTCACGACCGAGGAAGGCGAGCCGTCGGCCGGCGATGTCGCCAAGCTGGAGCGCCAGATCAAGCAAGAGAAGCTGCACGCCCTGTTCCTGGAGAACATCAGCAACAGCCGCCTGATCGATCAGCTCGCCCATGACACCGGCGCCGTCGTCGGCCCGCCGCTGTTCTCGGATGCGCTCTCGAAGCCGAACGAGCCGGCGCCGACCTACATCCAAATGTTCGAATACAACACGGCGACGCTCAAGGCCGGCATGCTGAAGAACTAGCCACCTGTGCCGTCATTCCCGGGCTTGACCCAAGGCTGTCCAGCTTAGTTTTCCGTCATCCCCGCGCAGGCGGGGATCCAGGGCCGCGGGCTCGAGCGGCAGGCAAAGAAGCCCGGATTTCTGCGAACCGACGAAGTCTTCGGGGCAATCCTGGATCCCCGCCTGCGCGGGGATGACGAAAAAGAAGAGCCAGTCCGCGAGCCAAATTTGCAACGTTATAACATTGGATTTTCTTAATGAAATTCCGCCCACTCCAGAGTTCCGCCGTGCTCGCTGCCCTTCTGGCATCCCCGGCGCTCCCCGACACGCCGCCCGCGACCGAGGACATCACCGTCATCGGCAAGCGGCTCGACGAGGCGCGCAACGGCATCCAGACCCAGACCGGCGCCTCGACCTATGTGATCGACCAGCAGGCGCTCGACAATCAGCCCGGCGGCACGAACAACCCGCTCAATCAGGTTCTGCTGCAGGCGCCCGGCGTAGCCCAGGATTCCTTCGGGCAGATCCATATCCGCGGCGAGCACAACAATCTGCAGTACCGGCTGAACGGCATCATCCTGCCCGAGGGCATCAGCGTGTTCGGCCAGACGCTCAACCCGCGCCTCGCCGACCAGGTCGAGCTCATCACCGGCGCGCTGCCGGCCGAATACGGGTTGCGCACGGCCGGCATCATCGACATCCGGACCAAGGACGGCGCGTTCGAGCCCGGCGGCTCCGTCTCGATCTATGGCGGCAGCCACGGCACGCTCGAGCCGAGCTTCGAGTACGGTGGCTCGGCGGGATCGATCAATTATTTCGTCTCCGGCAACTACCTGCAGGACGGGCTCGGTATCGAATCGCCGGATGGCCGGTCCGACCCGCTGCACGACCGCACCCAGCAGGGCCAGGGCTTCGGCTATTTCGAGGACATTCTCGACCCGTCGAGCCGGATGGCACTCATCCTCGGCACCTCGCGCGAGCAGTTCCAGATCCCCGACCAGCCGGGCCAGACGCCTGGGCTCGGCCTGACGGTCAACGGCCAGAGCACATTCCCTAGCGACAAGCTCGACGAGAACCAGCGTGAGCTGACCCATTACGGCGTCCTGAGCTACCTGCGCTCGCAAAAGAGCTTCGACGTCCAGGTCTCGCTGTTCGGCCGCTATTCCAGCCTCTATTTCACGCCCGATCCGCTGGGCGACCTGCTCTATGACGGCATCGCCCAGACCGCCTACAAGCGCGACATCGCCGGCGGTGTCCAGACCGAGGGCGCCTATCACCTGTCCGATCGCCACACCATCCGCGCCGGGGTCATCATCGAGGGTGACCGCGCGACCAGCGCCACCTCGTCCCTGGTCCTGCCGACCGATGCCACCGGCGCCCAGACCAGCGACCAGCCGTTACGGATCCAGGACGACGGCGGCAAGACCGCCTGGACCTACAGCCTCTATCTGCAGGACGAGTGGAAGCTGCTCGACAGCCTGACCGTCAATTATGGCGGCCGGTTCGATCTGGTCGACGCCTTCACCCACGAGAACCAGTTGAGCCCGCGCATCAACCTGGTCTGGACGCCGACCGACACGACGACGGTCCATGCCGGTTATGCCCGCTACTTCACGCCGCCGCCGTTCGAGTTGGTCGGCGGCGAGACCGTCGCGAAATTCGCCAATACGACCGCGGCATCGCCGCTCACCACCGACAACGTCTCGCGCGCGGAAAAAGCCAATTACTTCGATGTGGGCGTCTCGCAGACGCTGTTGCCCGGCCTGACCCTCGGGCTCGACGCCTATTACAAGAACGACCGCAACCTGATCGACGAGGGCCAGTTCGGCGCGCCGATCATCCTGACGCCGTTCGACTATGCCCAGGGCCGGCAATATGGCGCCGAGCTATCCGCCACCTATCGGCACGGCCCCCTCACCGCCTACGGCAATTTCGCCGCCAATCTGGCCGAGGGCCGCGACATCGTGTCGAGCCAATTCAGCTTCACGCCCGACGACCTTGCCTTCATCCGCAATCACTTCATCCATCTCGACCATGACCAGACCTATAGCGCGTCGGGCGGCGTCGCCTACCTGATCGACCAGACCCGGCTCAGCGCCGACCTGATCTACGGCTCAGGCCTGCGCGCCGACGGCGATTTCCCGAACAGCCACAGCCTGCCGGGCTACACCCAGGTCAATCTGGGCATCTCGCAGGATTTCGACCTGCCGGCGATCGGCGCGGTCGCCGTGCGCGTCGACCTCATCAATGCCTTCGACGAGAAGTACGAGATCCGCGACGGCACCGGCGTCGGCGTCGGCGCACCGCAGTTCGGCGCCCGCCGCGGCTTCTTCGCCGGGCTGACGAAGAGCTTCTGAAGGCAGAGCCACAGAGGAAAAGGGCGCTTCCCGTCGGGAGGCGTCATACCAAGGCGTTGATGATGGTCGATCGGCCGCACTTGCCGGAAGCGATGATGCCGCTCAGGTTGGAACGCGCAGTGGATCGTCGTTGAAGTACCCGCGATCCGGGCCAACGGATCACCTCGTTACTCGGCACGCCAATTTTCCGCCGAGTAGCAGCTTAGATCGCTATGGCCGGTCGGCTCATAGCCCTTGAGCCACGTCGGCACGATATGCGGCTCGGACCGAAAGAACAGCGGAATGACCGGCAACTCGTCGGCATAGATTTTCTGGGCGATCGCCCAGTCGGCCTTCTGCTTCGCCGGGTCGAGTTCGCTGTCCATGCGGACGATTGCCGCGTCCATATCCGGGTTGGAGAAAGCGACGAAATTGGTGCCGGCGTAGTTGTTCTGCTCGGTCGGGATCTGGTTGGTGCCGAGCGTGCGGCGCGGCGATTCGGTCACACCGCTCGACCACGCGGACATGACCATGCCGGGGTAGATGCGCTTCTTCAGTGTCTCACCGAAGATCGTCCGGGGCGGCTCGTTCTTGATCGTCGTCTCGATGCAGGCTGCCTTCCACTGGCTCTGCAGCACCTGCTCCTGCAGCTCACGCACGCGGTTGCCGGCTGTTGTCGAGAACTCGATCGACAGGCGGTCGCCGTCCGCATTGCGGCAAATGCCGTCGGAGCCGGGCTTCCAGCCGGCCTCGGCAAGCAAGGCCTTCGCCTTCGCCCGGTCGTAGGGGTATTGCGCCGTGTCGTTGGTGAAATTCTCGTTCAGCGGATTGACGAAGGTCGCCGCGACCGGCTGCAGGCCCTGGAACAGTTGGTCGGTCAGGGTCTTGCGGTCGAGCGCGTAAACGAGCGCCTGGCGGACCCGGCGGTCCCTCAGGATCGGGTTGTCCTTCTGCAGGTCGATATGCTCGTAGGTCAGGCTCGGCTTGAAGATATAGGTAAACTGGTCGGGGTGCTGCTTGCGCAGGTCCAGCACCTGATCGATGGTCAGGCCGATGCCTTCGCCCGCGACCATGTCAACGTCGCCGGACAGCAGGTTCGCCTGCAGCGCCGCGGTGTTCTCGATATGCTTCAGGATGATGCGCTTGAAGCCCGGCTTCGGGCCCGGCCAATAGGGATTGGGCTCGTACACGATCTGCGCACCGGACTGGTATTCGACGATCTTGTAGGGGCCGTCGAACAGGCCGGCAGAAGTGGGAGCGCGATTGTAGAGCGTCGCCTTCAGATACTCGCCGGGCCCCTTCGCCCGCTCGTAGATCGGTCCCTCGACATGCTCGGGCAGGATCTGGCCCCATTGATTGTAGGTCGTCATGACGCTGACCAGATGGATCACGACGGTGTGGTCGTCGAGCACGTCGATTCCGACCGCCCGGCCCCAGGCGGTGGGGTTGAAGAAGCCGGAATTCGGGTCCTTGCCGACCTTCCAGGTGAAGACGATGTCCTTGGCCGTCACCGGCACGCCGTCCGACCATCTGAGATCGGGCTTGAGCTTGATCGTCACCGCCATGCCCTTTTTGCCGTCCGGCAGGTCCTCGATCTTGGCGAGGCCGTTGTCGACGGTCGGCAGCTCGGTGCAGAGCAGGCAGGAGTTCTTCCAATCCTTGTCGAAGGCGGTGATCTGCCGGATCGCGAAGCCGTCGGCATAGAACTTGACATTCTCCGCATCGATGTTCGGATGCAGGCTCGACGGGAACTGCGCGATGCCGATGGTGAGCGTGTCGTGTCCAGCGAGAGCGGGTCCCGTTGGGGCGAGCAAAGCGGCCAAGCCGAAGGTGACAAGGGCGGATTGGGATCGGATCATGGCAGAAATCCTTCGAGAGGATCGACCGAATCCATAAACTCATAGTTACGGAATATGCACTAAATAAACTAATCTCGTCATCTGCCCCTGAAATGGCGATCCAGATCGGCTAGGAATATGCCGCAACGTGCAGTTGGCCGCCGATGGGACACGCTCGGGACGTGGAGCGGCTGTTATCCCCGTCCGCAAGGTGCTCACGGATACGGCGTTATGGATCCGGGCGGCCTGACCAAGAGCTTCTGAACGCAGAGTCACAAACGAAAAGGGCGCTTCCCGTCGGGAGGCGCCCTTTTTCATGTCCTTGGCAGTTTGCCGAAAATCAGCCCTGGCTCTCGGGCGTGCTGTAGACGAAACCGCGGACCGGATTGTCGCGGCCGTAATCCGGCGAATCCTTCCAGCGGACGCGGACCTGGCTCCAGTCGTTCTTATCGGACACGTCGACCACCGAAACCGCGGTCGAGACCTTGCCCTTGTTATGCTTGCCCGCGGCCCAATTAGCCTGGTCGACCAGGACTTCGCGGTTGCTGATCAGGTCGACGACGACGGCGACATGGCCATGGCGCATGTGCTTCGTACGGTCGAACACCATGATGGCGCCCATGTGGGGAACATGGCCCCGGGAATATTCACCCGATGCGGCGTCCCACCACTTCCACGCGTCGCCGCGCAGGTTGATCTGGGTAACGCTCTTGGCATACGCGACGCATTCCATCGCGGACGCGGGAACGGCGGCGGGGATGGTCAAAAGTGCAGTTGCGATGGCAATCGCGGCAACTTCTCGCTTCATGGCCTCTCAGTCACGTTCTCGGAGGAGCGGTCCTGCCGGGCGGCGGACCGTTCGGGAAACGCGCGGCTGGTATCCCCCCAAGGAATGCCGGCCGCCCGTGGCGGAAGGAGGTTGTTGGATACAGAAGAGAGCTAAGGAATCCAACCCTTTTTCCAAACAATTTTCGGATTCAAGGAAATCCGCGGCTTTGCGTCGCACGAGGGCCAGCTATGCAGCGGTATCACGACACCCTGTGACGCCTGTCACACTTGGCGACTCCGCAGCCGATTCCCACCGCAATGCAGCATTGGATACCGCAGGTAGCTGCTGGAACCATCCTCGGTTGAGCGGCGTTTGCCGCTCCCCACTTCACAGGATGTCGTCGCGGATGCAGGCCTTGTGATGGCCCGGCGCCACCTCGACGAGCGGCGGTATCCGCGTCGCGCACTCGGCGATCGCATGGGGACACCGGGTCCGGAACACGCAGCCCGAAGGCGGGTTGAGCGGGCTCGGGATGTCGCCCTGCAGCGGCGCGCGTTGGCTGCGGCGGGTCGGATCCGGGATCGGCGCTGCCGCCAGCAGCGCCTCCGTATAGGGATGGCGCGGCCGGCTGTAAAGCTGTTCGGCGCTGGCGATCTCCATCATCCGGCCCAGATAGAGCACGGCGATCCGGTCGCTGATGTACTGGACCACCGCCAGATCATGGGCGATGAACAGCACGGTCAGGCCCAGCTCCGCCTGCAAATCCTGCAGCAGGTTCACGACCTGGGCCTGCACCGAGACGTCGAGGGCGGAGACCGGTTCGTCGGCGACGATAAACTCGGGCTCGACCGCCAGTGCCCGGGCGATGCCGATACGCTGGCGCTGGCCGCCGGAGAATTCGTGCGGGAAACGCGCCATGGCGTCCGCCGGCAATCCCACGCGCTGCAGCAGCGCCGCGATCCGGTCGCGCCGGTCCGCCTTGGTGCCGATGCCATGGATCACCAGCGCCTCGCCGATCACGTCCTTGACCTTGCGGCGTGGATTGAGGCTGGCGTAGGGGTCCTGGAAGATGATCTGCATGCGCCGGCGATAGGTGCGCAGATCCGACCGGTTCAGGTGGGTGATGTCGGCGCCGTCGAACAGGATCCGGCCGGCCGTCGGCTCGACCAGGCGCAGGATGGCGCGGCCGGTGGTGGTCTTGCCGCTGCCGGACTCGCCGACCAGGCCCAGCACCTCGCCGCGTGCCATGGTGAAGCCGACATCGTCGACCGCCTTGACGATGCCGCCGCCGGTCGGGAATTGCTTCGACAGCCCGGTGACGTCGAGCAGGGGCTGGCTCATGCGTCCCTCCAGCGGATGCAGCGGACCAGATGGCCGTCGCCGGTGTCCTCGAGCGGGGGCGGGGCGGCCCGGCAGGCGTCCGTGGCCAGCGGGCAGCGCGGCGCGAAGGCGCAGCCGTCCGGCAGGTTGGTGGCACTCGGCACCTGGCCCGGAATGGCGGCCAGGCGACGCGCGGGATCATGGGCGCCGGTGCCCAGCACCGGCATGCTGGCGAGCAGCGCCCTGGTATAGGGATGGCGCGGGCTGGCGAAGACGGCATGGACGCCGCCCTCCTCCACCACCCGGCCGGCATACATGACCGCGACCCGGTCGGCGATCTCGGCGACGACGCCCAGATTATGGGTGATGAACAGGATGCTCATGCCGAGCTCGGCCTGCAGCCGGCGCATCAGGTCGAGGATCTGGGCCTGGATGGTGACGTCGAGCGCGGTCGTCGGCTCGTCCGCGATCAGCACGGCCGGGCCGCAGGCGAGCGCCATCGCGATCATCACGCGCTGGCGCATGCCGCCGGACATGCGGTGCGGATATTCCGCTGCCCGACGTGCCGGGTCGGGAATGCCGACCTTGGCCAGCATCTCGACCGCCCGCTCGTGCGCCGCCCGCTTGCCGAGCCCCTGGTGCCGCCGGAGCGCCTCGCCGATCTGGTCGCCGACCGTATAGACCGGGTTGAGGCTGGTCATCGGCTCCTGGAAGATCATGCCGATCTCGTTGCCGCGGATCGCCCGCATCGCCGGCTCGTCGAGCTGGACCAGGTCGCGCGTGACACCGTCCCGGCCGGCGAGCCGGATCGATCCCTCGACGATGCTGCCCGGCGGCTCCGGGATCAGCCGCATGATCGACAGGCTGGTGACTGACTTGCCGCTGCCGGATTCGCCGACGACGGCCAGGGTCTCGCCGCGGTGAAGCGTGAAGGACACGCCGTCGACCGACTTGGCCGTGCCGCCCTCGACCCGGAACCAGGTCTTGAGCCCTTCGACGGCAAGGATCGGTTCCGCCGGCAGCGGCACGGCCGCGACGCTCATCGGGTGCGGCCGCGCGCCGCGACCGGCAGGGTCGCCTCGACCATCCCGCCGCGGCTCGTCACCACCTCGTCATGCAGGTTGGTCACGACGCAGACATGGTTCGGCACGATGCGCACGCGCTCGCCGATCGCGGGCTTCCGCGCCGAATGGCTGAGATCGAGGATGCCATGCTCCTCGTTCAGCCGCTCGATGATCGCGTCCGGATATTCGAGGATCTGGCCGAAGCCTTCGCCGACCGACGGGGCGACCCGGTCGCTCGTCAGACTCTTCGAGCCGGCGTCGATGATCGCGCGCGTCTCGGTCGGCCGGCTGACCACGGTCGCATGCAGATGCAGCGCGCATTCCTCGAGCGTCGCCGCGCCCGCCCCGACCGTCGCCCGGTCGTGGTAGATGTAGGTGCCGACGCGCAGCTCGGTCAGGCCCTCGATCTCGTGCTGGCTCCAGGCATTGGGCGTGCCGCCGCCCGACACGGTGCGGATCTCGATGCCGGCGCCGCCCAGGCGCTGCTTCGCGGCGGCGACGAAGCGCGCGGTGTCGGCCGAGCTCGGATAGGTCATCAGCCCGTCGAAGCGCAGGCCGTCCGCGGCGACGATCGCCTCGGCCAACACCAGCGCCTCGTCGACCGAGGTCACGCCGGTGCGCTTGCCGCCGGAATCGAACTCGACCAGCACGCCGATCTCGGCCCCCGCCTCGCGCGCAGCGGCGGCAGCCGTGTCGAGTGCCACCGGATTGTCGACCGCGACGCGCATGGTGACGCGCTTCGCCAGGGCCGCGAGCCGGGTCGCCTTGGCTGGTCCGATCAGCGGATAGGACAAAAGGATGTCGCTGAGACCGGCATCGGCCATGACCTCGGCCTCGCCCAGCTTCTGGCAGGTGATGCCGGCCGCCCCCAGCTCCATCTGCCGCCGGGCGAAGACCGGCAGCTTGTGGGTCTTGATATGCGGCCGCAGCTTCAGCCCGTGCCGGTCGCAATAGGCCTGCATCTTCACCAGGTTATGCTCGACCCGGTCGAGGTCGATCACCGGCACCGGAGTTTCGAGCTGGTCGATCTTCATTTTTCCGCTCCTTCTCCCCGTCATCCCCGCGAGAGGCGGGGATCCAGAGGGGCCTTAATGGCTCGCAGCCATCGCTTGCCCTGGATTCCCGCCTGCGCGGGAATGACGGTTGAATGCTACTTCGTCGGCAGCGCCGCGACGCAGTCGATCTCGACATGGATGCCGTGGAGCTGGCAGCCGACCGTGGTCCGGGCCGGCGGCGCGTTCTTGAAGAATTCGGTGTAGACCTCGTTGTATTCCTTGAAGCGCGTCAGGTCGGCCAGGTAGGCGTTGACCTTGACGACGTCCTCGAGGCCGGCGCCGACACCCTTCAGGATGGTCTCGACGTTGCGGATGGTCTGGCGGATCTGCTCGGCGAAATTATCCGACATGATCCCGGTCTTCGGGTCGACCGGGCCCTGGCCCGAGACATAGACGAAGCCGTTCGCGGTGACGGCGTGGGAATATTGGCCGGCCGGCTTGGCGGCGCCCTCGACGATATGGGCCTTGCGCATAAGAACTCTCCTGGTGATGTCAGTGCCGGCCGAGAACCCGGCCGGGGCGGAGGCCGGTCGGTTTCCCGTCGGCAAGAATGGTTTCGCCCGCGACCCAGACACGCTCGATGCCGGAGGCGAGCTCGGTCGGATGGTCGAAGCTCGCGAGGTCGGCGAGGTCGGCAGTGAACAGCACGAGATCGGCGGCGAGGCCGGGGCGCACCAGCCCGCGGTCCATCAGGCCGAAGCGCTGGGCCGCGATCGAGGTCATGCGCCGGACCGCGTCCTCGAGCCCGAGCCAGCCCTCGTCGCGCGACAGCTTGCCCAGCACGCGCGGGAAGGTGCCGTAGGCGCGTGGATGCGGTCGCGTGCCCGGCCGCGGCAGGCTGTCGGAGCCGACCATGTGCAGCGGATGGGTGAAGGCCGCGCGCAGGTCGTCCTCGCCCAGCTGGAACATGACGATGGTGGTCTGGCCGCCGTCGCGGATGACGAGATCGGCGAGCAGGTCGAACGGGTCCAGGCCCGCCTCGGCCGCCGCGACGTCGAACGCCTTGCCTTCGAACGGCTTTAGCTCGGGCAGGCCAACGCCGGAGATGCGGACGTTGTTCCAGCCGATCAGCTTGACCTTGGATGGCCAGGTGCCGTTCCGCCCGTCGCCCTCCTCGACCGCCTGGCGCAGCCCGGCGCGCTGGACCGGGTCCTGGAGGCGCGCGATCAGCGCGTCGATGCCGCCGGACTGGGCGGCCGGCGGCAGGAGCTGCAGGATCGTGCTGCTGCCGGCCGGATAGGGGTACATGTCGAAGCTGACATCGACGCCGCCCGCCCGTGCCGCCTCGAGCCGCCGGATCGCCTTGCCGACGCCGCCCCAGTTCGGCTTGCCGGCCGCCTGCAGATGGGACAGCAACCCTTGCGCGCCGGAGCGCTCGAGCAGGGCCAGGAACTCGTCGACCGCCGGGATCAGCCCGGCCTCGTAGCTGCGGACATGGGCGGTCAGCACGGCCTGATGCTCGGCGACGGTCCGGGCGAGCGCCACCAGCTCTTCGGTCAGGGCGAAGGCGCTCGGCGGATAGGCGAGCCCCAGCGACAGGCCGGCGGCGCCGGCGGCGAGGTCGCGCGCCAGCAGCCGCTGCATCTCCGCAAGTTCGGCCGGCGTCGGCGCGCGCTCGTCATAACCCATGACTGCGAGGCGGAGCGCGCCATGGCCGACGAGCGAGACGAGATTGAGCGCGATGCCGTTCGTCTCGAGCGCCGACCGGTAGCCGGCGAAATCCGCGAAGACCTCGCCGTCCGTCGTCTCGCCCAGGAGTGCTCCGAAATGGCGGCGCAGCGCATCCGCCTGAGCCGGAACCTTGGGATAAAGCGAGAAGCTGCAATTGCCGACGACGATGGTGGTGACGCCCTGGATCGCCTTTTCCAGCCGCTCCGGCTCGCGCAGGAACATCAGGTCGTCATGGGTGTGGGCGTCGATGAAGCCCGGCGCCAGATAGCGGCCGCCAGCATCGAGCACGTCGGCGCCCGCATCGTCGAGCCGGGCGCCGACCGCGGCGATGCGGCCGCCCGCCACCCGCACGTCGCCCAGGAACCACGGGGCGCCGCTGCCGTCGATGATCCGGGCGCCGCGGATCAGCAGATCCTTCGTCATGGATGCCTCACATCAGCCGCTGCAGTTTCGGGTCGAGCGCGTCGCGCAGGCCGTCGCCCAGGATCTGCAGCGACAGCACGGTAGCGACGATCGCCAGGCCCGGCGCCAGGATCAGCCAGTCGGCCTGGTTCATGTATTGCTGGGCGCCGGCGATCATGTTGCCCCAGGTCGGCGTCGTCGGCGGCACGCCGGCGCCGAGGAAGGACAGCGCCGCCTCGGTCAGGATCGCATAG
>DATGEK010000058.1:0-2674 GCA_035310205.1 Aliidongia sp.
GGTCGTGCCGCGCCCTTCCGCGGTTTCGAAGCCGATCCGGCCGCCGAACCGTTCGACAATCGCCTTGGCGATCGACAGGCCCAGGCCGGTGCCGCCTTTGGCGCGCCGGTCGGAACTGTCGGCCTGGGTGAAACGGGCGAACAGCCGGTCGCGGAACCCCTCGGGGATGCCGTCGCCATGGTCACTGACGAAGATGCGCACGCCATCGTCCAGGGATGCCGCGCCGATCTCGACCTGGCCGCCGTCGGGCGAATATTTGACCGCGTTGGAGACCAGATTGTTGACCACCTGGATGAAGCGGTCGCCGTCGACCTCGATTTCCACGTCGGGTTCGATATCGACCAGCTTCAGGCTGACGCCGCGCGGCAGGCCGTAGCCCCGGTTCGCCTCGACCGCCTGGTGCAGCAGCGGCATCAGCGCCTGGGGCTTGAGATCGAACTCCATATGCCCCTGCTCGATCTTTTCGACATCGAGGATGTCGTTGATCAGCCGCGTCAGCCGCTGGCAATTGCTGCTGGCAATGTCGACCAGCCGTTTGGCGCCGTCGGGCAGGGTGCCCATGGCGCCGCCCGCGACCAGGCCGAGCGAGCCTTGGATCGAGGTGAGCGGCGTGCGCAATTCATGGCTGACGGTCGAGACGAAGGCGCGCTTCGCCAGATCGGCCTGCTTCCATTCGGTCGAATCCAGGATCAAGCCATCCCAGATCAGCTCGCCGTCGTCGCCCGGCCGGGGAAAGGACAGGAAGCGCAGCCACTTGGCGTGTCCGTCGGAGTCCGGGGCGTGGAATTCGAAGAAGACCTGCTCATGCCGCTCGGCAGCGCGGGCGAGGGCGGTCACGAAGCGGTTGCGATCGTCCGGCGGCATCAGGTCCAGGATGCCGTTCTCGACGCCGATCAGGCTGTCCGGCGCCCGGCCGATCAACTCGCGCACCCCTTCGCTGACATAGGAGACGACCAGCGGGCCGTTGGGCCCGCCGAACAGGCGCAGCACGGCGCCCGGCAGATTGGCCGTGACCGAGCGCAGCCGGCTGTCGCTGGCGGCCAGCGCGATCTCGCGCTCGGAGATGGCGGCGACGAAGAACTCGAGCGCACGCGCCATGTCGGCGATCTCGTCGTTACCATGGGTGTCGATGGCCGCGACCTGGCCGGCGACATGGGTCCGCATCGCCTCCTGCAGCCGCCGCAGCCGATCGATGACGCTGCGGCGGATGAAGAGGAGGATGAAGCCGGCGGCGGTGATGCACAGGAGCGTGAGGGCGAGGATCAGGCGGTTCTGCCGGTCGGTCAGGGCCGAGACCGCGCCGCTCGTATCGAGGATCTCGTGCGCGATGTCATAGGAGACCCTGGCGGCGGCCGCATCGAACCGATCGGCGAACAGCTTGTTCGCGGCGAGCGACGATTGGATCTGCCGCGTCGTGTCGATGAGGCGGGCGCGCGCCGCCAGGAGACCGGACTCGCCGCGGGCGAGTGCGTCCACCGCCTGTTGCCAGGCCGTTGCCTGCGCGCGGCTGGCGGGCGGCAGGTCGCCCAGCAGGTTTTGGCCGATGTCGAGGCGCCGCTCGATTCCCTGGCGCATGCGCTCCAGGTCGGCCGTCTGCGTTGCGTTGTTTGTCGCAAGCAGCGCCGTGACCGTCTGGCCTGCGTTGAAGCGCCAGTTATGGAAGGCTTGGGCGGCGGTCTCCTGGGCCGCGAGGTCGGCGGCGAAGGCCTCGATCCGTTTCTGGTCGGCCTTTGCGGCCAGCAGCCGTTCGAGCCGGGCGCTGGTTACCCCAGTCGGGCCTTCCTCCGGCGATTGGAACGATCTGAGCTCGGTATCGAGACCGGCCAGTTGGGCGAAGCGGGCCTGGACTTGCTGGTCCAGGTCCAGCTTCACTTCGACCGCACGATCGAGGGTGCCGAGGTTGTCGAACAGGCTCGTCCGAAGCTGCGTCAGCATCTGGAACCGATCGCCGCCGACGCCCTTTTCCTTGAGGCGCTTGATGAATTCGTCGAGTGCCGCGACCTGGTCGACGATGCGGAGGGCCAGCGTGCGCCGGGCGAACTGGCTGTCGGCGACGACGAGCGCCGGTGCCGACGCGACGATCGCCTGAGCCTGCTGCGAGAGCTGGGAAGCGGCGCTGATGACCGGCAGATCGGTGTTCGCGATCTGGTCGAAATCGCCGCGCAGATCCGCGAACGACAAGAATGCGATCGAGCCGACAAGAACCGTTAGGCCGGCAAGAAGCATCAGTCCAATCGTGAGGCGCGCGGCAATTTTAAGGTGCAGGATGGCCATACCTCTTTCCGGATCGGCGCGCGCCGACGGTGACCAGGCGCCGCGACGCCGGACCGAACCACGACCGGGACTATGACAGGGGTTGGCGTTTCCTTCCAGAGGTTGAACACGCATGCGGCGAATCGCGGCGTGACCTCACCGGTTGTATCGAAGGCGGGCACTTGACCTAGGGAGGAACAGGCGTTCATCTCTATAGGGTGCAGGGCGGAGATCAGGAGACGCAATGTCGAACGATACCGGCGAACGGCCGAAAGTGCTTCTCGTCGAGGACGATCCGACATTGTCGCGCCTCTACACCGCCTACCTGGAACGGGCCGGAGTGGAGCCTTGGCACGCCGCAACGGTGGCGGAGGCGCGGGCGGCACTCGCCCAGATGCGGCCGTCGGTGGTGCTGCTCGAC
>DATGEK010000059.1:0-10145 GCA_035310205.1 Aliidongia sp.
GCCAAAGCGACATCAGATGTCCCGCACAGGTAATATGCGGCGCCCGAGACGGCCTGCTTGCGCGCCAAAAACGGGTCATCAGATGTCCGAAAATCGCACCTGATGTCCAGGGTCTCCCATCAAATGTCCCATGAGAGTCACAGGTTATCAGGACATTAGTGTCGCGGAGTCGAATATGCGGGAAAAGCCGGCGCAATATGCCACGTTCGGCAGCTCGTCGAGGAACAGGACGCCCTGGTGGGCGAGCGAAATCTCCCCGGGCTTGGCGCGGGTGCCGCCGCCGATCAGCGCCGGCAGCGAGGCGGAATGATGCGGATCGCGATAGGGCCGGTGGCGCATCAGCCGGCCGTCGCCCAGCAGGCCCGCGACCGAATGGATCATGCTGACCTCGAGCGCCTCGGCCGGGTCGAGCGGCGGCAGCAGGCCCGGCAGGCGCGCGGCCAGCATCGACTTGCCGGAGCCGGGCGGTCCCATCATCAGCAGGTTGTGCCCGCCGGCCGCAGCCAGCTCCAGCGCCCGCTTGGCGTTTTCCTGGCCCTTGATGTCCTTGAGGTCGGGCGGCGCCGGCGCGTCGGCCTCGACCCGCGGCCGGGGCGACGACAGTACCTGGGTGCCCTTGAAATGATTGACCAACGCCAGGAGATTGGCCGGCGCCAGGATCTCGATCGAGCCGGCCCAGGCCGCCTCGCCGCCGCAGCCGGCCGGGCAGATCAGCCCGCGCTGCCGCTCGGCGGCCCCCATGGCCGCGGGCAGCGCGCCGGCGACCGGGGTCAGCGAGCCGTCGAGCGCCAATTCGCCGAGCGTGACATAGCCTTCGAGCTCGTCGCCCGGCAGCACGCCCATGGCGACCAGTAGGCCGGCCGCGATGGCCAGGTCGAAATGCGACCCCTCCTTCTGCACGTCGGCGGGGGAAAGGTTGACGACGATGCGCTTGGGCGGCAGCGCCAATCCGATCGCCGTCAGCGCGGCGCGCACCCGCTCGCGTGATTCCGCGACTGCCTTGTCGGGCAGACCCACCACGACGAAGCTGGGGAGGCCCGGCGCCATCTGCACCTGGACCTCGATCGGCAGGACCTCGATCCCCTGGAAGGCGACCGTGTGAATGCGCGCGACCATGCCTGCCGGACGTCCTTGCCGCTAAACCATGGCGCGAGCCTACAGGGGCTTTTGCGCCAGCGCCAGTGCAGGCGCGGCTAGAGCAGGACGAAGGCGAGCAGCGACAGCGCCGCAACCACGATCCAGCTGGCGGCGACGTCGCTGACGGGCGTAGACGTGCTGACGCGCGGCCAGCCTTCGGTCGTGTCGGCGGCGACCGGGGCCAGGGCCCGCAGGCGGGGAAGACGTCGCGTCGCAGCGGCGGGTCGACGGGAAACGCCGACGAAGGCGGGCGAAGCGGCGATGGACGGAACGGTGAAACGCGGCACGGCGGCCATGATGATCTCCTCTGCCGAGGGATATAGGCTTTCCTGCGCCAGAGGCCTAAGATCGTTTCGATAGAAAACTATAGGCAAAAAGTCTGATGGAGCTGCGCCATCTGCGCTATTTCCTGGCGGTGGCCGAGGAGCTGAACTTCAGCCGCGCCGCCCTGCGTCTCCACATCGCCCAGCCGCCCTTGAGCCAGCAGATCCGCCGGCTCGAGGACGAGCTCGGCCTGCAGTTGCTGGAACGGGGCAGCCGGCCCCTGCGCCTGACCGCGGCCGGGCGCTTCTTCCAGACCGAGGCGGCGGCGCTGATGGCCAAGCTCGAGGAAGCGGTCTCGGGCGCGCGCCGGATCGACCGGGGCGAGGTCGGTTGGATCGGCGTCGGCTATGTCGGCTCGGCAATGCCCCTGCTGCTGCCGCCGGTGCTGCGCCGGTTCCATGCCGAGCATCCCGG
This sequence comes from Aliidongia sp., assembly GCA_035310205.1. Taxonomy (GTDB): domain Bacteria; phylum Pseudomonadota; class Alphaproteobacteria; order ATCC43930; family CGMCC-115725; genus Aliidongia. Next base: position 1,876 of record DATGEK010000059.1, read on the forward strand.
CGTCGAGGTGCTGCTCTACGAGATGCTGCCGTTCGAGCAGCCGGCGGCGCTGCTCGAACGGCGGGTCCATGTCGGCTTCGTCCGGCCGAATATCGACAGTGCCGAGCTGCTCGAAGAGCTGCTCTATGACGAGCCGATCGTGGTCGCGGTGCCGTCCGATCACCGGTTCGCCGACCGTTCCCAGCTCGCGCTGACCGAGCTGGCCGACGAGCCGATCCTGCTCTATGGCGGCGGGGGGCCCAAGTCGCGCGGGATCAACACCAATTTCCTGCTGGGGGTCTTCCGCGCCGCCGGGGTCGAGCCCAAGGTCGCGGTCCAGGCGGAGCATCCGGAATCGGCGCTGGGCCTGGTCGCGGCCGGCATGGGCGTGGCCCTCACCGCGGCGGGCTTCGGCCATGTGCCGCGGGCCGGTGTCCGGATGGTGCCCATCGGCCCCGTCTCGCCGACCATCGCGATGAAGGTCGCCTATCGTCCGACGGAACGCTCGCCGGTGCTGCGGGAATTCCTGAAGATCACGCGCGAGGTCGCCGCCGGCGTGCCGGCGTTCTGGGGTGCGGGCAAGGTTCAATAGGCGGCGCCCTCGCGCATCCCGCGCGAAGAGCGGGCGCGAGCGTCGGTTTCTCAAGGGACCCGCATCAAACCCGGCTCGAGGAAATAGAAGGCGATCCCGATCAGGATCAGGTAGGCGAGCAGGATGATCGTCCAGCCGAGATTGTGCCGGATCACCTCGCCCTCGTTGCGCACGAACCGGCTGGTCGAGACACCGACGCTGGCGGTCTGCGGCGCGATCGGTTTGCCGATCTCAGCCCCGACCGAGTTCAACGTCGGCAGCAGCAAGGCCGGCATGCCGAGCTGCACGCCGACCAGCGCCTGGAACTTGCCGAACATGGCGTTGGTCGAGGTGTTGGAACCGGACAGCGCCACGCCGATGAAGCCCAGGATCGGCGCCACCACGACGAAGGCGGTGCCGAGGTCGGCGAAGCCCTTGGCGAGCGAGGAGGCCATGCCCGAGAAATTGAACACGTAGGCAAGGCCGAAGATGAACACGCCGACCAGCAGCGCGCCCCACATCTGATGGAAGGCGCGCCGGAAGATCTCGCCGAGCTGCGAAAACCGGAGCCGCCCGGTCAGGCCGAGCAGCAGCGCCACGATGACCCAGGCGGTCAGGATGGACGTGCCGCCGACCCAGGGCGCGAAATTGAAGGCGGCGGTGATCGTCGTCTGAAGCTCCGGCGCCGCCGCCGTCACCTTGACCAGGAACCAGCTCACCTTCGGCAGCGGCGACCACGGGCCCGTCCAGAGCGCCACGACGATCACCAGCACGGCGAACGGCATCCAGGCGAGCAGCACCTCGCCCACCTTCAGGCCATGCTCGGCATCGCGGCCGGCCCGCCCGGCCCGATCGAGCCGCCGACCGCCATAGCCGAGCATGGTCGCAGGCCGCCACACCTGGAGCAGCGCCAGGAGCGCCAGGAAGCTCAGGATCGCGCCGGCGATGTCGGGCAGGTAGGGTCCCAGATAGACCGCGACCGGGTACTGGCCGAGGATATAGCCGAGCGAGGCGACAATCGCGAGCGGCCAGCCATCCCGGAGCCCCTCCTTGCCGGACACGAGATAGATCAGCACCCAGGGCGGCAGCAGCGCCAGCACGGCGACGACCGTGCCGACCGAGGCCGACAGGCTGAGCAGCGGATAGCCCGTCACCGCCGCGAGCGCGATGATCGGGGCACCGAGCGCGCCATAGGAGACCGGGGCGTTATTGGCGATCGCGGCGACCCGGATCGCGTCGAGATCGGCGATGCCGAGCGAGATCAGGATCGGCGACACCACCGCCCAGGGATAGCCAAAGCCCACCAGCCCTTCGAGCAGGGCGCCGAACGCCCAGGCGAACAACAGCGTCTGCACGCGCACGTCGGCGCTGCCCTGGGCAACGAGCCAGCGCCGGAAGTTCTCGAACATGCCGGTCACCGTCAGGGTATTGAACAGCACCGCGCCCCAGAAGGTGATCCAGTCCACGTTCCAGACGCCGGTCGCCGATCCGTAGAGATAGGCGCGCATCCCATCGCCCGTCGGCATATGCCACACGGTCGCCGCGAGCAGGAATGTGACGATCGAGCCGATGAGCACGGCGATCCAGGCTGAGACGCGGAAGACCGCCAGCAGGACCAGCAGCAGCACGACCGGCACCAGCGCGACCAGGCAGGAGAGCCAGAGCTGGCCGACCGGATCCACGACCTGCGTAAACATCCCGTCCCTCCCTGCGCATGACGGCTCGGGGGTGCGACCGTCACGCTTATGGGCCAAGCCATTCTGCGACGGCTCTGGCAGCGAACGTCAGGATCGGGCCTTATCGTCCGGTCCGATCGGAATTGTTCTCCTTTTCCGAGAGGTTGCACAAGAGATCCCTTGGCGCGGCCATTGGCCGGAAACGCCAAGGACGCCCTGGTGGGACGTCCCCGGTCCCGTGCGCTGTTCCGATCAAAGAGCCGTCACCATCCGGCGGATCGTCCCGGCGCGATGGGTCCAGCTATGGGCGCCCTCGAACCAAGTGCGGCCGGCCGCGGCCATGGCCTCCGCCGCGGCCGGATCATCGAGCAGCCGGTCGGCGAGCGCGCCGGCATCCGCCAGATCCGGCCGGGTCTGGACCAGCACGCCGTCGGGTGCCGTCCGGCCGAGCCAGGCGGTCGGGCTGGTGAGCGCGACCGCGCCGGCCGCCATCGCCTGGAACAGCCGCTCGTGGCTGCCGTGATAGGGGGTGCAGCTGTTGATCACGATCCGGGCGCGGGCAGTGAGCGCCGCCACCTCGGGTGCGGTGCGCGGTCCGAGCAGCCGGGTCCTGACCGGCCCCGCCGCCGCGGCGACCACGGGCTCCCAGCCCGGTCCGACGAGCGTCAGCTCGCGACCCAGCAGACCCAGGATCATGCGCCAGCGGACCCGGGCGCGCAGGTATAGATCGAGCGTCTGGAAATAGGGATAGAGCGACTGGGGGGCGCTGAGCGCGGCGACCGGGTGGCCGACACGCGCGATGATCTCGGGCAGCGGCGCGAACGGATCGGCATCATGGGCGTCGAGCATGGCGTTGAGCCGGCCCTCGACCAGCGGGCCGTGCTGCGCCCAGCCGGCGCGCAGGGCCGCCGGGTCCGTCGGTGCGGTGCCGGCATGCAGCAGGTCGATCTCGCGCGCGGTCCAGGACACGGGCGCCGTCCCCGGCGGCAGCGCCGTCGCCGCATGGGGCAGATGATGCAGCGGCACCTGCAGGCCGAGCTTGCCGCGCCAGTAATCGAGATCGCCGGGCGCCGTGGTGAAGATCAGACGACGCCGGATCGGCGTCGCGACCTGATTCCAGTAGAGCAGCAGCGGGTCGAGATAAATCGAGACCAGCGGCCGCTCCAGCGCGTTGTAGAGATTGCCGTCGGCCCGCTGATCGAGGCCGATGCCGGAGAAGCCCAGGAACGCGTCGACCGGTCCGTCGGTGATCGCCTGCTGCAGCAGGCGGATATAGTCGGGCCCGGTCGCGTCGATGATCGGTGCCGCGTCGCCCTGGGCCGCGAAGGCGGCGGCCAGGCTGTCCAGCATGCGATCGACGCTGCCATAGAGGCTGGTACCACGGAACAGAATGAAGCGCATGCCGGGCTCGCGGAAGGAAGCTCCCGCGAACCTAGCATGCTCCGAGCCTCAGCCCAGCGGGAGTTAACCCAGGGCCGGATAGTCGGTATAGCCCTTGGCGCCGCCGCCGTAGAAGGTCGTCTGGTCGGGCGCGTTGAGCGGCGCGTTCTGCTGCAGTCGCTCGACCAGATCCGGATTGGCGAGGAACGGCACGCCGAACGCGACCAGATCCGCGGCACCGATCTCCAGCACCGCCTCGGCCTTGGCGCGGTCATAGCCGCCGTTGACGACGAAGGTGCCGCCGAACGCCTTGCGCAGCCGCTGCCAGTCGAACGGGGCGGTCCCGGCCTGGAACACATGGAGATAGGCCAGGCCGCGGCTGCCGAGCTGGGTCGCGACATAGTCGAAGGTCGCCTGCGGATCGGAATCCCGGATGTCGTTGAACGGGTTGATCGGCGAAAGGCGGACGCCGACGCGGCCGGCGCCGAACACGGCCGAGACGACCGAAACGACTTCCAGCAGCAGGCGGGCGCGGTTCTCGACCGGGCCGCCATAGGCATCCTCGCGCCGGTTCGTGCCGTCGCGCAGGAACTGGTCGAGCAGATAGCCATTGGCGGCATGGACCTCGACGCCGTCGAAGCCGGCTTCCTTGGCATTGATCGCCGCTTGGCGGTAGGCGGCGACGATGCCCGGGATCTCGTCGAGCGCCAGCGCGCGCGGCTCGACGAACGGGACCCAGCCCTCGGCCACCATGGCATTGCCTTCCGGCTTCAGCGCCGAAGGCGCCACCGGCAGCTGGCCGTCCGGCAGCAGCGAGGGATGCGAGATCCGGCCGACGTGCCAGAGCTGCAGGAAGATCCGGCTGCCCTTCTTATGCACGGCGTCGGTCACCAGGCGCCAGCCGGCGACCTGCTCCGCCGAATGGATGCCGGGCGTGCCGGGATAGCCCTTGCCCTGGGGCGAGATCTGCGAGCCCTCGGTGACGATCAGGCCGGCGCCGGCCCGCTGGGCGTAATATTCGGCATTGAGCGCATGGGGCACATCGCCGGCCCCGGCCCGGTTGCGGGTCAGGGGCGCCATCAGCATGCGATTGCCGAGGGTGATCGGGCCAAGCTCGAACGGCTCGAACAGGGAAATGGTCTTGGACATGGAAACTCCAGGGTTTGGGACCGTTCGGTCCGGAATGGGGAAGGCAACACCCGCGTCGGGCGTGCCGGGGGAAGCTCAGTCCAGCAGCGTCAGGATGATATCGATGGTTTCGTCGAGCCGTGCCCGGTCGGTGCGCGACCGGATCATGACCTGCAGGCCGGTGAAGCCGACCGACAGCAGACGGGCGAGCGATGCCGCATCCCGCGACGTCCCGATCGAGCCCTCGCGCTGGCCGCGGCTGACGGTCCGCTCGAGCAGGGTTTCGAAGCCGGTAAGCGCGGTGGCGACCTGGGCCACGACCGCAGGGTCGCTGTGGCCCAGTTCCACCGCTTCGTTGCAGCTCATGCAGCCCCTGGATTGCTCGCCCAGGCCGAGACCGCGAAACAGCGCCTCGATGGCTGAGCGGGCGTCGGGACCTTCGGCCAGCTGGCTCTGGACCTGGCTCGCGCGCTCGTCCTGGTAATCGGCGAGCGCACGCAGGAACAGCTCGTGCTTGGAACCGAAGGTTTCGTAGAAGCTCGATTTACTGATCGCCATGGCACCGAGCAGGTCGGCGAGCGAGGTCGCGCCATAGCCGTCGCGCCAGAACAGCACGCGCGCCTGGGCGAGTGCCTGGGTCTCGTCGAATTCGCGGGGTCGGGCCATTCCCGACAAATGGGGGTTCCGGACCGGGTAGTCCAGAACCCTGGGCGAATTATTTTGTGCCCGTGGTTACTCAAGTTCGTCATCCCCGCCTGCGCGCTAGGGATATGCATATCTCTACTTCGTCTTTTAATTTTAATAGGTTGATTCAAAAATCCCGTCATGCCCGGGCTTGACCCGGGCATCCACGTGCCGCCGCTGGAGTCCTGTTAGGACATGAAATCGTCGTGCCCAACCCCGTGGATGGCCGGGTCAAGCCCGGCCATGACGATGAAAATGGCCAACCATCTGAAATTAAACAGAAAGATGTGTATATAGTCTAGCGCTCGCGCGGGGATGACGACAGAGGCGACGGCGGCCTTACCGCCGGTTCAGCTTCGCCTCGATCACGTCCCAGATCTTGGCCTCGAGCTTCACATCGTCGAACCGGTTGATCTCCTGCAGGCCGGTCGGCGAGGTGACGTTGATCTCGGTGATATAGTCGCCGATCACATCGATGCCGACGAAGATCAGGCCCTGGGCCTTGAGCGCCGGGCCGATCGCGGCGCAGATGTCGCGCTCGCGGGTGGTGAGGCTGGTCTTCATCGCCTTGCCGCCGACATGCAGGTTGGCGCGTGCCTCACCCTCGGCCGGCACGCGCAGCACGGCGCCGGCCGGTTCGCCGTCGATCAGGATGATGCGCTTGTCGCCCTGGCGCACCTCGGGCACGTAGCGCTGGATCATCAGCGGCTCGGGCCCGATGCTGGCGAACATCTCCAGGAGCGCCCCCAGGTTCTCGTCGCCATTGCGGATGCGGAACACGCCCGCGCCGCCATTGCCGAACAGCGGCTTCACGATGATGTCGTGATGCTCGGCGCGGAAGGCGTCGATCTCGCGCCGGTCCGACGTGATCAGGGTCGGCGGCATCAGGCTGTCGAATTGGGTGACGAACAGTTTTTCCGGCGCGTTGCGCACGCTGACCGGATCGTTCACCACCAGCGTCTGCGGATGGATCCGTTCCAGGAGATGGGTGGCCGTGATGTAGGCCATGTCGAACGGCGGGTCCTGGCGCATCAGCACCACGTCCATCCCGGCCAGATCGAGCGATTCGGCGGCGCCCAAGGAATAGTGGTTGCCGTGCTCGCGGCGGACCTTCAAGGGCTGGGCGCGGGCGTAGAGCCGGCCGTTCCTGAACGCCAGGTCCCGGGGGCCGTAATGATAGAGCAGATGGCCGCGCGCCTCGGCCTCCAGCGCCAGCACGAAGGTCGAATCGGCATCGATATTGATGCTCCCGATCGGGTCCATCTGGATGGCGACGGCGAGACTCATGGCGTTTTTCCCCTGGTTGTGCCGGCACTATATGGTGTCGGCGCCCCGGGGCCCAAGCCCGATCGAAGCTACAATCAGTTCAGGCGACCCTTCAGCTGCTGCAGCAGCTGGGCCGCCTCATGGCGCCATTCGGCGGCGGGATCGAGGCTGAGCGCGGTCTCGAGCGCCGCGATGCCCGCGGTCAGCCGGCCCAGATGGTTGGCCAGCATGCCGGTCTCGCGCCAGAGATCCGCATGGCGCGGCGCCACGAGCCGCATCCGGCGCAGTACCTCGAACGCGGCCTCGCTCTTGCCGGCCTGCAGCAGGCGCAGCTTGATGTTGTTCTGCAGGCGCAAGAGCACGTCGCGGTCGGCGACCATCCGGTAATGCTCGGGCGCGAGTTCGTCCGGCGCCTCCCCGCCGCCCAGCATCTGCAGCAGCCGGCGCAGTTGCGCGGCGTTGCGCGGCTCGCCGCCGGCGAAGGGGTCGAGGATCGCTTGCTCGCCGCCGGCGTCGATCCGGATCAGGAAATGGCCGGGGAAATTCAACCCGCCGGCCCGCCAGCCCTGGGCGCGTGCCGCGTGGATATAGAGGATGCCGAGCGCCACCGGCAGGCCGCGCCGCCGGTCGATCACCCGCATCAGATCGGCATTGGCCAGATCGTCGTAAGTGGCGCCGTCGCCCTGATAGCCGTGATTGCCGACCATGACCTGGACCAGGGCCGCGACCCGGTCCCTGAGCGGCGGCGCGCTGACGCCGCCCAGCTCCGCCGCGAGCTCGTCGGCCAGCTGGTCGAGATGGGCGCGGTAGCCCTCGGGATCGACTTCGGGCCGCTCGAGCCGGGCGAAGGCGAGCGCGCCTTCCGCCAGCGGCAGGATCGTCCCATCCGTCCGGCCCAGTTCGATCAGCAGCGCCTCCGCGCCATCGCTCATGCCGCGATCCTCTATTGCAGCGGCGTCACCTGGATCGATCCGGGCGACGGCGGCGGCGTATAGGGCTGGGACCCGGCGAGGGCCGGGTCGCGGCTGTCGCCGCCGCCCATGCTGCCGCCGGTCGCGCGCTGGCTGGCGCCGGGCTGGTTCGCATCGGGCGCGCTCAGCGCGCTCGGCTGGGTGCTGCCCCCCGCCGCGCCGCCAGCGGTGCCGAGCTGGGTGTTGCCGTCCTCGCCGATGCCGCTACGGATCCGGATGTAGTTCTTGACCTGGCGGACATTCGGAATGTTGCGGGCATAGTTCAGCACATGGTCCAGCTCGTTCTGGGTGCGCGCCACGCCCAGGATATAGACCGTGCCGTCGACGCATTGCAGCGAGTAGTTGGGCGTGCGGACGGCACCGTCGAACACCATGTCGCTGTTGAGCCGGGCGAGGATCCAATTATCGCTTGCGGCGGTCTGGAAGCTGGCGCCCTGGGCGACCTGGATCTCGTTGATCACTTCCTTGACGCCGCTCGCCTTCCAGGCGCCGGCCACGGCCTGGTCGCGGATCTTCGGATCGGGCACGGCGCCGGTCAGCAGCACGCGGCCCTCGAAGATGTTGAGATCGACATAGGACGGGATCTGGCCGTTGTCCTTGGCCCAGATCGCGTTG
>DATGEK010000060.1:0-51404 GCA_035310205.1 Aliidongia sp.
AATTCGCTAAGAAGATCGTCCATGGCCTGATTTCCGCCGTGAAAGTACTGATCGGTCGGTCGAAATAGCCCATCGCGACCCGTTTCCCGAACCCTTCCCGACCTTGGTGTTTATTCCTTAAGATCCGGTTACGCTAGGCAGTTCCGGACGCGAACGGCTTGCTCGGCAAACGGGCGGAGCATGCCCGTTTCATCCTCCGGACGCGAGCCTAAAGACGAACCCGCCGGCCGGAGTGGAGTCGATCGAGGGCCTGAATCCGTCGCGGCGGGCGAGCGCGCCGGTGAAGGCGGCCTGGACGCTGCGCGCATCGACCGCTTCCGAGGGCACGGCCCCGACGAGGGCATCGGGCAGATGGGCCGGCAGGCGTGCCCCCTCACCCGCCGCCAGAATTGCGATCCCGCCCGACGGCTCCATCGCGAGCGTCAGCCGGCCGCCGCGCGGCAGCGCCTCCGCCGCGACCAGCAGGAAATTGCAGGCGAGCTTGGCGCCGACCGCCGGCACCTGCGCTTCGGGCCACTCACATTCGATCTTGCCGTCGGCGAATAGGTCGAGCGCCGCCTTTCGCCCCAGCTCCGCGGCGATCGGCACCGTGGAACCATAGGCGATGCGGTAGAATTGCAGGCGCCGTGTCGCCTGGATGGCGCTCTGGCCGATCAGCGCCGCCGCATCGGCGGCGAAATCCGGATCGTCCTCCAGCAGCTCGACGCCATTGTTGATGGCGCCGACGGGGCTCACCAGCTCGTGACAGAGCCGTGCCGCCAGCAATTCGGCGATCCTGAGATCGATCCTGTCGTCGCTCATCCCACCCCCGATCGATCTTGCCGTCCGCTCGCTGCCGTGGTCCGATCATGCGGCCAGCAGAGGACGTCGGACCATACTATGGAAACATCGCTTGTACCCGGTACCTGGGTCCGCCTGCGCGGCGAGCCCGACTGGGGCGTCGGCCAGGTCCAATCGGCCATCGACGGCCGCATTACGATCAATTTCGAGCATGCCGGCAAGCGGGTCGTCATCGCGGCCGCCGTCGACCTGGACGAAGTAGATATGGGGCCGCCGGTGCGCCGTTAGGGAAAGCCCGATGCCGTCGCTCAAGGCCGCCGCTGGAGGGCGAGCAGCCGCTCGGCCTCCGCGAGCTCGTCCGGCGCGTTGAGATTGAAGAACGGATCGACCGCATCGATCGCGAACTCGACCGGCACCGCCCTGAGCCGCTCCGCCCAGGCCTCGACGCGCCTCACGCCCTCGTCCAGGATCGCCCGGCGCAGCCCGTCGCGGGCCGCGACCGGCCACAGCCCGACGGTGGGGTGGCGGCGCCCGCCGGACGCGGCCAGCGCCGCCGGCACGCCGGCGCGGATCACCTCGGTCAACCGGGGTACCAGATCGAGCGGCAGAAACGGCGTATCGCCCGGCACGGTCAGCACATGAGTCGCGCCCGCCGCGGCCGCCCAATCGAGCGCCGCCAGGATGCCCGCGAGCGGCCCCGGCCGATCCGGCACCGAATCCGCCAGGATCGGCAGGCCGAAGGATCGGTAGCGCGCCGGGTCGCCGTTGGCGTTGAGCGCCAGCCCCGACACCTGCGGCAAAAGGCGGCCCAGAATATGACCGAGCAGCGGCCGCCCACCCAGAACGAGCAGCGGCTTGTCGCCGCCGCCCATGCGCCGCGCCAGCCCGCCCGCCAGCACGACCGCCGGCGGCGCACCCTTGCCATAGCGCTCACCCATGCTTGAACGTCCTTCCCACTTCCATCCTCGCGCCGGCTCTTGTTCCGCGCCTGTTCCACCGACATATTAACTCACATGATTGATCCATTTGGTCGAACCATCAGCTACCTGCGCGTCTCGGTCACCGACCGGTGCGATTTCCGCTGCGTCTATTGCATGGCCGAGGACATGACGTTCCTGCCGAAGGCGGACGTGCTGTCGCTGGAGGAACTCGACCGGCTGTGCACCGCCTTCATCCGCCAGGGCGTGCGCAAGCTCCGCCTGACCGGCGGTGAGCCGCTGGTCCGGCGCAACATCATGTGGCTGATCCAGAACCTGGGCCGCCGGGTCGAGGACGGCATCCTCGACGAGCTGACGCTCACCACCAACGGCAGCCAGCTGGCGAAATACGCCGACGCGCTCAAGGCTGCGGGCGTGCGGCGCGTCAACGTCTCGCTCGATACGCTCGACGAGCGGAAATTCGCCGCCATCACCCGCTGGGGCCGCCTGGGCCAGGTGATGGACGGCATCGCGGCCGCCAAGCGGGCGGGATTGCACGTCAAGATCAACACGGTGGCCCTGAAGGGCGTCAACGACGGCGAGTTCGACGAATTGATCGCCTGGTGTGGCGGCGAGGGGCACGACCTGACCTTCATCGAGGTCATGCCGATGGGCGAGATCGGCGAGGACGCGCGGCTCGACCAGTATCTGCCTCTGAGCCAGGTGCGCGCCAATCTCGCCGAGCGCTGGACCCTGACCGAAAGCGACCATCGCACCGGCGGACCGGCCCGTTACGTCACCGTCGCAGAGACCGGCGGGCGGATCGGGTTCATCACGCCGCTCACCCATAATTTCTGCGAGAGCTGCAACCGCGTGCGGCTCACCTGCACGGGCACGCTCTACATGTGCCTCGGCCAGGAGGACGCCGCCGACCTCAGGGCACCGCTACGCGCGTCGGAGGGCGACGAGCTCCTCGACCAGGCGATCCTGGACGCGATCCGGCGCAAGCCCAAGGGCCATGACTTCGTCATCGACCGGCAGCATCATGGTCCGGCCGTGCCGCGCCATATGAGCGTCACCGGCGGCTGATCGCCTTGTTCTCCCTGCTCGCGAAAGCACTTCCATGTCGGTAAGCCCATGTCGGTAACCCGGAACGGCACGCCGTCGACGAAGATTGCGATCGTCGCGTCAGAGGCCGAGGCGGCGCAGACGGCGCTCGCCGACCTGCAGCGCCGCTATCCGACCGTCCCGCTCGACGAGGCGGACGTGATCGTGGCCTTGGGCGGCGACGGCTTCATGCTCGAGACCCTGCACCGCCATATCGATCGCCACTTGCCGATCTTCGGCATGCATCGCGGCTCGGTCGGCTTCCTGATGAACGCCTATTCGCCGCAGAACCTGTTCGAGCGGCTGGCCAAGGCCGATACCGAGCGCCTGCACCCGCTCTGCATGCTGGCGACGACATCGGACGGCACGGTGCACCAGGCGCTCGCCATCAACGAGGTGGCGCTCCTGCGCCAGACCCGCCAGATGGCGAAGATCCGCATCTCGGTCGACGGCGTGCAGCGCATGGACGAGCTGATGTGCGACGGGGTGATGGTGGCGACCCCCGCCGGCAGCACCGCCTATAACCTGTCGGCCCATGGCCCCATCATCCCCTTCGGCAGCGGCGTCCTGGCCCTGACCCCGATCAGCGCCTTCCGTCCGCGGCGCTGGCGCGGCGCGGTGCTGCCGCACAAGGTCGCCGTGACCTTCGAGATGCTGGAGCCGCAGAAGCGGCCGGTCAGCGCCGGCGCCGACTTCATCGAGGTGCGCGACGTGATCCGGGTCGAGGTGCGCGAGACCCGCGAGACCAGCCTCAGCCTGCTGTTCGATCACGATCACAATCTCGAGGAGCGGGTGCTGAAAGAACAGTTCGAGAGCTGACGCCGGCAAAAATTAAAGCGCATAATTCGCTCGCCTCCCGAAACAGCCCGAGTGACCCGACCATGGCCGCGCCCAGCAGTATCGAGATCATCACCAAGCTCGTCGGCTTCGACACGACGAGCCGGGACTCGAATTTGGCGCTCATCGACTGGGTCGAGGCCTACCTGGCCGACCTCGGCGTCAAATCCGATCGCTCCTGGGACGCCGACCGGCGCAAGGCCAACCTGTTCGCGACCATCGGCCCGGACGACAAGCCGGGCATCGTGCTGTCGGGCCATACCGACGTGGTGCCGGTCGACGGCCAGGACTGGACGAGCGACCCATTCACGCTCACCCGCAAGGACGACAAGCTGATCGGCCGCGGCGCCTCCGACATGAAGGGGTTCCTGGGGGTGGTGCTGGCCAAGGCGCCGGAGTTCGTGCGCCGGCAACCGAAGACGCCGCTGCATCTCGCCTTCACCTACGACGAGGAGGTGGGCTGCCTGGGCGTACACACGCTGCTGGCCGAGCTCGCCCGGCGGCCGGTCAAGCCGCGCGCCTGCGTCGTCGGCGAACCGACGCTGATGAAGCCGGTGATCGGGCATAAGGGCAAGCAGTCGGTGCGCTGCCATGTCCACGGGCTCGAAAGCCATTCGGCGCTGGCCCATCAGGGCGTCAACGCGGTCGAGGCCGCGGCCGAGCTGGTCGCCTATCTGAAGGGCATGGCCCGGCGCTTCCGGGACCAGGGACCGTTCGATCCGGACTATTCGCCGCCCTACACCACCGTCCATACCGGCAAGATCCAGGGCGGCACGGCGCTCAACATCGTGCCCAAGGACTGCGTCTTCGATTTCGAGTTCCGCTATCTGCCGAGCGAGGATCCGGCCGCGCTGTTCGACGAGGTCCGGCGCTTCGCCACCGAGCGGCTGCTGCCGGAGATGGGGGCGATCTCCGCCGCCGCCGGCTTCGATTTCGAGGAGCTGTCCGGCATGGCCGGGCTCGACATGCGCAACGAGGATGAGATGACCCGCCTGGTCATGCAGCTGTCGGGCGCCAACGGCACCGGCAAGGTGAGCTTCGGCACCGAGGGCGGCGCCTACCAGGCCTTCGGCATTCCCACCATCGTCTGCGGCCCCGGCTCGATCGAGCAGGCGCACAAGCCCGACGAATGGATCGAGGTCGAGCAACTCGTCGCGGCCGAACGCTTCATGGACCGACTGCTGGACCACGCCTCGCTATAGCCGGCCCTCATTTCGGCGTCATGGCTGGGCTTGACCCGGCCATCCACGGGCCGAGGTCACACAACCTCCCTCCGATCGACACCGAGGCGGCAGTCACGTGGATGCCCGGGTCGAGCCCGGGCATGACACGAAAGATGAGCATCGGGCCGACCACCATCCCCGCCTCCTTGGGGACAACGGGCGCGCCCTAAAGCAGTTCGGCGATCTGCACCGCGTTGAGCGCCGCGCCCTTCAGCAGCTGGTCGCCCGCGACGAACAGCGCGATCGACCGGCCCGACGGGTCGGAGATGTCGGTGCGGATGCGGCCGGCCAGGATGTCGCCCTGGCCCGAGGCGTCCTTCGGCATCGGGAAAAGGTTGGCTTCGGGATTATCGACCACCCGCACGCCCGGCGCTGCCGCCAGGATGCTGCGTACCTCGTCCGGCGTGATCGGCCGTTCGAACTCGACATCGAGCGCGATCGCGTGGGCGCGCAGCACGGGCACGCGGATGCAGGTCGAGCTGATGCGGATCGAGGCGTCGCCGAAGATCTTCCGGGTCTCCTTGACCATCTTCAGCTCTTCCTCGTTGTACCCGTTCGCCGGATCGATCTTGGTGTTATGGCTGAACAGGTTGAACGCGTACTGGTGCGGGAAGACCTTCGGCTCATGCGCCTCGCCGGCCAGATAGGCGCGGGTCGAGGCTTCGAGCTCGGCCATGCCGGCCGCGCCGGCGCCCGAGGCCGCTTGATAGGTCGCGGCGATCAGGCGCTTGATCGGGTTCTGCCGATGAATCGGCCAGAGCGGGGTCGCCGCGATGATGGTCGAGCAGTTCGGGTTGGCGATGATGCCCTTGTGGGTCTTCACCGCCTCCGGATTGACCTCGGGAATGACCAGCGGCACGTCCGCATCCATGCGGAAGGCCGAGGAATTGTCGACGACCACGGCGCCGGCGCGGACCGCGGCCGGCGCGTATTCGCGTGAGATGCCGCCGCCGGCCGAGAACAGCGCGATGTCGACGCCCTGGAACGCCTCGGCGGTCAGCGCCTCGATCTTGAGCTCGGTGCCTTTGAACACCATCGTTTTCCCGGCCGACCGCGGCGATGCGAGCAGACGCAGCTCGGCCAGCGGAAAGTCACGCCCCTCGAGGAGCTGCAGGAATTCGACACCGACGGCCCCAGTGGCTCCGACGATGGCGACGACAGGCTTCGACATAGCTCGATAGATCCTTCGATCTCGGGTTTCCGGGTGAAACTTACCGGCAACGCGGCATTTTCGGCCTGTTCATTACCTTGTCAATTTCGCAGTGCGGCGAAGGCGCCGCGCTTCCCTCTCGCGCTCGGCCGCTCATCTGCCTACACTTCGCCCGCAAACGCCTGTTATCGCTGGAAGGAGTATCGGGTGGCCCACGGCAAGGACGAGCCTTATCCGGTCGAGCTGCGCGCCCCGGACATTTCCCGGTGGCGCCGGGGGAATACCGGAATCGCCTATATGACGACGCTCGACAGCGGCCGGCCCGGCCCGCATGCCATGGTCAATGCCGTGACCCACGGCAACGAGCTGTGCGGAGCACTTGCAATCGAGTTCCTCGACCAGACCGGCTTCCGGCCGGCGCGCGGCCAGGTGACGCTCGGCTTCGCCAATATCGCCGCCTTCCAGGCGTTCGATCCGGCCCAGCCGAACGCATCGCGCTTCGTCGACGAGGATTTCAACCGGGTCTGGGACATCGCCACGCTGGACGGCCCCCGGCGCTCCGCCGAGCTGGCCCGTGCCCGGGAGATCCGGCCGTTGATCGACCGGGTCGATTACCTGCTCGACATTCATTCCATGCAGCACGCGACGCCGCCCCTGATGCTGGCGGGCATGCAGGACAAGAGCGTCGCGCTGGCGCGCCGCGTCGGCCAACCCGAATTGATCGTATGCGATCAGGGCCATGCCGCCGGCCGCCGGATGCGCGACTATGCCGGGTTCGACGATCCGGCGAGCCCGAAGGCGGCCCTGCTGGTCGAATGCGGCCAGCATTGGGCGGCGGCCTCGTTCGACGTCGCGCGCGACGTGACCCTGCGCTTCCTCGCCTGCCTCGATTTGCTCGAGCCTGATTATGCCGCCCGGCATTTGCCGAAGGCCACCCCGCCGACCCCGCGCGTGATCGAGGTGACCGAGGCGGTGACGATCGAGACCAACAGCTTCAGCTTCGTCGAGCCGTTCCAGGGCCAGGAAGTCATCGCCAAGGCGGGAACGGTGATCGGCCATGACGGCGGCCGCGAGATCCGCACGCCCTATGACGAATGCGTGCTGATCATGCCGTCGCGCCGGCTCGCCAAGGGCCAGACGGCGGTACGGCTCGGCCGCTTCGTCGCCTGAGCCGGATCAGAATATCGGCGGCAAGGGCCGACCACGCCCTTGCCGCCTGCGAAAGGAACGCGCCACGACGCGACCCGCACGCCGATTTCCCGTTCAGGCCGTGGTTTCGGGCCGCGTGAAGGCGGCGGCGTGGAGCTTTACGAAGTCGAGCATGCTCGTCGGCTGCGCGCCGGTGAGCTTGAACAAATCGTCGGTCATGCGGTCGTAGCGCCCTTGCTTGTTGAGCGCGGTCATCACCGAGAGGTGGTTGACGAGGTGCGCAGGTAACCCAAGCCCTTTCAGCTTGTCGCTCCAGGCAGCGAGAGGCACGTCGCGATAGCCGATCGTCCGGCCGAGCGCCTCGGAAAAGACGCGTGCACAGTGGTTCAGATCGGCCGACTCAGCCCCGGTCAGATTATAGATCCGACCGATGTGCGGGGCCGGGTCGTCGAGGATGGCCGCTGCGGCGCGCGCGACATCGACCGCCGAGATCGGTGAGGTCCGGCCGAGGCCCATCGGCAGCCTCAACTCGTCGTGCTCGCGAACGCTGGCCGCGGCGAAGAGCAGGAAGAAGCCTTCGAGGAAGACCGTCGGCCGCAGGGTGACGACCGGCACCCCCGACCAATCGAGCGCCTGTTCCGCCAGCCAATGCAGCTTGTGCTGCGGGCTGTCGGTGGTCTCGGTGATGCTCATCTGGGTGACCGTCATCTGCGACATGTTCACGAACGCCTCGACGCCGTGATGGCGCGCCACCGCGGCCATGTTGACCGTGGCTTCCAGATAATTGGCCGAGACCGACATGCCGAAATAGACGCGCGCGCAACCTTCGATCGCGCGGTGCATCGAGGCGAGATCCGTCAGGTCGCCCTGCACGACCTCGGCGCCGAGCTGGCGCAACGCGTCGGCGCGCTCGTCCTCCCGCCGGACCAGGGCGCGCACCTTGTGCCCCTTGGCGAGCAGCATGCCGGTGAGGTTGCGGCCGATAGACCCGACGGCACCGGCGGCGCCGGTCACCAGGATCGGGCGGTCATGGGTAGATTTCGTGCCACGTTCTGCTTCACTCATCGGCTTCCTCCTTCATTTTGTTGTGGAGCATCGATGAACGGGCAGTTACTATCAAATCAGTACTATGTCACTATCAAATTGGTATGGACGTGAAAAATCTTTCGGACCAGCCATGCCTGATCGCCCGCAGCCTGGGGCTTGTCGGCGACGCATGGAGCATCCTGATCATGCGCGACGCCCATGCCGGGCTGACCCGCTTCGATGATTTCCGCAAGAGCCTCGGCATCGCGCCGACGATGCTGACGGGGCGGCTTTCGGCCCTGACCGAGGAAGGGCTGCTGGAGAAACGCCGCTATTGCGACCGTCCGCCACGGGACGAATATGTGCTGACGGACGCCGGCCGCGACTTTTTGCCGGTGCTGTTTGCCATCGGCGCGTGGGGGCGCAAGCATCGCGGCGGCGGCAAGGTGATCCGGTTCTTCGACGCCGAGACCGGAACGGAGATCGCCCCCGTCACCATCGACCGCGCGACCGGTGCTCCGATCGGAACGCGCGCCATTCGCATCGCCGCACCCGAATGAGCCACCGCCGGTCGGGTCTTCAGCCTAGGCCCGCTTCGGGATCAGCCCCGGGACCGCGTGCAGCACCGCGTGCAGCGCGAAGCCGATGAACATCACGCCGGACGCCCGGGTGATCCAGAGCTCGTAGCGGCGATAGACGCGGCGCACCGTGCTGGCGCCGATGATCGCGATCAACACCGCATCGGCCGCGAGGAATCCCACGAAGGCCGCGCCGAGCAAGGCGGGCATGCTGGCCCAGCTCAGCGCCGCCGCCTGGCCGCCCAGGAGTGCCGTGAAGGTGGCGAGTGCCACCGGATAGCTCTTTGGGTTGGTCGCCCCGAAGGCGAGGCCGCGCAGGAGCGGACGCTCGACGCTGGTGTCGAGCCTGCCCTCGGCGGTGCGCCGAGCCCGGACGGCGCGCCAGCCGAGCCAGAAGAGATAGCCGCCGCACAGCAGGCCTAGGACATCGAACAGCCGGCTGCCGAGCGTATGCGCGCCGATAATCGCGATCAGCGCCAGCGCCGACCAGACGAGGTCGCCGACCAGATGACCGCCGAGGAACCGGGCCCCCGCGACACGGCCCTGGCTGGCGCCGATGCCGAGCAGGGCCAGCACCGCCGGCCCCGGCGCGATGACATAGGCCGCGCCGGCCAGTCCGGCGTCAAACAGCAGGCTCGTCTCCATGGGCGGTCTCCGGCGCTACGACCGGATCAGCGGACCAGAAGCGGCGCTGCCGATCAAGCCCCGGGGCGCCTACCCGCTTGCACTGGCGACGAGACGGGGTCACATCTTCGGACTGAATGATCGGTCCAGAAGAGGAATTTCATGGCGCATCCGAACCTGCCGCGCGAGGAAGTGGTCGCGCGGCTGATGCAGGTGTTTCGCCGCGAGGGCTATGACGGCGCCAGCCTGGCCCGCCTGTCGGAAGCGACCGGTCTCGGCCGGTCGAGCCTCTATCACCATTTCCCACGCGGCAAGGAAGACATGGCCGAGGCCGTGCTCGCGCTGTCGGGCGCCCGCGTCGGCCGTCTGGTGCTGGAACCGCTCGCCGCCCCCGGTCTCGTGCGGGGGCGCATCGAGGCCATGGCCCGCGGCTTTCGCGACTTCTACGACGGCGGGCAGGCCTCTTGCCTGATCGAGCTGTTCGGGGTCGGCACGACCGGTGCGCAGTTCACGGAGCCGCTCACTCGCTCGATCGCGACCCTGACCGGGGCGATCGCCGACGTGCTGATCGAGGCCGGCCTCGCCGAGGATGTCGCCCGGCGCCGGGCCGAGGACGCGATCATCGCCATCCAGGGTTCGCTCGTGCTGTCGCGCGCCGGCGGCTCGACCGCACCATTCCACCGCGTGCTCGCCGAACTGCCTGACCGCCTGCTGGCCTGAATCCCGATCGTTTCCGCTTGACCGGGTCGGCCATGATAAATATGTACCGATCGTTCGGTTCATATTTATCTATCGGAGGCACCCATGACCGCCGTCGCCCAGCCCGACCAGCCCATCACGCTTTACGGCTTTCCCTTGTCCGGCCATGCCCATCGGGTGGCGCTGTTCCTGTCGCTGCTCGGCCTGCCGTTCGAGGCGGTCACGGTCGACCTGCCGAACGGCGCGCACAAGCAGGCCAAGTTCATGGCACTGAACCCGTTCGGCCAGGTGCCGGTGATCGACGATGGCGGCAGGATCATCGCGGACTCGAACGCCATCCTGGTCTATCTGGCGATCCGGTACGGCGATGAGTCCTGGCTGCCGCGCGACGTGGTGCTGAACGCCGAGGTCCAGCGCTGGCTGTCGGTCGCCGCCGGCCAGATCGCCGCCGGCCCCTGCGCCGCGCGGCTGGTCACCGTCTTCGGCGCGCCGCTCGATCACGAGCGGGCCGTGACCATTGCCGAGGGCCTGTTCGCCGTCATGGAACCGCACCTTGCCAGCCGCACGTTCCTGGTCGGCGAGCGGCCGACCATTGCCGACGTCGCCGGCTACAGCTACATCGCCCATGCGCCCGAGGGCGGCGTGTCGCTCGCCCCCTACCCCCATATCCGAGCCTGGCTCGCCCGGATCGAAGCGCTGCCCGGCTTCGTCGCCATGCCGGCGAGCAAGCCCGGGCTCGCCGCCTGACCTTTCCGCCGATCGGGGGCGCCTCATGTCGGATCTGTTCATACCGCTGGTTGGTCGGGACCGGGATGAATCGCCCTTTCACGACGGCGAGCTGGCGATCCAGCGCCGGCTCGGTCTGGCGGACAAGATGGACCGGGCCGGCCGGCGCGGCATCCGGCCCTTCATGCCTGAGCGGCCCACCCGTCGCCCGGCGACCCATTGGCCGCGACCCTGGCGCCGGGTGCCGCGGTCGATCCGGCGCGCGGGCGCCTTGCCGTTCCGCTGGTCGGCACCCGACTTTTCACCGGCGCTCGAACGCACCGGTAGCTGGACGCCGTGATCTCCTAACGTCCCTGCCGCAGGAAACCGATCGCAGCGATATGTATTAACGAGTGCATAATAATTATCGCCGCAACCTTTCCGTCACAAATCGTGCCGCAGAGCGCGATATCGACAAGAAGGGAGGCCCGACATGCTCCACCCCATCGCCCCGCTTCTCATCAGGCCCGGCCGATCGGCCGCCTGCCTGATCGCCGGCGGCGCTCTGCTGTGGCTGATGGGCGGCCCGGGCGAGCCCGGTGCCAGCGCGGTTCCGGATCCAGCGGCGCGCCACGGCATCGCCCGCGCGGCGTTCGATCATCTGAGCGGCCTCCGATCGCTGACGGAGAAAATCACAGAGGCCGCGGCAGCCGACCGCCGGATCGTGCTCGAGGCCGATTTGAAGCGCGCACGGACAGCACTCGGCGCCGACATGATCGCGCTGCGCGAGGCGGTCGCTCCGGGCGAGGAGGAAATCGCCCTCAGGGACACGCTCGCGGCCCTGGCGCCCTATCAAGCGGCCTGGACCGATGCCCGCAGCAGGATGCGATCGGGCGATCCAGACGGCGCCCATCGCGCCCTCACCCGTGCGGCCCCGCTTGGGGATCGGGCCGCCGGCGCCCTAGCCGCGCTCGGCCATGCCATGGATGACGGCAATGTCGCCGCCGAGCGGATGGTCTCGGCGGCAGAGCGCCGGCATAGGCTCCGGAACGCCGGCCTGGCCCTGCTCGCCGCCGGCATCCTGCTGCTCTGGGCCGGCCGGCCCCAGCACGCGGAACTGGAGATGAAACGCGCCTAACCGCGCAGACCGACGATCGCCGCGCGGAGTTCGGCGAGCGCTTCGTCCGGCGAGCGGCCGGCGGTATCGAGTACGAGATGCGGCTGATCCCAGGGGTCGTACGCGCGATCGACGACCTGCTGCCAGGTCGGCAACCGCAGCCCTTCGATATCGGGGACCCGCGATTCTATCCGCCGGCGATGCTCGTCGGCATCGGAGCAGACGAGTTCGACCTCGAAGATCGCTGCGGCGGCCGACGCGGCGATCTCGCGCCATGCCCGCCGCGTGACGGCGAGCGGATTGACTGAGTCGGCAACCACGGTCCGGCCCAGCCGCAGGTTGGCCTCGGCCAACGCGTAGGCGACCTGGTAGCCGGCGGCTCCGACGTCCGCGGCAAGCGTGCCGGAGGCACGCAGCGCCTGCTCGATCGTATCGATGCGCAGGTACGTTGCCTGAAGCTCATGCGCATAGGCGCTCGCCAGCGTCGTCTTGCCGGTCCCGGGCAAGCCGCCGAACACGACCAGCATGCCCTCGCCTGCCGTCTCGGTCACAGATCGCCCATCAGTGCCGCGCGCACCGGTTCCGGCACCAGCGCGATATGGCCGTAGTTCGGGTGATCGAATCCCAACAGGATCTGGGCGCCGGGCGACCGGAACGCATCGATCACGGCCGGGGTCAGCGGGAAATGGAAGAACTGCACCGAGGACGCCTTGCCCTCGGGCGAGGTGTTCTCGCGGTGCGGATCGGGAATGCCGCGGATCTGCTCACCGCCGGCCTGCAGGAAGGTCTTGTGCTCGATGCCGCCGATCCGGCTGAGCTGGGTCGTCCGCCGCACCGGCTCGTCGATCTCGAACATCACCGTCGTGACCAGCTCGCCGCCGGTCGGCACCAGCGGGCCATAGGCCTCGATCTCCTCGGCGATCTGCGCCTCGCCGCCATTCTCGATATAGACCATCTCGAGGATCTGGTGCCGGATCGTGTCCCAGCTCTCGAAATAGAAGGTGGCGAACGGCCCGACCTCGACCCGCCGATGCTGCTTCAGCGCCGCCATGCGCGTGCGCTCTTCCTTGCGGATCGGTAGATAGGCGGCGCGATCGAGAATGTCGGCACGTTCGATGCTGCGCTTCGGACTGCTGGCCATGATTGGCATCTTCCCTATCGGCCGATCAGGCCGTAGGCCTGGGCGAACAGCTGAACCGGATGGGCCTGGCTCGGCAGCGGCGCCTCGCCCTGCAACCGCTCGATGCCCTGCATGATGTGGGGCGCCGCAAGCGGGCATTCCGACGCGACGAACGGATTGGCGTTGTTGACCGTCGCGCGGGCGACGGGCCGGCCGATCTTGATCGCCACCTCGAAATTGCCCTCCTTCACGCCCCAGGAACCGCCGTGGCCCGAGCAGCGCTCGACCACATCGATCTTGGTGTCGGGGATGAGCCGCAGCAGCTCGGCCGCCTTCGGACCCATGTTCTGCGCGCGCGCATGGCAAGCCAGATGCACCGTCACCCCGCCAGGCAGTGCCTGGAGGCCGGGTGCCAGCCCGTCGCTCTTGGCGATGGCGACGATATATTCGCTGATGTCCCTCGTGTGTTCGGCCAGCCGCCTCACATCCGGATCGTCGGGCAGGATCAGCGGCCATTCGAACTTGAGCATCAGCCCGCAGGACGGCACGAGGGCGATGATCTCGTAGCCCTCGTCAATGTAATGCTTCAGCGCCTGGGACACGGTCCGCGCGCGGTCGGCCACATCGGCGATATCGCCCGCTTCCAGTTGCGGCATGCCGCAGCAAGCGGGATATGCCACCTCCGTCTCGACGCCGTTATGGGCGAGGATGGCGCGCGCGGCGAGGCCGATGCCGGGATCGTTGAACTCGACGTAGCAGGTCGCATAAAGCACTGCCTTGCGTCCGAAGCCCGGCGCGTCGCGGTTCACCTTCGGCGCCTGCAGCGCCTGCATTTGAAAGCCCTGGCCGGCGTATTTCGGCAGCTCCGCATCGAGGGCGACGCCGGCGACCGCCCGCAGCATCGGCCGGGTCAGGCCATTGTGCCGGTCCGACGCCCAGTTGGCGAGCGGCGCCACCAGGGACGCGAGCTTGCCGTTGCGGTCGGTATCGCTCAGCGCCTGGGCGATCCTGTCGGTCTTGCCCCCCGCGAACTCCGCCGCCCGATAGCGCAGCATCAGATGGGGGAAATCGAGATTGAACCCGTGCGGCGGCACGTATGGGCATTTCGTCATGAAGCACAGGTCGCACAGCGTGCAGGCGTCGACGACCGGCTTGTAATCCTTGGGATCGACCGCATCCAGTTCGCCGGTCGGCGAATTGTCCGCGAGATCGAACAGGCGCGGGAACGAGTCGCATAGATTGAAGCAGCGCCGGCAGCCGTGACAGATGTCGAAGACGCGATGCATCTCCTTCTCGATCGCCGCCATGTCGTAAAATTCGGGATTCTGCCAATCGATCGGATGGCGAATCGGCGCTTCCAGGCTGCCTTCTGCCATGGCCCCTGCCCCCCCTTGTACCGAGGATTCGAAGTCGCGGAAAAGAACAGCCGGCGGGCATCGGCCCGCCGGCGTCCGTCCGGTCAGGCGTTCAGCGAGTCGAGCGCCTTCTGGAAGCGGCCGGCATGCGAGCGCTCGGCCTTGGCCAGCGTCTCGAACCAGTCGGCGATCTCGTCGAAGCCCTCTTCGCGAGCGGTGCGGGCCATACCCGGATACATGTCGGTATATTCGTGCGTCTCGCCGGCGATGGCGGCCGCGAGGTTTTTGTCGGTTGGGCCGATCGGCTTGCCGGTCGCGGGATCGCCGACAGTCTCAAGGAATTCGAGATGGCCATGGGCATGGCCGGTCTCGCCCTCGGCAGTTGAACGGAATACTGCCGCGACGTCGTTGAAGCCTTCGACGTCGGCCTTCTGTGCGAAATAGAGATAACGACGGTTGGCTTGACTTTCGCCCGAAAACGCTTCCTTCAGATTGCCTTCGGTCTTGCTTCCCGCGAGCTTGCTCATCACGTGCCTCTCCAAGGGATCGATCACAGGGCGCCGGCAGATCGTCCAAGCGCTCCCCAGGATGATGTATCAGCGGCGGACGACGCGTCAACGCCCCTTGGAATGATTCTAAACTATCGGCGCCGCTGGTGCCGCTCAGACCTTGGAGCCGGCCGAGCGGATGCGCGGGCCCGGGACGCGGCCGGAATCCATCTTGTTCCGGCGCTTGTGGATGACCAGCGTCACCTGGTTCTCGATCACGATGACACGCTTGTCCGCCTCGGCCGGCAGCGGGACCTTGGTGCTGATCGCCTGCATGATGATCGCGGCCGCCAGATCGGCCTCGCTGATCTCGTGTTCGACGATCTCGCCATCGATGGTCTCGACCGCGAGGGTCACGGAGACGGCGTCGCCCTCATGGATCACATAGCGGGCGATCTGCCCTACGGTCAGCGGCCGGCCGGATTTCCGATAAAAGCTCGCCAGCGCCGCCACGACCTCCTGGTCGTTGTACATCATGACTCGCATCTCGATCGGCATCTAATTGAAATCCTTATATGCTTATCGGTCTAAAATGCACCACGACGGCGGTGTCGGCAAATCCTAGCCAGAACACTCGACGGACTTTATGCGGACTATACGTTCGCGCATAGGTGCCGTCTTTTCGATAACCGGGGTTCAGATGGCCAGTTGCGCCGATGCCCGGGACGAGCGCGTGGGATCGCCGCCTGGACGCGGCGTTGCTGATCCTCACATCCCCATGTCGGCAAGCGAGCGCGCCGCCGGGCTTCCAGGCGCCGCTACGGCGCGGCGGGTCCGGCGCGCTTCAGAACAGGAACAGTTGCGGCGCCAGCATCCCGCAGCCGGCCGCGATCGCGCTGGGCGAGGCGGCGCGCCGTTACTGCATCAGATTGTTGATCAGCACCAGCACATACACCTTGGCGACAGTGCCGGCGAAGATCAGCTGGCGCCGCGACGGTTTCTGGACCGTGACGGCGGCTACGACGAAGAACCCGGCCATCGCCGCCTTCCACAGCCACCAATAGGAGCCGAGAGAGGCCATCAGCAGGCTCATGAACGGATTGGCTTCATGGGCGCCCGGGCTGGCCGCCAGGGCCGCATTCGTGGTGAGGACATCGCCGAGCTGGGCAACGGCGAGCGCGATCAGCAACGCGCGGATGCCCCACAGCTTGAGAGCCCGCGTGGTATCGGGCGGGTGCTTGGCCGCCGACGCAGCGCCGAGCGGTATGGCGACCATTTGTTGTGCGGACATGTTCTGCACGCTCGCTTGTCAGGTATTTGTCCCTCCATACTCGGCATTATTGGTCACCAGACCGTTAAAATGGCGGTATTTCTATAAAACGAAAGTCAAGTGCCCTCTCGCGCTGGGGCGAGAGGGAACGTGGCCGGCGGCATCGGTCAGGAGAACGCGCGCTCTGCGCCGAGGACGGCGAGGCGCAGGCGCTCGCGGGCTCGTCCCAAGTGACAGCGCACGGCCGGCACGGGAATGCCCATGATGCTTGCGGCCGCCTGATAGGATTTGCCTTCGATGCCGACGAGGAAGACGACCTCGCGCTGGTTCGTCATTTGTTGTGCCTTGGTCTGCCCCTCCCCACCCGCAGTCTGTCATCGCTTCCGATGCGACGCTTCTGGCCTCGCCGACATCTTCGGCGACGTCGCATGGAATATGCTTGGCCCCTCTCGCCGCCCCCCAGGGGCACACTGTCGCCTTGCAGTTGATCCGGCTGGCCAACGACCGCCGCAAGAAATCGCCGCCAAATTCTAGGCTACTGAAAGTCGATAATTCATCGAAACATGTTAATTTACGTTGTCTCGAAGTCGGGATACGCGCCAGTTATTGGACTCAATCCTACTCTCAACTGACGCTCTGATATTTTCTTTTGCGCGAAATAAATATAGATACGGAGGCACGTTCGCGGGAAAGTATTAAGCGGCACAATCCAAGATTGGATAAAATTTTACTGAGATCATTGGCGTCATCCACGATTGATTCTGATGTGGGCAATGACGGACCTGCCCTCCTCGTCACTCCGAGCCCAGCGTCATGGCCGGCTCGGCGAGCGTCCCGGCATCGGAAAGCATCTTCTTAGAAGACGACCTGGGGGATCAGCCCCGCCTGCCGTTTCGGCAGCTACCTGACTATTGGAGGAAGTCGCATGCGTTTCATCGCTCGTTTCGCCCGGGACAAGGCCGGCTCGAACGCCCTCGAATATGGCCTGATCGTGGCGCTGGTCTCGCTCGCCATCGTTACCGGCGCCGGCATCGCCGGCACCAATCTGGGGACCATGTTCATGACAATCGGCACCTATATCGCCGGCATCCAGCTTCCTAACCCGTAAGGGCCGGAACCCGATCGGTCGCTCATGGACATGGGCGACCGATTTGCCGCCTTCGGCGACCCCGCCAGGGAGTGCGCTATGTTGATGATGGTCGTGCGCGTAGCAATGCGCCTCCTGGCGGACCAAGCCGGCTCGAACGCCATCGAGTATGGCCTCGTCTTCGCCCTCGTTTCGCTGGCCGTCGTTACCGGTGCGGGTGTCGCCGGCAGCGCGATGGAGGGGATGTTCATGGCGATCGGCGCCGTCTACAGCGCTGCCACCGCCAGTATCGCGACCTTGTAGCGGCAAGTAACGGGGACGGCTTCACTGGACAAGGGCACCGCCTCCTTTCTTCGACCATACCGTCAGGAGTTCCTACGATGTTCAGAATGTTCAGGCGCCTCTCGAAGGATCAGGCCGGCTCGAACGCGGTCGAGTACGGACTCATCGTCGCTATCATCTCCCTCGGGATCGTTCTCGGCGCCAACCGGGTCCAGGCGTCGCTCAACACCATGTTCACCAGCGTCAGCACCCAGTTGACGACGGCGGCGACCTGACGCGGGGCCAGGGGAGGCGCGGCGGCCTCCCCCGCCTCGATGCGGCGTGTGACTTGGTTCCAGGGGGGAACATGAAGGCTATCCTTGCGCATGACGGGCTCGTCAACGCGGCGCTGGCGCTGTGGTTCTTTGCCCTGGCGCTCATGCTCAGCCACGACATCATGGGCACGCGCACGGCGCCCGACAGTCTGCTCGACGCGGCGCGGCTGCTGTCCAAGAGCTGCGTCTTTCTATTCTATGCGATGCTAGCCTGGGCGACGCTGATCCGGGTAAGGCCGGTGGCGCGGGCCGCGGGCTGGCAGCCACGCGCCACGGCGCTCCTTGGCTCCTATCTCAGCTTCGCGCTGCCATTCCTGCCGACCCGCGCCGATCTGGGGGTCACGGCCCATCTCGTCTCGGCGGGTTGCGTGCTGCTCGGCATCGGCCTCGCCCTCTTCATCCTCATGAGGCTGCGGCATTCCTTCAGCATCATGGCCGAGGCGCGGCGGCTGGTGACCAGCGGGCCCTATGCGATCATCCGCCATCCGCTCTATGCCGCCGAGGCGCTGGCCCTCATCGGCATCTTCATTCAATACGCGTCGGTGCCGGCCGCCCTGATCGTGGCGGTGCAGCTCTGCTTCCAAGTCCAGCGCATGAGAAACGAGGAGGCCGTGCTGCAACGCACCTTCCCGGAATACAAGGCATACGCCGCCCGGACCGCGCGCCTCGTTCCGGGCGTCTGGTGATCAAATGACAGATCTCCCTACATACCTGCTGCCGCTGGCCGAATATTTCGGAATGATGGGATTGGTCGTTCCGATGGTGCTGATCGTCGAACGGAAATGGCCCGTCGTCGCCCGGCAACCGGGCGCGAGGCCGGGCTCGGAATACGTCCTCGATCTCAAGCTGTCCTTGCTGGCGATCTTTCTGAACCGGGTGCTCAGCCCGTTGACCGGCATCTCGGCCGCGATGATCATCAGCCTGGCCGGCGGCGGCCTGATCGAATTGCGCGCCGACGGCTGGTGGTTCCCCATCTCGCTCGCCACGATCATCCTGACGATCGACTTCGGCTCCTACTGGATCCACCGGGCACAGCATGCCGTACCGGCGCTCTGGGCGATGCATTCCCTGCATCACGGCGCCGAGGCGATGACCATTGTCACCGGGGCGCGGCATTTCTGGCTCGAAGGTGTAATTGAGGCGGGCCTGCTGCCGTTCCTGGCGGTCCTGTTCAAGATCCCGCCAGTCTTCTTCCCGATCCTGCCGATCATCTATCTCTTGCCGGACGGCTGCGCGCATCTGAATGTCCGGCTGTCGCTCGGTCGGTTCATGCTGTGGTTCAACAACCCACAATATCATCGGATCCATCATTCGGTGCTGCCCGAGCATCGGGACAAGAATTTCTCCAGGTTGCTGCCGCTGTTCGACGTTCTGTTCGGCACCGTCTGGAAGCCGGCTGCCGATGAATTCCCCGCGACCGGACTGGTGCCGAGCGAGACGCCGAGCGGTCTGTGGGACGGATTTATCTGGCCGGTGCGGAACTGGATGCCCGTCCGGCGGGTCCGCGGCCTTGCGGCAGGGGGCGGACGATGACGGGTCTTTACGGATATTTCCTGCCTTTGATGAGTGCGTTCCTCGTGTTCGCGCTGACGCTGTTGGTGGCGCGGATCGTCGAGCGGAAATGGCCGATCGCGAAGACGCCGGCCGCGGACTATGTCGCCGACATCAAGCTGGCGTCCCTAAGGATTTTTTCCAACTGGCTGTTCGCCCCGCTGACGGGCATGAGCACCGCCATGATCGTCAACCTGGCGGGCGGCGGGCTGATCGAGTTGCGCTCCGATGGCTGGTGGTTTCCGGTTTCGCTGGTCACGACCATCCTGACGCTCGATTTTGTCTCCTACTGGGTTCACCGCGCGCAGCATGCCGTGCCGGCGCTGTGGGAGATGCATTCGCTACACCACAGCGCCGAGGCGCTGACCGTCGTCACGGGCGCCCGGCATTTCTGGCTGGAGAACCTCATTCAGATCGGGCTGCTGCCCTTCATGCCGGTCCTGTTCAAGATGCCGCCGATCCTCATCACGATCGTTCCGCTCATCTATTTCCTGCCGGATGGTTGCGCGCATCTGAACGTCCGACTGCCGCTCGGACGGTTCGTGCTCTGGTTTAACAATCCGCAGTACCACCGCATCCATCATTCGGTGCTGCCCGAGCATCGGGACAAGAACTTCTGCAAGATGTTGCCGCTGTTCGACGTTCTGTTCGGCACCGCCTGGAAACCGGCTGCCGACGAATATCCGGCGACCGGACTGGTGCCGAGCGAGGCGCCGAGTGGCCTTCTGGAGGGCTTCATTTGGCCGATGCGGAACTGGCTGCCCTTCCGGCGCGTCCGCGACGCGCTCGTCCAGCGCCGCGGCCTGGTGGCAGGTGGCGGACGATGACGGGTCTCTACGGATATTTCTTGCCGCTGATCAGTGCGCTCATCGTGTTCGCGCTGACAGTGCTAGTGGCCCGGATCCTCGAGCGGAAATGGCCGATCGCAACGACGCCGGCTGCGGAATATGTCGCCGACATCAAGCTGTCATTGCTGGCGATCTTTCTGAACCGGCTGCTCGGCCCACTGACTGCTATCAGCGCCGCCTTGATCATCAATCTGGCGGGCGGCGGCCTGATCGAGCTGCGCTCCGACGGTTGGTGGTTCCCGGTTTCGCTAGTCACGACCATCCTGACGCTCGATTTTGTCTCCTATTGGGTTCACCGCGCGCAGCATGCCGTGCCGGCGCTCTGGGCGATGCATTCGCTGCATCACAGCGCCGAGGCAATGACCATGGTCACTGGTGCCCGGCATTTCTGGCTGGAGAGCCTCATTCAGCTGGGCCTCCTGCCCTTCCTTCCGGTCCTGTTCAAGGTCCCGACAATATTCATCATGGTCGTTCCCCTCATCTATTTCCTGCCGGACGGTTGTTCGCATATCAACGTCCGGTTGTCGCTCGGGCGGTTCGGCCTATTATTAAATAATCCGCAATACCACCGCATCCATCATTCCGTTCTGCCCGAGCATCGGGACAAGAATTTCTGCAGATTGCTGCCGCTGTTCGATGTTCTGTTCGGCACGGCCTGGCAGCCGGCTGCGGATGAGTTTCCGGCAACGGGACTGATGCCGAGCGAGAAGCCGAGCGGCTTCTGGGACGGCTTCTTTTGGCCCGTGCGGAACCAGATACCATTTCGGCGCATTAGCGGTTTGATCGCCCTGATGCAGGATCTCGTTGGCAAGACAACTGACGCGTGCGGAATGCACGATGCAACGCCCGCCCCGCGGATTTTGGGCGGCGGGGAACGTGCCTATCGGACGATGGAACCGGCGAGCAACGAAGGGGACGTGCCATCATGAATATCCGCGGCATATTGCTGATCGCCCTGTCACTCTTGTTGGGGTTCATCGCGATCGGATGGGTGCAAAGGCAGGCAGGTTCAGCCGGTGCGGCGCCCGCGACAACGACTGTCGTCGTCGCCAACTCGACGATCAATTTCGCCAAGCACATCGGCATGCTCGACGTGCATGCGGTTGAATGGCCGGCCGACGCCGTCCCCAAGGGCGCGTTCGCCAAGGTCGACGACGTGGCGAGCGCCACGATGGACCGCGTGGCCCTTCGGGTTATCGAGGCGGGCGAGCCGATCCTCGCCAGCATGGTGTCGGGCAGCGGCGGCAAGGCGAGCCTGTCCACGGTCATCGACAAGGACATGCGGGCCGTGACGATCCACGTGACCGACGCCACGGGCGTGGCCGGCTTCGTGTCGCCCGGCGACCGGGTTGATATCCTGCTGACGCGCGGTGTCCAGGGCGGCGGCATGCAGGAGCGCGATCCGGGCACGGACATCCTGCTGCAGAACATCAAGGTGCTCGGCATCGACCAGGACACGAACCAGCGGAATGAAACGCCGACGGTCGCGAAAGTCGTGACGCTCGAGGTCACGCCCGAGGATGGCCAGAAGCTGACGCTCGGTGGTCAGGTGGGCACGCTCAGCCTCGCGCTCAGGAACTTCACGAACCCTGACCAGATCACCAGCCGAACCCTGTCGCTCGTCGATCTGCGCGCCGACCAGCCGAAACCGGACGAGGCTGCGCCGGCGCGGACCCCGGCCCCGGCGCGGCCGGCGACGATCGGCATCATCCGCGGGACCGAATTGACCCACTACGAACTGCAGCGCGGCGGTGCCGTGCCGGTGGCCGCGAAGGCGGCGGCGAACTGACGTATCGAGGGAGAGGCAGCATGTTGCGATTCGGCATGTATCGGAAATCGATGGCGACGCTCGTCGGCGCCGCGCTCATAGGCTTCGCGGTCCTCGGGGGCGCATCGGTCGGCTTGGCCCAGCAGGCAATCACGCTGACGCCGACACCCGGCGTGCAGACCACGACGACCCTCAAGGTGCCGATGAACAAGTCGCAGGTCGTGCGGGCGAACCAGGCGATCGGCAAGATCGCCATCGGCAATCCTGCGATCGCCGACGCGGTCGTGCTCACGGACCGCTCGTTCTACCTGCTCGGCAAGCGGGCCGGGGCCACCAATGTCTCGGTCTACGGTCGCGACGGCCAGCTGCTAGCGGTGATCGACGTCTCCGTCGGGGCGGATGTCGAGGGGTTGAAGGCCGCCTTGCACGAGATGCTGCCGAACGAGACGATCGAAGTCCGCTCCGTCAATGACTCGATCGTTCTGGGCGGGCAGGTGTCGAGTCCGGCAAGAGCCAGTGCCGCCGTCGAGATCGCCAAGCAGTTCGTGTCCAAGGACACCAATGCTGGCGGGGCCAATGCGGGCGCTCCCGGTGGCGGCATGGCCACCGAAGGGGCTGCTCCCGGCGGCGGCTCGGGCGGCGGCACGGTCATCAATCAGATGAGCGTGCGCGGCGTGCAGCAGGTGATGCTGCAGGTCAAGGTCGCCGAGATGTCGCGCAAGGCGACGAAGGCGCTGGGCTTCCTGCCGTTTGCCCGGTTCGGCAAGGCGAACAACCCGTCGGGCGTCACCGTACAGCCGCTCGATCCGGTCACTACCACGGACTTCGCGCTGGCTGTCGCCTCCGCGATCAGCGGCAACTTCGCTCTCGCCTTCCAGATCGAGGCGCTCGAGGAGAAGGATTCCATCAAGATCCTGGCGGAGCCAAATCTGGTGGCGATGTCGGGCGACACGGCCAACTTCCTGGCGGGCGGCGAATTCCCGGTACCGGTCGCCTACCAGCCGGCGACTGCGACCGGTACGCCGACAATTACCATCGAGTTCAAGCCGTTTGGCGTCAGCCTCGCCTTCACGCCCACCGTGATCGACAACGGCCTGATCAATCTGGTCGTGGCCCCCGAAGTCTCGGAGATCGACAAGACGACCTCGGTCGTGACCAGCGGCTTCACCATCCCCGGTATCGCGGTGCGGCGCGCCCGTACCACGGTCGAGCTGCGTGACGGTCAGAGCTTCGCCATCGCAGGCCTGATCCAGAGCAACTTCAACGACAGCGTCCGCCAGATCCCCGGCCTGGGCGATATTCCGATCCTCGGCGCGCTCGCCCGCAGCTCGGAATTCGACCGGCAGGAAACCGAGCTGGTCATCATGGTAACGCCGAAGCTGGTACATCCGGCGCCGGCGGGCACCCTGATCGCGCCGACCGACAGCTTCGTGCCTCCGTCCGATACCGACATCTTCCTGTTCGGCCAGTCCGAAGCAGGCGACAGCGGCACGATCCCGGTGAACGGCGGGGGACTGACCGGTCGCTACGGCCACATCATCCGCTAGGGGGACGCGCCATGAGACATTTCAACCTGGGTCTCGCCATCGCCGTCGCCGCCCTCGTCGCCGGCTGTTCGAACAGCGAACCGATGGCGCCCGATTTCGGCAATGCCGTCACCAGCAACATCGCGGCACAGGTGGTGAACCCGCTGCCGCTCATGGGATCGCAGGAGTTCGACACGAGCGGTCAGCGCATGGGCAGTGCGATGGAGCGCTACAACCGGAACCGGGTCTATCCGCCGCAGCCGCCGGTTTCGAGCGTGGCGCCGGTCGGGGTCGCGCCGCAGCAGCCGTCGGACAGCGGCGGCGGATCGGGCTACTAGCGGAGGAGTATGCCACCATGGTCCGCCGGTTCGGTGCAGATCGGTTCGGGGGCGTCGCCGTCATGGTGGCGCTGGCGCTCCCCGTCCTCCTCGGCTTCGGCGCCATCGGCACCGAGGTTGGGATGTGGCTCTTGACGCAGCGCCGGATGCAGGGTGCCGCCGACGCGGCCGCGGTCAGCGCCACCTTCACCAGGACCAGCCTAACCACGATACAGAACCAGGCCTACGCGGTCGCGGCGCAGAACGGCTACAGCAACGGCGTCAACGGCGTCACCGTCACGGTCCATAACCCGCCAACGCAGGGTCATTACACGACCAACAACCAGGCGATCGAAGTCATCATCCAGCAGCCGCAGGGCCGCCTGCTTTCCGCCCTGTTCCTCGGGACCAACCCGACCGTCGCCGCGCGCGGCGTGGCCGCGCCCTCCGCGAACAGCGGCGGGTGCGTGCTCGGCCTCGCGCCCTTGCCCAACGCTTCCATCACGGTCTCGGGCAATGGTACCGTCACGCTTAATGGCTGCGACGCCGATTCGAACGGCAACTTGAATTTGAACGGCAGCAATTCCGGCCTTTCCGCCAACCGGGTCGACCTGGCCGGCACCAAATCCGGCAACGGCACGCTGACGACCACCAAGCCGCCAGTCTATAATGATGCCACCGCCTTCACCGACCCGTATCTGAACGTCCAGAGCTCGTTTCCGGCGATGCCCGGCACCTGCGTCGCGATGCCCGCCTCGGGCACCATCACCGCCGGCTGCTACAAAGGCGGCACGACCATCACCGGCAATCTCAGCATGGGGCCGGGGCTCTACTATATCGACGGCAAGTTCGGCGCCTTCAGCCAGACCGGCGGCATCATATCGGGCACGGGGGTGACGATCTTCCTCACCAGCAGCACACCCGCCACGGCCTCCACCATCGCGACCATATCCATCAATGGCGGCTCGGGCACCCAGTTCAATATCACCGCGCCCAGCAGCGGCGTCAGCTCGGGGCTGGCGGTGATCCAGGACAACCGGGCGACGCAGGGCAGCGCCGGCGCCGCCTTCGCCGGCCAAGCCAGCATCGGTGCCGTAGGGGTGTTCTATTTCCCGAAGTCGGGGATCAGCTTTACCGGCAACAACGTCACCGTCACGAGCAGCTGCATCAATCTGATCGGCTGGACGGTTGCGATGGCGGGCAATGCGACCATGAGCAACAACTGCACCGGCGACGGCGTCAACCCGTTCGGTCACGAGAGCAGTTTCAGGCTGGTGGAGTGATCACATCATGGCGAAAGTCGCTCGATTCCTGCGCAACGACGATGGCGGCCCGGCCGTGGAAATGGGGCTGATCGCACCACTCCTGGTCGCGGTCATGCTCGGCATCGTGACCTACGGCATGGTCATCTTCCAGATCATCGGCGTGAACGCCGCGGCCCAGGCCGGGGCGATGTATGCCTTCATCAACATCGGGGCCAGCACCGCGAGCATCGAGGCGGCCGAGACGGCGGCGACGCAGTTGACGATCACGACGCCGGCGCCGACGACGCTCAGCTGCGGCTGCGCCAGCGGTCTCGGCCTCGTCTCGGTCACCTGCGGCACGGTCTGCGCCGACGGCACCACCGCCGGCACGTATCTGACGGTGAACGCGAGCCACGCCACGCTCGAGCTAGTGAGCTTCCTGCCGACCGTCAATGGCCGGTCGATCGTCCGGATCCAATAGGCCCATGACCATGATCCAGCTCATCAAGATCATCGGCCGCGATCGTCGGGGCGGTCCGGCCGTCCAGATGGCGCTCATCCTGCCAGTGCTCGTCGTTACGCTGTTCGGCATCATCGAAATGGGCCGGCTGATGTGGACGGAAAGCGCGCTGCATTATGCCGTCTCGCAGGCGGCGAGGTGCCGCTCGGTCGATGCGTTCAATTGCGGGACCGACGCGGCGGCCAAGAGCTACGCCGTGACCAAGTCCATCTACGTGAACGTCGGGGTCGGCAACTTCACCGTCGGCACCTGCACCGGCGGCAAGCAGGTGTCGGCGGCTTACACTTTTACCTCGACGCTCCTGCTGCTGCCCTCCGCCTTCACGGTCAACGTCAATCCCCACTCCTGCTATCCCACGCCGCTGTCATGAAGATGCTGCCATGGATACCCTGATGAACAGACCAGTGAACATTGTCGCCCTCATGCGCACGCCGGAAGCGCAGGAGGCGTTTCGCAAGGCTGTGTCCCGTGACAGCGGCAACTTGCAGATCATGGTGATGCCGTTGCAGCTCGACCTGGCGGCGCTCAGAGCCTTGCGGGGCGACATCATCGTCCTCGACATGGATGTCACGAGCCCGACGGAGATGCGGGCGCTCGGCGAATTCATCGCCGACGAGAACTCGCCGCCCGTCGTCGTGACGGCAGCGCAACTCGACGTGGCGGCCATGCGCGCGATCATGCGGCTCGGCCTGCCGGACGTCGTGCCGCAGCCGTTCGACCGCGGCGACCTCGGCATGGCGATGCAGGCGGCGCTCGCCCGCCGGCGGACCGGTGCGTCGTACGGCAAGCAAGGTGCGCTCGTCAGCTTCATCGGCAGCAGCGGCGGCGTCGGCACGACCAGCCTCGCGGTGCACGGCGCTTGTGCCATGGCGCGTGGTAAGGATGCCTCGGACCTGTGCCTAATCGACCTTTGCCTGCAATTCGGTACGGCGGCGCTCCTGATGGATGCCGAGCAGAATTTGAGTATCCTCGATCTGCTTCGCGATCCCGGACGGCTCGACGGCGCCCTGCTGCGCGGCAATATGGTGCGCGTTAAGGACCGTTTCGACCTGCTCCCGGCACCCGCCCAGGTCTGCTCCATGGAGCTGGATCCGGTCTCGCTCGCCGCGACGCTGTCGGTCGCCCGCAGCCAATATTCGACTGTCTTCGTCGATTTGCCGCTGCTCTGGTCGCAATGGACCTACTCGGTGCTGCAGATGTCGAGCGCGATCGTGCTCGTGGTCGAGCTCGGCGTGCCGTCGCTGAAGCTGGCCCGCCGGCAGATCGACTGGCTGAACCGCGAGGGCCTTGATCAGGTGCCGCTCATCGTTGTGGCCAATCGGGTCGAGAGCGGCTTGTTCAAGAAGCAGCTCTCTCTCGCCGATGCGGCGAAGGCGCTCGGCCGGAAGGTAGACCATACGATCCCGAACGAGCCCGCCTTCCAACTGGCGGCCGACCTGGGCCTGCCGGTCGGCGCCGCGAGCGGCGGCGGCTCGGTCGAAAAGAAGCTCGGCGCAATGATGAAGGACATCCTGCGCTACGCCCAACCGGCTATTGCCAACAAGGGGATCTGACGATGGCGCTTTTTTCCCGAAACAGCGATGCCGCGGCCCAAAGTGCCAATGGAACCCGAGTGCCCCCCCTCTTCGGGTCCGATCAGTCGCTAATCCTGTCCGACCAGAGCTTCCTCGAACTGAAGGTCCGCCTGCACCGACGCCTGCTGGATGTGCTGAAGCTCGCGCTGATTGAGAGCGTGCCGTATGAACAATTCGCGGCGGAAACCAGCGAGATCGTCGCGGAATTGCTGACGACCGAAACGACGCCGCTCAATGACCGCGAACGGCGGCAGATCACCAAGGACATCCTCGACGAATTGCTGGGCCTGGGTCCGCTCGAGCCGCTTCTGAAGGACCCGACCATCGCCGATATCCTGGTGAATACCTACGAAATGGTGTTCGTCGAACGCAGAGGACGGTTGGAACTGTCGCCGGTACGGTTCAAGGACAATGACCATCTGCTGCGCATCATCAACAAGATGGTGACGGCCGTCGGCCGCCGCATCGACGAGGCGCAGCCAGTGGTCGATGCCCGACTGGCCGACGGCTCGCGCATCAATGCGGTGATCCA
The DNA here is from genome assembly GCA_035310205.1 of Aliidongia sp. Taxonomy (GTDB): domain Bacteria; phylum Pseudomonadota; class Alphaproteobacteria; order ATCC43930; family CGMCC-115725; genus Aliidongia. The sequence goes on from DATGEK010000060.1 coordinate 27,709, forward strand.
GCCGGTCGCAGTCGATGGCCCGCTGCTGTCGATCCGCAAGTTCGCCAAGATCCCGTTCGATCTGGCCAAGCTGGTCGAGGTCGGCACTCTGACCTCGGAGATCGGCCATTTTCTCGAAGCCATGGTGCGCGGGCGGGTCTCCATTCTGATCTCGGGCGGCACGGGCACCGGCAAGACCACGCTGCTCAACGCCATGTCGAAGGCGATCGATCACCGCGAACGCATCGTGACGATCGAGGACGCTGCCGAGCTGCAATTGCAGCAGCCGCACGTTGCGCGGATGGAGACACGCCCACCGAACACCGAGGGCAAGGGCGAGATCACCCAGCGCGATCTGGTCAGGAACGCGCTGCGCATGCGGCCGGACCGCATCATCCTCGGCGAGGTCCGATCGGGCGAGGCCTTCGACATGCTGCAGGCCATGAACACCGGACACGAGGGATCGCTGTCGACGATTCACGCGAACACCCCGCGCGACGCGGTCTCCCGGCTGGAGCAGATGATTGGCATGGCCGGGATGGAGATGTCGCCGCGGACCATCCGCTCCCAGATCGCCTCTGCGATCAATGTCGTGATCCAGATCGGCCGGTGGATCGACGGCCGGCGCCGCATCACCAGCATCCAGGAGATCACCGGCATGGAGGGCGACGTCGTCTCGATGCACGAGATCTTCCACTACCACCGGATCTCGACGAGTGCGGAGGGCGAGATTCACGGCCATTTCCTGGCCACCGGCATTCGCCCCAAATTCGCGAGCGAGCTGGAGACGCTCGGGATCGCCTTCCACCCCAATTTCTTCGATCCGAAGCGGCGGCTGGAATAGGAGAGGCAACCATGCCGAACGCATCCCTTCCCATGGCGTATGGGCTGATGGCGGTGGCCGTCGTGGTCCTCATCTTCGGCATCCGGGCACTCTCGGGCGGCGGCGCCGCCGGCGGCGAGACGAAAAAGAAGCTCAACCGCCGGCTTTCGCTGATCGCCGAGCATGGCGACGACAGTCGCGCCGCCTACGAGCAGCTGCGACGCCACTCGATCAGCGAGGGCGCATCGCCATGGCTGGCGCGCATCCTCGAATCCAGATGGATTCACGCCCTGGACAATCTGGTCCTGTCGAGCGGCGTTACGATCTCGACGCAGCGCGTCATGCTCTACAGCACGATTGGGTTCGCCTTCGCTTTTCTGGGCCTGGACTTCCTTGGCCTCGGCTTCGTCGCGCGGCTGGTGTGCGGCGCCGTGCTGGCGATTGGGTTGCCGCTGGGGCTGCTACGGGTGATTCGCCGACGGCGGCTGGACAAGCTCGTCGCACAACTCCCAGATGCGGTGGAGATGCTGGTACGCTCCCTGCGCGCCGGGCATCCCGTCATGACGGGCATCAATCTGGTCGCCCAGGAAATGATGGACCCGATCGGCACTGAATTCGGGCTGGTCTTCGATGAAATGTCCTATGGGCTGGACATCCGGGAAGCCCTGGAAAAGCTGGCGGACCGCCTGCGGCTGCTCGAGATCGACTATATGATCGTCGCGATCCGCGTCCAGCAGGGCACGGGGGGCAGCTTGGCCGAGATCCTGACCTCCTTTGCGGGCGTAATGCGGCAACGGCAGTTGCTGCACGCGAAGGTCAAGGCGCTATCCGCCGAGGCGCGGCTGTCCGGCAAGGTCCTCGGCGGTCTGCCGATCCTCGTCGTCGGCGTGCTTATTCTTTTGAATCCACATTATTACGACGAGGCGCGGACCGATGCAGGCCTGCGCTTTGTCCTGGGCGGCGCTGTCTTCCTGGCGCTCACCGGGATCCTGCTGCTTCGTCGCTTCACCGACATCAAGGTGTGAGAGGCCTGTCATGGAATCGCCCATGCTTTATATCGTGGTGCTGCTGGCTACGGGCTGCGCGGTGTTCGGCATGGCGGCGCTGCTCGCGCCGGACCAGCGGATGCGGCGCCTGGGTGCCGGGTTGCGTGTCGCGACGCCGTCGGTTCGTCGGGGCGGCTCGCGGCTCGAGCGCTTTGTCGCTCGCTGGTTCAAGGGCCCGGCCAGCGCCGAGGATACGCCCGAGCTGACCGTGTTGAAGCGCTGGCTGCTCCAGGCCGGGTATGATTCGCCCTACGCGGGTCAGACCTATCGCGGGTCCCGCATTTTCCTGGCTGCCGGTCTGGCGACCTTGGCCCTGCTGACACTACCGCTCGTGACGAAGCTCTCGCTCGGCGCGATCATGGGCATGGCCTTGGTCGGTGGGCTGATCGGGTTCGTCTTGCCGACCGCCTGGGTGCACTACCGGCGCAAGCTTCGCCAGGCGACGATCCAGCGCGGCCTGCCCGATATCCTCGATCTGCTGCTGGTCTGCACCGAGGCCGGCCTTGGTCTCGACATGGCCATAGCGAAGGTCGCCGAGGAAACCGCCTCGACCCAGCCGATCCTTGCCGCGGATCTGGCGCTTATCGTCACCGAGCTGCGCGCGGGCAGCCCGAGAATCGAGGCCATGCGCGCTTTCGCGGTGCGCACCGGGATCGCCGAGACGACCTCGCTGGTCAACCTGCTTATCCAGTCCGACCAACTTGGCACCAGCATGGCGGCGACGCTGCGGGTCTTCGCCGCCGATATTCGCGCCCATCAGGTCCTGAAGGCCGAAGAGCAGGCACAGACGGTCACGGTCAAGCTCTCGATCGTGCTGGTGCTCTGTCTGATGCCGTCGCTGGTGATCTCCATCGCCGCCCCGATTGGCTTCCACGTGGCGCACACCTGGCAAGGCGTCAAGGTGCCCACGTCGATCTCCACGAAGGTGAAGTCGTGAAGCCCGCCAGGATGGTGCTCGTCGGCGCGCTGTCGATGTGCTGGGCCTGCACGGAGGATCCGACCTTCCGTCCGATCTCGAGCGCGGCCGACCAGCCGTTGTCGGCCAGCCAGCGCACCTATCAGGAGGGCAAGGACCATCTGCAGGCGGGACGCAACGGCTTGGCGATCGTCTATTTCGAACGCAGCCTCGCGGCCGATCCCTCGTCGGTCGCGGCGCTCAACGCGCTCGGCGTGGCCTACGACCGGTTGCACAAGTACGCGGTCGCGCAGGAGTTCTATACGCGGGCGCTGCAGCTGGACCAGACGAGCGCCGACACCTGGAACAATATGGCGGTATCGCTGCGCTTGGCCGGCGCCCCGGAGGCTGCGCGCAAATTTCTGGCGGAAGCGATGAAGCTGGCACCGGCCAATCGGACGATCAACGCAAACAAGACCGAATTCGATGAGCCGCAGCCGGGGCCCAAGGCGATCGTCACCGCGAGCTTTTCCGAGCCCGCGTCCGACGAGGAGGATATGGCGCGCCCACGCCTCCAGCGCGCAGGTTTGCGGGAATATGACCTGACGCTACCAGGCGGGGCCCACGCGAGTTTCGAGCGCGTTGGCGGCAATATTCTGGCCCGTTCGCTCCTGGTCGACGCGGAGCTGACACCCGCAACTTTGCCGGCTGATCCCGGGTCGGTCGTCCCTCTGGCAGCACCGCGCATCAAGGTAAACGTGACGCCGCTTCCGCCGCCGGTCGTGCAGGTCGCGGCATTGGAGGCCGCCGTCGACCCAATCGCGCCCACACCGAGCCTGGCACCGGCTTCGACGACAAGCCCGCATCCGCAAATCGAGCTGTCCAATGGCGTCGGTCGCCGTGGGATGGCCGCGCGGATGCGAGCCTTCCTGGAGGCGCATGGCGTCGTGGTGGCGAAGATCGACGACGCGCGCCCGTTCAACCGCGTCACGACGGTCGTGACCTATCAGCAGGGGTGGGCCGACGAAGCGACGGCCTTGGCCCGTCTCCTGCCGCATCCCGCCAGCATCGAGCTCGACCAGGCGATCGGCTCAAATATCCGGATCGTTCTTGGACGCGACCTTTCAGCCTTCGACCAGCAAATGGAGAATATTCATGCTGAAGCAAATTAGCGCCCTGTTTCTGCTGCTTCTGGTCGTCGGCTGCGCAGAGACCGGCTCGAAGCAACTAAGCCTCAAGACGGAGACGCCGGCGCCGCAACTGGCCGCCATGCTGAGTGCCGCCGACGCGACTCGAGACAATGAGGACTATGGCGAAGCGCTGCTGATCTACCAACAGATCCTGGTGAACGACGCCAAGAATATCCCGGCGCAGTACGGCGTTGCCGAATGTCTTTTCGCCCTGGGCAGCCCCAAGGACGCGAAGCCGATCTTCGAGGCTCTGGTCGAGAACAAGGACTATCGGACCCTGGCGCTGCAAGGAAAGGGGCTCACCCTGTTGGCGATCGGGCAGCGGGAGGCGGCCGAGAAGCTGTTGCGCGAAGCCGTCGAGGCCGACCCGGCGCTGTGGCGGGCCTGGAATGCGTTGGGCGAAATCGCCGATCTCCGGCACCTGCCGGACGAGGCCCAGGCGTCCTATGCCCGCGCCCTCGCGATCAGCCCGTCATCGCCGGCGATCATTAACAACATCGGCTATTCCAAGCTGCTGGCGAGCCATCCCGAACAGGCGACGGCCGAGTTCAGGAAGGCACTGGCGCTCGATCCCACCAGCACGACGATCCTCAATAATCTTCGCCTGGCGATGGCTGTATCGGGAAGCTATGCCGAAGCGGTCAAGTCCACATCGCCCGGCCAGGCGCCGACTGTCTATAACAACGTCGGATACATCGCCATGAAGCGGGGTGACTATGCGGTCTCCCAGGCTTATCTGGTCAAGGCGATGGAGGGGAGTGCCAGTTACGATCCCGTGGCGGCGAAGAATCTCGATCAACTCAAGGCGCTGCAGGCGGCCAAGCAATGATCCTCGGGTTTCTGGCCGGCATGGTCTACGCTAGCTTGCTCGCCGTGGCGGTGATCAGCGATGTCGCGACCCTGCGGATTCCGAACTGGATCTCAGTGCTTCTTGTCGCGGCCTTTGTTGCCGCGGCGCTATTGGCGGCAAAGCCGGTGGACTGGTTTTCGCACCTCGCTGCCGGCAGCATCGTGCTGCTGGTCGGCATGGCGCTGTTCGCTTGGGGCAAGCTTGGCGGTGGCGACGCGAAGTTGCTCGCCGCGGTCTCCCTTTGGCATGGCCTGCCGCTCCTGCCCGCGCTGGTTCTGGCAATCGGCATCGCGGGCGGCATCCTCGCCCTCGCGTGCCTGGCGCTGCGCCGGATGGACGTCGGAACCCTGCTCGAAGCTCGGGGATGGCGCGCCGCATCGCTCGCGCGCGGAATGGGCATCCCCTATGCCGTAGCGATCGCTGCAGGCTGCGCCCTGCTGGCGCCGAAGCTGTTCCTGTTCTGAGACCGTCTGCCGGACGGCGAACCGGGTCGGCCCAATGCCGAATCTATGGGGCGCTTTCCCGCCCCGCCTCTGAGAACCCGCTCGGCATAAAGCTGGCCTAGTGTCCGCCTGGCGCCGTCGCTTGTCGGGACGGGCGCGAGCGAGCGTTGGTCTCTTCGGCGAGATCCAGGTTCTTCAGCAGACGCAGAGCCTTTGACTTTTCCACCGCCTCGCGATGGGCATAGGCCTCAGCCCCGGCAAGCAGCGTGTCGATGATGCGCGGATCCCCTTGGGCGGCAACCGCGACCGTAAGACCGAGCAGAGCTCCCAATCGCTCTACAAGAGCGCTCGAGCGCCGCGCATCGAGGATCTTGTCGGCAACGAGATTGCCCAGTGCCGTGAATGCAGCCGGCTGCGCTGCGCCGTCCTCCGATCGCCGGTTGCTGCGTTACCTACTCGTGTTGAACACGTCAATCTCAGATAGGTTCATCGCGCCGGCAACGGAGGTGCGCGCCGCAACATTGGAGGAGTCCAGCTGGTCGCGTGCCGCGAAGTCGTCACATCAGAGGAGCCCGAAAAGATCCACGAGCACTCCGCCTGGATCTGGCACAGCCAGTCGTGGCCGAGAGAGCCATGGAGAAGTGTCTTGATGCGGCCTTTCCGTTCGCAGGCCTCAGTGATGGCTCAAACCAAGGCGCTGCATCGCGTCATCATTCAACCTGTGATGCTAGAGTCGGAGCGCACATGTTAGCGGTGGTGGCTTCAAGCGTGGCGGCGGGACTCGGGTGACTGCGGTTGTCTCACTGCGATCAAGGCCTGACCGCAGCTCGAACTCGCGATCAGGCGGTTGCTCCGTGAAACCGGGGGCAGCGAGATGAATCGTGTCGATATCGCACTTTGCCTACTGTCGAAGCGAACGACCGGTTTCCGGCTACCCTTTCTGGCCTTGGAATGACCATGATGGGTGCTCTATCGTCCGGTCGCTCTTCGGCTTAAACGGGCCGACAGCACGCTGACCGGTTTGGGCATTTGGCATGCCAAACCGGGCATTCGCGCCTGCGCATTCCGGCAGGTGCCGAAACCGATGCAGCGCGGGCGATTTGCCCCATCGGGTCGTCTGAGCCAATACGGCGGCGCGCGTGGCCGGTAAGGGGCTGGATATTCGCGATCAGACCAGGCCGAGGCTGCAGAATTGCGGGTTGCTACGCTGCACGTAGCGGCCCGCCCCGCTTTGAGAGATGGGACTGGCGCAGCATGCCTTCCCATCCGCGCGACCGGACGGCAGCGATTAAGCCGAAAATCAAGTAGTGTCTCAGTTTGAAATTTGCCGCCCTTGATCGATCGTGCGATCGTCGCTGGAACTAAGTAGAGCCGGTTATCGACATTTTTTGTCGATCACGGGACTGATCAGGCTGATCGCTCCCAGCCAGATCACCCCGGCTGAACCACACGTAAAGCTGGTTGCGGGGACTGGTTCGCTTCATGAGGCGGACTGGTCGTTCTGTTACCCACATCAGTAACAATCGGCTGAAGGAGCGGTCGCCTCACAAGAATCTGCCGGCACAATTTCGAATTGTACCGCATATATTACTCACACTTACATTGTTTTATGGCTATACAACATCACGACAACACAATCGTAAAATAGCTCACAATATTGTAATTCGCCTCGGACTGGCGCATCATGCTGATGGGGGCCGAATAGACTCGTTTATACACCAACGATACACATCACATGACGGAGGCAATCTTGTGGTTGAAAGCCAATATTTGGCACAACCATTTGGTAATTTGTCTGACATCACCATCGACGTCCTGCGAATAATAATCGGCGAAAATGCAATCTACGAATGTTCCAACTCTATATTCTCAATTCAACATCGACCCATGCATCGGATGCGAAATGCGTGACAAAACTCTGACGGGTTACGACTTCGTGCGGAGAATCTAAAACCGAAACGCGATACAGTTCGCGATCTATACGGGAAATCTGACAGATACTTAGCGAACCATCATAAATCTCGCCCATTAATTGTTGATTTTCCGGAACCGATACTTGACGAACCTCGTTAGCCAGCACAGCACAGCACATTGTGTCAGTCGTGTGACGCTTGGGAGGGGGAGCACTATGCTGTTCCAAGAAGAAATCGACGGCGGCGAAGACATTGCCGCCCGCGAGCAGCCGGACGAGGCCAGGCCCGCCGAGACGGGGGTTTCCGACGACGTCGCCAGGGAACGCGTCGCCGAACTCATCAGCCACGAGATCCCGTTTCTGAGACGGATCGTTCGGCGCTGGCATCGCGACCCGGCCGATGCCGAAGACCTGCTTCAGGATACGATCGTACGCGTGCTGGCAAACGCGGAATCCTGGCAGGTGGGCACCAGTTTCCGGGCCTGGGCCTTCACCATCATGCGCAATCAATTCCGAGCGAACTGGGGCCGTGCCCAGCGCAACGCCGAGATGACGGTGCAGATGGGCTTCGAGGCCCGCACGGCGACGGACGACATCTCGCTGGCCCGATTGACGATCCGGGATGTGCAGGCCGCGCTGAACCGCCTGCCGGCGAAGCAGCGCGAAGCCATCGTGCTGGCCGGGGTCGAGGGCAAATCCTACGAGGCGGTCGCGATCGTCATGGGCATCTCGGTTGGCGCGGTCCGCTGCCATCTCGCCCGCGCCCGGGAACGCTTGCGCGCCTTCGTTCTCGACGAAGAAACGACCTCTCCCTGCGCACGGAAGGCCACCGATCGCAAGCTCGCCTTGGTGCCCGCGCCGGCCGAGGACGACGACCGCCTCGGGGCTGCACTCCTCTCGCACTGATCCGGCCGGGCCTGGCCCGGGGGACGTACATTGCGTGGCCGCGAGCTTTAATTTCACCAAGCTCGAAACGTTTTCGGTCGAGCGGAATTATTAACTATAGGAGTAGCTGAGTTCCAAGGTGCGACGATTTTTTTCGGGAACCTCGATGACTATTGAGCGCCCGTCGCCTATCTTTGTCCCATCAACAGAGTGCGGTAAATCATGGCGCAGCGTTCATACGAGAGCTACCCGGCATTCGCTGACGCGCTGGCGACCCAGCAGCGCGCGCTCGACGAGCTGGCGGCACTGCTCGAGCGGCAAAGCAGGATGGTCGCCGGCCTCACCATTGCGCTCGGATCGCTCGCCGACTTCATCGGCGACGAGGACCTTCGGGAAGAGCTCGAGGAACATCTGCGCATCGCGCTCGAGCAGAATGCCCCCGACGTGGCCGAGACGATCGCCAACATCATCTTCCCCGACAGCGCCCCGCCCCGTAATTCCTAGGCGGCGCCGACAGGGCGCCTGATCGGTACGTAACGCAAAATTTACCGGCTCGCGGACAAGATGCCCTGCAGATCCAGCAGCAGGGCGGCGTTCACAAAATGTCCGAAGATCGTTCAGTTTCGCCCCGCCTTGCGGCGGCGCCGCACAGCGGCAACTCCCCCATCGCCGGCATCAAGCGCCTCATGCCCAGCCGGACGACGAAGCTGCTGGCGATCCGGGTGCTGCTGATCGCGCTCGCGCTGGCCCAACTCGGCGATGTTCTCTCGACCAACCAGGCGCTGGCCGCCAGCCCGGGCGCCTTCGAGGCGAACCCCCTCATGCATCTGCTGATGACCTACCTCGGATCCTGGTGGTGGCTGTGGAAGGCGGCGATGGCGGGCTTCTTCGTGGTGGCCGCATTCACGATCCGCCAACCGTCGCGGCGCCAACTGGTGTTCGCCGGGGCCGTTGCGAAGGTTTACGTGCTGGTCCTGGTGAACAACCTGCTCCAGTAACTTAGTCCTCAACGCCGACAATCAGCCCGCCGCCGAGCCAGTTCGCCAGCAGAGCGCCGGCTTTCGCAACGCCATCGGCCTCGCCCAGCCGATCGGCGAGCATGCCGCACAGCGCCGCGAAGCTGCCATCCCGACCCAGATGAAGCACCGCCTCGTATTCGATCGCATCCACCTGTTTTAGGTAGGAGACGAAACCGCGGCGCCAAACGATCAGGCCCCCGGCTTCGACGAGCATCGTGCCCTCGGGCGCCACCCGTTCCTCCTGCAATGCGGTCCAGATTTCCTCGGCGTTGGTCGTCGCCGGACGGCTCATCAAGGTCGGCGTGAGACGCAGCCGCGCCGCGTCCCAGTCGATCGTCGCCAATAGATCGAGGGACAAGGGTTCGGCGTCCGGCCCGACAAAGGCATCGGACAGCGCCTGCTCGATCCAGGCGAGTTCCTGGAGATCCGGATTGTCAGGATAGATCGCGGCCAGCGTCGCCGGGAAATCGCGCGCATAGGCGTCGAGGGTCCAGGCGTGCGGCGGATGGCTGTCGATATGCGCGATCGCGGCCGCCCGGAATGCCTCCTCGCCCATCCAGGTCCGCACTTGGGGAAAGGACAGTTCCAGGCAGTCGACGAGTTGGCCGCGATAATTGTTCTGATAGACGGCAAGCCCCGCTCTGGCGCCGGCACCAAACCGCATGGCCGCGTCATCCGAGGCCGAAACCAGCCATGACCGAAAATCGCGCTGAAGGTCCGCGAGCATCACGCGGCCTCCGCTTCGCGCACGCGCCGAGCCCCGCCGATCGCCCGGGCGATCGACAATTCTTCGAGGAGTTCGGCCAGCGGCGGGATTTGATCGTCACGCTCGATCATCGTCGCGACCGGTCCGAGCAATGAGATCGCCCGGGCGTAAAGCGACCAGACGTCCTCGCAGACCGGGCTGTCGTGGGTATCGATCAGCAGCTCTCGCCCCTGACTATGGCCGGCGAGATGAACCTGGCGCACGCGATCGGCCGGAATGCCGTCGAGGAAGGCGAAGGCATCCAAGCCGTGGTTCGTCGCGCTCACGAAGATATTGTTGACGTCCAGCAGCAGGTCGCAGCCCGTGCGCCGCGACATCGCCGCAATGAACTCCCACTCGGTCATCGCGGCACCATCGAAGGCGAGGTAGCTCGACGGGTTCTCGAACAGCAGCGGCCGACCCAGCACGTCCTGCGCCATCGAGATGTTTGCGCAGACGAGATCCAGCGCCTCCTCGGTATAGGGGATCGGCAGCAGATCATGCGAGTTGAAGCCGTCGATCCGCGACCAGCTCAGATGATCGGAAACATAGAGCGACTCGATCTCGTCGGCGAGCGCCCTGAGGCGCCGCAGATAATCGCGGTTGAGCCCATCCGCCGAGCCGATCGACATCGAGACCCCGTGCAGCGCAACGGGATAGCGCTCACGAACCTGTCGAAGGATATGGCGCGGTTGGCCGCCTTCAACCATGAAATTCTCAGAGATGACCTCCACGAAATCAACGGGAACGTCCGTCTCCAGGAAGTCTCGATAGTGCTCCTTACGCAAGCCAAGGCCGTAACCGGAGAAATGTGGATTGAATGCGGACATAGTGTCTACTCGCGCGAACATCTCGAGGGCTGGCCCGGCCCCGGCGAGGGGCCGGGCCGATCGGGTGGTTACTTCGGCTCGGTGAGCGTGCCGCCGGCCGCGAGGCATTCGGACTTGGGCTTCACCAGGACGCCCTGGCCCTTGCAGTCATTGAGCCCCTTGCAGTCGCTCTTTGCGGTCGCGCAGAGGCTGGTGCCCTTGCAGGTGTTGATGCCGTAGCAGCGACCCGGCTGCTCCTTCTGGCCACCATCAGCCGCAAAGGCGGAATTCCCGATCGATGCCGCGGCAATTGCCATGAGGGCGGCGGTGGCGGCGATGCTGGCACGGGTCTTGATCGTATTGGACATGGTAGATTCCCAACATAGGAGGATCGTTCAATTTCGGCGGCGGAGTATTCGCCACCATTCAGCACGCGCTGAATTACTTGGCGGCGAGGGCCGCCTCTTCGATGACAGCCGCGACAGCTTCCGGCTGAGAGATGTAGACGGCATGGCTCGCCTTGATCTCGGTCACTTTCGAGCCCGCGCGCTTGTACATCGAGCGCTGCAGATCCGGGCTCAGGAAGCGATCGTCGGTCGCGACGACCGCATAGCTGGGCTTGGTCCGCCACGCGGCCACCAGCGACAAGCCACCGAACGCCGCCGTCGTCGCCGGCACTTGCGAGGCGGCCATGAAGTCCGTGCGATTGGTGGTCAGATCGCCGGCATAATCGGCCGCGAACTTCGCGGGATTGAAGAACAGACGACCGTCGCGGTTCGTGATGATGTCGGTGTTCGGTTCCGGCACCGACGCCAGGATCTGCGACACGGCTTCGCCCACATCGGGCTGCACGGCATCGACATAGACCAGCCCCTTCACCTTGCCGCGGGCGCCGGCGATGGAGACCACCGCCCCGCCATAGCCATGGCCGACGAGCAGGGTCGCGCCGGGCTGCTGCCGGATGATTTCGTTGGTGATCGAGACATCGTCGTCGAGCGTGAGGAAGCGCTCCTGCACGACCTGCACGTGATAGCCCTTGTGGATCAGGATGTCGTGGACGACCCGCCAGCCCGATCCGTCGACGAAGGCGTCGGGGACGATGACGATATTCTTGACGCCGGCAGCCGGCGTCGTATCGGCCAGCGCGGCAGACATGGGCGCCACGAGAGCCACCGCGGCCGCGGCAATAATAGATTTCATTCTCATGCTTGATCTCTTTGAGGCCCATCGGACCCGATGGGACGATGGAAGGAGCGAGGCCGCTGGCCTCACGCGTAGGCGCCTTTGACGCGTTTCGACCGGCCTCGACCGAGGAGGTGATCGAGCGACCAGGCACCACCGCCACGGGCGATCAGCGGCAGAAACAGGGCCGCCCAGCTGAGGTGGGTGGGCCAGGCGTCGGGGTAAACGAAGACCTCGATAATCAGGGTCATTCCGAGCAAGGCCGCGGCCGCGGGCCGCGTCAGCAGGCCGAGCACGAGCAGGATCGGAAAAAGATGCTCCGAATAGGTCGCCAGATGCGCGGCCAGGTCGGGGTCGATGAGCGGCAACGAATATTCCGACTGGAATAATTCATAGGTCGAATCCTTGATCGTCAGGATTCCTTCGACCTTGGTCCGCCCCGAAAGAAAGAAGATCGGGGCGACACCCAAGCGCGCAACGAGCAGCAGAAGGTCGTCGGGGAGCAGCGAGGACAGCCATGATCCGGATCCCGCCGAGGCTTGACCCGACAACGCCATGCCGCCGGCCCGACCAGCCTGCGTGATCACGGCTTGGCCTCCAGCGAGCCGTAGCCCTTCGGCGTCTTGATCGTGGTGCAGGTCCCCTTGTCGACGAGCGTCCAGGCCTTGCCGTCGTAGTCGGCCTTAGACGTTCCCGCACAGGAGGTGCCGGCGCCCGCGGAGCAATCGTTTTTGCCGGCAAGCGCCACGCCGTAGCACTTCTCCATCGGCGGCTTCTGGTCCGCCGCCTGGGCGCTGGTCGCGAGCGCGGCGAGCGAGATGGCCAAGGTGGCGGCGAGCACAGCGCGTGAGTTCGTCATCGTGATCTCCTGAAGCGTTGACACGGTCATGATCCTGCGGGCGATTGCTCATTGTATCGTATCCGCTTTGATCGGATGCGAATTTACACATCGAAAATCGCGAGTCAATCACTTTCGATCTTATCGCGTGCGCCGTTTCTGCCTTTATCGTTCGGCCGGCGTCGTCGCCGAAGCCGTGGTCGGTTAAGCTCGGGAACCTGTGGCGGAGGCCCCAGCGGGAGGCACCGATGGTCGACGCAGTCATCCGGGCACTGGAAATGGCACTGGCCATGGGCTGGCAGATCCTCTGGCCGCTGATCCTCGGCTTCGGGCTCTCCGCCGTCGTGCAGGCCGTCGTCTCCCATCAGCAGATGAGTCGTCTGCTGCCGAATGACCGGCCCCGCTCGATCGCCACCTCTCTCGCACTTGGGGCGGCTTCATCGTCATGCTCTTACGCGGCCGTGGCGCTCGCCCGCTCGCTCTTTCGCAAGGGCGCGCATTTCACGGCGGCGATGGCATTCGAGATGGCGTCCACCAATCTTGTGCTCGAGCTCAGCATCATCATGCTGGTGTTCCTGGGCTGGCAGTTCACGCTGGCCGAATTCGTCGGCGCCCCGCTCATGGTCGTCCTGCTGGTCCTCCTGTTCCGCAGGTTCCTCAGCCGCGACCTTGTCGAGCAGGCGAAGCAACAGGCCGACAAGGGTGTCAGTGGCCGCATGGAAGGCCACGCTGACATGGACATGTCCGTGACCGAGGGCGGCTCGCTTTGGCGGCGAATGACGTCCGAGCCGGGCATGACCGCGATCAGCCATTATTTCGTGATGGATTGGGCCTCAGTGTGGCTCGATATCGTCGGCGGGCTGCTCATCGCCGGCGCTCTCGCGGCATGGGTGCCCGACGATTTCTGGCAATCCGTCTTCCTGACCGGCCATCCGATCCTGGCAACGCTCTGGGGGCCCATCGTCGGTCCGCTCGTCGCCGTCGTCTCCTTCGTTTGCTCGGTCGGCAACATTCCGCTGGCCGCCGTGCTATGGAACGGCGGCATCAGCTTCGGCGGCGTGATCGCGTTCATCCTCGCCGACCTGATCATCCTCCCGATCCTGAACATCTACCGGAAGTATTACGGGCTCAAGATGGCTGGCCTCCTGTTCGCCAGCTTCTACGGCGCCATGGCGGTCGCGGCGCTGGTCGTCGAGCTGATCTTCAACGCCCTGGGCTTGGTTCCGCCGGAGCACAAGGCCCGGGTCGTCGAGGTCTCCATCGCCTGGGACTACACGACCTGGCTGAACCTGGTCTTTCTGGTGCTCGCCACGCTTCTCGTCCGGCGGTTTCTCAAGACCGGCGGCCCCGAAATGCTTCGCATGATGAACAATCCGGCCGAGGGCGGGCATGCGCATCATGCCCATTAGATCGACGACGGGACCCATCGGATCCGTGCGAGTTCGCGCGCGATCCTCGGGCTGCCTGGCTTGAAGCTCCAAACCGCCGACGGCCTTCCAGTAGAGCGAGGAGCAGCCTCCGTGGCCGCTCCTCGCAGCTGATCAGCCCTTGTTCGAAAGCGCGGACGTCCGGTCTTTGTTCATGGCCTCCATCATGCGATTGCAGTTGTCCACCATCCGGGACATTTTCCGCTGCATTTCAGGGCCCATCATCATGCCCGACATCATCATTCCGCCGTTCTTCATGTTGCGCATCATCATGCCTTTGTCCTGATCCGCACTCGGTGCGGACGGGCTGCTTTGCGCGATGGCGGGAGCCCCGGCTACCGCCAATCCCATGAGCAGCCCTGCCATCGCGATAACGGCTTGCGTTCTATTCATTCGAGCCATCGTTCCATCTCCTGTGCGATCTCCTCCCATCCAATCCGCGGGAGGCGCAGTGTCTTTCTCGTCAGCGATTCACCGGTTGGCAGAGGGATCGGAGCCACCGCCGTCGCTTGGGCGGGCTGGTGCCGCTCCCGACCCGCCATGGCCTCGCATGCAGAAAAGCATCATCGCCGCACAGGGCAGGACATAGAGCAGCGGAAGCACCGCCGCCGCCCCGAACCACGCCCAGGCGGCGAAGAACCCCGCCATTCCCAATGTGGCCGCGACTATCAGCACAACAGTGCGGTTTCCCCGGAAGCCGAGAAGGCGCAGGACAAGCTGGGCGACGCTGTCGCGCGCTTGAGCGCGGCTGAGCGTCCCGGTTTGCGAGGGGGTGAGATCGTCCATGATTTCACTCCTGTGTCCTAGCCGCCGCCAGAAGGCCGCGTGCGATGGCGATTTTCGCCGCCGCGTCATGATCCCGTCCCTCCCGGACGTCTTTCCCGGCAGACCGGATCAGCGAGACCAGCACGTTGTATCCGGCACCGCTGGTCGCATAACCGTTTCGGCCATAGACCTGAGACTGGCCCGGCTTGCCGGGAGGGAGGAAGCCAGCCTGGTCCCATTCAGTGAGCAACGCATTCAGCGACGCGGCGCTCGTTGCGACCTGTGCGGCGGTGGAATCGGCGATGGCAGATGCGGCGGGCGGCGCGGCCGTCCGGATCTCGTTGATGGAGGAAGGCGCCCTCTGCGCGTGAGCCGTGCCGACGGCTCCTACGGCGAGCACTGCGGCTGCCGCGAACATGGCATGCTTCATGATTCGAATACCCATTGTTCGACCCGGGCTCTCGCTCCTGCAAGAAGCCCTCGGGTCACGATGATCGACCGTGGTTCGGACGACTGCGCCGCGCGGCGCCAGGAAGCTGGCGGCATGCCACGCAGTCATCGCGTTCAGCACGCGGAGCGCGCTGCCGGGTCAGATCACAATGGGAGGACCTAGATCAGGCTTGAGGTGCAAGCCTTCGAGCAGACTGGCGACAGGCCAATAGACGGCTGGCGTCCAGGCTTGCTCGTTCGTCGCCACGATGGCGGGGGCCTCCAGGCCCGCACTGACGCCGCAGCCCAGCATCTGAGCGCAGCCGGACATCTTCTCCTTGCACGGCGTGGGGGCCTGGGAGTGGTCGGCGGGCGACTGATCGGCCATGCCTGCCGGTGTCGGACCGCACGGCATCGCGACCGCGGCCTGCACCAACGGTGCTCCGACGAGCGCCATGCCGATCAGTATGACGAATATCACTCGGATGAGCTTACCCATCATGCCCAGGGAAATGGATCGGTCGCGGTCATTCTTCAAGCGCCGGATCCCTGCCACAACCTCATGCGTCATGACAAGGCGCTCCCTGACAACGTCCCCGGCGTTCTCGGATGCCGACGATTCCGGTGTTCGCCGTAGCGAACATGTCGCTCACTCCGCTGGCCACGGTGCGTGCTCGCCGACGGCGGTCGGAACGCCGCTTTCCTGGGGCAGCCGCCATCCCTTGACGATCGCGTAGATCGCCGGGATGACGAGCAGCGTCAGGAGCGTGGACGAGACCATGCCGCCGACCATCGGCACGGCGATGCGCCGCATCACCTCGGAGCCGGTGCCCGTGCTCCAGAGGATCGGCAGCAGCCCGGCCATGATCGCCACCACGGTCATCATCTTCGGCCGCACCCGCTCCACGGCGCCGGTCATGATCGCCCAGCGAAGGTCCGAGCGGCTCAGCGCCAGGCCTTCATCCAGCCGGTGCTGCCGGACCTCGCCGAGCGCCTGGTCGAGGTAGATCAGCATGACCACACCGGTTTCGGCCGCGACACCGGCCAGCGCGATGAAGCCGACCGCCACGGCGACGCTCATGTTGTAACCGAGCCACCACATCAGCCAGGCGCCGCCGACCAGCGCGAACGGCACCGACAGCATCACGATCAGGGTCTCGGTCAGCCGGCCGAAATTGAGGAACAGCAGCACCAGGATCACGACCAGGGTCGCAGGCACCACGACCTTGAGCTTGGCTTCGGCGCGCTGCAGATACTCGAACTGGCCGCTCCACTCGATGTGGTAGCCGGGCGGCATCTTGACCTGCGCGGCCACCTTTCGGGCCGCCTCCTCGACATAGCCGCCAAGGTCGCGGTCCTGGAGGTCGACGTAGATGTAGGCGACGGGCTGGGCGTTTTCGGTTCGAATGCTGGGTGGACCCAAAGTCACACGGACTTTGGCGATCTGGCCGAGCGGCACCATAGCCCCGCCCATGGTCGGCACCAGGACCTGGCTCGCGATGGCCTGCGGGTCATCGCGCAGGCCGCGGGGATAGCGGACGTTCACGCCGTAGCGCTCGCGGCCTTCGACCGTGGTGGTGACCGTCTCGCCGCCGAGCGCCGCCGCGACGACCTTCTGCACGTCCTCCACCGATAACCCGTAGCGAGCGGCCGCCTGCCGATCGGGCTCGATCTCGACGTAGTGGCCGCCTTCCAGACGTTCGGCGAAGGCGCTCGTGGTGCCCGGCACGTCGTGGACGACCCGCTCGACCTCGGTCGCGAGGCGTTCGAGCACATGCAGGTCCGGGCCGAACACCTTGACGCCGACCGGGGTGCGGATGCCGGTCGACAGCATGTCGATGCGGGCCCTGATCGGCATGGTCCAGGCGTTGCTGACGCCGGGCAGCTGCAAGGCCGCGTTCATCTTGGCGATCAGCTCGTCAACTGTCTCGTTCCCGGGCCATTCGCTCTCGGGCTTGAGGTTGACGATCGTCTCGCTCATCTCGACCGGCGCCGGATCGGTCGCCGTCTCCGCGCGGCCCGCCTTGCCGAACACGGAGGCGACCTCGGGGAACGATTTGATGATGCGGTCCTGGGTCTGGAGCAGTTCCCCCGCCTTCGTCACCGAGAGGCCCGGCAGGGTCACCGGCATGAACAGCAGGGTGCCCTCGTTCAGGCTTGGCATGAATTCGCTGCCGAGCCGGGACACGGGCCAGACGGTCGCCCCGAGCAGCAGGACCGAGGCCAGCACGGTCAGCACCGGCACCCGCAGCACGAAGTTGATGACCGGGCGGTAGAGCCAGATCAGCGCCCGGTTGATCGGGTTCCGCCCCTCCGGAACGATATGGCCGCGCACGAAGAACAGCATCAGCACCGGCACCAGCGTCACGGACAGGATCGCGCCCCCGGCCATGGCGAAGGTCTTGGTATAGGCGAGCGGCTTGAACAGCCTGCCCTCCTGGTCCTCCAGCGCGAACACCGGCAGGAACGAGGCGACGATGACAAGCAGGCTAAAGAACAGCGACGGGCCGACCTCCTTGGCCGCTGCGATCAGCGCCGGGCCGCGCGGCTCGCCGGGTTTGAGTCGCTCGACATGCTTGTGCGCATTCTCGATCATCACGATCGCCGCATCGACCATAGCGCCGAGCGCGATCGCGATGCCGCCGAGGCTCATGATGTTGGAGCCGATGCCGAGCGCATGCATCCCGGCGAAGGCCAGCAGCACGCCGATCGGTAGCGTGAGAATTGCCACGAGGGCGCTGCGCACGTGCAGCAAAAAGACGAAGCACACGAATGCTACGATCAGGCTTTCCTCGACCAGCGTGTGCTTCAGCGTGTGGATGGCGCTGTCGATGAGCTGCGAGCGGTCGTAGACCGGCTCGATCGACACGCCCTCGGGCAGGCCCGGCTTCAGCTCGTCGAGCTTGGCCTTGATGTTGCCGATCGTGGTCAGCGCATCGGCGCCGTCGCGCTTCAACGCGATGCCGCCGACGACCTCGCCGGTGCCGTTCATTTCGGCGATGCCGCGGCGCTCGTCCGGGCCGAGTTCGATCCGGGCGACGTCCTTGACCAGGACGGGCGTGCCGGAGCCGCCCGGGTCGGCCTTCAGCACGACATTGCCGAGATCCTGCAGGCCGCGCAGGTAGCCGCGCCCCCGGATCATGAATTCGGTCTCGCTCATCTCGATCGTGCGCCCGCCGACATCGCGGTTGCTGTCGCGGATGGCGTCGGCGACGCGGTCGAGCGGTATGCCGAAGGCCTGGAGCTTCTGCGGATCGACGACGACCTGGTACTGTTTCTCGAAGCCGCCGACACTGGCGACCTCGGACACGCCCTTGGCGGTCACCAGATTGTAGCGGACGATCCAGTCCTGGATGCTCCTGAGCTCGGCCAGGGTGCGTTGCGCGCCGACCACGACATACTGGTAGACCCAGCCGACACCGCTGGCGTCCGGACCCAAGGCGGGTGTCACGCCCTGGGGCAGGCGCTTGGCGGCGAAGTTCAAATATTCCAGCACGCGCGAGCGCGCCCAATAGAGATCGGTGCCATCGTCGAACACGACATAGACGAAGGAGACGCCGAAGTCCGAGAAGCCGCGCACGACCTTGGCATGGGGCACGGCCAAGAGCGCCGTGGTCAGCGGATAGGTCACCTGGTCCTCGACCACCTGGGGCGCCTGGCCGGGGTATTCCGTGTAGACGATGACCTGGGTGTCGGACAGATCCGGCAGCGCGTCGAGCGGGGTGTTGGCGACCGACCAGATCCCGACGCCGACCAGAATCAAGGTCGCGAGCAGCACCAGGAGCTTGTTGCGGGCGCACAGCTCGATGAGGCGGCCGATCATGGCGCGTCTCCCTTCTGCGTCGGGTCGGCGGCGGCGAATCCTTGCAGGGCCGCGCGCAGGTTGCTCTCGGCATCGATCAGGAAGTTGGCGCCGACGACGACGCTGTCGCCCGGCTTGATGCCGTCGAGCACCTGGATCCAATCGTCGCCATGGATGCCGAGCTTGACGGGGCGCGGCTCGAAGCGGCCGTCGCCCGCGGCCACCAGCACCACTTGCCGGGTGCCGCTGTCGAGCACGGCCGAGTTCGGCACCGACAGCACCGGCTCCGCACCGGCAGAACCGTCGATCTCGACATTCGCATACATCGCGGCACGCAGCGCGCCGTCGGCATTGGGCAGCACGATCCGCACGCGCGCGGTCCGGGTCTCGGCCGACAGCGACGGATAGACGAACTCGACCTTGCCCTCGAAGCTCCGGCCGGGAAAGGCGACGAAGCTGGCCCGCGCCCGCTCCCCGGGCTGGATCGCACCCAGGTCCTGTTCTTGCACCTGGGCGATCAGCCACATCGACGTAAGGTCGGCCGTCTTGTAGAGCGCCTCGCCCGCTTCGACCCGCATGCCTTCCTGCGCCGGCTTGTCGACGACGACGCCATCCTCCCGAGCCACGACGGCGATGCGCCGGGCGGCCTTGCCGGTCTTGCGCAAGCGGGCGATCTCGTCCTCCGGGACATCGAGCGCGCGCAGGCGCTGATCGGACGCCGTACCGATGGCGCCGCCCATGCGCGCCGCGACGAGATACTCCTCCTCCGACGCCACCAGGTCGGGGGCGTAGATCTCGGCCAGCACCTGGCCGCGCCGCACCGGATCGCCGGTCGCCGCCACCGCCAGATGCTCGATCCAGCCGGGCACCTTGGTCGTCACCGTCGCCAGGTGCCGCTCGTCGAACTGCAGAGTGCCGGTCGCCCGGATCGTGCGTGCCGACAAGGGCCGCAGCTTCGCGGCTTCTGTCCTCACCCCCAGGGTCTGCAAGCGGCCGGGGCTGATCCGCACCGTGCCGGGCGGATCAGCTTGAGCGCCCTCGTCGGCATAGACCGGCAGGTAGTCCATGCCCATCGAGTCCTTCTTGGGCTTGGGCGAGGT
Source organism: Aliidongia sp. (assembly GCA_035310205.1). Classification (GTDB taxonomy): domain Bacteria; phylum Pseudomonadota; class Alphaproteobacteria; order ATCC43930; family CGMCC-115725; genus Aliidongia. The sequence goes on from DATGEK010000060.1 coordinate 47,848, forward strand.
GTCCGGCAGGCCCATCGGGTTGCGGTAGTAAAGGACGCGATGACCGGCGGCCGCCGACGGCTTGGCCGTCGTCGGTTCGGCCGCGGCCTGAGCGGACGGACCGTCTTTGAACACGGGCCGATAATCCCGACCGTCTGCCGCCTTCTTGGGGCTGGACGCATAGAACGGCTTGCCGTCCGGGTCCTGGTAATAGAGCGGTGTCCGTGCGGCATCGTCAGCGCGGGCGATACCGACCGCAGCGAAGCCGATTGCCGCACAGGTGAGGAAAAGGCCGCGCATCAGAGATCTCCCCCGATCAGGCGTTCGATCGCGGCGAGATCGGTCTGTTCGTCGAGCTGGGTCTGCAGCAGGCGCAGATCGACGTCATGCATCTGATGCTCGGCGGTGATCGCCGCTGCCAAATCCCCTTTGCCCTGGCTGTAGTTGGCCAGCACCGTCTCGAACGTCGCCTTGGCCTGCGGCATGGCTTCGCGTTGCAGCAGCACCTCCGTCGCCCGGGCGGCGCGCAGCCTGGCCGCGCCCTCACCCAGGGCCCCCTCGATCTCCTGCAGAGCCGCCTCGTACTTCCGCTGGGTTTGCCCCACCCGCACGGCGGCTTCATGCTGGTCGGAGGCCTCATGGCCCCAGGAGAGCGGGATGTTGAAGCCGACGGTCGCCGCGAAGCCGACCGGACGGTTGTTGGTCTGGATCAGCGGACCGCCGCCGAGGGTCACATCGGGGAGCCAGGCCTTGTCTGCCAGCTTGCTCCTGGATTTGGCCGCGGCGATCGCTGCGTTCTTGGCCGCCAGGGTAGGATTGGCGGCTTGGGCGCGCTCGAGCAGATCTGCGACCACCAGCTCGGTGGACGGCATTGCCCGGAGCTTCCCCGGTTCGGCCAGCGGGGCATTGCCGGGACGGCCGACCAGCGCATTGAGACGGGCGCGGACGGCGTCCCGCTCGCCCTCCAGCCGAACGGCTTCGGTCTTGGCGGCGGTTTCTTCGCCCTGCGCCTGGATGACCGACGTCTGGTCGCCGCCGCCTTGGCGGTAACGCGCGGCGGTCGCCGAACGCATGCGACGCGCGAGATCGCCGATTTCCCGGTTCACCGCGATGTCGCGACTGACCAGGTAATATTGCGCATAGGCGAGCTTGATCTTCTCGTCGAGCTCGTCCTCGGCCGCCCGCTCCTCGCCGCGCGCGGCATCGACGTCGGCAAGCGCCGCTTCACGACGCAGGTCGCGCTTGCCCCAGAGCGGAAACGCCTGGGTCACCAAGACCGTGTGCGCGCTGAAGACGCCGGGGTCCTTGTAGTATTGGTAGCTGTCGCTGATCGTCGGGTCTTCAAGCGCGTCGGCCCCCTCGGCCTTGGCCGCAACGGCGGCCGTCTCCAGGGCCGCCGCACGCAGGGCCGGGCTCAGCTGCCGTCCGGCGGCGAGCAGGCCATCGGCGGTGGCGCCCAGCGGACCGTCGGCGGCCTGGGCGAAGGCGGGCGCGCACGCAATCAGTCCGGCCGCCAGCACGCCGCTGGCGCCGAGCCGCATCCACTGGGCGCCCACGTCACTTCACCAGGTCGGCGTTGATGGTGCCCCGGACGGTGTCCTGCTCGCCCTGCACTTTGGCGGCCAGATGCAGCGCCCAGGTCCCGGCCATGCCGGGATCGACCTCGAAGCTGTAGACGCCGTCCTTCACCGGGAGCGCCTTTACCGGGGCGCCCATGGCGGCCATGCCCTCCGGCCCCATGTCGGCCTTGCTCTCGAAGATCACGGCGTCGGCCACCGGCTTGCCGTCCGCAACATGGACGAGACGGACCTGGACGACGTCCTTGTGGCCGGAGAGCTGCGGCTTGCCGACCAGCTCGAACTTATAGTCTGCGGTGGCGGCAAAACTCGGGAGCGCGGCGAGAGCGACGCCGCTGGCGAACGCGAAAGCGCCCGCAACGATACGATTGCGAATCATTGAAATTACCCCTTGTAGCCCGCGATCGGCACAAGTGCACGACGGGCGGGAACATCCTGACTGACGACTAGGCGCACTTCGGGCGTGCGCGGACGAGATCAGGCCGTTCGGGGCGGAAGGGGCTCGGGTTCGGGGGCCAAGCTGACGAGCTTGGAGAAGGACGCCCAATAGTCGACCGTGCTGTACTGCACGGCCGTCTCATGGCTGATGAAGTGGGCGGGCAGCGCCTGGACGGTGACGCAGCCCATCTGCTTGATGCAGTCGGCCGTCATCCCCTTGCACGGCGCCATCGGCGTCGCATCGCCGCCCGACGCCGAGGTCGGCATCGCCATGTCGCACGGCATGTCCGCCATCGCCGCGACCGGGCCATATGCCGCCGCGCGCGCAAGCTCCGACGTCGTTCCGCCGATGATGGCGAACGCGACGAGCAGGAGCAGGAGGTGGCGGAGCAGTCGGATCATGGCCTCACACGTTATGGGTCCGGATCTTTGGCGATCAAGGCCGAACATGAACTTGATGCTTCCCCCTATGGGAAGGTCAAGCCGTTTGGTGGAAGAATCGTGATCGCATGCGTCGACGGTGGCCAATTTCGACGACGATCACTCATGCGCATGCCCGTGCGGCGGGCACCGGATTGCCGCCGACAGTGCCAGCCGCTGAACGGTAAGCCGCGCATAGACGTGCCGGCTTGGCGACCGGCGCCTCGTCTTCGAGGCGGACAAAGCCGCGCTCGACACGCAGCCGGCCCGAAGCGTCGATGCTGACGAAGGCGCCGGCTTTCGCCAGATCGGCCATGTTGTACACCGTCCGTCGCTGTTCGATCTCGACCAGCGCGATTTCGATCTCGCGCAGGCGCCACTCGATGTCCAGGCGACGCGTCCCGGAACCCCCATAGATCTGCTCAATCCGGTCACGCTCGGCCGTCAGCGTCGCGACGATCATGGTCTCCTCGTCGCCGAGCGGCCGGTGCCAGCAGGCGATCACGCCGAAACCGTCGGTGTGATCCTCGGGGAAGTCGATCGCGACTTCGACCCAGCTCCAGCCTTCGGCTTTCACCGTCTCGGCTGCACGCGCGAGCTTTTCGGCCGCCAGCCGTTCGAGCAGACCGACATGCTGCATTGCGCTCATCTCCACCCTCCATCACCATTCGATTAAATCGGATGCGATGCACTGTTACGAAGAGCAGCCCTGAATGTCAACGGTTCCAATTTAATCGGATACGATATATATCGATCACAAAGCTTTGATCAGATGCTCGAGAGGCCACAGATGAATCCCGCCGCCCCCAAGGACCCGAGGGATCACAGACTCGCCGATTTCCTCTGCTTTGCGATCTATTCGGCCAATCTCGCCTATGGCAGGGCTTACAAGCCGATCCTCGATGAACTCGGCCTCACCTACACCCAGTACATCGCGATCGTCGCGCTGTGGGAGAACGATAATCAGACCGTCAGCGGCCTGGGTGAAAAGCTGTTTCTCGAATCCAACACGCTCACGCCGATCCTGAAGAAGCTTGAGGTGATGGGTTATCTGGAAAGGCAGCGCGATCCCGAAGACGAGCGTCAGGTGCGGATCTGCCTGACGAAAAGCGGTCGGCGCTTGCGCGAAAAAGCCCTGAAGAT
>DATGEK010000061.1:0-2536 GCA_035310205.1 Aliidongia sp.
GCCGACGAACAGCAGTGGATCGAGGCTGATCCGATAGGCGAAGCCGCCCAGCCAATGGCTCATCACGACATAGGCCAAGGGCCAGGCGATGGCGTTGGCCAGCAGCACCGGCTTGGCGAATTCCCAGATGAGCAGCTTCAGGATGTCGCGGGTCGAGGCGCCCATCGCCTTGCGGATGCCGATCTCCTTGGTCCGGCGCTCGGCGGTGAACGCGGCGAGGCCGAACAGGCCGAGGCAGGCGATGACCACGGCAATGAGAGCGAAGCCGGCGAAGATCCGGCTCTGCCGCGCGACGTTGCGATAGAGCATCTCGACGCGCTGGTCGATAAAGCTGCGGGCGACCGGGACGTCCGGCATCAGCTCGCGCCAGACCCGATCGATCGCCGCGAGCGTCCTCGGCACATCCGTCCCGTCCAGCTTGATACTGAGATATTTGAGCCGGTCCGGCGCGATGAAGAAGGCAGTGGGCGGCACGGCGATGCGGATCGACCGGGTCGGAAAATCCGGAACAACGCCGACGATCCGGCGCGGTTGGGCGGTGACGGCGCCATCGCCCTCCAGCCGCATCTCTATTTCCTGACCGATGGCCGCGGTAGACGAAGCAAAGCCGAAGGCGCGGACGGCGGCTTCGTTGATGATGACGGCACCCTCGACACCGTTCTCGACCGGAACACGGTCGATGCCGAAGCCCCGGTCGAAGCTGCGGCCGGCGAGCGGCCGGATGCCATAGGCCTCGAAGAAGCCGAAATCCACGACATTTTCCGCAGTCGACAGGTGGCGCGCGCTGTCCGGGCCCGCCACCATCCAGCCGATCATTGCGAAATTGGTCCCCTCGTTGAGCACCGATTCCGAGCCGCCGACGCGGGTCACGCCCGTCACTGCTTCGAGGCGCCGGGTCAGCAGCTCGACCATGGCAGGATCGCGGCGATCGACGGCACCAGCGACGGGGGGCAGCCGGTCGATCTCCAGGGCGGCGACCAGGTCCTTGTCGAAATGCAGGCTCGCGTCACTGGCGAAACGGGTTTGCTGATAGATCACGCCGGTCGCGATGATCAGGCCGATCGAGATGCCGTATTGCAGGATGACCAGGATCGCACGCAGCCGGCCCGAGCCCGGCGGCGAGCTGCCGCCCTTCAGCGCCATGGCCGGCCGATAGCGCGACAGGATCAGCGCCGGATAGATGCCGGCGACTAGTCCGACCAGCCCCGCGAGACCAATCAGCGCGGCGAGCAGCGCCGGCTCTCGCCAATAATCGAAGCGCATCGACCGATCGAGAAAGGCGTTGAAGCGCGGCAGGGCCAGCTCGACGGCGGCGATCGCGAGCGCCAGGGCGATGAGCGCATAGGCGAGCGATTCGCTCATGAACTGCAGGATTAATTGGCGCCGTGTGGCGCCGGCCGCCTTGCGTACCCCGACCTCGACCGCGCGCCGGCCCGCCCGGGCAGTTACCAGATTGACGAAATTGATGCCGGCCACGACCAGGACCAAGGCACCCGTCGTGGCGATGGCCGAGAGCGTCACGAGATCGGTGCCGTTGACGAACTCGGCAAGCTCGCGCGCGTGTAGGTGCAGCGAGGTGATCGGGGCCAGGAACGACCAATAGGCCCCGCCGTCGGTCGGCAGATAGTGCTGGATCGCGAAGTCGGTGAGGCGGCCGCGCAGGGTCTCGCCGTCGATACCGGGCTTCAGGCGCACGAAAGTATGGACGTCGACCGCTGTATAGAGGTTGGCAGGGGCCGTCGGCGTCCGATCGGCTTGGTTCAGCCAGGTGAACGGGGCGGAGGACGAGATCAGAAAATCGACGTCGTGGATCGTACTGGTCGGGGGCGGATCGGCCAGCACGCCGGTGACGCGCAGCACCTGCCGGTCCCGGTCGAGCAGTTCGAGCGTCTCGCCCAGACAATTGTCGGTGCCGAAATATTTTATGGCGAGCTTGTGCGCCAGCACGATGCCGTCCGGGGCGGCGAGGACGGTCGCTGGATCGCCGCGCAGCAGCGGGTAGCGCAGGACTTCGAGGAAGCCCGGATCGACGATGTAGCCGCCCTCGTTGGCTTCGACCGTGTCGCGGCGAAGTGCGGGGGTGGTCCAGGCCATGCGCGCCGTCGCCTCGATCTCGGGGATCAGCGCACGTACCGCCGCCGCCATCTCGTGCGGCGTGCCGCGAATGGTGCCCGGCCGGCCATCGGCGCCGTAGCCGCCGACCTGCAGCCGGTAGGTCTGTTGATAGTCCGGCAGGAAGCGGTTGAAGCTCAGCTCATCCCGGATATAGAGCCCGATCAGGATCGCGACCGCGAATCCGAGCGCGCGGCCCAGCAGGTTGATCAGGCTCTGCAGCTTGTTGCGGGCGAGGTTGCCCAGTGCCGCCGCGAGATAATGCCGAAACATGCCGGTCGCTCCCTTACTCGTAGCGCAGCGCCAGCACCGGCCGCGACCGGGCGACCTGCAGCGCGTGATAGAGCGTGGTGCCGCTGGCGATGGCGAGGGCGATCAGCCCGGCGCCGACGAACAACAGTGGATCGAGGCTGATCCGATAGGC
>DATGEK010000062.1:0-34357 GCA_035310205.1 Aliidongia sp.
CAATGACGCTCAGGCTTGCGATCCCGCGAAAATACGGGCGGAAAGGTCTCTAAGAGACGCGGTCGTTCGACTGCCCGGCCCTTGCGCGGAAACCCCCTACGTCAGGTTCATATTTTCCGAGGCCGCTTTCTTCAGGTTGACCTGGGGGAATCTTCCGGCGACTCTCTCCTAATTGGTCGTGCAAGCGAATTGGGAGTCGGGGATGGAACTGCGCAGGCTGGGAGTCAGCGTCACGCTGGCCATGTTGGTTCTGTCCTCCTGCCACGCCCCGAGGACCGTCACAGGATCTCAATCGATGGCGGCCGCCGCAGATGCCTTCGGTCGCAAGGACTTCGCGACGGCTTACGCGATTTCTCGGCCGCGTGCCGAGGCGGGCGATATGGCGGCGCAAAAAATGATGGGCGTCCTTTATCTCTCGGGCTCCGGCGTCAGCAAGGATCCGGCGGTCGCGGCCGACTGGTTCAGCAAGGCGGCAGCACAGGGAGACGCCGAATCGCAAGCCCTCCTTGGCACGGACTACCTCTCGGGGATAGGCGTGCCACAAGACGATGCGCTGGCCTTCAAATGGTCCCTCGCCGCAGCCAATCAGGGCAATGCTGCCGGTGAGCGAGCCGTCGGCTTCCTTTATCGCTATGGACGAGGCGTCCCGGCTGACCTGCCCGAATTCATAAAATGGACGACGAAGGCGGCGGAGCAGGGCGATGGAATCGCGCTCGGCAATATCGGGGAAGCCTATCTGGATGGTAAGGGGGTGCCGCAAGACTATCGGCAAGCCTTGTTCTGGCAAACCGTCGGGTTGCAAAGGGTGAAGGCGGGCACGCCGGCAGCGAACATAATCGCGGGTCAGCGCGACAAGGCCCAAACCTTGCTAAGCCAGACCGAGGCGCAGGAAGTCCGGGTGGAAGCAGCGTCGTGGGCGCCGACCAAGGGGTCGCTCGATGCGGTCCGCGCCACGGCCGGGATCGCGGCTGTCGGGAGGGGCGGCGGGGATCCCCAGAAAATTGGCTCCGGCTCCGGCGTCGTCATCAACAAGGCCGGCGATATCGTGACGAACCAGCATGTCGTGGCGGCCTGCGGAGCCGTCCAGGTCCGTCTTGCGGGGGGCTCGCCGGTCAAAGCCGAAATCGCCGCGAGCGATCGGACGAACGACCTCGTCGTGTTGAAGCCGGTCACGCCGGTCGGGACGCCGGCCTCGTTCCGGGATGGCAGATCCATCCGTCAAGGCGATGCGGTCGTGCTGGCGGGTTTCCCCCTGAACGGCTTGCTGACGACCGACCTCAACGTGACGTCCGGATCGGTCAGCGCCCTCAGCGGCATGAAAGACGATACTCGGCTGTTGCAGTTCACCGCGCCGCTGCAATCGGGCAATTCCGGCGGCCCGTTGCTGGATCAGGCGGGCGAGGTGGTCGGTATCGCCCAGTCGATGCTGAATGGAGTGGCCTTGACCGTGGCGACGGGTGCGGTGTCGCAGAACGCCAACTTCGCCATCAAGGATTCGGTCGTGACGACCTTCCTCGACAGCAAGGGCGTCGCCTATCTGTCGGCGCCGGAAGGGCGCGAGCGCAAGTCGGCCGATCTGTCTGCCGATGCCCGGCACTTTACCGTGTTCGTCGAGTGTCTGCGCTGATGAGGCTGGCGTGACGGCTCAGTAAAACCGCCTGACCAGCGCCAGGTTCAGGACGACCGCCGCGATGGCGCAGGCGCAGATGACGCCGGCGAGGGGTACGGCCGTGCCGTTGGCGAGCGAGCCCACGGCCGAGCCGGCGATGGCGCCGAAGGTGAATTGCAGCGCGCCGGTCAGGGCCGAGGCGGAACCCGCGATCTCGGGCAGGATCGACATGGCGCCGGCCATGGCGTTGGCGGCGATCATGCCGGTCAGGCCCATGAACAGGAACAGCGAGCCGGCGATGGTGACGAGCCCGCCATAGCCGGTGACGGCGAAGCCCAACAGCGCCAGGCCGACCAGCGCTGCCAGCACGCAGCCCATGCGCAGCACCCGGTCGGTGCCGAACGTGAGCACGATCCGGCTGTTGATCGTGTTGACGATGATCATGCCGACGATGTTGACGCCGAACAGATAGCCGTAGTTCTCCGGGCGCACGCCGAACAGCTCGATATAAACGAACGGCGTGCCCGAGATGTAGGCGAACATGCCGCCGTAGATGAAGGACGAGGACAGCGCGTAGCCGAGATAGCGGCGGTCGGCGAGCAGGCGGGCATAGCCCAGGATCATGCCGCCGACATGCGCCTCCCGGCGCCGGCCGACCGGCAGGGTCTCCGGCAGGCTGAACAGGCCGGCGAAGGCGACGATGACGAAGCAGGCCTGGACCCAGAAGATCGTGCGCCAGGTGCCGACCAGCAGGATATGGCCGCCCAGCACCGGTGCGGCCATCGGCGCCACGCCCATGACCAGCATCATCAGCGACAGCACGCTGGCGGCGCGGTCGCGGCCGAAGACGTCGCGCACCATGGCGCGGGCTAGCACCGGCCCGGCGCAGGCGCCGACGGCCTGGACGAAACGCCAGACCGCCAGATGGCCGATGTCGTTGGTCAGGCTGCAGCCGATGCAGCCGATGCCGTAGAGCAGGATGCCGGCCGCGACCGGCCGGCGCCGGCCAAGCCAGTCCGCGAGCGCGCCCCACATGATCTGGCCGACGCCGAAGCCCAGGAAGAAGGCCGACAGCGACCATTGCACCTTGTCCTGGCCGACCCCGAACGCGACGCCGATCGCGGGCAGGGCGGGCAGGTACATGTCGATCGCCATCGGACCGAAGCACATCAGCACGCCCAAGGCGGCGATGAACAACGGCCCGGGATTCGCAAGGCGCGATTCAGCCTTGATGCCTACCGACATGGGATCGATCCGGATGTGAAGATTTCTAAGCAAACCAGGGTCGGAAAACTCGGGCCCGCGCGCAACCGGCCTTGTCGGCATGGCTGCCCTGAATTCATCGGACTAAAGGACATCCATCCATGCGCCATGATCCGGGCTTGCCGGCCAGGGCAATCCCGGTCACACCTCTGGCGCGCCCGGGCGATCGCCGATCACGCATGATCGCCCATCGCCTCCGGGCCGCGGCATTCGGCCAGTCAGTTGGGAGAATAGAGAATGGCGAAGCTCACGCGCATCGGTGTCGGCCCCCGGCTCTGCGAGGCGGTCATCCATGGCGACATCATCTATCTGTCGGGCCAGATCGCCGACAAGACCGCCGGCCAGTCGGTCGCGGCCCAGACCGCCGACATCCTGGGGCAGATCGACAAGATCCTGGCCGACGCCGGGACCGACAAGACCAAGATCATCGAGGCGACCATCTGGCTCGCCGACATCGCCACCTTCGCCGAGATGAACGCGGTCTGGGACAAGTGGGTGCCGCAGGGCAACACCCCGGCCCGCGCCTGCGTCGAGGCGAAGCTCGCCCGGCCGGACCTGACCGTCGAGATCCGCGTTAACGCGGCCCTCTGACCGGCGCGATGCCCCTCGTCCTGCCCGGAACCGGGCCGGACGAGGGGCGTCAGTCTTCCGACGCCTGGATCTGCAGGGCCTCGAGGAAGCGGATCACACGCGGGATTTCGCCGACCGGCAGCTGGACCGTGCATTCGTCGCCGGATTTGAACTGCAGGCAGAATTCGATCTCGCGACCGTCCTCGATCAGGATGCCTCTGTTGATATGCTTGAACCGGCCCAACATCTTCGCCATCGCGCACCTGCCGCGGGAATGAGAGGCGGCGAGGATTGCCTCATCCCGCCGGGTTTGACCAGCGGTGCTTCATGACGGCACCCTTGCCATCCAGGTCTGGATGGTCGACAGCATGGCCGCCGCGTCGAGCGGCTTCGACAGATAATCATCCATTCCGGCCGCGATATACTGCTCGCGATCCCCGGGCAACGCATCGGCGGTCAGCGCGATGATCGGCATGCAGCCGCGGCCATCGGCCAGCGCCCGGATCGCCTGGGCGGCCTCCAGCCCGTCCATGTTCGGCATCTGCGCGTCCATCAGCACCAGATCGTAGCTCTCGCGCCGGACCGCGGCGAGCGCCTCGACGCCGTCCTCGGCGACATCGACGGCATAGCCGGCTTCCTCGAGCAGGGTCACGACCAGCATCTGGTTGATTGCATTGTCCTCGGCGACCAGGATCTTGCCCGGCTTCCGGTCGGTCGCCGGGGCACACGCCGGCGGATGAATGCGCGCTGTGCCCTCCGGGACAGCCGAGCCGCTCGTCGGCAGGGTGAGTTCGATCGTGAAGGTGCTGCCCTGGCCGAGCTCGCTCACCACCTCGATCCGCCCCTCCATCCGGTCGATCAGCTGCTTGGTGATGGCGAGGCCGAGGCCGGTGCCGCCGAAGCGGCGGGTGACCGAGGTGTCGGCCTGTTCGAACTTCTTGAACAGCTTGGCCTTGCCGGCCGCATCCATGCCGATGCCGGAATCCTGGACGCGGATGCGCACCAGGCTGGACGCATCCAGCGCTTCGCCGGTGACCTCGATCGCCACGAATCCGTGGTCGGTGAATTTCACGGCATTGGACAGCAGGTTCAGAATGACCTGCCTGAGCCGCGTCGGATCGCCGAGGTGGGTGTGCCGCGCGCGCTCGTCGATCCTGGCGGTCAGGTCGATGCGCTTTTCCGCGGCTTTCGTCGCCAACAGCTCGACGCATTCTTCGACGAGAGGCGCAAAGCCGAACGGCACCGTCTCGAGATTGAGCTTGCCCGCTTCGAGCTTCGACAGGTCGAGAATGTCGTTGATGACCGCCAGCAGGGCGTCGGCCGAGACGCGCACGGCATCGGCATAGCGCCGCTGATTATGGTCGAGCGGCGTGTTCAGCAGCAGGCCGGTCATGCCGATGATGCCGTTCATCGGCGTGCGGATCTCGTGGCTCATGTTGGCGAGGAAGTCCGATTTCAGCTGGCTTGCGTGCTCGGCCTCCAGCCGGGCCCGCTCTAGCCGCTCCTCCAGCGCCTTGTGCTGGGAGATGTCCCGCATGACCGAGATGATCTCGATGGGATCGCCCGTGGCGATATCGCGGACCAGCGAGACATGGGAATCGATCCAGATGATCGCGCCGTCGCGCCGGACCGCGCGAAAGGTGATCACATTGTCGGGGTCGCCGGCGACGATGGCGGCCATCCGCGCCTCGACATGATCGCGATCGAGCGGATGGATGAAGGTGCCGCGCGGCCCGCCGACCAGCTCGTCAGGCTCGTAGCCCAGCACCGCGCGGCAGGATGGTGAGACGTAGCGCCGGACGCCGACGGCATTGCTGCAGATGATCAGGTCGCTGACCCCATCGGCGAGCGTGCGGAATTGCGTCTCGCTCTCACGGATCGCCTGCTCGATCGCATGGCGCCGGCTGACGTCGCGGACCAGGCCCAGCACCCGCAATTCGCCGGTGAGCGGATCCTGCACCAGGCGCATGTGGGTCTCGACCCAGGTATATTCGCCGCCCTTGCACTGCGCCCGCACCTCTGCCACGGCGCTTGGTTCCCCGCTCATCAGCTGCTCGAATGCCTCCGTCAGCAAATGCCGGTCGTCGGGATGGGCGGCGCCGAACGTGTTGGAGCCCAGCATCTCCTCGGGCTCGTAGCCATAGAGCGCCCGCGCGGCTGGCGAGACGAACCGTCGGACGCCGTCGATATCGGCCAGCACGATCAGGTCCGTGGAATTGTCCGCCAGCAGACGATAGAGCCGCTCGTTTTCGAGCGCTGTGCGCTCGGCCTGCCCGCGCCGCCGAAGTTCGAGCACGGCGAAGCTGCCGAGCGACGCGGTCAGCAGCATCGTGAACAGGACGGCCGCGCCGACGATCACCGCCTTCTGTCGCCATTCCGCGAGGACTGCTTCCCGCGAGACGGCGACCGCCAGGATCAGCGGGAAAGCGCCGACCCGCTGATAGGCGGCGATACGCTCGACGCCATCGCTGTGCGCGCGATACTCGAACCGGCCGGCGTCGGCCAGCGCCGGCAGGCTGAACAGGGCCGAGCCGTTCATGTCGCGGCCCAGATTCGCTTCGATATGGGGCTTGTGGCTGATCAGCTTCCGGTTCGTGCCGAACAGGGCGATGGTGCCGTCGGTCCCCGCGTCGACGCTGTCGAACAGATTCCGGAAGAAGTCCAGCCGCAGAGTGCCGATCACGGCACCGGCGAAGCTGCCGTCGGCATGCTCCAGGCGACGGCTGAGCGCGATCTCCCATTCCCCGCTCACGCGGCCCTTGAACGGGGCGCTGAGATAGAGGCCCAGCGCCGGATTGTCGCGCTGGACGCGAAAATATTCGCGATCGCCGTAAGTCGTGGCGCGTGGGGTGAGCGAGCGGGAATCGATCAGCGTCTCGCCGTTCTCGCCCAGCACCAGCACCGACCCCAGGAACTTCGCCGTCGCTGCCCGATCGAACAGGAACTGGGCGCGCAGGGCCGGGCTGAAGGTCCGTGCTTCGTCGAATTTCAGCCCATGAATGACGCCCTGCAGCGACAGGTCATAGCCTTCCAGGTTACGCTCGATGTCGTGGGTGAGGGCCGAGGCCAGGTTTTGCGAATTCTGCACCGCCCGGTCGAGCGCAGACTGGCGCGCGTCATAGAGCGACCAGCCCACCACGGCGGCCACGCTTGCCATCACCAGGCAAGCGCCAGCGATCAGCGCCCGCGATTGCAGCGCGCCGGATCTGCGGGGCGTCCGCATCGGCGGTCGCTGGGTTGCCTCGGGCGTCGGCAAGGCCGCTCCTTTGTCGCCGGATTCCAAGACGATCTCTCAAAGCTGCTAATGGATCCTTCATATTTTGCCGGCTCCGGCGCCGAGACGTCGGATTTCGCGGCGGGCAGCCGGCGGAACGTCCTGGTAGGCGTCCGCCTATCGGGGCATGATCGGCGCGGGGCGTTGCCGGCGCGGCCGGCTAGTGTTTCCCGCATCTCCCTATTCAAGGCGACATCACTATGAAGAGTTTGGTCAGCGTCGGTCAGGCCTATCGCCCGACGGGCATCAGCGCCACGGGCCGGTCGGCCTCGTGGGTCATCGCCACCGTCTATACCGGCCTCGATGGGCGCCAATATGCCAAGCTGGTGAACGCCGTCGACGGAACCGAGCTGAAGACGATCTGCGCCGACGCGCTTGCCGACAATAGGCTGTTCACCCCCATCGCCGCCTGAACCCATGACCGACCGGCCGATCATCTGTCTCGGCTGCGCGTTCTGGGACACGATCTTCCAGATCGACGAGATCCCGCGCCATGGCACCAAGGTCATGGCCGAGCAGGCGGTCCAGGCCGCGTCCGGCATGGCGACGGCCGCCGCGGCCACGATTGCCCGTCTGGGCGGCAGGGTCGAGCTTTGGACCCGGATCGGTGACGATGCCACCGGCGACGCCTTCCTGCAGAACCTGGCCATGGAGCGGGTCGGCACCGATCATGTCCGCCGGATGCCGGGTCGCCGGACCTGGATCTCGACCATCCTGGTCGACCGCGCCGGCGAGCGGCTGGTGGTGCCCTATGCCGATCCGGCCCTCGATGCCGATCCTGCCTGGCTGCCGCTCGACCGGGTTGCCGCGGCCGCGGCCGTGCTGGTCGACATGCGCTGGCCCGCGGGGGCGCGCGCGTTGCTGGCCCAGGCCCGGCGCGATGGCGTGCCGACCGTGCTCGATGCCGACGTCGCGCCGCCGGACCTGCTGCGCGAGTTGATCCTGCTGGCCGACCATGTGCTGTTTTCCGAACCGGCGCTGCAATCGCTGGCACCCGGGGTGACGATCGACGAGGCCCTTTCGGCGATGGCCGACAGGCTCGATGCGGCGGTCATCGGCGTCACCTGTGGCGAGCGCGGGGCCCTGATCCGGCGCCGCGGCGACCCCGTGACCCTATGCGTGCCGACGATCCCGATCCAGGCGCGCGACACACTCAATGCCGGCGATGTCTGGCACGGCGCCTATGCGTTGGGCCTGGCCCGGGGCTGGCCGCTGGAACATCGGGTCCGCTTCGCGAACGTCGCCGCCGCCATCAAATGCGAGCGCTTCGGCGGTCGCCTCGGCGCTCCGGAAATGCCTGAGGTGATGGCCCGGATGGATATGCCATCGTAAACAACCCGTGCCGGAGGGCGCAGGGGTCTCCTGAGCGCGCGACGAACGGACATCCGATTCTGTGCCCGATTCGCTCGCCTGATACGCCGGGACCGCTGTCTCGGGCGGTCTCCACGCCGAAGTCGCGCAGAGCGGGTGGCGTATCGCCTGAGCTTTATCACTGATTGCAGAACCGTCACGCCAATACACTTGCGCTTGCCTTTCAAATCCGCCAGCTTTGCGAAAACCGCGGGGGTGTCATGCGCAAGCGGGAATTCAAGGCCATCCTGATCAAGCCGTCGCACTACGATGACGATGGCTACGTCATTCAATGGCGCCGCTCGGGGATCCCTTCGAACAGCCTCGCCAGCGTCTATGGCCTGATCGCGGAATGCGCCGAGGCGCAGGTGCTCGGCCCCGATGTAAAGATCACGCTCGAAGCCTACGACGAATGCAACACGGTGATCGATGTCGCCGCGGCCGCCGCCCGCATCCGGGCGGCGGGCAGCGGCTTCGTCGGTCTGGTCGGCGTGCAGTCGAACCAGTATCCGCGGGCCATGGACCTGGGCCGACGGTTCCGCGAAGCCGGGATCGCGGTGGTGATGGGCGGCTTCCACGTCAGCGGCTGCCTGTCGATGCTGCCCGAGACGCCACCGGAACTGCTGGAGGCACAGCGGCTCGGCATCACGCTCTATGCCGGCGAGGCCGAGGACGGGCGGATGGCGGACCTGCTGTGCGATCTCGATCGCGGTGCGGCGAAGCCGATCTACAACTACCTGGCGGATCTGCCGGATCTCGATGCCGCGACCTTCCCGGTGCTGCCGCGCGAGATCGTCACGCGTGTCATCGGCCATTACGCCAGCTTCGATGCCGGGCGCGGCTGTCCGTTCCAGTGCAGCTTCTGCACGATCATCAACGTCCAGGGCCGGAAATCGCGCTTCCGCAGCGCCGACGACGTCGAGGCGATCGTGCGCGCCAACGTGGCGCGGAGGATCACGCATTTCTTCGTCACCGACGATAATTTCGCTCGCAACAAGAACTGGGAGCCGATTCTCGACCGGCTGATCCAGCTTAGGGCCGAAGGGCTGAAGATCCGCCTGATCCTGCAGGTCGACACGCTCTGCCACAAGACGCCGGGCTTCATCGAGAAGGCGGCCCAGGCCGGCTGCTACACGGTGTTCATCGGGCTGGAGAACATCAACCCGCAATCGTTGCTCGGCACCAAGAAGCGCCAGAACAAGATCTGGGAATATCGCGAGATGCTGCAGGCGTGGAAGAGCGTCCACGTCATGACCTGGGCCGGCTATATCCTGGGCTTCCCGACCGATACGCCGCAGTCGATCGCGCATGACATCGAGATCATCAAGAAGGAACTGCCGATCGACATTCTGGAGTTCTTCTTCCTGACGCCGCTGCCCGGGTCGGAGGACCACAAGGTGCTGCACGCGAACGGCGTGCCGATGGATCCGGATCTGAACAAGTACGACCTTGAACACGCCACCACGGCCCATGCCAGGATGAGCCAGGAAGAGTGGGAGCAGGTCTATCGCGACGCCTGGAAGATCTATTACACCGACGAGCATGTGGAGACGATCCTGCGCCGCGCCGTCGCCTCGGGCCTGAAGGCGCGACGGGTCGCCGATGCGCTGGTCGCCTTCTCCGGCGCCTTGCGGATCGAAGGGGTGCACCCGCTGCAGCTCGGGCTCGTCCGGCGCAAGGTCCGGAGCCAGCGCCGTTCCGAATTGCCGCGCGAGAACCCGCTGCTGTTCTATCCGCGCTGGTGGTTCGACGCGACGGTGGCCGGCGTCCGCTGGTTTACGCTGTTCCTGCGTTTCCGTCGGATCCTGGCGCGGGTGACGAACGCGCCGGATGCCAAGCACTATACGGACGATGCCCTGCATCCGACCGGCGTGGGCGAGGCCGACCGCGTGGTCGAGGCCTTCGCCGAATTGCTGCCCCACACCTACGGCGCGCCGGAGGCCAAGCTCAGGGCCTGAGCCCGGTCGCCGCGCTTAGCCGGGCGAGGGCCGGTCCTTCATCGCTCAGACGACGTTGACTGGCGCAATCCAGCTCGGGAGGCTGTAGGTCCCATTGTTGGCCAGAGTCAGGCCGCGATGGTCCTGGCGCGGCGCCAGGCCGATCGCGGCGCGATAGGTGTTCTCGGCCGGAATGCGGGCGCCTGTTGCGATCTGGCTGATGGTCGCGATGTCCTGTGCCCCTTGGGTATGCGGGTTGGCGCCCCCGCCTGCGTAGTTGCGCGCGTCGTTCAGCATCAGGCCGCGCAAATCCCCCAGGCTCCGGGTGCGATGGATGGTGACGGCTTCGGCGACGGTGTCTTGCTCGCCCAGAACCGGATTGTGCCCGCCGACCTGCGCCCTGTAGGCGCGGACTTCAGCGGCGAAATTTCGATCCCGGGCACGCCGCCCGATCCTTGTCACCCCACGGCGCCGCCGCTCCATCGCCAGATGATGGGCCGCATGCACGAACTCATGGAACAGATCCGTGTCGAGCGGCGCTGCGGTCAGTTCATCGCCCGTCCGGGTGACATCGTATCCGCGATGCCGCCCGCGCCACCGGTTCGCGCGCTTGAAGCTTTGCACGTCGCTATACTGTGCGCCGGCCGGCACCGTCACCTCGATACGGAGCAGCGCGGTGCCGGCCGGATTATGCACGGCCCTGACGCTGAGGTTGAAAGCGGCACCGGCCGTCTCTTCGATGAAATCGATCGGTATCTGGAGCGCCGTCGCCTCTCTATCGACGTGCTGCATCAGGGTGAAGCCCGGTGCGGTGGCGATGATGCGGGCGAGGGTCGTTGCCACGCGATCGCGGAAGCCGCGGCCCACCGCGTTGCCGGTGCGGGTGCGCCCTTGGCGCGCCCGTGCCATCCACGCGCGCCAAAGCTGGTTCTTCTGCGCGTGGTTGGCGATCGTGGCGTCGAAGATGTCGAGCCCCCAGGCATACGCCGTCCCGACCAGTTCCCGCTGCTCGCGCTCGCGTGCCAGCAGTCGGCCGGCCGCATCGCGCAACGAGGCACCCGGCACGTCCAGGGTATTGGTGACGCGATTGAAAGTCGTCCCGGCGTTTAGACGGTTGTCGATGTCCTGATAGAATCTCGCTTGATCGGTGATCTGTGCGGAAAAGGCGGCGGCATAGTTGGTGGGCCGGAGAGCCCTGTCGGTCAAGGCGCCCACGGCCACCCCGGTGCCCGTGGCAATCGTGCCGCGCGTCGTGAGCGACCCCGGGGTATAGATGAAGGCGGTAGCGCCGGCGGCGACACCTGCGACCGTGGCGAGGGACTGGCGCGCCCAATCGGGAATGTAGTTCCGCCAAAGCTGCACGACGTCGCCCGAGCCGGGCGGCGTCAATCTGCCCGGCCGGCCAAGGCCGCGCCCGACGGTTGGCGCCATCTGCACAGGGCCCGACCGGGGGGCGATGCCGGCGATCGGCAATGGCGGTGGCTGGCGACGCGGCTGTGCTGCTCCCGGACGAACTGGCGCGGGTGGCAGAAAGCCCGGCTTCGCCATAGCGGCGGCCGGTCCAAATTTGGTCGGGGGCGCCTCATGCCGGACGGACCGTGGCGGCGCGGCGAGCGCGCGCGCTTGGGCCGCTCCGGGATGGCGCGTCGAGGGGGGTGGAAGGCTTGGCTTCAGAGTCGGGGCCGCCGGGCCAAACTTGGTGGGCGGCGGCTCATGCCGGCGCGGGCTCATGCGGAGGTACCGTCGAGCAAAGCAGTAGTCCTTATCGCACCGGCGCTGACGTATTCTACCACCGGTTGGGTACGAGGTGTTACTGCTATCGGAGCGCTGGGTCGCGGGGCCGGGACCTACTTCGTCGCCATGTCCTCCGCGCTCCAGCCGCCGCCGAGGGCCGCGACCAGGTTGGCGCTGGCGACCAGCCGGTTCGCCTGGACCGTGAGTGCCGCCTGCTGGTCGCCGAGCAGGGCGGTCTGGGCGGTGACCACCGTGGTATAGGCGACCGTGCCGGCGCGGTATTCGTTGAGCGCGATGTCGAGCGAGCGCTGGGCGGCGCGCACCGCCGCCGCTTCGGCCGCCGCCTGCTGCTGCAGGATGCGGAGGTTGGACAGCGCGTCCTCGACCTGCTGGAAGGCGGTCAGCACGGTCTGGCGGTAGGTCGCCACGCTCGCGTCGTAGGAGGCCTCGGCGGCGCGGACCGTGGCGCCGCGCTCGCCGGCGTCGAACAGGGTCTCGCTGGCGCTGGCGCCCATCGACCAGATACGGTTAGCCGCGCGGAACAGTTTGCCGAGCGGGTTGCCCTCGAAGCCATAGTCGGCGGACAGCGAGATGTCGGGGTAATAGGCCGCGACCGCGACGCCGATCAGCGCGTTCTCGGCCGCCATGGTCCGTTCGGCGGCCGCGATGTCCGGCCGGCGCTCGAGCAACGTCGAAGGCAGGCCGGCGGGGGCCACCGGCACCTCGGCGGCGAGCGTGCCCGCCGGCAGGGTCAGGGCCGATGGCGGCACGCCGGTCAGCACCGCGATCGCGTGCTCGAACTGCTGGCGCTGGACGCCGGCGGCGATCAGTTGCGCCTGGGCGCTCGCCAGCTCGGTCTCCGCCTGGGCCACGTCGGACGGCGCCGCCGTGCCGGCGTTGTACTGGTTCTGGGTGATGCGCAGCGTCTCCTGGTCGGCCTTGACCGTGTCGGACAGCAGCTGGGTCAGCGCATCCTGCTGGCGCAGCTGGAAATAGTCGGTCGCGAGCGTCTGCTGGGCCGAGAGCGTGGCGTTGGCGAGGTCCGCGGCGCTCACCTGCGCGTTCGCGGCATCACTTTCGACCTGGCGTCGGATCCGGCCCCAGAGATCCAGGTCCCAACTGGCGGTGCCCTCGGCCGTGAAGAGCGTGCGCGCGCTATGGCCGCCTGAGGAGATCTCCCCGACGCCGCCGCCGCTCCGGCTCCGCGTCACGCCGGCCGAGACGCCGGCGGTCGGGTATTCCTTCGCGCGTGCCTCGTCGACGATCGCCTGGGCCTGGCGGTACTGCGCTTCGAAATTCTTGATGTTCTGGTTCGATAGCGCGACTTCATGCTCGAGCCCGTCAAGCACCGGGTCGTGGTAGATCGACCACCAGGCGCCCTTGGGGATTGCGTCGTCGGGCGTGCCGAGCTTCCAGCCCGGCGGCGCCGCGGCGGCCTCCTTGAAGCCGGCGGCGGCGGGCGCGTCGGGGCGCTGGTAGTCCGGGCCGACGTTGCAGCCGGCCAGCAGCAGCGGGGCGATCAGAAGGAGCTGTTTCATCGGGCGGCCTCCGCCTGCAGGACGCGCCGGGCGCGCGGCCTCAGCCGGTCGAGATAGAGATAGACGACAGGGGTGGTGTAGAGCGTCAGCATCTGGCTCAAGAGCAAGCCGCCGACGATCGACACGCCGAGCGGCTGGCGCAGCTCGCTGCCGTCACCATAGCTGAAGGCGAGGGGCAGGGCGCCCAGCATCGCCGCCGCGGTCGTCATCATGATCGGGCGGAAGCGCATCAGGCCGGCCTCGAGGATCGCCGAGCGGCTATCGAGGCCGCGGACGCGCTCCGCCTCCAGCGCGAAATCGATCATCAGGATGGCGTTCTTCTTCACGATGCCGATCAGCAGGATCACGCCGATCATGGCGATGATGGTGAAATCGATGTGGAACAGCATCAGCGCCAGCACGGCGCCGACGCCGGCCGACGGCAGGGTCGACAGGATGGTGATCGGGTGGATGTAGCTCTCGTAGAGCACGCCCAGCACGATATAGACGGCAGCCAATGCCGCGGCGACCAGCAGCTGCTCGTCGGCGAGCGAGGATTCGAACACCTGGGCCGTGCCGGCGAAGCTGCCGATCATGTCAGCCGGCATATGGATGTCGCGCATGGCCTTGTTGATGGCCGTGCTGGCGTCGCTCAGCGACTTGCCGGCCGGCAGGTTGAACGAGATCGTCGTCGCGACGAACTGGCTCTGGTGATTGACCGCGAGCGGCGTGTTGCCCGGGCCGAAATGGGCGATCGCCGACAGCGGTACCATCGTCTCCTTGCCGGTGCTGACCGCGGCACCGGCCGAGCCGTTGCCCTTGCCGGTCGAGCTGATCGAATTCTGGGCGGCATTGCGCGCCGAGTCCGCGGCGCCGCTGCTCGATCCGGCTGCGGCACCGCCGGTGACCGTGCCGCCCGGCAGGTTCGTGGTCGCGGTGCCGCTCGCCGATCTGCCGGAGGTGCTGACCCAGATCTGGTTCAGCATGTCGGGGCTCTGCCAGTAGCGCGGTGCCACCTCCATGATGACGCGATACTGGTTGAGCGCGTTGAAGATGGTCGAGACCGAGCGCTGGCCGAACGCGTCATAGAGCGTGTCGTCGATCTGGGACGCGGTGATGCCCAGGCGCGAGGCCGTGGCGCGGTCGATCACCAGGTCGGTCTCCAGCCCCTTCTGCTGCTGGTCGGAATTGACGTCGACCAAATTAGGGTCCTTCTGCAGGACGTCGAGCAGCTTGGGCGCCCAGGCATAGACCTCCTCGGTATTGTCGCCCTGGAGCGTGAACTGATAGGCGGCATTGCTCTGCCGGCCGCCGACCCGGATGTCTTGGACCGGCTGCAGGAACAGCCGCCCGCCGGGGACATGGGACAGGTTGCGTCGCAGCCGGGCCATGACCACGTCGATGGTGTCGCGGCTGCCGCGGTCCTTGAGCGCCACATAGACGCTGCCGGTGTTGGTCTGCGACGCGCCGCCGCCGCCGCCCGATCCGGTCGAGCCGACGACGGTTTCGACCGCCGGGTCCTGCCGGACGATCGCCATCATCTGGGTCAGCTTCTGGCTCATCAGCTGGAACGAGGTGCTCTGGTCGGCCTGAAGATTGCCGATCAGGCGGCCGGTGTCCTGCTGCGGGAAGAAGCCCTTGGGGATGATGGTGATGAGGACGACGTTGAGCGTCATCGTGGCGATCAGCGTCATGAGCACGAGCAGGCGGTGGTCGAGCGCCCAGATGAGCGTGCGGCCGTAGAGGGCCTGGGCGCGTTCGAACAGGTTTGGGCGTCGCGCCTGCGCCGCCTCGTGCCGCTCGGCCTTCAGGAACAGCGCGCACAGCATGGGGGTGGTCGTCAGCGAGATCGCCATCGAGATCAGGATGGCGAGCGACAGCGTCAGCGCGAATTCGCGGAACAGCCGCCCGACGATGCCGCCCATCAATAGGAGCGGCAAGAACACGGCGATCAGCGAAAGCGTGATCGAGATGACGGTAAAGCCGACCTCGCGCGCGCCGAGGAGTGCCGCCTCGACGCGCGACATGCCCGTTTCCAGATGGCGCGAAATGTTCTCCAGCACGACGACCGCATCGTCGACGACGAAGCCGGTCGCGATGGTCAGCGCCATGAGCGACAGGTTGTCGAGGCTGAAGCCCAGGAGATACATCGCGCCGAAGGTGCCGATGACCGAGACGGGCACGGCCACCGCGGGGATCAGGGTCGCGCGGATGTTGCGCAGGAAGGCGTAGACCACGAGGGTCACCAGCACGACCGAGACGATCAGCGTGCGCTCGGTCTCGGCCAGCGAGGCGCGGATCGTGGTCGTGCGGTCGCTGGCGAAAGTGATCTCGATATCGTTGGGCAGGGCGGCCTTCAGCTTGGGCACGCTCGTGCGCACGCCGTCGACCGTGGTGATGATGTTGGCGCCGGGGGAGCGGAACACGATGACCAGCACGGCAGGCTGCCCGTTCGCCAGGCCGAGGTTGCGCAGGTCCTGCACCGAATCCTGCACGTCGGCGATGTCCGACAGGCGGACCGCCCGGCCGTTGCGGTAGGCGACGATCAGCGGCTTGTAGTCGGCGGCATGGGTCGCCTGGTCGTTGGTATAGATCTGGAAGCGCTCGTCGCTGAGCTCGATCGTGCCCTTGGGCGCATTGGCGTTGGCCGAGGACAGCGCCGAGCGCACATCCTCGAGACCGATGCCGTAGTTGAACAAAGCCTGGGGATTGAGCTCGACCCGCACGGCCGGCAGTGCCGCACCGCTGATGATGACCTGGCCGACGCCGCCCAGCTGCGACAGCTGCTGCGCCAGCACCGTGCTGGCCGCGTCGTACATCTGGCCGCGGGTCAGCGTCTGCGAGGTCAGCGCCAGGATCAGCACCGGCGCGTCGGCCGGGTTGACCTTGCGGTAGGTCGGGTTGCTCAAGAGATTGGACGGCAGGTCGGCGCGGGCGGCGTTGATCGCCGCCTGCACGTCGCGCGCTGCGCCGTCGATGTCGCGGCTCAGGTCGAATTGCAGCGTGATGCGCGCTTGGCCGGTCTGGCTCTGCGACGTGATCTCGGTCACGTCGGCGATCTGGCCCAGGTGGCGCTCGAGCGGGCTCGCAAGGCTGGTCGCGACTGTCTCGGGGCTGGCGCCGGGCAATTGCGCCGAGACGGAGATGGTCGGGAAATCGACCTCGGGCAGCGGCGCCACCGGCAGCTTGGCGAAGGCCAGGAACCCGGCGAGCGCGATCGCGATGGTCAGAAGCGTGGTCGCGATCGGCCGAGCGATGAAGGGCGCGGAAATGTTCATGCTTGCCGCGCCGGCCGTTCGCCCTGCCAGCGGCGGGACGCCCAGGTCGCGATCCGGTCAAACGCCAGATAGATCACCGGCGTGGTGTAGAGCGTCAGCACCTGGCTGCCGATCAGGCCGCCGACGATGGCGATGCCGAGCGGCTGGCGCAGCTCCGAGCCGGTGCCGGTGCCGAGCATCAGCGGC
Source organism: Aliidongia sp. (assembly GCA_035310205.1). Lineage (GTDB taxonomy): Bacteria > Pseudomonadota > Alphaproteobacteria > ATCC43930 > CGMCC-115725 > Aliidongia. The sequence continues at coordinate 16,719 of DATGEK010000062.1, forward strand.
AGCGCGCCCAGGAGTGCTGCCATGGTCGTCATCAGGATCGGCCGGAAGCGCAGCAGCGAGGCCTGGAAGATCGCGTCGCGCGGATGCTTACCCTCGATCCGTTCGGCAACCAGTGCGAAGTCGATCATCATGATCGCGTTCTTCTTCACGATGCCGATCAACAGGATGATGCCGATGATCCCGATGATGTCGAGGTCGGCGCCGAACAGCCTGAGCGCCAGCAGCGCGCCGACGCCGGCGGACGGCAGGGTCGACAGGATCGTGACCGGGTGGATGAAGCTCTCGTAGAGCACGCCCAGCACGACATAGACCGCGACGAGCGCCGCCACGATCAGCATCAGCTCGTTCGACAGCGACGCCTGGAACGCCGACAGCGCGCCCTGGTAGGCGGTGAGGAAGCTGTCGGGCAGGCCGATGTCCTTTTCCGCCTGGTCGATCTCGGCGACGGCCTGGCCGAGCGAGGCGCCCGGCGCCAGGTTGAACGAGATCGTGGTCGAGGGGAACTGGCCCAGGTGCTGGATCGACAGTGGGTTGCTGCGCTCGGACGCATGCACGATCGCCGACAGCGGCACTTGCGTCGTGGTCGAGGTCGCGGACGGCAGATAGAGCCCGTCGAGCGCCTGCTGCACCGTCCGCGCGTCCTGCGTCTCGGCGCGCAGGATCACGCGGTACTGGCTCGACTGGGTATAGAGCGTCGAGACGATACGCTGGCCGAACGTGTCGTAGAGCGCATTGTCGACGGTCGCGGGCGTGATGCCGAAGCGCGCGGCCGTCGACCGGTCGATGGTGAGGTCCAGCGCCTTGCCATGCTCCTGCAGGTCGCTCGCCACGTCGGCGAACTCGGGGAGTTGGTTGAGGCGCGCGACCAGCTTGGGGACCCATTGGTCGAACAGCTTGTTGTCGGGGTTCTCCAGGAAAAACAGGTACTGCGCGCGGCTGACCGTCGAATCGATCGTCAGGTCCTGCACCGGCTGCAGGTAGAGCTGGATGCCGGGAACCTGGCGCGCCTCGTCGTCGAGCCGCCGGATGATCTCGCTCGCCGTCGAGGTGCGGTCGTCGCGCGGCTTCAGGTTGATCAGCAGCCGGCCGGCATTGATCGTGTTGTTGTTGCCATCGACGCCGATGAAGGACGACAGGCTCTCGACGTCGGCATCCTTGAGGATGACGTCGGCCAGCGCCTGCTGGTTGGCCGCCATGGCGCCGAACGAGATGCTTTGCGAGGCCTGGGAAATGCCCTGCAGCGCGCCCGTGTCCTGGACCGGGAAGAAGCCCTTCGGGATCCAGACATAGAGCACGACGGTTAGTGCCAGCGTCAGGACGGCCACGACCAGGGTCGCCGCCTGGCGGTCCAGCACCCAGTTCAGGCTGCGGCCGTAGCCCTCGATCAGCCGGTCGAACGCCCGTTCCGCCGCCAGGTCGAGGCGGTTGCGGCTCGCCGCCGGCCGATGCCTGACCAGAAGCGCGCACATCATGGGCACGAGCGTCAGCGAGACGATCGCCGAGATGACGATGGTGACCGCGAGCGTGATGGCGAACTCATGGAACAGCCGCCCGACCACGTCGCCCATGAACAGGAGCGGGATCAGCACCGCGATCAGCGAGACGGTCAGCGAGATGATGGTGAAGCCGATTTCCTCGGAGCCCTTGAGTGCCGCATTGAGCGGCGTCTCGCCCATCTCCACGTAGCGCGCGATGTTCTCGATCATGACGATCGCATCGTCGACGACGAAGCCGGTCGAGATGGTGAGCGCCATGAGCGACAGGTTGTCGAGACTGAAGCCCAGCAGATACATGGCGGCCAAGGTGCCGACCAGCGACAGCGGTACGGACAGGCTCGGGATCACCGTCGCCGCCATGTTGCGCAGGAACAGGAAGATGACGAGCACGACCAGGGCCACCGCCAAGCCCAGCTCGAACTCCACGTCGGCGACGGAGGCGCGGATGGTCGTGGTGCGATCGGTCAGGACGCGCACATCGAGGGCGGCCGGCAGGGTCGCCTGGAACTGCGGCAGCAGGGCCTTGATGCCGTCGACCACCTGGATCACGTTCGAGCCGGGCTGGCGCTGCACGTTCAGGATCACCGACGGCGTCCGGTCGGCCCAGGCCGACAGCTCGGTGTTCTCCGCCCCGTCCTCGACCGTGCCGATATCCGACAGATGGACCGGCCGGCCGTTCTTGTAGGCGATGATCAGGTTCCGATACTGGTCGGCGCTCGCCAACTGGTCGTTGGCGTTGATCGTCGTGCTCTGGGTCGGTCCGTCGAAGCTGCCCTTGGGCGTATTGACGTTCTGATTGCCGATGATGGTGCGGATGTCGTCGATCGCCAGGCCGTAGCTGGCGAGCGCCCGGGGATTGACGATGACGCGGACGGCCGGGCGCTGGCCGCCGCTGATGCTGACCAGGCCGACGCCGGGCCGCTGCGAGATCTTCTGTGCCAGGCGGATGTCGACCAGATCCTCGATCTTGGTCAGCGGCAGGGTCTTCGATGAGATGGCGAGCGTCAGGATCGGCGTGTCGGCCGGATTGACCTTGGCATAGACCGGCGGCGCCGGCAGGTCGCTCGGCAGCAGACTGGTGCCGGCATTGATCGCCGCTTGGACCTCCTGCTCGGCCACGTCGAGGGCAAGGTCGAGATTGAACTGCAGCGTGATGACCGACGCCCCGCCCGAACTGATCGAGGACATCTGGTTGAGGCCGGGCATCTGGCCGAATTGCCGCTCCAGCGGCCCGGTGACCGCCGTCGCCATGACCTCGGGGCTGGCGCCCGGGTAGAAGGTCTGGACCTGGATCGTCGGGTAATCGACCTCGGGCAGGGCCGAGATCGGCAGGAACTGGTAGGCGACGATGCCGACGAGCAGGATCGCCATCATCAGCAGCGAGGTGCCGACGGGCCTGAGGATGAACGGGCGGGACGGGCTCATCCCTTGCGGCCGGCCTTGCCGCCGGCCGGCTTTGCCGGAGCTTGCTCCGGCGTCGAGACGTTCGGCCGTGGAATGGTGATCTTGGCGCCGTCGCGCAGCCGGTCGGTGCCGTCGACCACGACCTGGTCGCCCGGCTTCAGCCCGTCCGTGATCTGGACCATGCCGCCGTCCGAGACGCCGGTCTTGACCGCCTGCACCGCGACGGTGCTGTCCGGCTTCACCAGATAGACGAACGGGCCGGGGGCGCCCTGCTGCACGGCGGCGACCGGCGCGGTCACGGCGCCGTTGATGGTCTGTACCAGCAGTTGGGCATTGACGAACTGCTGCGGAAACAGCGCGTCGTCGTCATTGGCGAACTGGGCGCGCAGCCTGACCGTGCCGGTCGTCGTGTCGACGGCATTGTCGATCGTCTGCAGGGTGCCGGTCGCGATCTTCGTGACGTTGGCCCGGTCGAACAGGGTGACCGGCAGCGATCCGGCCTGCATGGCCTTGGCGACGGCCGGCACATTGTCTTCCGCCAGGGTGAAGATGACCGTCATCGGCCTGGTCTGGGTGATCATCACCAGACCGCTGGCGTCGCTCGTCTGCACGTAGTTCCCGGCGTCGACCAGGCGCAGCCCGACGCGGCCGTCCACCGGCGACACGATGTGGCAATAGGTCAGGTTCAGCTTGGCGCTGTCGATCGCCGCCTGGTCGGTGACGAGCAGGGCCTCGTCCTGCTGCACCAGATAGACCTGGTCCTGGTACTGCTGCTTGGAGATGCTGTTCTGGCGGTTGAGCGTCTGGAAGCGGTCCAGGTCGGTCTGGGCCTGCTTCAGCAGCGCCGTGTCCCGCGCGAACTGGCCCTGGGCCTGCTCCAGCGCTACCTGGTAGGGGCGAGGATCGATCTGCGCCAGGAAGTCGCCCTTCTTGACCTGCTGGCCCTCCTGATAGCCGACCGTCATCAACTGGCCGGCGATCTGGGTCTTGACCGTCACCGTGGCGAGCGGCGTCACCGTGCCGAGCCCGTTCATCGTCACATGCAGATCGGTCGTCCCGATGGTGGCGACGCCGACCGGCTGGGCGGCGGCATCGGCATTCCGCGCCGGCTTGGCAGCGTTACCGCCCCAGATCCGCCAAGCGACGACCGCGATCACGACCAGCAGCAGCAACCAGAGAATCGGCCGCAACCGGGAGCGGCGGGCGGGGGCTGCCGCAACAGCCGGGGAGTGTGCGGAGGCCCCGGGCCGCGCTTGGCTTCCCTGAAGATCCATTCATCGCCTTCCTGAGTTGGCTTGCAAACGTTCGAGCCCGGCGGAATCCGCCGCTCCTGCGACCGCGGCACATCGGAACACTAACGGCCAGATCGTGGAATTGTGCCTCGGGCCGTCCGGAAAATTGCAGGCGGCGCCCGATGAGGGCACGAAAAAGGGCCGGCATTGAACGACTTTATCGTTCCCGGTTGATGTCTCGATCCGGCCGAATGGTAACAGCGGATTTCAGGACCGACCGGGCTCAATCCTTCGGAAAGTCGGTGGCGACGCCTGTCTCGCGCCATTGCTCGATCTCGGCCAGGCGCTGCCTCAGCCGGGTCGTGACCGCATCGACGCCGAACGCGCCGAGGACGAGATGCCGCGGCGGATTGTCGATCTCTGTGATCCGGATCATCGCCTCGGCCGCCCGCACCGGGTCGCCCGGCTGGGTGCCGCTGATCTCCGCGGTGCCCTTCATCCGGGCGCCGGCGGTCTCGGCATAGTCGGCGATGCGGTTCGGCGTCTGTCTGAGCGAGCGGCCCGCCCAGTCGGTGCGGAACGGGCCGGGCTCGACGCAGGTAACCTTGATGCCGAGCGGCTTGCCCTCGACCGCGAGCGCATCCGACCAGCCTTCGACCGCGTGCTTGCTGGCGGCGTAATAGCCGGAGCCGGGAAAGCCGATGAAGCCGGCGACCGAGGAGATGCTGATGACGTGCCCCTTGCGGCGGGCCCGCATGCCGGGCAGCACGGCCCGGGTCATCGCGAACAGGCCGAATACGTTGGCGTCGAACTGCGCACGGATCTCGGCATCAACGCCTTCCTCGATCGCGGCCTGGTAGCCATAGCCGGCATTGTTGACCAGCACGTCGATGCGGCCGAACCGCGCCTCGGCCGCGCCGACCGCCGCAGCGATCTGCCCTGCGTCCGTGACGTCGAGATCGAGCGCCAGCGCGCGATCCTCGTTGCCGCGCGCCAGGTCGGCGACGCGGGCCTTGTCGCGCGCGGTGACGACGGCGCGCCGGCCGCGGTTCAACACCAGCCGGGCAAGCTCACGGCCGAAGCCGGTCGAGCAACCGGTGATGAACCATACGGGAGAGGTGTCGGATGCCATGCCTCGGGTTCCTTTCGACGATTGTCACTGTGCCTTGTCATGTTCCGCCATGCCGACCGCCTTGTAGTCGTAGGTCGGATAGAACTCGGTCCGGTAGGGCCCCCAGGCGGTATCCTCCAGCACGCGGTTGACCTCGCGCAGGCGAGAGGCCGGCAGCCGCAGCACGATGATCTGGCCGATGCCCATGGCCACGGTCCAGCTGACCACTTCGGTTCCGGCCGGCGGGAACGCCTTGTAGAACCCTTGCTTGGCCAGCTGCGCGTTGAGCTCGGCGAGCGGACGGGACTGGTCATGCTTCAGGAAGATCGTCAGCAGCACGGCATTGTCCGGCGTGGCCGCGGCGGAGCCGGCCGGCGGTGCCGCGACCGTCTGCGCCCGAGCGGCGCCACTGCCGGCGAATAACACCGCGGCAGCCACCGCGATCACGCAAGACCTCAATCCATGTCGCATTGCCCGTTCCCTTCAATCGTGCTCACGCCGACATCCTCGCCCGAAACGTCAGGCGAGCGGGATGCGACAGGACGCCCTCGGGACGGGCGGTCAGGCCGAGGCAATTTTGCATCGCAGCAACCGGAACCGCCGCCGTCTGTTTTGACCCCTTACGGCTTTTGGGAAGAGACATGGACGCAAACGACTATCGCCAGATCTTCGACCGGCTGCTGTCCGAGGGGCCCGCATGGCTGCCGCCGTCGCTGTGGAGCACCGCCATCCTCGTCTTCGCCGCCGGCTTGGCGCTTGCGTTCCATCGCATGAGCCTGCAGGCGTTCAATCGCTTTCTCGCCACCGACAAGCCACGGGCGTTTCTCCGCACCTTCGTCGGGGCGACCGCGGGGCCGAGCCGGCTGGCCTTCGTGATCTTCGCTGTGGCGCTGGCACTGCCCTCGACCGCCTTCTCCGAAATGACGACCAATCGGATCAGCCATCTGCTGCTGGTCGCCTTCACGGTGCTGATCGGCTGGAGCGCCATGCGCGCGTTCGAGATCGCGGCGACGCTCTACCTGTACCGGTTCAGGACCGACGTGGACGACAACCTGCTCGCCCGGAAACATGTCACCCAGGTTCGCATCCTGAAACGCGCCGTCGATACCTTGCTGGTTATCATCACGCTCGGTGCCGCGCTGATGAGCTTCGATTCGGTCCGGCAGTACGGCGTCAGCCTGTTCGCGTCGGCCGGTGCCGCGAGCTTGGTCGTCGGCCTTGCCGCGCGGCCGCTGCTGACCAACCTCATCGCCGGCCTGCAGATTGCCATCACCCAGCCGATCCGGCTCGAGGATGCGGTGATCGTCGAAGGCGAATGGGGCTGGGTCGAGGAAATTACCAGCACCTACGTCGTCATTCGATTGTGGGACTGGCGCCGGCTCGTCGTTCCGCTCGCTTACTTCCTGGACAAGCCGTTTCAGAACTGGACGCGTGAGAGCGGATCCCTGATCGGCTCGGTCTTTCTCTACGTCGACCATACGGTGCCGGTCGAAGCGGTGCGCCAGGAACTGAAGGCCATCGCCGAGCAGAGCCGGCTCTGGGACCGGCGGGTGGTGAACCTGCAGGTCAGCGACGTCAAGGAAACTGCCGTCGAATTGCGCGCCCTCGTCAGCGCCCGCAACGCGCCCCAGACCTGGGACCTGAGATGCGAGGTCCGGGAGAAGCTGATCGGCTTCCTGCAGCGGAAATATCCGCAGGCCCTACCGCAACGCCGCCTCTCGTTCGGCGAAGCGCCGGTCGCCGCTGTTCGGTCGGGCCGGCGCGAAGCCCCGCCGGGTCAAATTGCCCGGCGTCCGAACAGCGCGTGATAAATGAACAGCACGATGATCGCGCCGACGATGGCAACGATCATGCTGTACAGATTGAAGCCGGTGATGCCGGCCGCGCCGAACTCATTGAACAGCGCGCCGCCGACGATGGCGCCGACGATGCCGAGGATGATGTCCAGGATGACGCCCTCGCCGGTCTTGTTGACGATCTTGCTGGCGATGAAGCCGCTGATCAGTCCAAGCACGATCCAACCGATGATCGACATCTTCGTCTCCCGGATCTGCGGGGAGGAGGTATCTCTTCCCCCACTCATCTAAACAATCGGGGCGGCGACGGCGTTGGTTCCCTCCACCGGAATCGGGCCGGAAAATCAGATGCTTTCCCCGGAAGCGTTCCCGTCCCATATTTGGGGCATGAATTTTCGCTCGCTCTATGCCCATGGCTTCGCTCGCGTCGCTGCCTGCACCGGCCGGACGTCGCTCGCCGATCCCGCCCGCAATGCCGAAACCGTCCTGGCCATGGCCCGGGATTGCGACCGGCAAGGCGTGGCGCTCGCGATTTTTCCCGAGCTCACGCTCTCCGGCTATTCGATCGAGGACCTGCTGCTGCAGGACGCGCTGCTCGACGCGGTCGAAGAGGCGGCCGCGACGGTGCTGGAGCAATCCGCCGGCCTCGCGCCCGTGCTGGTCGTCGGTGCGCCCTTGCGCCACGCGGGCCGGGTCTACAACACGGCACTGGTGATCCATCGCGGGCGCCTGCTCGGCGCCGTGCCGAAATCCTATCTGCCGACCTATCGCGAGTTCTACGAACGGCGCCAGGTTGCGGCGGGCGACGTGCTCAGGGGCGAGATCACGCTCGCCGGCCAGCGGGCGCCCATCGGCAACGACCTGCTGTTCGCCGCCGAAGACGTGCCCGGCTTCGTGCTGCATGTCGAGATCTGCGAAGACATGTGGGTGCCGATCCCGCCGAGCGCGCCGGCGGCGCTGGCCGGCGCCACCGTGCTCGCCAACCTGTCGGGCAGCCCGATCACGATCGGCCGCGCGGACAGCCGGCGCCTGCTGGCGCAGTCCGCCTCGGCCCGCTGCCTCGCCGCCTATCTCTACGCCGCCGCCGGCACCGGCGAGAGCACCACGGACGTGGCCTGGGACGGCCAGCTGATGATCTTCGAGAATGGCGTGCGCCTCGCCGAGGCCGAGCGCTTCCCGCCGGCGGGCCAGTCCATCGTTGCCGACATCGATCTCGACCTGCTGCGCCAGGAACGCATGCGCATGGGCACGTTCGACGACAATCGGCGGACCCATGCGGCCGCGACCGACACGTTCCGCACCGTCGCGTTCCGCCTCGATCCGCCGGACAGCGATCTCGGGTTCCGGCGCCCGCTCGAGCGCTTCCCGTTCGTGCCGTCCGACCCGGAGCGGCTCGGCCAGGATTGCTACGAGGCCTACAACATTCAGGTTGCCGGCCTGGTGCAGCGGTTGCGGACCACCGGCACGAAGCGCGTGGTGCTCGGCATCTCCGGCGGGCTCGACTCGACCCATGCGCTGATCGTGGCGGCAAAGGCGCTTGATCAGTTGGACCTGCCCCGCAGCAATATCCTCGCCTTCACGCTGCCGGGGTTTGCCACCGGCGAGGCGACCAAGGGCAATGCCTGGCGCCTGATGCGCAGCCTCGGCACCACGGCGCGTGAGATCGACATCCGGCCCGCGGCGCGCCAGATGCTCGGCGACATGGGCCATCCGTTCGCCGGCGGCAAGCCGGTCTACGACATCACGTTCGAGAACGTGCAGGCGGGCTTGCGCACCGACTACCTGTTCCGGCTCGCCAACCAGAACCACGCGATCGTGATCGGGACCGGCGATCTCTCCGAACTGGCGCTCGGCTGGTGCACCTACGGCGTCGGCGATCAGATGTCGCATTACAACGTCAACGCCGGTGTGCCGAAGACCCTGATCCAGCATCTCATCCGCTGGGTGGCAAACACCGGGCAGTTCACGGCGGAGGTGGGCGAGACGCTGGAGGCGATCCTCGGCACGGAGATCTCGCCCGAACTTGTGCCGGCCGAGGAGGGGGCGGGGCCGCAGAGCACGGAGGCCAAGATCGGCCCCTATGCGCTTCAGGATTTCACCCTTTACTACACGCTGCGCTACGGCTTCCGCCCCTCCAAGATCGCCTTCCTGGCGATGCACGCCTGGACCGACGCGGCCGCAGGCTCCTGGCCGCCCCATTTCCCCGAGGACCGGCGCAACGCCTTCACCCTTGCGGAAATCCGGCACTGGCTCGAGCTGTTCCTGCGCCGCTTCTTCGCCTTCAGCCAGTTCAAGCGCTCGGCCCTGCCCAACGGCCCGAAGGTCTCGGCCGGCGGGGCGCTGTCGCCGCGCGGCGACTGGCGCGCGCCGTCGGACGGCAACGCCGCGGCCTGGCTCGACGAGCTGGAGCGCAACGTTCCGAAGGAATGACGGGCGACGGCCGGGCCGGCCTATCGCGGCGGCCCGGATCGCGGTACCATCGCGGCGTTTCCGAATACCGCCCAATCCCGGCAGGGGAGGTCCGCCATGACGCCCGAACGGCTGATGCAGTTGGCCTGGGGCTACGCGCCGCCGCTAGTCATCGAGGCGGCCGTGCGCAACGGCGTGTTCGACGCGCTGGCCCGCGGCGCCCGGACGGTGGCCGAGCTTGCGGCGGAAACCGGGGCGTCGGAACGCGGCCTGACCGCGATATCGGATGCCTTGGTCGGCCTGGGCCTGCTCGAGAAGGACGGTTCCGCCCGGTACCGGCTGGCGCCCGAGAGCGCCGCCTTCCTGGTCAAGGACAAGCCGGGATACCTCGGCAGCTTCTTCCGCCATATCAGCACCCAGCTTATTCCCGACTGGCTGCATCTGACCGAGACCGTGCGCACGGGCGCGCCGCCGGTAACGGTCAATGAAGAGGCAACCGGCTCGCCGTTCTTCCAGGAATTCGTCGAGAGCCTGTTCGGCATCAACTACGCCGCGGCGAAGTTGCTGGGCGAGCATCTCGGGCTTGGCGGCGCGAGCGCGCCGGTGCGCGTTCTCGATCTCGCTGCCGGATCGGGCGTCTGGGGTATCGCGCTTGCCGAACAATCGCCGCATGTCGCGGTGACCGCGGTCGATTGGCCCGGCGTGCTGGCGACGACGCGGCGCGTCGTCGAGCGCCACGGCCTGACCCGGCAATATAGCTTCGTCGCCGGCGATCTGTTGCAGGCCGCGTTCGGTACCGGTCACCAGATCGCCACGCTCGGCCATATCCTGCACACGGAAGGCGAGGCGCGAAGCCGCGAACTGCTGCGCAGGACGTTCGATGCGCTCGCCCCGGGCGGGACGATCGCGATCGGCGAATTCCTCGTCAGCCAGGACCGGACGGGGCCGCCCCACTGCCTGTTATTTGCGGTCAATATGCTGCTGCATTCCTCGGCCGGGAATGCCTATTCCTTCGAGGAAATCGGGGCGTGGCTTTCGGAGGCGGGCTTCACCGACATCCGCACGCTCGAAGCACCGGCGCCGTCGCCGCTCATCCTGGCGTCGCGGCCGGCATAGCCCCGGGTGGAGGGCCCAGATTTCGACGGCGGGCGCTAGAGGAGCTCGAAGACACTGTAGACCGGGCCGTCGGGCAAGCGGTGCCCGGTTCCGATCGCCACCACGCGATTGAGCCAGTCGTATTTCGGATGCGTGGTGTGGAAGAGCGGGTTGATCCGGAAATAATATTCCGACGGGTCGACCGGATCTCCCTTGGCGAGACGCGCCAGCACTTCCGGCGCCCCGGCGCGGATGCCGGCATAGGTCATGGCGATCATCGCGCCGTCGGTGGTCTTGAGAACCAGTCGGCAATCGAGCAGCACGCTGCCATCGGACCGGATCGTCTGCCAGTCGCTGCCGCCATCCAGAATCTCGCCCGCGAGCCGCTCGCCCTCGAACGACCCGCCGGGGATGACGCCGATTTGCTGGGTGATCTGCCCGGTCCCGATCTTCTGGACGGCGCTGACGTTGAGCCGCATCGTGAAGAGCGGCTTCGTCCTCACGCTAGTCAAGGCTGCGGGGAGTTCTGAGGTGATTGCAGGCATGATTGCAATGCTCCGTGGCGTCCGCTGTGAGCCGGGCCGCCCACCGTACAGCCGTTCGTCATCGGAACGAATATGCGTTGAGGGGCAGATACGCCTTCCACCATTTATGCCGGAAGTCGGCCCAGGCCTGCCGCTCGATAGAGTTGACCGTAGGCGCTGACCAACTGATCCAGGCTGAACGCCCGGTTTCGCCCGCTGGGATTGGGCAGAACCCACACTGCAGCGCCGCCGAGGGTGGTCGGCTGAGATCCCCAGGCGATTTCTCGCTGACCGGAGAGCGCGGAATAGGCCGCCTTGCCGAGAAACGCGACGAAGCGTGGCGCATAACGCGTGATCTTCTGTTCAAATTGCGCGGCGGCAGCGCGGAATTCCTGTGCCGATAGTTCGTCCGCCCGCGCCGTCGGCCGCTCGACCACCGCCGTCAGGCCGCAATGATGCTGCAGGATCGCGCGGTCGTTCTCGGGCAGGATTTCCTCCGGCGTGAAGCCGGCCAGATGGATCACGCGCCAGAAGCGATTGCCTCTTCCGACAAAATGATGCCCCGCCGCGGCTGCGGACATTCCGGGATTGATGCCGCAGAAGACCACGGCAAGGCGTCCGACGATGATATCCGGGAGCGGGTCGGGCATGACGTACCTCACATTCGTGATCGGGTTCGCCCGGGCAAGCGACCTACAATGGCGCGGTGCAGCCGGGCCTCAAGGACCAGCAACGGGAGTCGCAGGATGGGTGAGAGCGAGATTCGCGAGGCCCTCAATCGTCACTGGGCCGCCTCGGACGCAAATGACTTCGATGCCGAGCACGAGATATATCGAGACGATGCGCTGCTCGAGTACCCGCAATCGGGCGAGCGCATCCGGGGGCGGCACAACATCCAGGCCTCTCGTGCCGCGCAGCCGAACGCGAAGCGGTTCAGGGTGCGCCGCATCGTCGGCGCGGGCGACCTTTGGGTCACGGAATTCATCCTCACCTATGACGGCCGCCCATCCTATACGGTGAGCGTCATGGAGTTCCTGGACGGCAAGGTGGCCCGGGAGGCCCAGTATTTTGCCGACCCGTTCGAGCCCGGACCTTCGCGCGCGCAATGGGTCGAGCAGATGGAGTGAAAAGAGTCCGCCCATCGCGTCATCCGCAGATCACCTTGACCGCCTTGCGCGCCAGCTCCCTCAGTTCGTCACGAGGAGCGCCGGCGCGGGCGCGGATGGCGACGGTGTGCATGGTGGCGGTCGCGAGCACCGCGAGCGCTGCGGGATCGGCATCATCTTTCAGCTCGCCCTTCTCGCGCGCGGCTCGGAGACGCGCCTCGAAATCGCTGTCGAACGTCTGGAAGCCCGCGGTGAGGCTATCCCGGATTTCAGCATCTTCGAGGGCTTCGGTTACCGCGGTCCCGAGCACGAAGCAGCCGCGCGGGCGGCCGTCGCCCGAAAAATAGATCGCGAGCGCTCCCTCGTAGGCGCGCAGTAGCGCCTCGTCCAAGGGCAGGTCGTCGGCGAGAGGCTCGCGCAACGCGGCAAAGCTGAGCTGCCAATAATGCGCGAGCGCCTCGAGATAGAGCGCGCGCTTGTCGCCGAATGCCGCATAGAGGCTTGGCCGGTTCATGCCGGTCGCGGCAGCGATCTCGTCGAGCGAAGTGCCGGAATAGCCGGTCCTCCAGAAGGTATCCGTCGCCCGCAGAAGCGCCGTCTCCGGGTCGTAGGCGCGGGGTCGGCCTCGGCGCTTCGGCTCCATTTTTACATTTTGTACCATTTCGCATTAAATCCATTGACAGAGGGGTCCGCGAAAACATATTTATGCGGTACGGTACAAAATTCAATAGGAACGAAGGCCCCCGGCGTAGTTCCCTCTGTCCTGGCAGGTCATATGATGGACACGCAGTTCGATAGAGCGATTGATCGGCCCATACCCGAATTGACCGCTGTTAAGCCCAGAAGATCACTCCGGGAGCGGCTGCGCCGCCCCCTGATGCTCGTGGTCCCGGTCATCCTGGCTGCGGTCGGCGTTGCCGAATACCTCGCCGAGGAGCCATATGTCTCGACCGACGACGCCTTCGTTCGGGCGGCGAAAGTGTCCATCAACGCGCGGGTTGCCGGCCAGGTGGTCGAAATCGCCGTCAAGGACAACCAGCGTGTCCGGAAGGGCCAGCTGCTGTTCCGGATCGATCCGGAGCCCTACCAGATCGCCATCGACCAGGCACAGGCGGCGTTGGTCAGCGCGCGTCTCCAAATCGAGGCGCTCAAGACAACCTATCGCCAGCAACTGGCCCAACTGGAGTCGGCCAAGGCGACGGCCACGTTCGACCAGCGCGAGTATGATCGCAAGAAGGCGCTGGTTGCCTCCGAGTTCGCCTCGAGAGAGGCCTATGATCGGGCCGAGACCGACCTCAAGGTTGCCCAGCAGGCCATCGCGTCGATCCAGCAGCAGATTGCCAACACCGTTGTCGCGCTCAACAACGATCCGGATATCGACGTCGATCGTCATCCGACGGTCCGCGCCGCCAAGGCCCAGCTCGACCGGGCCCAGCTCAATCTCACCTATGGCACGGTGGTCGCACCCGACGATGGCGTCGTAACCAATGTCGACGATCTGCAGGTTGGCGACTTCGTCAACACGGGTGCCGCGGTGTTCTCGCTGCTGTCGAGCCGGGACGTCTGGATCGAGGCCAATTTCCGCGAAACCGGCCTGACGCTCATGCGGCCGGGCCAGGAGGCGACGATCAGCGTCGACGCCTATCCGGACCGCACCTTCAGGGCGCATGTGGTCAGCATGAGCCCCGGCACCGGGTCGGACTTCGCCGTCCTGCCGCCCGAGAATGCGACCGGTAACTGGGTCAAGGTCGTCCAGCGCCTGCCGGTACGCCTCGAGTTCGACGCGCAGAATTCGGACCAGCCACTGTTTTCCGGCCTCAGCGTCACGGCGCAGGTCGATACCGGCTATCGCCGCGCGCTGTGGCACCCGCTCCAGGCGGTGCTGGCGACGGCGGTGGCCAAGTGAGCGCCGCCCTCGCGCCGAGCCCCGCCGGCGGCGGCCATCGTGCGATCACGGTCGCGGCCCTGCTGGCGATCTACATGCAGGCGGTCAATATCTCGCTGCCGAATGCGGCCTTGCCGCATATGCAGGGCACGCTGTCGATGGCCAACGACGAGGTTGGCTGGGTCTTCACCGCATATATCGCGGCAAGCATCATCACCATGCCGCTGACGCGCTGGCTCGCCGGGCGCTATGGCCGGAAGGCGGTCTATCAGGTGGCCACTGCCGCCTTTGCGCTCGGCCTCGTGCTCGACACGCTCGCGACCACGCCGATCCAATTCGTGCTCGCTCGGATCGTTCAGGGGGCCGCCGGCGGCCCGCTCGGCCCGCTGTCTCTGGCGATCCTGCTCGATGTCCTGCCGCCGGCACGCCACGCCCGGATCAACCTCGTGGGGGCGGTGACCGGCTTGTTCGGCATCTCCACCGGTGCCAGCATCGGCGGCTGGCTCAGCGAGTACCACGGCTGGCACTCGATCTTCTATTTCAGCCTGCCGATGACCGGCCTCATCTTCCTGGTGATGGCGCTCTCGCTCTCCGAGAAGAAGCCGGCGCAGAACCCGCCCTTCGATTTTTTCGGCTGGGCGACCTTCGCGCTCGGCTTGACCGGCCTGCAGATGCTGCTCGACCGCGGCGAGCGCCTGGAATGGTTCGCCTCGGCCGAGATCTGGGCGGAAGCGCTCGCCTCAGCGCTGGGATTCTATCTCTTCATCGTGCATGTCCTGACGACGAAGGTGCACTTCCTCAACAAGGCGCTGCTCAGGGACCGCAATTTCGTCTTCTCGACGATCATGTGCTTCGGCCTCGGCTTCGTCCTACTGCCGACGCTCGCCTTGACCTCGCCGATGCTGGAGGAGCTGCTCGGCTATCCGGTCGACACCACCGGTTACATGACGCTCCCGCGCGGCGTGGGGCTCGTGGGGGCGCTGGTGCTGATGGGCTTCGTCCCGTCACGCATCGACAGCCGCCCGTTCGTGCTCGGTGGCATGGCGCTGGTGGCCTACGCGAACTGGCGCATGCTCGGCTATTCGCCCGCTATGGATTGGCGCGCGGTGGCCACGGCGGGCCTGTTTCAGGGCGTCGGCCTGGGCATTGCGATACCGGCGCTCACCAAGGCGGCATTCGGCACGCTCGATCCGAAGTTCCGGCCGGAAGGCACCGCGCTCTTCAACCTGTCGCGCCTCTATGGCAGCACGATCGGCATCGCGGTCGTCCAGATCTTCTTCTACGACAACACGCAGGCCATGCACTTGGCGCTCGCCAAGAATCTCACGCCCTATCGCGCCGCCGCCCATGTCGCCGGTTCCCTGTCCAGGCAAGGATTGGCCGCGCTCAATGAAACGATCACCGGTCAGGGGGCGGTCATCGCGATCATCGACCAGTTCAAGATCCTGATGGTCGTCATGCTGATCGTCAGTCCGCTCGTCCTGCTTCTCCGCAAGCCGCGCCCGATCAACCAGCCGTCGCGGAGTTCCCCATGAAATCGCCTATGCTTCGTGTGAGCGGCCGGGTCGTCCGGGCGGATATCGTCGCCACTTGCGCCTGTGCCCTGCTATCCGCCTGCACGGTCGGTCCGGACTTTGAAGAACCGCAGAAGCCCGCGTCGTCGCATTACGATCAGTCGGCCGAGAACCAGCTAGCCGCGGCCGACGGCGCGCTCGGCGCTCAACATATCAGCATCGGTCGGAAGGCCGATGGCGACTGGTGGTCGGCCTTCGGCTCGGCGAGGCTTGACGAGGTCATGCGCCGGGCGATCTCGGACAATCTCGATCTCGCGGTGGCGGATGCGACGATCGCCCAGGCCTCGGAGGCGGTCAGGGCGGTGGAGGGCGGGCTCTATCCGCAGGTCGATTTTGGCGCTCAGCTCAGCCGCCAACGCTCGCCCGGCGCGCCCCAGCCGGCGGCCTCGAGCCTCTACGCGATCGGTCCGCAGGTCAGCTTCGATCTCGACCTTTTCGGCGGCACCAAGCGGCTCGTCGAACAGCAGGGCGCGCTCGCCGACCTCCAGAAGCGTCGCTTCGAGGCCGCCTACCTGACCTTGACCGGCGATGTCGCGAGCCAAGCGATCCTGGAGGCATCGGCCCGGGCGCAGATCGACGCGGTTCAGGTCCTCCTCGCCGATGACCGCAAGAACCTCGACCTGGTCAGCAGAGCCCATCTCACCGGCAGCGTCACCCAGGTCGACGTGGCGCTCGCCGAGAGCCAGCTCTCCCAGGACCAGACATTGCTGCCGCCGCTGGCACAGCAGCGGGATGCCGCGCGCCATGCGCTCGCTGTCCTGGCGGGGAAGGGGCCGGCCGACTGGGTCGCGCCCGACTTCGTCCTAGCCGACTTCCGGCTGCCCCAGGACCTGCCTGTCAGCCTGCCGTCGGAGCTCGCCCATGACCGACCGGACATCCAAGGGGCGGAGGCCGAGCTCCATGCCGCGAGTGCGGCGATCGGCGTAGCGACGGCCAATCTCTATCCCCACCTCACACTCTCCGCTTCGCTCTCCCAGGCTGCCACAGGCCCGGGCTCGCTGTTCCAGGCGGGCAGCACCCTCTGGAGCATCGGCGCCGGACTGGCCGGTCCGATCTTCCATGGCGGCGCCCTCGAGGCGGATCGCCGCGCCGCAATCGACGGCTACAAGGCAGCCCTCGCCAATTACCGGCAGACCGTCGTGAAGTCGCTCGGCCAGGTGGCCGATGTGCTCCAGGCGATCAGTCATGACGCCGAGCAATATGCGGCCCAGGAGCGTGCACTCGCCGCCGCGACGACCAGCCTGCGCTTGAACCAGGAGGGCTACCGCCTCGGCGAAACCGGCGTCCTGCAGGTGCTGGATGCGGAACGAGCCTATCAGCAGGCGCTGCTCGGCCACATCAGGGCGGAGACGGCCCGATATCTCGATACGACGCAGCTCGCCGTGGCGCTCGGCGGCAATTCGGCCGGCGCCATCACCCTGAGAACGGCGCACCGCGATGAACAAGGAGACACCGAGCTGTAATCGGCATCGGCGGTCTTCGAAGAAGCGCCTTCCCGAAAGGTCCCGGTGTCTTATCGGGCCCAGACAAGGAGCATAGACATGACAACGCCAGACACACTTCGCTATACGACGATCCCTCTCGCTCACGGACCCAGAGCCATGCCGGCCCTCGGGTTCGGCACGCTGATCCCCGATCCTGTTGCGACCAAGCTAGCGACGAAGGCGGCATTGGAGGCGGGATTTCGACATCTCGATTGTTCGGAGCGCTACCGCAACGAAAGCGCCGTCGGCGAGGCGATGCAGGAAGTGTTCGAAGCCGGGAAGATCCGGCGGGAGGACGTCTTCGTCACCACGAAGCTGTGGAACAACAACCATCGTCCTGAGCGGGTCCTACCGGCCTTCGAGGCCAGTCTCCGCCGGCTGCAGCTCGATTATGTCGATTGCTATCTCATCCACACGCCCTATGCCTTCCAACCCGGCGACGAGCAGGACCCGAGGGACGAGCACGGCCAGGTCATCTACGATACCGGGGTGACGTTGGCGGAGACGTGGCAGGCGATGGAAC
>DATGEK010000063.1:0-3466 GCA_035310205.1 Aliidongia sp.
GAGCCGGCGCTGCCGAAGCCGGAGCCGCGATCGGTGTCGCCCATGACGATGCGGATCTTTTCGATCGGCACGCCAAATACGTCGACCACCAGCTGGGCGTAGGAGGTGGCGATGCCCTGGCCCATCGGCATGGTCGCGGCATAGACCTCGATCTCGCCGTCGCCGGAGACCGAGACCGTCACCCGTTCCTCGAACGCATTGCCGCCGGTCCATTCGAGGAAGGACGCGAGGCCGCGGCCACGCAGCTTGCCGCGGGCGCGCGACTGCGCCTCTCTGGCCGGGAAATCGTTCCAGTGCGCAAGTTCCAGCCCCTGGTCCAGGATCGAGCCGAACCGGCCGCTGTCGTAGACCTGGCCCATGGCGTTGGTATAGGGCATCTGCTCCGGCCGGATCAGGTTGCGGCGGCGGATCTCGGCCGGGTCGAGGCCGAGGGTCCGGGCCGCGACATCGAACAGACGCTCGATCAGGAAGATCGCCTCCGGCCGCCCGGCGCCGCGATAGGCGGCGGTCGGCGCCGTGTTGGTGAGCACGGCGTTGAGCTCGAGATCGATGGTCCGGATGTCATAGATGCTGGTCGTGACCCAGGGGCCGATCATCAGCTGGATGATGATGCCCGAGGTGCCGGCATAGGCGCCCATGTTGCAGAGCGAGCGCACGCGATAGCCCAGCACCTTGCCGTCCGCATCGAGCGCCAGCTCGGCATGGCTCTCGACGTCGCGGCCGTGGGTCGCCGCCAGGAATTCCTCGATCCGTTCGGCCGTCCATTTCACTGGGCGCTTCAGCTGGCGCGCGGCAACGGCGACGACGACGTCCTCGGCATAGAGCCCGGTCTTCATGCCGAAGCCGCCGCCGACATCGTCGACGACCACGCGCACCTTGTCGGTCGGGATGCCCAGCACCGCATTGCACAGCGTGTCGCGCGCACCCGACGGCATCTGGCTTGACAGCCGCAGGGTCAGGCGGTCGGTCGCCGGATCATAGATGCCGAGGCTGCTGCGCGGCTCGAGCGGCGTCGGCGCCAGGCGCTGATTGACCACGTCCAGGCTGACGACATGGGCCGCCGCGGCGAAGGCGGCATCGGTCGCGGCCGCATCGCCGTGGCGCATCTGCGCCGCGATATTCTGGGTCGCTTCCGGGAAAATGAGCGGGGTACCGGGCGCCACGGCGTCGGCGAGCGCGGTCACGACCGGCAGGTCTTCGTACTCGACCATGATCGCTTCGAGCGCGTCCTTCGCCTGCTCGCGGGTCTCGGCGATCAGCGCCACGACCGCCTCGCCGACGAAGCGCACGACGTCCTGCGCCAGCGCCGGCCGAAGCGGCGTGGCCCCGGGCGAGCCGTCCGGCCGCTTGAAGATCGGCGCCACGGGCAGCGGCTTGACCCCGGCCGCCTTGAGGTCGGCGCCGGTCAGGACGGCGATCACGCCGGGCATGGCCAGTGCCTCGGTCGAGTCGATCGACACGATGCGGGCATGGGCGTGGGGCGAGCGCAGGAAGCAGAGCGCGGTCTGGGACGGGGCCGTGACGTCGTCCGCAAAGCGGCCGGCGCCGGCGAGCAGACCGGCATCCTCGATCCGCCGCACCTCGCGGCCGCTGCCGTAGCGTCCGATTGCCGATTGAGCCGACATGCCGCCTTCCTTTCGTCCTTCGAATGATCGCCGGAAAGGCTAACGAACGTGATCGATATTTTCTATCGCAACGGACGCGCGGTGGTCAGGCCGATAAGCCGGGTTGTCGAAAGCTGGGCGTCGTCCTACGTATCACCGTTCAGTTCGACCGACGACCATTCCGCTCATGAGCAAGCCCACGGCTGTTCGGTTGAGCTAAGGCGGTGTCCGCGTAAAGTCATTTGCCCGCCCGGCTTGGGGTCTGGTCTGATCGAGACTGGGACACACCCAGGGCGTGTCTCCTCTCTTTCGTCATCCCCGCGCAGGCGGGGATCCAGGATTGCCACGAAGACTTCGGCGGTCCGCAGAAATCCTGGCTTCTTTGCCTGCCGCCTGGGCCCGCGGCCCTGGATCCCCGCCTGCGCGGGGATGACGAAAAAACTGAACCGGACAGCCGTTAGCTTTGCCTGGCCATGACCAGCTAACTTAAGCCCGCCGCCGGATCGTGCAGCGCTCGCCGATCGAATCCCGATGGATGGTGACGCGGGTAACGCCCGGCAGCCGCTCGAGCGCGCGCTCGAAGATCCAGGCGCCGATCACTTCCAAGGTCGGGTTCTCCAGCCCCCGGATCTCGTTCAGGGTCGTGTGGTCAAGCTCGGTGGCGATACCGGCCAGGACCCGGTCGACCTCGCTGAAGTCGGCGATCCAGCCGAGCCGCGGGTCGGGCGTGCCGTCGAGGCTGACTTCGACCCGGAAGGAATGGCCGTGCAGGCGGCGATACATGTGCCCGTCCGGCATGTTCGGCAGGCAATGGGCCGCGTCGAAGCGGAATTCCTTGGTGATTTCGATGTCGTAGGCCAATTCAGGCGATCCCGATGATCTTGTGGGTCTGCAGCGACAGGCGCCAACGCGGATGGGTCAGGCAATAATCGACGGCGGCGGCGGTGTTGGCCGCGCGATCGGGCCCGTCCATGGGCTGCAGGAAGAAATGCTGGAAGTCGAGGCGGGCGAGGGCGTCGAGGTCCTGGCCGGCCTGCGGATAGACCACTTTCAGCTCGTGGCCGCGCTTGGCGACCAGGTCCGCGCCCTGCTTCGGGCTGACGCAGATCCAGTCGAGCCCGTCCGGCGGGACGACGGTGCCGTTGGTCTCGACCGCCACCTCGAAGCCGCGGTCATGGAGCGCCTGGATCAGCGGCGGGTCGAGCTGTAGCAGCGGCTCGCCGCCGGTCATGACGACGTAGCGCCGCTCGGTCCCGCCCGGCCAGGCGGCGAGGATGCGCTCGGCCAGCCCCTCGGCCGTGGCGAACTTGCCGCCGCCCGGCCCGTCGGTGCCGACGAAATCGGTATCGCAGAATTGGCAGGTCGCCGACGCCCGGTCGGCCTCACGGCCGGACCACAGGTTGCAGCCGGCAAACCGGCAGAACACGGCCGAGCGACCGGCCTGTCCGCCTTCACCCTGGAGGGTGTGGAACAGCTCTTTGACGGTGTAGGTCATCAATCCCACGTAGGCACAGCCATCGGCCTGAACGCCGACGCCGGGCGGACCATAACAAACTTTCCCGCCAGATGCTTATGCAGCCTCGCGACGGCGGCGTTGCATCGGCACCTGCGTTCCGCCCGAGCGGGCGGAGCCATCCGCGCCGGACACTTGGCGCCCCCCGAGGCCGGCGCCGGACAGTTTTGCGGTCGCGCAAATTTTGTTCTTGTTTTGTTTCACGTGAAGCGGGCACCGTGCTAGGGTGGCGTTTGGGTCGCAAGCTATTCCGATCAAACGATGTTCCGCAGCGGCCCGCTCGGCCGGCCGGGACGTCGGGCGCCCGACAGGCCCGCCTGCCGGGTGTCTCCCGGGCGTTCCCCGGATG
>DATGEK010000064.1:0-5562 GCA_035310205.1 Aliidongia sp.
CTCGGGCAGGGCCCGGTGGGTCGTGGTTGCGGGATGGGTCGCGAGCGACTTGGCATCGCCCAGGTTGTTCGAAATGTCGACGATTTCGAGGGCGTTCAAGAACGCGAAGGCCGCCGCCTTGGAACCGAGATCAAGCGACAGCAGCGTGCCGCCGCTCACCATCTGGCGACGGGCCAACTCGTATTGCGGATGGCTTTCGAGGAAAGGATAGAGCGTGCGGCGGACGGCGCCGTGGGCCTCGGCCCGGCGCGCGAGCCTGAACGCCGTCTCGCTCTGGCGCTCGACGCGGAGCGCCAGCGTCTCCAGCCCCTTGACCAGGACCCAGGCGTTGAACGGGCTCAAGGACGGGCCGGTATGGCGCAGGAACGGCTGGAACTCGGTCTCGAGGAACGCCTTGTCGGACAGGATGGCGCCGCCCATACAGCGGCCCTGCCCGTCGATATGCTTGGTCGCCGAATAGACCACGATGTCAGCGCCGAACTGCATCGGCTTCTGGACGACCGGGCTGGCCAGCGCATTGTCGATCAGGAGCTTCGCCCCGCCGGCATGGGCGATGTCGGCGATCGCCTGCAGGTCGATCAGGGCCAGGGTCGGATTGGCCGGCGTCTCCAGGAACAGGACCTTGGTGTTCGGCCGCATCGCGTTCGCCCAGTCGCGGGGATCGGCGCCGTCGACGAAGCTCGTTTCGACCCCGTAGCGGGGCAGCAGGGTCGCGATGATGTAGAAGCAGGAGCCGAACAGCACGCGGCTCGCCAGCACATGATCGCCGGCCTTGACGCAGGCGAGCAGCCCGTTGAACACCGCCGCCATGCCGGTCGCGGTCGCATAGGCCATCTCGGCGCCTTCGAGGCCAGCGAGCCGCTCCTCGAACATATGGACGGTCGGATTGCCGTAGCGCGAATAGATGAAGCCGGGCTCCTCGCCCTTGAAGCGCGCTTCCGCCGCCTCGGCCGACTGATAGACGAAGCCCGACGTCATGTAGATCGCTTCCGCCGTCTCGCCGAACGGCGAGCGCGCCAGACCGCCACGGATCAATTGGGTCTCGGGATCGAACTCTTCCACCGCGGGATACTCCCGTTGCCATCAAGACCGGCCTGGGTGGAAGCGCCGTCTGTTCACGGCTTTTCCGACCTTTTAGCGATTTTTTACGTGGTCGCAAGCCGGCCGGCCCAAATTCCACGGAGGCGTTCACCGTAGCGACCTCGCCCCCGGCGCGCAAGCGCGTCTGCGCCGCACCCCTGGCATGACAGGCCGGCAATATCCACATCATGCCGACGTTTCGCTGACTAATTACACAATCATACATCGGAAAATACATTTGACAGATGCGGATTGCCCCCTATCGTAGGGCCTCCCAGCGCCGATTTGAGCTTGAGCTTGCGGGCGCTTTACAAATCCGGCTAAGCGTGGCGCTTCCCGCCTCGGATAGCTGCAGCGTTTTCGATCAAAGCCTTACAGGCCTTTTTCGGGAACCTGTCCACCGCAACAGCACGAGGAAGGTATTTAACAATGAATAATCGTAAAAATGAGAAGGCAGACCCTCGAACGCGTGTATCCGCAGCAGGAGGATCGATCCCATGAGATTTCACCTGATCGCGCTCGGGCTGCTCGGCGCCATCCTCTTGGCCCTCTCCGCCTTGGCGGCACCGGCCCATGCCGAGACCACGCTGCTGAACGTGAGCTACGATCCGACCCGGGAATTCTATGCCGAGATCGGCAAGGTCTTTGGCCCCAAATGGAAGGAGGAAACCGGCCAGGATGCGGTGTTCCGAACCTCCCACGGCGGCTCCGGCGCGCAGGCCCGCGCGGTGATCGACGGGCTGGAGGCCGACGTGGTGACGCTGGCGCTCGCCTATGACGTCGACGCCATCGCCGACAAGGCCAAGCTGCTGCCGGCCGACTGGCAGAGCCACCTGCCGGACAATAGCGCCCCCTACACCTCGACCATCGTGTTCCTGGTCCGCAAGGGCAATCCCAAGGGCATCCATGACTGGCCGGACCTGATCAAGTCCGGCGTCACGGTCATCACGCCCAATCCCAAGACCTCCGGCGGGGCGCGCTGGAACTATCTGGCGGCCTGGGCCTATGGCCTCAAGGCCGGCAACGGCAACGAAGCGAAGGCCAAGGCCTATGTCACGGAGCTGTTCAAGCACGTGCCCGTGCTCGACACCGGCGCGCGCGGCGCCACCATCAGCTTTGCCCAGCGCCGCCAAGGCGACGTGCTGATCGCCTGGGAGAACGAGGCGTTCCTCGCCAGCCGCGAGATGAGCCGCGAAGCGCTGGAAATCGTCGTGCCCTCGATCAGCATTCTCGCCGAGCCGACCGTCGCGGTGGTCGACACCAACGTCGACAAGCACGGCACCCGTGCGCTCGCCGAGGAATATTTGAAATTCCTCTATTCGACCGAAGGCCAGGAACTGGCGGCCAAGCATTATTTCCGCCCGCGGCTCGCCGAGGTCGCCGCGAAATATGCCGATCGTTTCCCGGCGCTCGATCTGGTAACCATTGATCATGATTTCGGCGGCTGGCAGGCGGCTCAGGCCAAGCATTTCGCCGACGGCGGCACGTTCGACCAGATTTACAAGCCCAGGGAGTAACCGGGGCATGAGACAGTCTCCGACGGCAGCGGCGCTCCCACCTCGCCCGACCGACCCCGCCTGCCCTCGGGTCGTCCCGTCATGAGCCTCGTTGCAACCGCCGGAACTGCGGCCCCGGCAGGACGGCCCCGGCGGGTGCTGCCGGGCCTGCCCGGCACGCTCGGCTTCACGATCTTCTACCTCTCGCTCGTCGTGCTGCTGCCGCTCGCGGCCCTCGTGCTGCGTGCGGCCGATGTCGGCATCGCCGGCTTTCTCGCGCAGATCGCCATGCCGCGGGTCCAAGCCGCGTTTCGGGCCAGCTTCGGCATCGCCTTCCTGGCCGCCTTCGTCGACATGGGGCTGGGGCTGCTGGTCGCCTGGGTACTGGTGCGCTACCGCTTCTGGGGCCGACGACTGCTCGACGCCCTGGTCGACCTGCCGATCGCCTTGCCGACGGCCGTCGCCGGCGTGGCCCTGACCGAGCTTTATGCCGAGACCGGCTGGTTCGGCGCTCCGCTCGCCGCGCTCGGCATCCCGGTCGCCTTCACGCCCCTCGGCATCGGCGTGGCGCTCGCCTTCGTCGGGCTGCCTTTCGTCGTGCGCGCCGTCGAGCCGGTGCTGGCCGACCTCGACCGCGACGTCGAGGAGGCGGCGGCAACGCTCGGCGCCTCGTCCTGGCAGATCTTCCGCCGGATCATCCTGCCGGCGATCTGGCCGGCGCTCCTGACCGGCTTCACCCTCGCCTTCGGCCGTGGCATCGGCGAATACGGCTCGGTCATCTTCATTGCTGGCAACATGCCCGGCCTGTCGGAGATCGTGCCGCTGCTGATCGTGGTGAAGCTCGAGCAGTTCGACATTCAGGGTGCTGCCGTCCTGGGCGCGCTGATGCTGCTCGCCTCCTTTGCCATCATGCTGACCATCAACGGCCTTCAATATTGGAGCCAGCGCCGCCTTGGCCTCTAGAACCGCCATCACCCGGGGCAGCCTGATCGCGCTCGCTTTCCTGCTGCTGCTGGTGTTCCTGGTGGCGCCGCTGGTGCTGGTGTTCGCCCGCGCGCTGGGCGACGGGCTGGCGGCCCCGATCGCGGCGCTTCGCGAACCCGACGCGCTTTCTGCCATCCGCCTGACCCTGCTTGTCGCCGCCATCGCCGTGCCGCTCAATCTCGTCTTCGGCTTGGCAGCATCCTGGGCGATCGCCAAGTTCCGCTTCACCGGTCGCAGCCTGCTGGTCACGCTGATCGACCTGCCGCTGTCGATCTCGCCGGTCGTGTCGGGACTGATCTATGTCCTGGTGTTCGGCGCGCAGGGCGTGTTCGGTCCCTGGCTTTCGGACCACGGCATCAAGATCATGTTCGCCATCCCCGGCATCGTGCTTGCCAGTGTCTTCGTCACCCTGCCCTTCGTCGCGCGCGAGCTCATCCCGGTGATGGAGGCCCAGGGCCGGGCGGAGGAAGAGGCGGCGCTGACGCTCGGCGCCAACGGCTGGCAGGTGTTCCGCCATGTCACGCTGCCGAACGTGCGCTGGGGCCTTCTCTATGGCGTGCTCCTGTGCAATGCGCGCGCCATGGGCGAGTTCGGCGCCGTCTCGGTCGTGTCGGGCCATATCCGGGGCCTGACCAACACCATGCCACTTCACATCGAAGTGCTTTACAACGAGTATAATCTGCCGGCGGCCTTTACCGTCGCCGGCCTGCTGGCTCTGTTGGCGCTGGTCACCTTGGCGGCGAAGAGCCTGCTTGAATGGCGGTTGCGCGGCGAACCTTCGACGATCGGCCGATAAGGATTCCATGCAGATCGAGATTTCCGGCATCGTCTGCCGATACGGCACCACGCCCGCAGTTTCCGGCGTGGATCTCACGATCGCCGACGGCGAATTCGTCGCCTTGCTGGGACCGTCCGGGTCCGGCAAGACCACGCTGCTGCGCGCCATGGCCGGGCTGGAACTGCCCGAGGCCGGCAGCCTCAGGTTCGGCGGCGCCGATGCACTGGCGCTGCCGCCGAACCGGCGCGGCGTCGGCTTCGTGTTCCAGCATTACGCCTTGTTCAAGCATATGACCGTCGCAGACAATATCGCGTTCGGGCTCACCATCCGGCCGCCCACCCGCCGGCCCGGCAAGGCGGAGATCGCGGCCCGGGTGGACGAGCTCCTGGAACTCGTCCAGTTGCCGGGGCTGGGCAAGCGCTATCCGCAGCAATTGTCCGGCGGCCAGCGCCAGCGCGTCGCCCTCGCCCGCGCGCTCGCCATCGAACCCCGGATCCTGCTGCTCGACGAGCCGTTCGGTGCGCTCGACACCAAGGTCCGCACCGAACTGCGCCAATGGCTGAAGAGCCTGCACCGGCGCCTGGGCGTGACCTCGGTCTTCGTCACCCACGACCAGGAGGAGGCGATGGAGCTTGCCGACCGCATCGTGGTCATGCGCGCCGGCAAGATCGAGCAGGTCGGCACGCCGACCGCCGTCTATGCCAGCCCCGCCTCGCCCTTCGTCTATGGTTTCCTCGGCCAGGCCAACCACATCGCCTGCACGATCGCGGATGGCCTCGTCCGCGTCGGCGAAACGATCCTGGGGCCGGCATCGGGGCAAGCCGACGGGCCGGCCACGGCCTGGTTCCGGCCGCACCATGTCGAGCTGGCGCCGCCGGACGGCGGCGCGGCACTCGACGGCATGCTGGTCGACCTTCACGCGATCGGCCCGCGGGCGCGCGCCACGCTCGATTATCACGGCACACTGGTGACGGCGGAACTGGGCGCGGACGATGTCGTGCGCCGCAGCTTGGCCGCGGGCGGCCCGTGCCGGTGGCGCCCCCGCGAGGTCCGCGTCTATCCGCCCTGAACTATTGCATCCTGATCTAGAATACCTGCCGGAACAGGAAGAACAGCGTGCCCGACAGCAGGATCGAGGCCGGGAGCGTCAGCACCCAGGCCAGGATCATGTTGCGGATCGTTTCCCACTGCAGGCCGGAGCCGTTCGCCGCCATGGTGCCGGCG
>DATGEK010000065.1:0-33803 GCA_035310205.1 Aliidongia sp.
TCGTCAAAGACAAACCTCAGACGACTCTCTCCGACATGGTCGACTTGAATGGGCTGCATGAGACACTCCATGATCTGGTCAGCAGTCGGACAGCTAAAAGCAAGCGACGGCCAAGCTCCGATGATGGCTGTGCGTGGACCAATATTTTGCCGCGCGTCTCGACACCTACCCCGGCCGCAAGGGCAGTTCGGTTGGTCTTACCAGATGCTGCAGGGCAGAATACCGGCCGATGGTGCCGCGACGATAGGCTCGGAAACTACCCATTGGCTGTTCGCCGCGCGGGCTGCATCGATGCGACATCAAACGCAGCGTGTCGCCCCGGCCACCGGTCTGACGCAACCAACGTCGTTCTAAGTAGTTTCCGAGCCTGCTCTTGGCGCTCTCCCGTCAGCTATGGTCGGGACTAGCGTGTCTTCGATCGGACTGCTGATTTCGCGGGCGCGTCTCATCCGGCGCAACGCCCCGTGCCCGTACGTCGGGATTGGCGTCCGCCTCTGCCAAGACTTGGAGATCCGACCATGCAACCGACGCACAACCCACTCTCCGAGAGCACTCCGGCGCAGACCTTCGAGATTCCAGACAAGCACCTGCCGTCTGACAGCTCCGAGGCCGTTCAAATGACCGCGTCGGAGCCGGACGAGCGTATCGAAATCTGGATGAACGAAGGCGGTGCCGAAGGCGGAGCGGCTCGATGAGGGCGCTCCGCGTCCTCGTGGTGGAAGACGACGCCATGATCGGCAGCCTGCTCGCCGAAATGCTCGCAGGGATGGGCCATGTTTGTGCAGTCGAGGCCACTGAGGCCAATGCTGTGGCCGCCGCCGGTCGATGCCGACCGCACCTGATGATCGTCGACGTGCGCCTGGGTGATGGAAGTGGCGTCGCTGCCGTCGAGGAGATCCTCCGCACCGGGCCCGTTCCGCACGTGTTTGTCAGCGGTGATACTGCGGCGGTTCGGGCGCTCAAGCCCAACGCAGTGGTGATGCGGAAGCCTTTTCGTGAATCGGACCTCGTTCGGGCCATGCAACGTGCGCTCGGGGCCGCGGCCGGCTCCTAAGGGCGCAACCGCCCACCGGCGCGCGCAGGAGATCGAGCTTGGCGCTGTCATACATCATGGTTCAGTTGACGGCCTTGCCGCGCCGGGCCTTCGAACTCGCACGCCCAGCATCACCCTGGGATAGCCAGGAACCCGTTCGCGAGGAGCTCTTCAGCGTCGAGCGTATCGAGCAGCACGCGCGCAGCTTGGCGTTGGCCCAGGCGGTGGCATCGAAATCGACGCAGGGCCATTCGCTGGCGGGGCGCCTCGCCGAGAACGGAGCAATTCTGCTCGATGCCTATCGAAGCTTGGTCAAGGCCATCGACGAGGGGCGCCCCATCACCCCGGCGGCGGAGTGGTTGATCGACAACTACCATCTCGTCGAGAGGCAGATCCGGGAGATCCGCTCGGACCTGCCGCCGGGCTATTACCGACAGCTGCCGAAGCTCGCCGCCGGGCCGTTCGTCGGATACCCGCGGGTGCTCGGCATGGCCTGGGCCTTCGTCGCTCATACCGATAGCCGCTTCGACTCCGAAATGCTGCTTCGTTACGTGCGGGCCTACCAGGATGTGCAACCGCTCACGATCGGCGAATTGTGGGCGGTGTCGATTACCTTGCGCATCGTGCTGATCGAGAATCTCAGGCGCCTCGCCCTGCAGATCGTCCACAGTCGCGCGGCACGACAACAGGCGGACGGTCTCGCCGACCGTTTGCTCGGGGCCGGCGACCGTCCCGCTGAGTCTGCGCCGGTGGTATTCGCCGACCATGAGCGCGCGCTGCTCCCGGACTCGTTCGCGGTTCAGCTCGTGCATCGGCTGCGCGATCAGGATCCACGGATCACGCCCGCGCTGACCTGGCTCGACCGCCGCTTGGCAGCGCAGGGCATGACGGCCGACACGGTCGTCCGAGAGGTGCATCGGAAGCAGGGCGCCTCGAACGTCACCGTGCGCAACATCATCACCAGCCTGCGTCTGATTTCCGATGTCGATTGGAACGAATCGTTCGAGCACAGCAGCCTGGTCGATGACGTTCTTGCCGCCGGCAGTGCCTTTGAGGCCATGGATTTTCCGACGCGCAATCTCTACCGCAGCGCCATTGAGGAGCTGGCGCGCGGTTCGAACCGTACGGAGCTCGATATCGCGCGCAGCGCGGTCCTCGCGGCAAACCACATTCAGGCCACAGGCGCGGCACCGACGGAAGGCCGCCGGAGCGATCCGGGCTATCATCTCCTCGCGGGCGGCCGCCGTGCCTTCGAGGTGGCGATCGGCTTTCGTCCGCCATGGCGCAAATGGCCGGCGCGCCTGATCGGGGCTTTCGGCATCAGCGGCTATGCGACCGCCATTGTGGTCGCAACCGCGATCCTCCTCGCGTTGCCGCTGTTTGCTCTCGCAGCAGCGGGACTCGGCGGGGAATGGCTGAGCCTGCTCGGCGCCCTCGGCGCCGTCCCCGCCATCGATGCGGCGGTTGCGTTCGTCAATCGCGCCGTGACCTTCGGCTTCGGCGCGACGCTTCTGCCCGCCTTGGAACTTCGGGACGGCGTCCCCTCGCATCTTCGGACGCTCGTCGCGGTGCCGACGCTGCTGACCACGCCGGAGGCCATCGGGGAGCAGATCGAACGCCTGGAAATCCACCATCTTGCGAGCCCGGAGGGCGATCTGCATTTCGCACTACTGTCCGACTGGGTCGATGCCCCAACCGAGCATGCCGAGGGCGACGTGGCTCTCCTTGATGCTGCGGCGGAGGGGGTCGCGGAGCTCAATCGGCGCTATGGCCCGGCACCAGGCGGCGCCCGCTTTCTGCTGCTCCACCGTCGACGGATTTGGAACAAGGGCGAAGCGCGATGGATCGGCTGGGAACGAAAGCGCGGCAAGCTCCATGAATTGAACCGGCTCCTGCGCGGCGCGACCGACACCGGTTTCATGGAAATCGCGGGAGTACCGCCGCTTCCACCGGCCGATATTCGCTACGTCGTCACGCTCGACGCGGACACGAGGTTACCACGGGACACGGTGCGTCGGCTGATCGGCAAGATGGCGCATCCGCTCAACCGGCCGCGCTTCGACGCGGCTGCCCGCAGGGTCGTGGAAGGCTACGCGGTGTTGCAGCCGCGGGTCACGCCCTCGCTGCCGATCGGCCGGGAAGGCTCGCAGTTCCAGCGCATCTTCTCGAGCCTGAGCGGCATCGATCCCTACGCATCGGCGGTCTCAGACGTTTACCAGGACCTGTTCGGCGAAGGCTCCTACGCCGGCAAGGGCATCTACGACGTCGACGCCTTCGAGGCCGCTCTCGCCGGCCGAGTACCGGATTCTACGCTCCTTAGCCACGATCTGTTCGAGGGTGTGTTCGCCCGTGCCGGCCTCGCCTCTGAAGTCGAGGTCGTCGAGGAGTTCCCGGCACGATACGATGTCGGTGCCCTGCGCCATCACCGCTGGGCGCGCGGCGACTGGCAGCTTCTGCCCTGGATCCTGGGTCGGGGGCCGATGCCCGTCGACGCGGATCGGACGTTCCGTGCCCTTCCGGCAATCGGCCGCTGGAAGATGCTGGACAATCTGCGCCGTACGCTCTCCGCTCCATTGGCCATCCTCGGTTTGCTCGCCGGCTGGGTGATGCCGTTCGACTCCGCCCTCGTCTGGACAGCTTTCGTGATCTCGACGATCGTGCTGCCGACCCTGATCCCGGTTGTTGCCGCCATCCCGCCGCGCCGCCCCGGGATCACGATCGCCAGCCATATGCGCGCACTCGGCGGCGATCTCCGGCTTGCCCTGGCCCTGTCGGCGCTCATCGTCATCTTCCTGGCGCATCAGGCGTGGCTGATGGGCGACGCGATCGTCCGCACCTTGTGCCGCCTGTTCGTCACACGCCGGCATCTGCTCGAATGGATGCCTGCCGCGCAGACGGCGATCGGTCGCCGTCTCGACCTCCTCGGCTTCTATCGCCGGATGGCCGGCGCGCTTGTCATCAGTGCTGCGGCGGCGATCCTCACCTGGTTTTCCGGGCATGGAACGTGGCCTCTGGCTGCTCCGTTCGCCGCGCTCTGGCTCGCCTCGCCAGCCGTGGCGCGCTGGGTGAGTCTGCCTCCGCGGGCTACGGGTCAGCTGCCGGTATCGCATGCCGACGCTCACGCCTTGAGATTGACGGCGCGCCGCACCTGGCGGTTCTTCGAGACCTTCGTGACGCCGGCCGATCACATGCTGCCGCCCGACAATTTTCAGGAAGATCCGGCGCCGGTGCTCGCGCACAGGACCTCGCCGACTAATCTCGGCCTTTACCTCCTATCGGTCGTGAGCGCGCGCGACTTCGGATGGATCGGGACCGGCGAGGCGATCGGGCGGCTGGAGGCGACGCTCGCGACCATGAGCGACTTGGCACGCTTCCGCGGCCATTTCTACAACTGGTACGATACGCGCGATCTGCGCCCGCTCGACCCAAGATATGTTTCCTCCGTCGACAGCGGCAATCTGGCTGGGCACCTCATCGCGCTCGCCAATGCCTGCCGGGAGTGGAGGACACTTCCCTTCGACATCGCGCCACGCCTCGGCGGTATCGCTGACACTGTCGATCTTACACGTGAGGAAGCGTCCCGCCTGCGCGACGGGCGCCTGACGCAGACAGTGACTTGGCGTCAGCTCGATGACGCACTCGCCGAGCTCGCATCCGCGGTGCGGGAGGCCCCCCTGGATCACGAGGATCTTGCGCAATGGCTCACGGCGCTTGCCGGCCAGGCCGAGACCATGGCCGACATCGCTCGCGCGCTTGCGATCGAGCGAGGCGATGACACCGGCGCGGATATGCTGTTCTGGGCGCAGGCGAGCCTCAACTCGATCGAGGCCCATCGCCGTGATCTCAGGCTCGGAACGGAGGAAACTCCCGCGCCCGAAGCGCGCCTTTCCGTCCTCGAAGGCGCCGCCCGGTCGATGGCGCTTGCGATGGAGTTCGGCTTTCTGCTCGACCCCGAGCGCAAGCTGCTCGCGATCGGATATCTGGTGCCGGAGGGCACGCGCGACCCGAACTGCTACGATCTCCTGGCTTCCGAGGCGCGCCTCGCGAGCTTGATCGCGATCGCCAAGGGCGACGTTCCGGCCCGCCACTGGTTCCGGCTCGGTCGCGCCGTCACGCCCGTCGCGCATGGCGCTGCGCTAATCTCCTGGTCTGGATCCATGTTCGAATATCTGATGCCTTCGCTCGTCATGCGAGCGCCGGCGGGCAGCCTTCTCGAGCAGACGAACCGGCTGATCGTGCGCCGCCAAATCGGCTATGCGGCGACGCGGCACCTGCCCTGGGGCATTTCAGAATCCGCCTACAACGCCCGCGACCTGGAGTTCACCTACCAATACTCGAACTTCGGTGTCCCTGGCCTGGGGCTGAAACGCGGGCTTGGCGAAAACCTTGTCGTCGCGCCCTACGCGACTGCGCTCGCAACGATGGTCGATCCGCGCGCGGCCGCCAGCAATCTGGCGCGGCTCGCGGAGGCCGGCGCGCGCGGCCGCTTCGGCTTCTACGAGGCCTTGGACTATACGTCGAGCCGTCTGCCGGAGGGCCAAAGCGTCGCCATTGTGCGAGCCTTCATGGCGCATCATCAAGGCATGACGATCGTCGCCATCGCCAACGCTTTGTTGGACGGCGCAATGCGGGCGCGGTTCCATGCCGAGCCCATCGTCCAGGCGACGGAGCTCCTGTTGCAGGAGCGGATGCCGCGTGACGTATCGGTCGCGCGGCCCTGGGCAGCGGAGGTGAAATCGATCGCCGCAGCCCGGGACATGGAGCCGGCCGGCGGCCGGCGGTTCGCCTCCGCGCATCAGGCGACGCCCGCCACGCACCTGCTCTCGAACGGCCGCTACGCGACGATGCTCACGGCCGCGGGCTCCGGCTACAGCCGCTGGGGAGATCTCGCCGTGACTCGTTGGCGCGAGGACGCCACATGCGACGACTTCGGCTCATACATCTTTCTCAGGGACGTCCGCAGCGGGGAGGTATGGTCGGCGGGCTTTCAGCCGACTGGCGCCGAACCCGACGAATACAATGTCGCCTTCAACGAAGATCGCGCGGAGTTCGAGCGCCGCGACGGAACGCTGACGACGATATTGGATGTACTTGTCTCGGCGGAGGACGATGCCGAAGTTCGCCGCGTATCGATCTCGAATGCCGGCAGCGACGTGCGGGAACTCGAAATCACCTCCTATGCCGAACTTGTGCTGGCGCCGCAGGCTGCCGATATCGCGCATCCGGTTTTTTCCAAGCTGTTCGTCCAGACCGAATATCTCGCGGATGTCGGCGCCGTTCTGGCGACGCGACGGCGACGGGCGCCGACGGAGCCCGAAGTCTGGGCCGCGCATCTCGCGGTCGTTGACGGCGAGGTCGTGGGCACGGCGGAGATCGAAACCGACAGGGCCCGCTTCCTCGGCCGCGGCCACGGCATCCGCACGCCGATCGCGGTGATCGATGGTCGGGCTCTCTCGAACACGGTCGGCACCGTGCTCGACCCGATCTTCGCCCTGCGCCGACGCGTCCGGGTGGCACCTGGCGCGATTGTGCGCATCGCCTTCTGGACGATGGTCGCAGCCACGCGCGAAGCGCTGCTCGATGGGGTCGACAAGCATAGAGACTCGACCGCCTACACGCGCGCGGCGACGCTCGCCTGGACGCAGGCGCAGGTGCAGCTTCACCATCTCGGCATCACGGCGGGCGAAGCCAGCCTCTTCCAGCGTCTGGCAGGGCATGTGATCTATGCCGCGCCCACCTTGCGCCCGTCTTCGGACACGATCAGGCGAGGCGGCGGTGCGCAATCGGGGCTATGGGCGCAGGGCGTTTCCGGCGATCTGCCGATCGTGCTTCTGCGCATCGCCGATACCGAGAACCTCGACATCGCCCGCGAGCTGCTGCAGGCGCATGAATATTGGCGGATGAAGCTGCTTGCCGTCGATCTCGTGATCCTGAACGAGCGCCAATCCTCCTATGTCCAGGATCTTCAGACCGCGCTCGAGACCCTGGTCCGCACCAGCCAATCTCGGCGGCAGACCGGCGGGGACGGACCGGCAGGTCGCGTTTTCGTGCTGCGGGCCGACCTGATTCCTGCCGAGACCGGGCGCCTCCTCACTTCCGCGGCGCGGGTCGTGTTCGTAGCGCAGCGCGGCAGGCTCTTCGACCAGCTCGAGCGGCGAGCCGAGGCCAGGATGCCCCGCAAACTCTTTCCGAAGCACAGTTTCGCAGATGCGGAGCCGCAACAGCCACGATCGGTGCCGGACCTCGAATTCTTCAACGGGCTCGGCGGCTTCGCCGACGGCGGGAAGGAATATGTGACGATCCTTGGTCCCGGCCAATCGACGCCGGCGCCCTGGATCAACGTCATCGCCAATCCCAATTTCGGCTTTCAGGTGGCGACCGAAGGCAGCGGCTACACCTGGTCCGTCAACAGCCGGGAGAATCAGCTCACGCCCTGGTCGAACGATCCCGTTACCGATCGCCCGGGGGAGGCGTTCTATCTGCGCGATGATGAAACCGGCGAGCTGTGGAGCCCGACGGCCCTTCCGATACGCGACGAGGCGGCGACCTATGCGACCCGCCACGGGCGGGGGTACAGCCGGTTCGAGCACGCAGCGCATGGGATCGCGACGGATCTCCTGCAGTACGTGCCGATCGACGCCCCCATCAAGATCTCGCGCCTCACGCTCCACAATCGATCGGGCCGCACCCGGCGTCTCAGCGTGGCAGCTTATGTGGAATGGGTTCTCGGCCCGTCGCGGCCAGCCTCGCTTCCGTTCGTGACGACCGAGATCGACCCCGGTACTGGCGCGATGTTCGCCCTAAATCCGTGGAACACTGCCTTCGGATCGCGGGTCGCGTTTGCCGATTTATGCGGGCTCCAGATGGACTGGACGGGCGACCGCCGGGAATTCATCGGCCGCAACGGAACGCTCGCGAACCCAGCGGCACTCTCAGGTGCCGCGCCGCTCTCCAACAATGTCGGCGCCGGCCTCGATCCCTGCGCCGCCATGCACACAAGCGTCGAGCTGTCGCCCGACGGCCGCGCCGAGATCGTCTTCTTCCTCGGCGAAGCGGCGGACGCTGCCGAGGCGCGGCGCTTGATCGCGCAGTACCGCGCCGCCGATCTCGATGCGGTGAGGGCGGCGGTCGCTCGCTACTGGGATGATGTCCTGGGCGGGGTCCAGGTGAAGACGCCCGATCGGCCGATGGATATCCTGCTCAACGGCTGGCTTCTCTACCAGACGCTCGCCTGCCGCGTCTGGGCGCGCTCCGCCTTCTACCAGGCGAGCGGCGCCTACGGCTTTCGGGACCAGCTCCAGGACGGCATGGCGCTCGCCGCCTCGCGCCCCAGGACGGTGCGCGAGCATCTGCTGCGCGCCGCGGCGCGGCAGTTTGTCGAGGGCGATGTCCAGCATTGGTGGCTACCACATTCGGGCCAGGGCGTGCGCACCCACATCTCCGATGATCGTGCCTGGCTCGCCTACGCGGTTGGCCATTATGTCAGGGCGACGGGCGACGTCGCCGTGCTCGATGAGCCTATCCCCTTCCTGGAGGGCCAGGCGCTGAAGGCGGGCGAGCATGACAGCTTCTTCCATCCGACGATCTCCGACCAGACCGCGACCCTGTTCGAGCATTGCGCCCGCGCCCTCGACCAGAGTCTCGCCCTCGGCGGCCATGGACTGCCCTTGATGGGCACCGGTGATTGGAACGACGGCATGAACCGAGTCGGCGAAGGGGGAGAGGGCGAAAGCGTGTGGCTCGGCTGGTTCCTCTACGCGGCGCTTGCGGCCTTCGCGCCGCTTGCCGAGGCGCGCCATGAGACGGTTCGCGCCGGGACATGGCGCGCGCACGCCACTGCGTTGCAGGCCGCGCTCGAGCGCGAGGCATGGGATGGCGACTGGTACCGGCGGGGCTTTTTCGACGATGGCACGCCGCTCGGCTCGGCGACGAGCGCGGAGTGCCGGATCGACTCCATCGCGCAGTCCTGGGCGGTGCTCTCGGGCGCGTCGGAACCAGGACGGGCAGCCCGCGCCATGGCGGCCGTCGAGCGGGACCTGATCCGCCCCGGGGACGGGCTGGCGCTGCTGTTTGCGCCGCCGTTCGACAAGACGTCGCTCGATCCCGGCTACATCAAGGGCTACCCGCCCGGCATCCGTGAGAACGGCGGTCAATATACCCACGCCGCCCTGTGGGCGGTGATGGCGTTTGCCGTACTCGGCCATGGCGGCAAGGCCGCCGGGTTGTTTTCGCTCCTCAACCCCATCAATCATGCCCGCACGCGGGCAGACGTGCATCGCTACAAGGTCGAACCCTACGTCGTCGCTGCCGACGTCTATGCGACACCACCCCATGTCGGGCGGGGCGGCTGGACCTGGTACACCGGCTCGGCCGGCTGGATGCAACGCGCCGGCATGGGGGGCATCCTTGGGCTGCATCTGCAGGGCGAGGTCTTGTCTCTCGATCCGTGCATCCCCCCATCTTGGCCGGGATTCGAGATATTGCTTCGACATGGCTCGGCACGATACGAGATCCGAGTCGGAAATCCCGATGGCGCGGGACGAGGCGTTGCCTTCGCCGCCGTTGACGGGGCGATCCTCGCGGAGCGACCGTTGCGCCTCCGGCTCGTGGATGACGGGGCCATGCACCGGCTGGATGTCCGGCTCGGGTGATCGGTGCGCGGCTTCGAAAGGAAGCCGAGATCGGTGCGCGACAGAGCGGAACAGCAGGGGGCCGCAGGGTGAGGGCGGCGAGTGAGAGCGCTCTGGCCGTCCGAATGTCGCCTTCAGCGTTCCAATCGCCGAAAGCTGCCAATCTGCTTCCGGCCCAACGAGGTCATAGAGTCAGGGCTGGCCCTTGGTCGCAGCATGGCACTGAGCCGTCACGAAGTTTACTCCGCACCGGCTTGCGCCCATGAGAGTCACGTTTTATCGCAACGTGTTCGGCGATGCCGGCCGCTCACGCCGATAGTTCGGTAAAGGCCAAATCCAGTTCCCGCTACCAAATTTACCGAACTCCGGTACAAGCCCAGAACGCCCGCTCCACCAGGAGCGGGCTTTTTGCTTTCCTGGACGAGAGGCTTGGCCGCTCCCGGGCGCGTCACCCACGCCCGAGATGTTCGGTGAACCACGCCACCGCGGCGGCGGATGCCGTCGGGAACGCCTCGTCATAGGGCACGAAGTGGCCACCGGATATCGTGACCAGCCGCTTGGGCTCGATCGCCCGCTCATAGGCCGCGAGCGCCAGGTCGGTGACGGTGATCGTGTCGTGGAGCGCCACCACCATCAGCAGCGGCGTCGGGGAGACACGGGGAATCCAAAGGCCGGGCTCATAGGTGCGGGCCAACTGGGTGGATCGCTGGGTGACCTCGTTCATCCAGCTCGTCCGCGCCGCCTCCTGGAGATAGAAGGCGACGGCATCCGGCGCGCGATAGGCGGCCGGCTGGTCGGGGCTGGTCGCCACGATCGCGGTGCGGCGTCTGGGCTCACCGCGGAACGCCGCGCGCTCGTCCTCGGCGAAGGCATCCTCCAATGCGACGGTCGCGTCCGGCGACACGCGGCGCCGTCCCTGCTCGAATCCGCTGATGGTCGGCACCTGGGAGACGACGCAGCGGATGCGCCGGTCGGTGGCACCCAGCACGACGGCATGGCCGCCGGCATAGCTGGTGCCCCAGATGCCGATCCGTCGGGCGTCCACGTCCGGCTGCGCTTCGAGGAACGAGATGGCACGCCGCCAGTCGGCAATCTGCCGCCACGGATCGATGTCGTGGCGCGGCTCCCCGCCGCTTGACCCGAAGCCGCGATGATCGTGCACGAGCACGACGAAGCCCGCCTCGGCGAAGGCACGCGCGAAGCGGTCGAGCCCGTGCTCCTTCACCCCGGCAAAGCCATGGGCCATGGTAATCGCCGGCAGCGGCCCGACCATCTTGGGCCGATAGAGCCAGCCCCCCAGCAGCGTGCCGTCCTCTGCGGGAAACGACACGTTCCTTCGCTCGACCATCGTCATCACACTCCTATGGGTTTGCCCAGGGCTCGAAGCCGGTCTCCAGCACATCCTGCAGGGAATGGCGGAGGGCTGCTGCCTCACGCTCGCCGAAGCGGCGCTCGAAGGCGTCCTGCACCCCGCTCCAGTGCGGCAGCGCTTCCTCGAAACGGGCGCGCCCGTGCGCGGTGATCTCGATGTTCCGCGCCCGACGATCTTCCGCCACGGTCGTGGCGACCAGGCCTTCGCGCTCGAGCGGCTTCAAGTTCGTGGCGAGCGTCGTCCGGTCCATCGCGATGATGGCGGCCAGCTGCTTGATCGTCACCGGACCGATGCTTGCGAGCTTTTGCAGGATCGAGAACTGCGTGTTGCGCAGCCCCGCCGGCGCAAGGGCCTTGTCATAGGCGGCGCCGAGATAACGCGCCGCCTTGCGGACCGCAAAGCAGTTGCAGCGCCCCTCGAGGCTGGCGGGCGACAGCATCATCGCCGCTCCTCACCATGGGCGGCCAAGCGGGCAGGCGGCTCGAGTTGCCGCATCAGCTTTCTCCGATTGTGGAACACCATCTTGTGCAGAATAGGCGCATATGCGCTTATGAGCAAGGCGCATATGCGCCCATTTGCATGATCACAGTGGCCGGCCTGACCGGCACCCGGAAAACGAGGTCCGAATGCCTGTCTTCAATGCCCATATCCCCGCCGGCCGCTTCACGCGGGAGCAGAAGCGCGCGCTCGCCGACGCGCTCAACCAGTCGCTGGTCCAGGCGCTCGGCACGCCGCCCGGCGACCGTTTCATCGTGCTCAGCGAGCATGGTGAGGACGAGCTGTTTCTGGATCCGAGCTTCATGGACATGCGGCGCGGGCCGGACGCCATGATCATCACGGTGATGATCGGCGCGCATCGGCCGCTCGAGCAGAAGCGCAGCCTGGCTGAAACGCTGAACCGGCTGGTCGTCCAGGCGCTCGACGTCTCGCCGGACGACATCTTCCTCGCGATCGTGCCGGTGCCGAACGAGAATTTCTCATTCGGGCGCGGCGAACTTCAGCTCGCCGGCCGTCCGCCGCAATGGTAGGCGGATCGTAGCGCCCCGCGCCGTTCGTTTGTCCCTCAGACGAGGCCGGATGCGGTAGACTGATCGAAGACCCGGAGCAAGCGGGCACACGATCGACGGCAGCCTTCGAGGGAGGAAGATCAGCATGGAGGAGGCAAATGCCGCCGCAGGCCATTGCCGCTTGGTCGGCGGCCAGCTCGTGTCATCTACCGTGGCCGAGGCCGCCAACATTCGGGTCGAGATCCTTCGGCGTCAAACCGGCGGAAGGGTCTCCTGGCAGTTTCGCCAGCCCCAGTTGGCGCTGTTCTGGTACCGGCGCGGGTTTGACCGATTTCAGCTGGAAATCGACGGCCGGCCAGTCAGCTCTGGTTTGTCACCGAAAACCAGCCTCGGCCTGTTTCCTGCCGAGGTCGAAGCCGCCGGCGAATTCGAAGGCGACCAGCAATGCGAGTACGCAGTCGTATT
Organism: Aliidongia sp.; assembly: GCA_035310205.1. GTDB lineage: Bacteria > Pseudomonadota > Alphaproteobacteria > ATCC43930 > CGMCC-115725 > Aliidongia. Next base: position 12,508 of record DATGEK010000065.1, read on the forward strand.
CCTGGACCGTGCTTTCGTTGCGGCTCACCTGGGACTGGATTTCCAGCGTCCCCTCATTGCGTTCGGGCACGATCACCTGAAGCAGGGGCTCGCTGCGTTGTGCCGGGAGGCGATGGCTCCGGACAATCTCTTCGATCTCTTCGCCGAGGGGTGGGCGATGCAGGCGCTGGCCCTGTTGTCTCGCGCCGAACGGGCAGAAGGGCCGCCGCACGCCGAATGGCGTGGCGGACTGCCGCCCGCAAGCCTCCGCCGCATCGAGGACTACATCCGCGCCAATCTATCGAGCGCTATCAGTTTAGCCGACCTGGCGGACATCGCCGGCCTCAGCCGTCGGCATTTCCTGCGTGCCTTCCGCGCCAGCGTGGGCGAGACGCCGCTCGGCCACGTCAGGGCATTGCGCATCGAGGAAGCAAAGCAGCACCTGTCGGATGCCCGGCAGAGCATTACCGACGTGGCGCTCGAATGCGGCTTCAGCCACGCGCAGCACTTCACGACGAGCTTCCGCATGGCGACAGGCGTTACCCCCTCGGCATTCCGGCGCCAGAGACTCTCTTAATCCTCGACTGCCGCGGTCCCTGCCGGCCCAGCCACATGGCCAGCATGTTTATGGCGCTTCTTCGCATGTCCTGACGCTTCTTCGGAAGCGGCCCTCGCTGCCGGCTCCCATGATGGGCCACTCAATCAATCAGCAAGGGAGGGAGTGCGCGATGCCAGCTTTCATCTGTGAGATCCGGGCCGGTCTTGACCCGGCGATCAAGGCCAAGCTCGGCAAGGAAATCACCGATCTCGTCAACGACGTCATCAAGTCGCCCTTCGACCTCATCAGCGTCGTTTTCCACGATCTTGACGCGGTCGATACCTACCGGTCAGGCGATCAAACGCACGACGTCCTGATCCTCGGCCATATCCGCAAAGGCCGGACGGACGGTGCCGTCGAGCGACTCGCCCTCGGAATCAGCGCGACCTGGAGCAGGATCACCGGCGTCTCCGAAGACGACATTGAGGTTGTGATCCAGGAATACCCGGCGAAATTCACCTTCCGCGCCGGCCAGCGCTTGCCCGAACCCCCAATCGTCTGAGCACGCGAGCTGCATACGCAGTCCGTATGCCGATCGCCAACATGTTGAGGCTCCACACCTAGACAACTGGGCTTCGCCCGGGGACGCGGCGACGTTGGTCGCCGATGTCCTTGGGGATAGTTGCGCCCGCTTGCCCTCGGGTTCCGGAACAAGAGGCCAGCCATGGCGAAATCTCGCAAGACGATCATCAGCTGCGCCGTGACCGGCAGCATCCATACACCGTCGATGTCGCCCTACCTTCCGGTGACCGTCGATGAGATCGCCCAAGCGGCCATCGCTGCGGCGGAAGCGGGAGCCGCCATTATCCATCTCCATGCGCGCGACCCGGCGACCGGCAAGCCCGATCAGACGCCGGAGGCCTTTGCGCCCATTCTGCAGGCGATCCGCGATGCATCCGATTGCGTGGTCAACATCACCACGGGCGGCTCGCCCTGGATGACGGTCGAAGAACGGCTGCGCCCCGCGGCCCATTTCAAGCCGGAACTCGCGTCGCTCAATATGGGCTCCATGAATTTCGGTCTCTTTCCGATGCTTGATCGCTTCAAAGACCTCAAGCAGCCCTGGGAGCGCGAATATCTCGAAGGGTCCAGGGAGCGTGTCTTCAAGAACAGCTTCGCGGACATCGAGTACATTCTTGCCAGTTGCGCCGACAACGGCACGCGGTTCGAGTTCGAGTGCTACGACGTCGGCCATCTCTACACCCTCGCGCATTTCGTTGCGCGCGGTCTCGTCAAGCCGCCGTTCTTCATCCAGACCGTGTTCGGCATCCTGGGCGGCATCGGGACACATCCCGAGGACGTCATGACCATGAAGCGCACGGCCGATCGCCTGTTCGGCGACGCCTACCGTTGGTCCGTGCTGAGCGTCGGGCGCCAGCAACTCCCGATCGCGGCGATCTCGGTGGCCTGCGGCGGAAATCTCCGCGTCGGTCTGGAGGACTCGCTTTGGATCGGTCCCGGCCGGTTCGCTGAATCCAACGCGCAGCAGGTTCGCGCGGCGCGCCAGATCGTCGAGCAGCTCGGCCTCAACGTGGCGTCTCCGACGGACGCGCGCGAGACGCTGGGGCTCAAGGGCGGCGATCTGGTCGAATTCTAACGAACGCGGCAGCGAAAAAAGAACAAGGGCTTGGCCCGAATTTCAGGGAGGTCTGCAATGAGCGGCACTAGTAATGCGGGGCGACGGACCGCATGTCGGGCGTTCCTTGGGGCGCTCATCTCGATGAGCAGGGCAGGGGGCTTGGGCGTAGCCTGCGGCCTCTTCGCCACCGTCTCCCTGCTTGCGTCGGGCTCCGCTGCGGCATCTGGGGACGTAATCCGGATCGGGGTGCTCAACGATCAGTCCGGGCCCTATGCCGGCGTCACGGGCAGGGGTTCCGTCGAGGCCGCAAAGATGGCGGTAGAGGAGTTCGAGGGGACCGTCGCCGGTCGCAAGATCGAGGTGGTTTTTGCCGACCATCAGAACAAGCCGGACATTGGGGCTGCCATTGCACGGCATTGGTATGATGAAGATGGCGTGGATCTGATCGTCGATGTGGTGACTTCTTCCGTAGCCCTCGCCGTGCAGGAAGTCGCACGAGACCGCAAGAAAGCCGTGATCTTCTCGGGTGCCGGGAGCGATGAACTGACGGGGCGGTCATGCTCGCCAAACGGCTTCGTCTGGAGCTGGGACACGTACGCGCTCAGCCATAGCGCCGGCCAGTCCATTCTGAAGGAAGGCGCCCGCAGCTGGTATCTCATAGCCGTCAACTACGCGCTCGGGCTGGCGTTCGAGAATGACCTGCGCAGCACGTTGGACGAAGGCGGTGGCACGGTTGTCGGCGTTGCACGTCATCCCTTGGGGACCCGGGACTTCTCGTCCTATTTGCTGACCGCTCAGGCATCGCAGTCGCAGGTCGTCGCCTTCCTCAACGGCGGTGCCGACGCCCAGAGCGCGGTGAAGCAGGCGGTCGAATTTGGCCTGCTGCGCACCGGCGGTCCTCGTGTGGTCACCATGGGACTGTTTCTGGACGACGTACATACGCTGGGCACCGAGGTCGCGCATGGCCTGCAGATCACGGAATCGTTCTACTGGGATCGTGACGATGCTTCGCGCGCCTGGTCGCGACGCTTCGCGGACAGGATGGGCGGGCAGATGCCCTCGTTGATCCAAGCCGGCACCTACAGCGCGGTCAGACACTATCTGCGCGCAGTAGCGGAGGCCGGGACGGCGGAGGCCTCGGCAGTGCTGCCGGCAATGCGCCGGCTTCCCGTGCAGGATGCGACCGTGTCGGACGGCGCCCGGATCCGCGAAGATGGTCGCTTGATGCGCGACTTCTACCTGTTCGAGGTCAAGGCGCCGAGCGCCAGCAAGGGACCCTGGGACCTGTATCGGTTGATCCGGCGCATCCCTGCCGAAGAGGCGGCCTTGCCGCTCGAGCGGTCGGCGTGTCCGCTCACTGCCGGTCGGTAAAAAGTCGCCTGTGAAGGGGGCGGCCATTGGTCCAACGCGCCTCCCCCCCTTTCGCCTATCCGCTCAGGCGCCCGAGTTGACCGCGCGTTTCCGCGCGGCCCACACCGAGACGACGGTCAGCGCACAGCAGACGATCAGGTAGAGGATCACCAGCCTCGGCTTGCCATCCGAGGCAGCGACCAGCGCCGAGGCGATGAACGGTGTCGGACCTGCGATCAGCAGACTGTTCAGTTCGCGCGCGAAGGCAATGCCGGAAAAGCGGTAGCGCGTCGGGAACAGGTTCGCCAGAAAGGCGCCCTGCGCCCCCGCCATGCCGCCGAAGCCGAAGGCGTAGGCCAGACCCATGCCGACGGTCGCAAGCAACGCGCTTCCGGTGTCGAGCAGGGCGAACAGCGGAAACGCGAACAGCACCATGAAGATAGCGCCGAAGGCATAGACCTTGGCATGGCCGACACGGTCCGCGATGGCGCCCAGGATCGGCGTCGCCACGATGCCGGCGGCCGTCGCCACGATGACCGCCATGAGCGAATCGGTGCGCGGCATCTTCAAGGTGTTGGTCATGTAGCTGAGCGCGAACGCATTGAGCAGATAGGCATTCGCGTTATGGCCGGTGACCGAGAGGAAGCCCAGCAAGACCTCCTTGGGGCTGTTCGCCAGCAGCTCCCGCACCGGCACGCGGGCCGTCCGGTGCCGCGCCTCGGCGCGTTCGACCGCAGCGACATACTCCGGCGTCTCGTCGAGCCGGTTGCGGATGTAGAGCGCCACGAGCAGCAGCAGCGCCGAGATCATGAACGGCACGCGCCAGCCCCAGCTCAAGAGCGTGTCCTCGGGCATGTAGGAAATGGCGAGGAAGGCGAAGGTCGCGAACAGAATGCCGATGATCGTCGCCGATTGGAGATAGGCGGTGTAGTAGCCGCGCCGTTCCGCCGGCACATATTCCGAGACGAGCGTGACGGCACCGGCATATTCGGCGCCGGCGCCGAAGCCCTGTATCAGGCGCAGCAGCATCAGCAGGATCGGTGCCGCGATGCCGATCTGGTTGAAGTCCGGCAGCAGTCCGATCGCGACCGTCGACAGCCCCATGAGTGCAACGGTGAAGACGAGTGCCGGCTTGCGGCCGACCTTGTCGCCGAAATGCGAGATGATGAGGCCGCCGAGCGGCCGGGTGAAGAATCCCACCGCGAAGGTTGCGAAGGCCGCGAGTACGCCCGCGACCGGCGACAGCTGCGGAAAGAACAGCTTGTTGATGATCAGGCCGGAAGCGGCGCCATAGAGCGCGTAGTCGTACCATTCGATGACGGTGCCGATCGTCGCCGCGGTGACCGCCCTGCGGATGTTGGCGGTGTCGGCCGCGGGAGCGGCGATCTCCCGGATCGCCGCAGCTTGGGTGAATTCCATGGCGTTCCTTCCCTTGTCGTTTCATCGGCCGGTCTCTGCCGGCTCGTCGTTGGTTCAGCGCGCTCCGGGCCAGGGAACGGCGAATTTTTCCGCCCAGGGCCTAAGCGCCACCAGAATGGCGGGATCGATCGCCATACCGTCCCGAAGCTGCGCCGCCCGCCGCTCGGCGCTGGCCTCGCCCGGCAGGCGCACACGGTCGAATCCCGGGCGCGGCGGCGAGGCCCTGCAGGCGGTCGCGAGCGCCGTGACCTGGCGCAGGTAGGCCTCGTCGCTGCCGAATGCCGCCGGATCAACCACGAGCAGGAAGACGGCGGCACTCCAGCCGTCGCCGGGTTCGGCGCGGCCATGGCCGGACAGGCAGCCGGTCAAGAGCTCGACCATCATGCCGATGCCGTAGCCCTTATGGCCGGCGTCGAGCCCGCCCAGCGGCAGCACGCTGCCCGGCGGCTCGGTGAAGATCGCCTCGGGATCGGTCGACGGCCGGCCCTGATTGTCGAGCAGCCAGGGCTGTTCGAACGGCCGGCCTTCCCGCCGGTGCTTCGCCACCAGGCCGTTGGTCACCATGGAAGTCGAGATATCGACCAGGATCGGAGCCCCCTTGGTCGGCGCGCCGAACGCGATCGGGTTCGACGTCAGCACCGGCGCGATGCCGCCGTGGGGTGCCACGCTCGAGAAGCCCGGATCGGTCAAGGTCAGCAGCATCAGATAGCCGCGATCGGTTGCCCGCGAGAGATAGGCGCCGAGCGATGCCGTGTGGTGGCTGCGCCGGATCGTGACCGCCCCCATGCCGAACCGGCTGGCGCGCGCCATCGCCTGATCCATGGCGCGCAGCACGAGCCACGGTCCCGGCAGCTTGCGGCCGTCCCAGCCGAGGCAGGCGCCGAAATCGGCGACCGTCTCGGGATCGCCGTCGACCCGCATGCCGCCGGTCTCGATCTCCCTCAGATAGGGCGCCAGCAGAGCCAGCCCGTGGGTCGAGCGGCCGCTCAACTCACCTTCGACCAGAATCTCGGCGACGGCCAGAGCCTTGTCGGAAGGCATCGAGGCGCGCTCGAGCAGCGCGCGGGCGAAATCGGCAATGGCATCGCGGGGATAGCGCGGAGGGCGGCGGGTTTCACCGGACGCCGCGGCATCGGAGGACGATGATCCCATCCAGCTCATGCGTTTCCCCCGATGCGTTGTTCTGGAGCGTCAGCCGACCGATGGTGGGGCTAAGGCGCGCCCGCCAGTGCCCGCCGGACGTTGTCGAGTAGGCTCTGCCGGCTGCGCTGCAGATGGCGCTCCAGCGCGTCGCGCGCCTGGGCGACGGAGCCGGCGCGGAGCGCATCGAGAATGTCCCGATGCTCGCCGTAGACCCGGCTCGTGTCGTTGACGAGATAGACGTAGGCGGTATGGGTCTGCGCCAGGATCCGCTGGTGCCAGCCGGCGATGACGCTATTGTCGCGCGCCTCCACGAGCCGCTGATGGAACTCCCGGTCGAAGGCGAGCGCCGTCGTCAGATCCGCCATCGTGTCGCGGCCGAGATGAAACGCGTGGCGCTCCAGGTTCGCCGACAGCTCGTCGAGCAGCGCGGGCGTCACGGCGCCGCGCGCGAAAGCCACCTCCAGGGAGGCGAGCTCGACGAAGATCCGCGCCTCGTACAGCTCCTCCACATCCTTGAGCGTGAAACGGCGGACCATCGCACCCTTGCGCAGGCCGGAGACGACGAGCCCGTCCGCCTCCAGGCGCAAGAGCGCCTCCTTCACCGGCGTCTGACTGATGGCGAGATCGTTCGCCAGCTCCTCGGGCAGCAGGCGGTGGCCACCCGGCAGCTGCCCGCCGAGGATGCGGGCGCGCAGTTCCTGGTGAACCTGTTCGGACAGCGTGGCGCGGACGACGTTGCTCATGGCGACTCATGATCCTCGTTCGAATGGAATATGCAATATCAAAAATGAAAAATTTTCTGTTTGACGAGACCGCGGGCGGAACCGACCATCACCGTCAACCGGGCCGGAGAACGGTCCCCGTCGCTGGAGAGGAGCGTCCATGAGCAAGATCGTCTCGGTCGAGGTGCTGCAGGCCGACTTGCGGCCCAAGGTGAAGCGCACCGATGCGGTGCAGAGCTTCGAGCGCCAGGAAACGCCGATAGTGCGGATCCGCGACGCCGATGGCGTCGTCGGCACCGGCTATTCCTATACGATCGGCACCGGCGGCTCCTCGGTCGCGAAGCTGCTGGACGACCATCTGGCGCCGATGCTGCTAGGCCGGGACGCCGACGAGGTGGAGAGGATTTGGCGCGACCTGTTCTATCGGGTCCATGCCACGACCGTGGGCGCGCTCACCTCGATCGCCATCGCCGCGATCGATACCGCACTCTGGGACCTGCGCGCCCGGCGAGCCAACTTGCCGCTGCACAAGATCGCCGGCGGCGCCAAGGATCGGATCAAGCTCTACTACACCGAGGGCGGCTGGCTGCACATCGACAAGGCCGAGCTGGTCGAGGAGGCGCTCAAAGCCAAGGAACGCGGCTTCGGCGGCACCAAGCTCAAGGTCGGCCGGCCCCACGTCGCGGAGGATGTCGGGCGCATCGCTGCCGTCCGTGCAGCCGTCGGCGACGCTTGGGAGGTGATGACCGACGCCAACCAGGGCTTCACGCTCGACGAGGCGATCCGGCGGGCGGGCCGCTTCGCGGAATTCGACCTCGCCTGGTTCGAGGAGCCGATCCACGCCGACGACGTGGCAGCGCACAAGCGCCTGATGGACTCGACCGCGATCCCGATCGCGGTCGGCGAGTCCTTGTACAGCATCAGTCAGTTCAAGGAGTATCTTCAGGCCGGAGCCTGTTCCATCGTCCAGGTCGACGTCGGCCGCATCGGCGGCATTACGCCCTGGCTCAAGGTGGCGCATATGGCGGAGGCGTTCAACGTGCCGGTCTGCCCCCATTTCCTGATGGAACTGCATCTGCCGCTCTGCTGCGCGGTGCCCAACAGCCGCTGGCTCGAGTTCATTCCGCAGCTCGATCTGGTGACCCATACCGGCATGCGCATCGAGGACGGCCACGGGATCCCGTCAGCCGAGCCGGGCCTGGGCATCAACTGGGACTGGCAGGCGCTCGACAAGCATGTGGTCCATCGCAGCCGGCACGGCGCCTGAGCAGCAAGCACGGAGAGGAATGCCATGAGACGTCTTGAAGGCAAGGTGGCCCTGGTCACGGCGGCCGCGCAAGGGATCGGCAAGGCGACCGCCGAACGCTTCGCCCGCGAAGGCGCCCGCGTCATCGCGACCGACATCAATACCGAACTGCTGGGCGGGCTCGCCGGCTGCGAGACGCGCCGCCTCGACGTCACAAGCGACGATGCGGTCAAGGCGATCGCGGCCGAGATCGGCGACATCGACATCCTGTTCAACTGCGCCGGCTTCGTGCATTCCGGCACGATCCTCGACTGTGAGCCGGACGCCTGGGCGTTTTCCTTCGACCTCAACGTCACGGCAATGTACCGCACCATCCGCGCCTTTCTGCCGGGCATGTTGAAGAAAGGGGGGCTCGATCGTCAACATGGCCTCGGCCGCATCGAGCGTGAAAGGCGTGCCGAATCGGTTCGCCTATGGTGCCTGCAAGGCCGCAGTGATCGGCCTGACGAAGTCGGTCGCGGCGGATTTCGTGGCGCAAGGTATCCGCTGCAACGCGATCTGTCCCGGCACGATTGAATCCCCATCACTCCACGAGCGGATCTCCGTGCAGGCGATCTCCAGTGGCAAGACCGAAGCGCAGGTGCGCGACGCCTTCGTGGCGCGCCAGCCGGTCGGCCGCATCGGTAAGGCCGAGGAGATCGCGGCCCTCGCGGCCTATCTCGCTGCCGACGAGGCCGCGTTCACGACGGGCACGATCCACGTGATCGACGGCGGCTGGTCGAACTGAACGCTACCCGATCGAAGGCCGAAGCCGGTTAAACGCCGGGGCGGAGTCTGCCGGCCGCGAGTGCTAGGGGAACTACCTCGGTTGAGAATTCACCCGCCGTGCCGGCGGGCGCGGGATCAGCATGGGCACGCCGCGGCGATACTGCTCGTAGCGCGAACCGAACTGCGCAACCAGATCCCGCTCCTCGAGCCTGACGCCGACGAGAATGTATCCGGTGGTCATGACCGCGAACAGCAGATGCCCGGCCGTCATCCGCGGCGTCGCCCAGAAGGCGAGGAGGAAGCCCAGCAGGAGCGGGTGGCGCACCAGCCGATACAGCAGCGGCGTCCTGAACACGGCCACGCGCGCCGTGGGTCCACGTAGGGCGTCAAATACCTGACGCAACCCGAACAACTCGAAATGGTCGATCATGTAGGTTGACGTCAGCGACGTCAGCCAGCCGATCCAGGAGATCGCGGTCAGCAGGGACGCCGGCCAGCCCTTCACCTGCCAGATCGTCGTAGCGATCGGCCGCCACTGCCAGAAGATCAGGATCAGAAGCAGGCTCGAGATCAACACATAGGTGCTGCGTTCGCAGGACGCCGGAACGATCGTCGTCCACCATCGCTTGAAGGCTGGACGCGCCATGACGCTGTGCTGGACGCCGAACACGCCGAGCAGCACGACGTCGGTCAGGATCGCCTGGGCGAGCCCGCTTCCGGCACCGACGTCGACCGACTTCGGCACCCAATAGTTGCCGACAAAAGCCACGGTGTAGAGAAAGGAGCAGAAAAAGACGAAGTAGCTCGCAATGCCATAGATAAGGGCGGCGACACGTCCGATCATGAGGCTCTCCCGCTGGGTTGGGCACGGGCGACGATTGCCGCGCGTGGGCCGCGTTCAGGGCTGAACCGTCGCCGCTGACGCTGGCGACGATCGTCTGCCGTGGGTGGTAGCATCACCCCGTCCCCTGAGCGTCCCCGGACCGGGTAATTGCAGGTCGCATCACGATGGTTCTGTTCAGCGTGCGGACGCTTGGATTTCCGGAGATCCGTCGGGACGACCAGCTGTGCCGGCTGGCCTTGCGCAAAGGCTTGGCCCTGCTGGTCTATCTGGCCGAAGCGAAGGGCGCCGTTGGGCGCGAGACCGTGGCCACCATGTTCTGGCCTGAAAGTCCCGAAGAGGTCGTACGGGCGCGGCTGCGGCGCCTGTTGCACCGCCTCCAGTTGGTGCTCGGCGACGACGTTCTCACCACCGACCGGCTGACGGTTCGTTGGTCGTCGGCGATCGACCCGCAGGTCGACACGCGGCTGTTCGAGCAGGCCTGCGACCGCGGCGAGTTCGAACTGGCCTGCCGCCTCTATCTCGGTGACTTCCTCATGGGCTTCTCGCCCGGCGACTGCCCGCAGTTCGACGAGTGGGCCTTCTTTCGCCGTGAGGCCCTGAGGGGCCGCGCGATCCAGGCGCTCGAGCGCGTGGTCCACGACAAGAATGCGGCCGGCGACTACGCAGCCGCGGCCGCGCACGCCAGCCGTCTCGCTGAACTCGATCCGTTCAGCGAAGTCTACGGCCGGCACCTCATCCGCAATCTCCTGCTCGCCGGCGATCGGGCTGCGGCGGGGCGTCACCTCGAGGCCCTGACGCAGCGTCTTCGCGACGAGCTCGACCTGGCGCCGGAAGCCGAGACCCGCGCGCTGCTCGGGGACGGCGCAACGGTGCCGGTCGCGGCCCCGCCGCCGACGCGCTATGTCAGCGGTGGCGGCGTCCATCTCGCGTTCCAGACCTACGGCACCGGCCGCATGGATATTCTGGTGCTGCCCGGTTTCGTGTCTCACGTCGAACGGGTTTGGGAGGAGCCCCGGTGCCGGGCGTTCCTGGCCTCCCTCGCCGAAATGGGCCGTCTCATCCTGTTCGATCGCCGCGGCATCGGGCTTTCCGACCGGATCGGGTTCACCCCCAGCGTCGACGCGACCGCACAGGACGTCGGCACCGTGCTTGACGCCGCCGGCAGCCGCCGGGCCGTGCTGTTCGGCGCCTCCGAGGGCGGGCCGGCCTGCATCAAATTTGCTGCGGATCGTCCCGACCGTGTCGTCGGCCTCATTCTGTTCGCCTCACTGGCGAAGGGAAGTGCTGCGCCCGACTATCCGCACGCGCTCGGGGCCAGTCAGTATGACCTGTGGCTGCAGCAACTCATTGCGGTCTGGGGAGGGCCTGCCGGCATCGAGACGTTCGCGCCGAGCCTGTCGGACGATCCGCGGGCGAGAGCCTGGTGGGCAGGCTTACTCCGGGCCGCGTCGAGCCCCGGGGCGATGAAGGGCCTGCTCGAAGCGTTGCGCGATATGGACGTGCGGCCTCTTCTCGGCCGCATTGCCGCTCCGACCCTGGTGCTTCACCGTCGCGGCGACCGCGCCGTTCGCATCGGCGCCGGCCGGCATCTCGCCAGCCACATCGCGCAGGCGCGGTTCGTCGAACTCGACGGCGCCGATCACTGGGCCTTCGCGGGCGATCAGCAACCCGTCCTCGCCAGCATCAAGCAATTTGTCGGCAGTCTCCGGGTGACGACATAGAACGGGCAGAAAGCCACGCTGAGGGCAGCGGCTTGTGTGGTGCTGTCCAAGGGGAAAGCCCTCGAGAGTCCGGCGTTCTCGAGGGCTTCTTCACTGTGCCGGAAGCCGAATTTTCGGCGGCGTCAGTCGCCGCGCCGGGCAGCCGGCGAAAGGAACGCGAACCAGATCAGCGCGGCTAAGGGAAGGGTCGCGCCCAGGGCGGCGATGGCCAACCAGCCGCCGAGGGCATGGATTTCGCTGGCCACTGCCGATCCGACGGCGCCGCCGATGAAGATGCTCGTCATGTAGAGCGCATTGAGCCGGCCACGGCTCGCCGCTTCGAGCCCGTAGATGGCGCGCTGCCCCAGCACGAGGTTCATCTGGACGGCGAAATCGAGGGCAACGCCGGTGAACGCGAGGCCGATCACGCCGAACCCTGACCCGAACATCGTGGGCAGGAAGCTTGAGGCGGCAAGTGCCAAGGCCGCCAAGGTCGCACCCCGCGTCCGCCCGGCGTCGGCCAGGCGGCCGGCGAGCGGAGCTGCCACCGCACCCAACGCGCCGACCAGAGCGAACAGCCCGATCTGCGACTGGCTGAGGTCATAGTGCCGGGACAGCTCGATCGGCACTGCGGTCCAGAACAGGCTGAAGACGGCGAACAGGGTCGCCTGCAGTGCCGCGCGCTCACGCAGCACCGGCATGCGGCGGAACAGCTGCTCGAGCGACAGCAGCAGCTGCCGATAGGTCGAACGATGGGCAGGCTGATAGCGCGGGACGGCGGTGGCAAAGAGCACGAGGATGCCGAGCATCAGGGCCGACGCACCGGCGAACGTCGCCCGCCAGCCGAAATGGTCCGCCACGAAGCTCGAGAGCGGACGGGAGAGCAGGATGCCGAGCAGCAGCCCGCTCATGATCCCGCCGACCAGCCGCCCGCGGCTCTCGTCGGGCGCCAGATGCGCCGCCAGCGGGATCAACACCTGCACCGCCACGGAGCTAATGCCGATGAGGAGCGAGAGCAGCAGGAACGCCGCCGGGTGACTGGTGAGTGCCGCGCCGAGCAGGCTGGCGGCGGCCAGCGACGTGGCGAAGAAGATCAGCCGCCGGTTTTCCACCAGGTCGCTCAGCGGCACCAGGAACAGCATCGCCAGCGCATAGCCGATCTGGGTGAGCGAAACGATCAGGCTGGCCGCCCCCTCGCTCAGGCCGACGTCGGGCGCGATGAGCCTGATGATCGGTTGTGCGTAATAGATATTCGCCGCGATCGCGCCGGTGCAGAACGCGAAGAGGAAAGCCAGGCCGCGCGTCATGGTCGGCAACGGCCGCTCGGCCGAAGCCGGAAGGGAAAGGATGCTCATGGCATGGCCCTCCCGCTCAAGCCGCGCGGCTTCGGCGCGCCGGGAGCGCCGGATAGTCGGTATAGCCCGCGGCGCTGCCGCCGAAGAATTTGGTGGCGTCCGGCACATTGAGCGGCGCCTTCTGGCGGAAGCGCTCCGGCAGATCGGGATTGGCGATGAACAGCCGGCCGAACGCGATGATGTCCGCTCGTCCTTCGGCCAGCGCCTGCTCCGCCGCGGCGCGGTCATAGCCGCCGGCGAGCATCAGGACGCCCGTGTAGAGACGGCGCATCCGGCGGATGATCGCATCCCAGCGCGGATCGCGGTTTTCGTCGAGGACGATGCCGACGATTTCGGGCTCGACCAGATGCAGATAGGCCAGGGCCCGCCGGTCGAGCTCGGTCGCGATATAGCCGAAAGTCTCTTCCGGCGTATCGTCGCCCATCCCCATGAAGCGGCCCATCGGGGTGAGGCGGACGCCGACACGCTCCGTCCCCACTGCCTGGATGACCCCATCCACCACCTCGAGCAGGAAGCGCGCGCGGTTCTCGATGCTGCCGCCGTAGCGATCGGTGCGGTGATTGCTGGCACTGTTGATGAACTGGTCGATGAGATAGCCGTTGCCGGCGTGGATCTCGACGCCGTCCATGCCGGCTTCGATCGCATTGCGTGCCGCCTGGACGAAATCGGCGACGATCGCCTCGACGCCCTCGACGCTCAGTTCCTGCGGCACGGGAATTTCGCCCCAGACGCCATGGCCGTCGTCATCGACGATGAAGGTCTTGCCGGGCACCGGCATCGCCGTCGGCGCCACCGGCCGCGCGCCATTCGGCTGGAGGCTCGGATGCGAGACCCGGCCGACGTGCCAGAGCTGCAGGAAGATGCGGCCGCCCTCGCCATGCACCGCGTCGCTTACCCGCTGCCAGCCGGCGATCTGCTCGGCGCTGTGGATGCCCGGCGTCCAGGCATAGCCCTGACCCTGCTGCGAGATTTGCGTGGCTTCGGTGACGATCAGTGCCGCACCGGCGCGCTGACGGTAATATTCGACGGCCATCGCCGTCGGGACATTGCCCTCGCCGGCCCGCGAGCGGGTCAGCGGCGCCATCGCGATGCGATGCGGCAGGTCGAGCGACGCAAGCTTCAACGAAGAGAACAGATTGGTCGTCATGATCGAGGATCTCCAAAGCCAATGACGAGAGCCGATTGCACGTCTAGAGATGAGTTATCCGCCGGCTTTGGATAATTCGGTCATTTCGGGGATAATCTTTGCGTATGGCGCAACGATCGGCGTGCCTCCGTGCGGGCGCGCAACGCTTCGTTGGCACTTGAGGAGTGCGGCGGCTTGGATCTCTTCGCGTCCGTCAGGGCCTTCGTCACCGTGGTCGATCGCGGTGCCTTCACCCGCGCCGCCCGCGAGATGGGCGTCTCGACCTCCTCGCTCACCCGGCTGGTGGACAGCCTAGAGGAGCATCTGGGCGTGCTGCTGCTCAACCGGTCAACGCGGCGGCTGACCCTGACCGACGCGGGCGAGAGCTATCATGAGCAGGCGACCCGCATCCTTGGCGAGTTGGATGAGGCCAACCGCAGCGTCGGCGAGATCGGTGGCCCGCCGCGCGGCCTGCTCCGACTCAGCCTGCCGGTCGCCTTCGCCCAGCTCCACATTTCGCCCGCCATTCCCGATTTTCTGCGCGCTTATCCGGGCATCGAGCTCGAGCTGATCCTGACCGATGCGATGGTCAACCTGGTCGAAGAGCGGGTCGACCTTGCGATCCGCATCGGCAGCCTCGATTCCTCGAGCCTGGTCGCGCGCAAGCTGGCACCACAGCGGCGGGTGCTCTGCGCCAGCCCCGGCTATCTGGCCGTCCGGGGCGAGCCGCAGGTGCCGGCCGATCTCGCCCGCCACGACTGCCTCACCTTTTTCTACGGGCGCGGAGACCGGAGCTGGCATTTCGCCAAAGACGGAGCCGAGCAGGTGGTCCGCATTGCTGGAGCGATCCGCGCCAACAATTCGCTGGTGCTGCGCGACGCGGCGATTGCCGGAAGTGGCCTTGTGCTCGTGCCGAGCTGGCTGGTGGGCAACGACATCGAGGCCGGACGGCTGCGTCCCGTGCTGACCGACTGGCAGGCGAACCCAAGCGCCGCGGCCGCCGCCATCCATGCGGTCTATCTGCCCAACCGCCGCAGCTCGAAAGCGGTGCGGGCCTTCATCGATTTTCTCAGCGCGCGCTTCGGTTCGCCGCCCTATTGGGACCGCAATCCATAGCGCCTAGCCAACGACGGAAGGACGAGAAGGCCGACGCGTCGCAGGTGAAAAGGTCCTCGCCAAGAGGCCGCGCCTGGTTTCCCGGGCGCGGCCCTTCGCCGTTACGGGTTGGTCGGCGTCTGCGGGTCGCCGGCCGCCTTCATGTTGGGTGCGCCGAGGAACGCGGTGCCGATCACGGTGCCGTTGCCGAGCACCTGGTTATAACCCTTCTTCTTGGTCACGAATGCGCCGTTGTTGCCGGGAATGTTCTGCCGGAAGACCGTCGTTCCGCCGACCGCCTGGACGGCAGCCATGCCGTAGATATCGAAGTTCTCGTTGCCGAGACGCGAGCCCAGGAGCTGGATCTTGAGGGCCAGGAGGCCCGCCATGTCCGGAGAGGAAGCGCTGGTGCCGACGAAGCCGTAGAAGGCATTGTTGATGCCGACCCAATCGAAGCTGCGATTGGGGCCGCACGGATGGACGGCGACGCCCGGGCAGCCGCCCATGTGGAGCGACACGTCCGGCACGGTGCGCATCTTGGAACCGGTCGTCACCAGCTTCTGATAACCGGGTTTCGGATAGACGATGCTGGTGCCACCGCCCGAGGCCCAGATCGCGCCGGTCGCGTTCGTGCCGAAGTCCGGGTCGCCGTTGACCGGGTCCGGATTGGCGTTCTCGCTCACATAGGTCGATGTCAGCTTTCCGGTGACGAAGCTCGTCACCAGATTGGTGCCGCCGACGCCGACGACATGCGGCGAGGAGGCCGGCGATTCGGCGGTCTGGAGGAAGCCGCCGCAGCCCGGGCCGCCGCCTTCCAGGCACGCGAGCGCCGGAACCGGGTTGGAGCCGAAATCGCCCGAGCTGGCCGTGAAGGTGATGCCTTGGACATTGCCTTGCGCGAAGAGATCGTCATAGACGACGAGGATGCCGCTGAAATCCTGGCCGTTATTGAAAGCCTTGGTATAGAAGATCTCGCCGCCGCCGAAGGACATGTTGACGACATCGGCCACGTTGGCTTCGATAATCGTGGTCAAGCCGGCGAGGATCGTGGCGTCGGACAGGTCCGGGATATTGTAGTCGATGATGCTGGCACCCGGCGCCATGCCGCCGGATTGCTGGATGTCCAGTTGGACTTCGGCAGAATTGAACGGATTGTTCGGGTCATATTTGGGGGCGCCGTACAGATCGATCTCGGTGATCTTAGGCGCCGGCAGGCCTTCGTGGGCGAAATACCTCTGGGTATCGGCCAGGCTCTGCCCATCCTCCATCAGGATGCCGATGGTGACGCCGGTACCGTTGAGGAGCTTGTAGCTAGGGAAAGTATAGGCTTCCTTCAGATCATCGAACCAATAGCCGCCGGTTGGGCTCGTCCGGTTGTCGGGCAGGTCGGCCCGGACCATCGACGGCTTCTTCATCCGGACGATGCTGTCGAAGGCCGGGACCACGGCGCCGCTGGCGGCGAGGTTCGGCGTCATCACCATCGGCTTGGTCGCCGCAAGGCCGCTGCGGCCATTCTTGAAGTGCGCCGTGGCAAGCTCCGTGGCGAACGCGCGCTCGACGGCGGCGACGCTGCCAGTGACGTGCAGCGAGTGGCTACGCACTGCGGTGACCTGAAGCCCGTTCGCGGTCAGCTCACGGGTGATCTTGTCGACGGTCGCCCGCGACGGCGCGAAGCGTGCTTCGAACTCGGCCGGCTTCAGCCATTGATGATATTGCGGCGTGCCGGGCGTCTGCAGAGCCTCTTCGAGCTTCAGCAACTCCGCTTTATGCTCGAGCGGCAGGTAAATATCGAACTCGAGTTGGGTCTGCGCCGCCGCACGAGCGCCAAGCTGGGCCTTCTCGAAGGCGGCAGCTTGGTTGGCGGTCAACACGAGCCCTGACATTCCAATCGCTGTACAAGCAAGAAGACTAAACTTATTCATTGAATCCTCCCTGGGTGGCGAGTTCTTCTTCTGCGACGCGCCGGGACGATTTTGGTGAAATTTGCCTGTCGTCCGTATCTATTCTCGGGAATATCCGTCGCGGCGCGGTTTTGTTTCTTTTATGCTGCGATGTTTGTTGATGATCGGGGAAAAAGTTGCGGGAACTTTCCAGATTATCGAAAATATCTTTTCGAATTAACGAAGCATTAACTGTAATATAATGCCGCAGCGACACCCTCGCCAGCAAGGGAATTATATTGAGGCGTATCCCAGGTTTGGGGACCGTCGGCGGGCTCGGGGCGGTTGCTTTAGGATTACGGGATTTTATATTGCGGCGCGAAGAGGTCGGTGGCGTCGGTCGGCAGGGTGGGCCTTATGGATTTCCGTCACCCCACGCGGCTATCGGCCAAGTCTGCGGCCATACATTCCGGTTACTAAAGACCTGCCGACCGCCGATATGCGCGCATGTGAGGCCCAAGGTGCCCAATGGAGCGAGGGTGAAGCGGTGGCTTTCGCCTTCGATCAAATCATTTCGCCAGGAAGTCTGGCGACCGAAGGGCCGCGTTCGGGCGATCGCAGCAGCTAGGCAATGTACGTCTGCGCGGCGGCGAAATGGCGCGATGGGCCAGACTTGGCTCACTCAGTCGAATCGAAATCGTCCTCCCTGGCATTCAGCATCGCGGCCAATGTGCGCAGGCCGGTATCGAGCTGATCCATGGTCGGCGCCGCCAACGCCAGCCTCACGGCATTCGGCGCGTGGCCGGGTGTGACGGCGAAGGTCGTCGAGGGCGTCAACGCGATGTCGCGCCTGGCTGCGGCAGCGACGAAAGTCTGCGAGCGCCAGTGCGCCGGCAGCGTCAGCCACAGATGATAACATTTTCCGTTGGCCTGGATTTCGAAACCCGAAAGACGATCGGCGGCCAGTTTCTGCCGCGCGCGCGCATCGAGGCGCTTCAGTCTGGTAAGCTCGGCAACGGTGCCGTCGCCCATCATCCGCAGCGCGGCCGCAAACGCAAATCCCGATGCGGTCCATCCGCCTGAGCGCACCGAGGCCATCACGCTGTCGCGCAGGCGCCGCGGCGGCACGATGAAGCCCAGCGTCAGGCCCGGCGCGACCCTCTTGGAGAGACTGTCGATGACGATGCAGGAGTCCGGCGCGAGTGCCGCAAGCGGCGGCTCGTTGTCGAGGAAGCCGTAGACATTGTCCTCGATGATCGGAAGGTTGAGCGTTTCGGCCACGCGCAGGAGGTCGGCCCGGCGCGCCGAGGGCATCGTCATGCCCAGCGGATTCTGGATCACCGGTTGAATGTAGATGGCCGAGAGATGGGCCTCATGATGCGCCTTTTGCACCGAGTCAGGCCTGACACCGCCTTCGTCCATCGCCAGCGGTACCAGTGAAATACCGAGCCGCGCGGCAATGCCCTTGATGAAGGGGTAGGTCAAGACCTCCACGCCGCAGCGGCCGCCCGTGGGCACGACTGCGGCGAGTGCTGCGGCAATGCTCTGCCGTCCGTTGCCGGTGAAGACGAGCTGATCGGGGGCGGCGGACCATGCGCCCTCAGACAGGTACTCGGCGGCAACGCTTCGGACCGCCGGTGTTCCGACGCTGGTCGCCTGCCTCAATGCGGCTTCGAGCGCCGCAGGCTTCTCCAGGCCATCCAGGCTCTTAGCGATGAGCGCGGTCTGATCGGGAAGTATCGGGTAGTTGAATTCGAGGTCGATCCGGATGCCGCGTGGCTCGCTTGGTGCTGCCGCGCCGCGCCTGGCATCGCCCGAGATGAACGTGCCCCTGCCGACTTCCCCGACGACAAGGCCGCGGCGCAATAGCTCGGCATAGACGCGGCTCGCCGTCGAGACGGCGATCTTGCGCTCGTAGGCGAAATTGCGCTGGGGCGGCAGGCGGTCGCCCGGCCTGAGAGTGCCCTCGGCAATTTCCGCGGCGATGGCGTCGGCCAGCCTCAGATATTCGGACTTCGACATTTATTGCACCGAGAGCAATCTATTTATTGTACCGAGATTAATATCGGAACATTTTACCTGCATCAACCATATTGTACCGGGCGCTCCAGCCCGGAGCAACCATTGGAGACCAGAAATGTCTGCAACCATTTCGGCCATTGGCCGGCCTGCAATCACGGCGAGGGTAAGCACGTTCTCTCGGCTTTTCAGCGCCTGTTGGCATGGGATCGCGCGCTATTTCGTCCGGCGCGCCGCCATTGCTAGCCTTCGCGATCTCGATGACCGCGGACTGCGCGACATCGGTCTCGCACGGGGCCAGATCGAAGCGGCGGTCCACGGTTTCATGATTGCTTCCGGCCGGGGGGAGGGGGCGATGACGGCCTCGTCGGCGACGCTCTGCGCGGCGATCGGTCCGCGCGCAGGCGGGCGCCGGTGCGCGTCAACGGCGGAGGCGGTTCCATGGAACTAACGCTTGTCACGATCATGGTCGCCTTCGCCGGCGTATTCCTGATCTGCTTCATGAAGGGCGCGTTCGGCGGCGGATTCGCGATTGTGGGCATTCCGCTGTTGTCGATCGTGATGGACCCGGTCACTGCCGGCGGTCTGCTGGCACCCCTGTTCGTCGCGATGGATCTGTTTGCCCTGCTCTACTGGAAGCCCTCGACCTGGTCGAAGCCGGACCTGGTGCTGCTCTTGCCCGGGCTGGTGATCGGCATCGGATCCGGGTACCTGCTGTTCCGGTTCCTCGACCACCGCGCCATCGCGATCGTGATGGCGGTGATCACCCTGATCTTTGTCGGCCTATGGTTTGCTGCCGGCGCGGAGGTGACGACCCGTCCGCGTTCGACGCCGAAGGCGATCACGGCCGGTCTCGCCTCGGGCATTACCACTATGGTGGCGCACTCGGGCGGACCGCCGCTTGCGATGTATCTGATGCCCCTCGGGCTCACCAAGGAAATCTACGCGGGAACGACGAGCCTGTTCTTCACCGTCGGCAACGCGACCAAGGCGGTGCCGTGGCTGCTCTTGGTGAAACCGACCGCCAACGTCTGGACATTGATGGCGGTTTGCCTGTTCGCGATTCCCGCCGGCGTAAGGCTGGGTTGGCGGCTGCACGGCACGTTGGACCAGCGTCAGCTTTATCGGGCCTGCTACGCATTGCTGGTTGTGACGGCGTTGAAATTATTGTGGGACGGTGTTTCTGGCTATCTCGCGTGAATTCGGGTCGCGAATGTCCGCGACGGGGAATTTCCGATCGAACCATGGGCTTTGCCGGCTCGTTTGATGTCTGCTTTGTCCCAGAAGCAACCGACGCCGAAGGCGGGCCGCGTCGGTCGCCTGGCCCGCGGGGTCCCGCGCGCCTGCCTTCGGCGTACGGACGGCATCCCGTTTTGTTAATGTAAGTGGGCAGAAGTAACGGCATTAATAAATACATTTAATGCACTTTAATAAATCATAGTAGATATCTGATTCGCCCTTCCGTCATGGTGGTTTTCGTGATGGCTGTAAGGGCCATCGGGGTAGGTCGCGTAGATCGTCAGATCTTTCGTCTGGCACATGCTCCTGTAGTCGCCGATCCGGTTCTGAAGATCATTCGGTATTTGTACATCAATAAAAAAAGACCTCGGACAGGGAGCGATGGATGAACATCCTCGTGACGGCACCCCCGGCTCTATTGGCGGCGTCGCGGCGAAGGTAGCTGGCACTGTTCCGCTTCCGCGTCGGCAACGAGCGGGTGATCGCCGCCGGAACCTCGCTCCGGCAGACCACGATCCGATCGCGCCAGTGTTTTTGCACGGCTTCCATCGTATGACGGACGCGGCATTGCCCTCCCCCAAACCCCCGTTCCATTCACCCATCGGGGAGGATGACGCTGGCCGCGCCGCGATCGTAACATGACGCTTCTTATGGTTTCGTTGGCAACGATACCAATGACACCATAGGAGCGTCGCCCGAAGGTTGGGCGAGGCGCGGCGGGAGGCTCGATCGATCTGCGGCCCCGGCCGAGGTCGGAAAAAAAGAACAAGAACTACAGGGCAATGTAGCCAAAACCATGATCACCAAACCCCATCCAAAGAAACGCTCAGGCGATCAATCGGCAGTGCTGCGCACAAACCGGTCGCGTACCGGCATGTCCTTTGCGAATCGCTAGAGAATCTCACCAGCATCGATAAGTCCGTTCTTCTGCTTCCAAGGGGATTGATTGAAATGAGTGTCCGTACTTTGCTTCGGCCGGTCTCGGTACCGGTCGGGAAGGTGCTCGTGCGCCCGCTTGCAGCGATGCTTCTGATGAGCACTGCGCTGCCGACCCTGGCCGAAGCGGCGATGCCGACGGATCGCCTGCTGGCCACGGCCCAGGATGCGGGACCGATCGATCCGACGACGCCGATGACCGCCACGATCTGGCTCACGGGCAGCAACCAGGCCCAGTTGGACGGCTATGTCGCCGACGCCTACAATCCGAAGTCGCCGAACTATCATCGCTGGCTGA
>DATGEK010000066.1:0-23295 GCA_035310205.1 Aliidongia sp.
GGGCAGGCGATCGCTTTGACATTTCTCGGCATCGCTGCCCGCCCGGCGTTGGCGTTTTCCGGCCATTGTCGATCGAGCCATCAATGCGGTTGCGTGGCAGGCCGTTCATCGTGTCGGGAGGTGCGTCGCGGCATCCGGCTAAGGCATCATCGCCGCCGCCGCCGCCGCCGCGCGCAGGCCGCTGCGGACGCGCGTCATCACGTCCTGATCGGCCCTGGTCGAATAGACGACATAGGCCGAATAGGAGAATTCCGGACTGTCCTCGAGGATGACCAACCTTCCCTGGTCCAGGCAGGGTTGAACGAAGCCCTGCCGGAAGTAGCCGGCGCCGCCGGCGGCCAGAATATACTCGAGCGCCAGGGGGCCGTAGTTCAGCGAAACGACCGGATTGGGCTGATCGGGAAAGGCTGCCTGGTATCGTTCGGTGAACTCTTCGCCCCAATGGATTCTGACGTGATCTTCGTCGGCGATTGGGCGGTCGGCTGGTACCGTCCTGACCAGGACAAGCCTTTCCTCGAACAAGAGTTCGACCGGCGACGGCCAGGCGATGCTGCGGCGCCGGCCGGACGTCCGTGCGGCCGAGCGCAGGCTCGCCGCTGCTACGGCGCGGATCGGCGTGGCGACGGCTGCGCTTTATCCCGACATCAAGTTCGTCGCCACGGTCGGCTCGACCGGGGCCGGCGCCGATTTCCCGTCGGGCCTGACCAATCGCTTCGGTGTAGGGCCGACGATCAGCTGGAACCTCGACCAGCGGCCAATCCGCGCCCGGATCGCGGAGGCCGAAGCGGACACACGGGCAAGCCTCGCTGCGCTCGACGGCGTCGTCCTGACGGCGCTCCGGGAAACGGAGAGCTCGCTCAATACCTACGCGGCGTCGCTCGCCCGGCTGGAACGGCTCGAGGCTTCGCGTGACGAGGAGTCCCGGGTGGCCGCCCAGACGGAGGAACTATGGCGCGGTGGCAAGGTTGGTGGGCTGACCGCACTCGACGCCGAGCGGACCTGGATCGCAGCCGAAGCGGCCGTCGCCGCGGAGCAGCACGAGATCAACGCCGATCAGATGACCGTCTTTCTGGCCCTGGGCGGCGGATGGCAGTAACAATTAGCGGCGTCCGATAGTGATGCATGTCCCGCTAGGGGCGGGGTTCATAGCCAGCAGCAGATGACGGCGGCGTGGAAGCTTCGCGCGTGCCGTGCTGTCTCGTCACTCCCTGCAGCGGTTACAGATATCTCCCAATGACCCTGCCAGAGGCCGTTGCGTGCCCAAGAAAGCGGGAACCTTTGTAGTTCTGCCGCATCCAACCGGTAGCAGTACCAGCATGGGATCCGAGTAACCCACCATGAACCCCTTCCGAGGGCCCCAAAAAACGGCCACCCCGGCCACAGATCTCGAACTGGTCGGACGTGCGCGCGGCCGCGATGAGACGGCCATCCGGTCGATCATGCAGTCGAACAATCGCAGGCTCTACCGGATCGCCCGCGGCATTCTGCGCAACGACAGCGAAGCCGAGGACGTCGTTCAGGAAACGTATGTCCGGGCGTTCACGCATCTGCAGGATTTCCGTGGCGACTCAAGCCTCGCAACCTGGCTTGCGCGCATCGCCATGAACGAAGCCTTGGGCCGGTTGCGCCGTCAGCGGCCTGGGGTCGAATGGACGTCCCTGCCGCCGGGAACCATCGAGGCGCAAGTTATCCAGTTTCCCCTCTCGGCCATCTCCGTAGACCCGGAAAAATCCATGGCACAGCGTGAGATCCAGCATGTCATCGAGCACGCGATCGACGAACTTCCCGAAGCCTTCCGCATCGTTTTCATCACCCGCGTGATCGAAGGGATGAATGTCGAGGAAACCGCGGCAATTCTCGGGCTAAAGCCGGAGACCGTGAAAACCAGGCTGCACCGCGCCCGGACCATGCTGCGCGGCAATGTCGAGAAGAAGATCGGCCCCATCGTCATGGAGGCTTTTCCGTTTGCCGGCAGGCGCTGCGACCGCTTGACCGACGCGGTTTTGAAACGGCTCGGCCTCGTCGCCTAAATTTTCGGGAACCTCGGCGCTCTCGCGTCATCCAACTCCTGTGCAACCAACAAGGCCCGGCGCTCAGCGCGCCGGTGCCACAGGAGTGTCAAACCATGTTCGTTCGATTGAGCGCGGCGATCGCCGCCGTGGGCCTGCTAAGCAGTGCAGCGCTTGCGCAAGGCGCAAAGCCTACCGATCCGCAGATCGCGCATATCGCCTACACCGCCGGCGCGATCGATGTCGCAGCGGCGAAGCAGGCACTGGCGAAAACCAGCAACAAGGAGGTCAAGGCATTCGCGGAAGACATGGTGCGCGACCACGAGGCCGTGAACAAGCAGGCTCTGGATTTGGTGAAGAAACTCAAGGTCACGCCTGAGGACAACGACACCAGCCGCTCGCTGTCGAAGAACGCTTCCGACAAGCTCGCCGAACTCGGCAAGCTGAAGGGCGCGGAATTCGACAAGGCCTATGTCGCCAACGAGGTTGCCTATCACAAGGCGGTCGATAACGCGCTTGAGACAACGCTTATCCCGTCGGCGGACAATGCGGAGCTGAAGAGCCTGTTGCAGACCGGCCTGAAGATTTTCCAGGGCCACGAGCTGCATGCCGAACACGTCGCTGCGAGCCTGAAGTAAGGAGCCTCGCATGACGCCGAGATGGGTTCTGCCGATTACTACCGCACTGATGTTGGGAATGCCCGTCTCGGCGCATGCGGCAACCATTCAAATCACGATGGAAAACCTGGTGATCTCGCCGCCCGAGGCCACGGCAAAGGTCGGCGACACCGTCGAATGGATCAACAAGGACGTTCTTGCCCATACTGCAACGGCGCGAAACGGCGACTGGGATGTAACGATCCCGGCGAAAAAGACCGTCACCTCAATTTTGAAGAAGGCTGGGACGATCCAATATTATTGCCGCTTCCATCCCAACATGAAGGCGACCCTCGACGTCGCGCCATAAGTGTCACACGTAATGCTTGATGGTTGAAGGCAGGGCAGCAGGCTGTGGGGCATGTCCCGCAGCCTGCTGCCCGCTGGCTTTACCATGCCGGGCGGAGCACTCTGATGTGAGCACGGGACGGCGCCGGTGATTGCCGAGCTGCCACTCCTGGCAACAGCTAACAGCTGTTCGCAACCCCTAACGGGCGCTTTTCGGCGGCCTCGGCTTAAGTGGGTGTGCCGGTAACGACTTGCCGCAGGAAGCGCCAAGGGCCTTCGCGGACGCTGTCACGGACCTGGGTGAGGGCGGGCTGATTGTGGCCGGCTCGCTCGCGGTCGCGCACCCAGACCGGCGGTCAAGGAAGGGAGTTCTACATGTCCGAAGAAATCAACCATCAGCGCCGCCGCTTCTTCGGGACTGCGGCCATGACCGTCGCGGCCGTCCAGTTCGGCATGATTGGTGCGGCGAATGCCCAATCCAGCATGGCAAAGTCGGCAGTTCTGCCGGCGGTCAAACCGGGAACGAACACGTCGTTCGGCCCCCTGAAGCAGATCAATGCCGGCCTCCTGAACGCCGGATACGCCGAAGCCGGCCCCGCCAACGGTCCTACGGTCATCCTGCTGCACGGTTGGCCCTATGACATCTACAGCTATGTCGATGTCGCTCCGCTGCTGGCGTCGCAGGGCTACCGGGTGATCGTTCCCTATCTGCGCGGCTATGGCTCCACGCGCTTTCTTTCGAGCGATACGGCCCGCAATGGCCAGCAATCGGTCGTGGCTGTCGACATCATCGCCTTGATGGACGCGCTCAAGATCGAGAAGGCGGTCGTCGCCGGTTACGATTGGGGCGCCAGGACGGCCGACATCATGGCGGCGCTCTGGCCGGAGCGCTGCAAGGCCCTGGTTTCCGTGAGCGGCTATCTGATCGGCAGCCAGGAGGCGAACAAGAAGCCGCTGCCGCCCAAGGCCGAGCTCGCTTGGTGGTACCAATTCTATTTCGCCACCGAGCGCGGCCGGGCCGGCTATGCCGAATATCGGCGTGATTTCGCGAAGCTGATCTGGCAGATCGCTTCGCCGAAGTGGAATTTCGACGATGCCACGTTCGACCGCAGCGCCGCCGCCTTCGACAACCCGGACCACGTCGAGATCGTGATCCATAATTACCGCTGGCGGATCGGCCTGGCCGAGGGCGAGGCGAAATACGACGACCTGGAGAAGCGGCTTGCCGGGGGGCCGGCCATCACCGTGCCCACGATTACCCTGGAAGGGGATGCCAACGGCGCACCGCACCCGGACAGCAGTGCCTATGCCAAGAAATTCTCCGGCAAATACACGCACCGGCTCATCACGGGCGGCATCGGCCACAACCTGCCCCAGGAGGCCCCGCAGGCCTTTGCCCAAGCGGTCGTCGACGCCGATCGGCTTTGATCGGCGGCCTCGTCCCGGCCGACGGATGAATGAACCTAGGCCAGCGACGCCAGCAGCTGCTTCGCGGCGAGCAGATCTGCCGTATCCAAGCCCTCGGTGAACTGCTCGAACACCGGCCGCAGCAGTTCCCGGGCGCGCTGCCGTTGTCCCTCGGCGGCCCAGAGTGCCGCCAGATCGACGGCGGTGCGCAGCTCCCAGGCGCGTGCCGCCTGGCGGCGGCTCCAGTCGAGCGATTGCGTGAAGCAGAGTTCGGCGTCGTGACCGCTCGGCCGGGACGCCGAGAGAAGCAGCCCGCCCTTCACGCGCAGCAGCTCCGGCAGATAGGAGAGGTTGCCATTTGCTTCGACCAGCCGGATCGTCTCGTCGATCAACGCGATGGCTTCGTCGGACTCGCCGATCGCCCCAAGCCCTTGAGCAAGGGCAAGGTTGAACTCCGGGGTCAGCAGTTCGTAACGCGCCGAGTGCAGGTCCTGCAGAGAACTCCGCAGGCTCTCGACCCCGGCTCTTGCGTCGCCCCGGCGTATGGCCAGATCCGCCTTGAAGGCGCACCCGACCGCGAGATACGGCCCGAGGGAATAGGTTTCCGCGCGGGAGATGAACCAGTCTATATGCTCTTCGGCGCTCTCGAGATCGCCGGTCCAAAGGAACACGGACACGGCCCAGATCAAGGCCATGGACAGCGTTACCGGATGGTCCGCGGCAGCGGCGTTCTTCACGGTCTGGCGTGCGCGTTCCACGGCCTGAACCGGGTGGCCCTGCAGCCACAAGGTTCGTGCCAGGCCGCAGCCCGCCACGGCCTGGCCCTCGAAGCCCAGATGGATCGTGCTGGTCTGCCGGGAGCCCGTCCGATGCCGCAGCGCGGCCTCAAGCTCTGCGCGGGCCCGCTCGAGATCGCCGATAAAGTGGAGTGAAAGCCCCAAGAGGGAATGGGCCAACGCGATTGCGGCCGGATCCGCAATGGCCTCTGCGACGGCGACGCTGCGCTCGGCGTAGTGCAGGGAGGCCTTGGGATCGCCGATACGGCCATGGAACATGTACAGAATGCCGAGCAGCTGCAACTGGGTGAGGGCGTCGCCACGGTCCTCGGCAATCGCAAGGCCTCTGTTCAAGGCCACACGGGCCGCTTCGCTGCTGCCGCGCGTGAATATCGACGACAATCCCAATGCCGCCTGAAGATGCATCTCCTCGCCCCCCGCGCGCGTGGCATCGTCGAGGGCGAGGATCGCTCGCTCCGACCAGCGATGACATTCGGTGAGCAGGGACATTGCCATCAAAACGGGCGCGGCGGCGGCGGCGAGTCCGACGCCGATTTCGGCATTGCCGTTGACGCCGAAGCACCAGTCCAGCGCCGCGCGCACATTGCCGAGGCCGGCAAGGTACGGGGCCCGTTCCGCCGCGTTCGACAAGCTCGGCCAGTCGGCTCCGGTCTGCTCCAGCCAGCGTCGGCAGTAGGTTGCGTGGCGCGAGGCCAAGTCGGCGAGCTCGGTGTCGCCAAGAGGGATGTCGAGGGCGTAAGCGCGCGTTGTTGCCAACAGCCGGTAGCGCATCATTGCGCCGACAGGACGGGTCGCGACCATCGATTTGGCAACGAGGCTGTCGATGGCGCCGAACAGGAGGGCCTGATCGACGGTCGCGGTCGTCGCGACGGCCAGCGCCGCCTCGAGGGTAAAGGTCCCGACGAACACGGCGAGCCGGCGAAACACCACGCGTTCCACTTCGGACAGGAGCTCGTAACTCCAGTCCAGCGTGGCCTGCAGGGTTCTCTGGCGTGGCGGCGCCGAGCGCTGGCCCTGCCACAACAGGCTGAGGCGCTGGTCGAGCAGTGCCGCGGTTTGCTGCAGGCCATAGGCCTGAACCCGTCCGGCCGCCAGCTCTATCGCCAGCGCCACCCCATCAAGCTTCCGGCAGATGCTGGCCACGATAGCGGCGTCCGCGTCGGTCAGGTCCAAGCGGCCGCCGCTCGCCGCTGCGCGTTCCACGAACAGCTGAGTCGCGGGGAAGGTCGAAGCCGCCTGGGCGGTGAGCCCCGGATCCGCCGGCGGAAAGGCCAGCGGTTCCAATCTGTAGACCCGCTCGCCCTCGACCCTGAGGGATTCGCGGCTTGTTGCGAGGATATGGACTTGCGGTGCGGCCAGGAAGATGCGGGCCGCCAGGGCTGCGGCCGCGTCGATGAGATGTTCGCAATTATCGAAAATCAGGAGCAGTCGCTTGTCTTGCAAATATGCGATCAGGCTCGGCGTCAGATCGTCGGACTGGACCGACAGCCCCAGCATGGCGGCCAAGGAGGCGGCCACCATGTCCGGATCGCTCAGCATTCCCAGGTCGAAGAAGAGGACGGCGCCGGCGAAACCCTCGAGCAAATCATGGGCGACCGCTACGGCGAGCGTGGTCTTGCCGACTCCGCCAGAGCCCACGATCGTGACGAAGCGCGAGGCGGCCAACTCGCTGGAAACCGTAAGGGCGGCATCGGCCCGCCCGACCATTCGCATGAGCCGGCCTGGGAGGAAGTTCGCGCTCGGGGCAGGGGACGAGGCGGTCGCGCGTCCGCTGGGCCGGTCGGTCGACCGCGAGACCGGCGCCACGAAGCAATAGCCCCGCCCGGCGAGCGTGGCGATGTATCGGGCACCGTCTTTCCCATCGCCGAGCGCCTGACGCAAGTTGGCGATGTGAAAGCGCAAACTGCCTTCTTCCACGGTGACGTCGGGCCAGACCCGCGCCATCAGATCTCTCTTGCCGACGACCTCGTTGGGGCGAGACGCCAGAACAATCAGCGCATCAAGGGTCCGCGCGCCCAGTTCCACGGGCGCGCCGTCCTTGATCAGAAGCCGTTCGCTCGGCACTAAGGTGAAAGGACCAAACGAGATTACGTCTCTAGTCGGCGCCCCGGGCCCCTCCATCGCCTCATCTTCCGCAACCACCTGATCCGGACCGCATCCTAGGGCAGGGACCGGTGCTGCACCATAGGGATCGAGGTTCGCCGAATTTCGATGCGTCCGCCGCCGGCTGTCAGTCGTCGAAGCGCAGGACGACCATTTTCTCCTGGGACATGTCCTCCATCGTCCAGGGGATGCCGCCGGTGCGGTAACCGGATTGGCGGCGGCCGGCGAACGGCATCCAGTCGGTGCGGAAGGCGGTGTGATCGTTGATCAGCACGGCGGACGCGTCGAAGCGGCGGGCGGCCCGAAGGGCAGGGCCGATGTCGGTCGAGAACACGCTCGACTGGAACGCGAACGGCAGGGAGTTCGCTATGTCGATCGCGCTGTCGAGGTTGTCGAAGCCGTAGATGCAGGTGACCGGCCCGAAGATCTCGGAGCGTGACACGTTGGCGCCCGCGGGCGGGTCGACCAGGACCGCCGGCAACAGCGTCGTCTCGCTGAGGCGTCCGCCGCCGATCAAGCGTGCACCGGCCGCCGTCGCCTCATCGATCCAGGACACGACCCGCGTCGTCTCGCGCGGCAGGATCAGCGGGCCGACATCGGTCTCGGGCTGCAGCGGGTCGCCGGTGCGCAGCGCGCCGACCCGTGCCGAAAATCGCTCGACGAACTCGGCCTGGATGTCCTTGTGGACGAAGATCCGCTGGACCGACACACAGACCTGGCCCGCGTGGTAATAGCCGCCCTTGACGATGGGCTCGATCACCCGGTCGAGCTTGGCGCTGCGATCGACGATGACGGGCGCGGCGCCGCCGTGCTCCAGCGCGCACCGGGCGCCAGGCGCCAGCTTGCTGCGCAGGTGCCAGCCGACCCGGGCGGAGCCGATGAAGCTGAGGAACGCGACCCGCGGATCGGTCGCCAGCTGCTCGGCCAGCGCATTGTCTTCGGTGATGAGCGTCTGGCACCAGGGTTCGGCGAGGCCCGCTTCGTGCAGCAGGGCGACAAGCTCGACGCAGCAGAGCGGCGTCGTCGCCGCCGGCTTGACGATCACCGGGCAGCCGACGGCGACCGCCGGGGCGACCTGATGGATGATCAGGTTCAGGGGATGGTTGAACGCGGAGATCGCCGCGACGACGCCGATCGGCTCCTTGGTGGTGAAGGCCCATCGCCCCTCGCTCGCCGGCGTGAGGCCCATGGGGATTTCCCGGCCGGCGAAGGTGCGGAGTTCCTCCGCGGCGCTGCGCAGCCCGTCGATCGCCCGGACCACCTCGACGGCCGCGTCCTTCCACGGCTTGCCGCCCTCCTGGGCGATGAGCCTGGTGAATTGACCCTGGCGCGCCTCGAGCAGGCTCGCGGCACGCTGGAGGATGTTGCTACGCTGATGGGGCTCGAGCCAGCCGTCGCGATCGCCGAGCGCTGCCGCCGCGGCGGCGAGCTTGGTTTCAAGCGTCTGGGCGTCATCGGTCGGAATCTCAGCGATCGGGTTCCGGTCGAAGGCCTGTACGACTTGCAGCGGTTTGGCCATCTTCATGCCTCCTGCGCCGGGGGGAGCCGTTGGCGAAGTTCGTCGACGAGGACCCGCTTGTTTTCCGAGTAGTCGACCGGCACGACGACGAGATGGACGCCGCCGTCGGCGAAAGCCTTTTCCAGGGTCGGCCGGAAGTCCTCGATCGCCGTGACCTTCGTGCCCCGCGCGCCGTAAGCCTCCGCATATTTCACGAAGTCGGGGTTCTCGAAGGTCATGCCGAAGTCGGCAAATTGATCGACCGCCTGCTTCCAGCGGATCATGCCGAAGGCCCGATCCTCGATGACCAGCACGACGAGGTTCAGCTTCAGCCGGATCGCCGTCTCCAGCTCCTGGCTGTTCATCATGAAGCCGCCGTCGCCGCATACGGCCATCACGCGCCGCTTGGGATGGAGCATTGCCGCCATCATCGCCGACGGCAGGCCGGCACCCATGGTGGCGAGCGCATTGTCGAGCAGCAGCGTATTCGCCATCCGCGTCCGGTAGTTGCGGGCGAACCAGATCTTGTACATGCCATTGTCGAGCGCGAGGACGCCGTCGGCCGGCATGACCTCGCGAATGTCATGGACCAAGCGCTGCGGCGTGAAGCGATCTTCCGTGGCGCGCGCGGCAATTCGCTCCAGGATGCCGTCCCTCAGGGGCAGCAGGGCCTGCGCATGGGGGATCTTGCCTTCGACGCGGTCGGCGAGCCGTTTCAGCGACGGACCAATGTCGCCGATCACCTCCGCCTGGGGGAAATAGACCTGCTCGACATTGGCCGGTACATAGCCGACATGGATCACGTTCGGCCCCTTGGCGCCCATGATGAACGGCGGCTTCTCGACCGTGTCGTGGCCGATGGTGATGATGAGGTCGGCCTGCTCGATGGCCTCGTGCACATAGTCGCGTTCGGAAAGCGCCGCCGTCCCCATATAGAGTTCGGTGCCGCCGGGCACGGTGCCCTTGCCCATCTGCGTCGTGAAGTAGGGGATCTTCGTGCGCAGCACGAACTGGGCGAGATCCGACGTCGATCGGGGCCGCGAGGCCGCGGCGCCGAGCATCAGCAGGGGCCGGCGCGCCTGCATGATCATCTGGGCCGCGCGATCGAGCGCGTACTCTCCTGCGACCGGCAGCTCCACCGGATGCGGCGGAACCAGCGCGACCTCGTCGCACTCTTCGGCGGCGATATCTTCCGGCAGTTCCAAGTGCACGGGGCCCGGACGCTCTTCCTCGGCCACGCGGAAGGCCTCGCGCACCAGGGTCGGGATCATCATCGGCGAGACGATCTGCCGGGCCAGCTTCGTCAGCGGCTTCATCGTCGCCACGATGTCGACGATCTGAAATCCAGCCTGGCGTGACGACAGAATGCCTTTCTGGCCGGTGATCATGATCATCGGCATCGCGCCGAGGAGCGCGTAGGCGGCGCCCGTCGTCAGGTTCAACGCGCCCGGGCCAAGCGTGGTTATGCAGACGCCGGGCTTGCCGGTCAGTCGGCCATAGGTGGCGGCCATGAACGCCGCCGCTTGCTCATGGCGGGTCAAGACCAGTTGTATGGACGACTTGCGGATGGACTCGACGACATCCAGATTTTCTTCGCCCGGAATGCCGAAGACGCGTTCCACGCCCTCGTTCTCCAGGGCGGCGACGAGCAGATCGGAGCCTTTCATCACGCGTCATCTCCTCGGTGGGAGCGCAGGGGACGTGCCGGGCCGCGTAGCCACCGACGCCCATTCGGGCCGCGGGCTGTTCGTCGGCTCTGCCACACTCTAGCCGAATGCGCCGCTCCGCTCAGCGACATTTATGGTCGCCCTGATCGACCGGGATGTCGCGCCCGACAGAATAAAAAAGTCCCTGGGCGAACCCAGGGACCAGGCAAGTCGATAATTTCTTGGAAGCGGCGCCGCGATCGGGCGCCCGCTTCGGTCAGGCGGCGGGCTGGCCTACGAGCGCTGCCACGGCGTTGGCGCGCGCGGCGAGCGGCGAAGCGGTCTCGGTCGCGAGCTTGACGCTCAGCTCGCCGAAGCGCGCCCAGTTGGCGAACAGCTTCTCGAACGACGCCTTGGTGAAATCGGTCTGCACCGCCACCACGTCCTTGACTGTCTTGGCCGCGAAGGTCGCCTTGGCCGCGGCCGCACCAGTCTCGAGCGACATGCGGGCGAGGCTCGCGATCTCCTTGGAGAATTCTTCGACACCCTTGGCGAAGACGGCGTTGGTCTGAACCAGGGCGTCGATATTCGCCTGCCCGAAGGTCGTGAGATCGTCAAAGCCCTTGAAGGTCGGATTCGTCATCAAATTCACCACTGAACTGCGAGTTACGGAAAGCGTCGAGGAAGGTGCGGTCGCGACGGGCGAAGCCGGCTTCTCGGCAACCGGCTTCGAAACGGTGGACACGGCGGGCGTGTTCTCGGACTTCGTCATTCTGACTCTCTCGATGGGGGAGGGGTGTCAGGCCTGCCGACCCGACCGGCAGACGCCGAGCCGCGGTTCAGCGGCCGTGGTCGCGTCGAAGCGGCGCGACGGCGCGTCGGGCGATCTCGACGGCAGCACGGACTTCATGTTCCGTGATGCGATCGCGGCGCATGACGAGGTGAGTGAGCGGATCTGCCATCAGTTCGGCGAACTGCGGCTCGATCCCCGCACGGCTGAACGGTTTTGTTATGGAAGCCTCCCTGGACTAATCGGCCTGTTCTTGCGGAAATCCCCTCGTCGCTGTTCGTCGCGAGGCGTTGTTCCGCATGTCGTTAACCTAACGTTAACCATATTTTTCGTCCTGGCAGATTGCGCCCTTTCCTGGTCTATCGGCGCCATTATGCCGCAGGTGCGAAATGAGGCGTCCCTTCGCCCTGGGCGAGGCGTTTGCGGCGCGCCTGGCCGGGTGTCTCGCCGAACAGCTGGCGATATTGGCGCGTGAAGTGGGACGGATCGGCAAAGCCGCACTCGAGCGCCACATCGAGGATCGAGCCGGTCGACCGCTGGAGCAGCATTCGCGCATGTTTCAGGCGCAGTTCCAGATAGAAGCGCGCGGGCGATTGGCCAAGTTCGCGCGTGAACAACCGCTGGAACTGGCGGTTCGACATGCCGGCGCCGTACGCCAGCTCGGGCAGCGAGGCCGGCTTCTCGAGCGTTTCCTCCATCAGCATGATCGCGCGCACGAGCCGCTTGTCGGTCAGGTTGAACCGCCATTGCACCGCCATGCGTTGGCTTTCGGTGGAGGGCCTGATGCGCGTATGCAGCATCAATTCGGCCGCTTCGGCCGCCTGTTCGTAGCCATGATCCTGCGCGACCAGAGCCAGGATCAGGTCGAGCACCGCCGTCCCGCCGGCGCAGGTCATCCGGTCGCGGTCGATGGAGTAGAGGTCGCGGGTGAGCACCACATCCGGGAATCGCCGCGCGACTTCCCCGAACAGCCGCCAATGGGTTGTGCAGCGATAGCCGTCGAGCAGCCCGGTCTTCGCGGTAAACACGGCGCCGGAGCCGAGCGCACCGATCCGGCTGCCATTCCTGGCCTGCTGGCGCAGCCATGCGGCCGCCTGCTCGTCGTAGAATTCCGCGAAATCGAGGTTCGAGACGACAAGCACGACGAAGAAGCCGGACGCCTCCCGGATCGACTGCTGGGGCAGCAGCACGAAGCCGGTGCTCGACCGGACCGGACCGCCGTCGATCCCGATCAGGTTCAAGCTGTAGAACGGCTCCGTCGGCGGTCCGCAGCTATTCAGCAAATCGGCGGCAGCCCCCAGGGTCACCATCGAGAAGCCGGGAAGCAAGAGAAAGCCTACCTGTTGGGGCGCCATCTCGTTCCTCCATCTGCATGGACCGAAGAATGGTCGCTAGGTCTTCATGGAAACGCAAGGCCGTTGCGATGCCAGTTCCCTTTGCTCAGATCCGCTTAGCCGGGTTCATGGCCAAAATCCTGTTTGGCAACACCGGTGATTTCGACCGGTTCCAACGGATGTTCGGTGGCACTGGCGAGCCCCCCGCCACGCCGCGCGGCCCGGTCGAGGCCGGCGCAGGGCAATATTCCCCATCGCAGCATGAAGCGGCGGGTCGCCGGCAGGTGGCTGTAGATCCAGGCCATGAGCTCGGGATCGTGATGCGGCACGTCGTGATAGGTCGTCGTCAGGTAGGGGCTCTCCGGATCGCGCAGCCACTCGTTCGGGAACAGGGCGGCGATCGTGGTCTGTCGGGGGGTAGGCGGCACCGTGGTGCCGGCAAAGCTCGCGGCGAAGGCCGCGCACAGGTCGCCGCCCAGGCGCCGGCCGAGGGGCGCGAGCGGGGTCACCCGCGGATTGATCTCGAGCAGATAGGCGAGGCCAGATGCGTGGTCGATGATGAAGTCGACGCCGATGAAGCCGCTGTAGCCGAGCTCCCGCACCAGGGCTGCCGTGATCTCGACCAGATCCGGCGTTTCCCTCAGGCGGACAACCGTGCTCGCCCCGGTCGGCTGCGGGTGGACGCGTTCGGCCGTGGTGGCCAGTCCCTTCAGCATCACGCCGTCGCGCGCTACCGCGGCACTGAACGCCGTTTGCCCCTCATGAAACCGCTGGATGATGAGCGGCTCGGACGATCGCTCGGAACTGTCGCGAAGCCATCCCATCCAGGCCTGGGCGCGGCCTTTCAGCTTCTGCAGCCGCCCCGACGCCAGCAGCCCGCGGTAGCCGGACAGGATGTCGCCCTCGGAGCGGCAGACCCGGCAGCCGGCGCCGCCATAGGTGCCTTCGCGCTTCAGGATGACCGGGTAGCCGCAGGCTGACGCGAAGGCCAACGCCTCATCGATGGACGCGATCTGGCGCTGTGCGGGAACCCGCAGGCCGAGCCTGGTCGCCAGCGCATGGGTCGACCATTTGCTGGTCGCCACCGCATAGCCCTGCGGATCGCCGAGCGAACGCCGGATCGTCTGGCGCAGTTCGGTCGAGGTCGAGTTATCGGCGAACAGCTCATGAAGTGCCCGGACGGCGCGCTCGTCGCAGGGGACGACGGCCACCGGCCGGTGCTCGGCGCAGAACTGCTCGAGTGCCGCGCGCAGGCCGGTCTCGTCTATCGCGTTCAGCCGGTCGACGTGACGGGTCGCCGCCAGCGGTGATCCGGCCTCGCAGAACGCGCCGATGCGCAGTCCGCTTGCCCGCAGCGCTTCCGCGAGCCGCGCCGACGACACCCAGCTATCCAGTGCAAGCAGACCGACCCAAATCGTCATGATCTATCGCCTCATGTGCTTGTGGCGCGGTCGCCGGAAATACTCCGTCGACCGCGCGCGCTGGCGCTCCGGACCCCCTATCCGGACCGCCCATGAACGCCAGACCGCCGTCAGGCGGCGGCTGGATCTGCGTAGCGTCGCGTTCGGGCGAAGCCCGCGACGCGCGCCGAAACACTCCGTGCCGTGAAGCCGGCGCCGACGATGAACCGTACGACCGGCCCGAAGCCGTTCGCCGAGGCGAACCCGGCAAAGAACAGGCCCGGCACCGAGGATTCGAACGAGGACGACAGGATCGGCGTATTCTCGACCATCCGAATGCGCCGAAGCAGCGCTTCGTCCAGGAATGACAGGCGGTGCAGGTCGGTCTTGAAACCGGTCGCCGAGATGACGTGGTCGACCGTCACCAGCCGCCGCATGCCATTCGCGTCGACCAGGCTCAACTGCACGCGACCGTCGCGAATTTCGGCCTGCTGCGGCGTCTGGCCGAGTAGCAGGGGCACGCGGCCGAGGGTCCGGTCCTTCATGAACCAGCCGGGCGCCGGCGGCAGATGCACCCGGACCACCTTGAGCCGCAAGCTTTCGGGCAGGTGGTGGAACGCCCAGGGCGCGTCCGCCAGGAATAGGCTGCGCCAGCCGTTGCCGATACCCGATTCCGGCCAGCGGAGCCGAGCCAGCAGCGAGCGTCCCCCCGGGGCCGGTGGTTCATGAAAGGCGATGGTCGGTTTTCGTGCGATCAACTGCACGTCGACGCCCTGGTCGCACAGCAACGATGCGATATCGACGCCGGAGGCGCCGCGGCCGATGACGGCGACGCTGCGGCCGCGAAATTTCGCCAGGTCGCGGTGGT
This sequence comes from Aliidongia sp., assembly GCA_035310205.1. Taxonomy (GTDB): domain Bacteria; phylum Pseudomonadota; class Alphaproteobacteria; order ATCC43930; family CGMCC-115725; genus Aliidongia. Next base: position 14,797 of record DATGEK010000066.1, read on the forward strand.
CGAGGCTGTGCGTGACGAACTCGGAAGGCATGCCCTTGAAGATCTCGGGAATGTGCCGGAAATGACTGACGCCGACGGCCACCACGACGGATTGGGCCGTCATGATCTCGCCGTCCTCAAGCCGCAGCAGAAAGCCGTTTGTCGACGGCTCGACGGCAACGACCAGGCGCTGATCGAGATCCGGGACCACGGTTCGCTGAAAGGCGAGGGCGTAGGCATTCAGCGTGTCGAGCTTCACCGGAAGCCCCGTGCGGCGATAGGGCAGGCCGTGCTCGGTGCAATAGCGTTCGAGCGTGAAGCGCCCCTCCGGATCGAACAGGCTCGAGGCGAACCCCTCCGACTTCAGCTCCATGCCTTCGGGCATCTGGTGCGTCCACAGGTGCATCGGCTGCCCGAAAATTCGGTATTCCACACCCCTCGCGCGCATGTGCGAGGCGATCGACAGCCCGTACGGACCAGCACCGACAATGGCGACTTGAGTAGACGGCATGTGGCCCCCTGCTTTCCCGAGTTGCCCTTATGTCCTTCTTATTTTTCTACGGTTCATTCTGGAATGTTCGCGCGCCGCAAATAATTTCGCGCGCACTCTTCGGTCTATACTTCAGAGCGACAAGTGACGAAGGTCGTTCCGTGAAGGTGATCTGAGCTTGATAGCTAACGCGATGGCCAACGGTACGCGAATACGGTTGGTTCCATCGGTTTTTCGAACCGCGGCCGGTCAGTGCAGCTTCAGCTTCGGCCGGACGATTCTGTTTACATGACCGACGACGATGAGCGCCGTGCCCTTGAGCCAGCCATGAATGGCGAGGAGATGCATGCGGTACAACGACATATAGACGAACCGTGCCAGGCGGCCCTCTACCGCCATCCGTCCGCCGACGAGATTGCCCATCAGGCTGCCGACCGTCGAGAAGCGACTGAGCGAAACGAGCGAGCCGTGGTCGTGGTAGACGTAGGAAACCAGCGGCTTGCCCTGCATCAGCCGGTCCAGATTGCGCCCGACCGTCGCCGCCATCTGGTGGGCCGATTGCGCGCGCGGCGGTACCGGCTGTTGGCTGCCCGGCAGCAGGCAGAAGCAGCAGTCGCCCAAGGCGAAGACCCGGTCGTCGCGGGTGGTCTGGAGCGTCGGCCGCACGACGAGTTGGTTCGATCGCGTCGTCTCCAGCCCGCCGATCTGGTCAAGGACGTCGGCGCCTTGCACGCCGGCGGCCCAGACCATGAGGTCGCATGGGATGCGTTCGCCCGACGCGTGGATGGCGTCGGGCGAAACTTCGGTCACCCGCGTACTTGCCAGGACCCTGATGCCGAGCTTCTCGAGCTCGGCCTTGGCCGCGGCGGCGAGCTGCTCCGGCAGCGCCGGCAGGATGCGCGGGCCGGCCTCGATCAGCGTCGCCTTCAGCCGCTTTTCGTCGAAGACCTCGAGGCCGTAGTCGCGCAATCCCGAGGCGGCATTGTAGAGCTCGGCCGCAAGCTCGACGCCGGTCGCTCCGCCTCCGACGATGCCGATCCGCACGTAGGCGTCGGCACCAGCATCGCGGCTCATCGCCAGCGACACCCTGAGGCAATGGTTCAGCAGCCGATTGCGGAACCGGTCCGCCGCCCGCCGGTCGTCGAGGAAGATGCAGTTCTGCCGGACGCCCGGCGTGCCGAAATCATTCGCCCGCGATCCGATCGCGATGACCAGATAGTCGTAGCGGATCGTGTGGCGGCCGATCAGCTCGCTGCCGTCCTCGTCGAGCAACGGCGCGAGCGTGATGGTGCGGGCCTCGCGATCGATGCTTTCGAGCGTGCCGTAGAAGAAGCGGTAGCCCCAGCGGTGGCCGTGGCCCGGATAGCCGACTTCGTCGAGGTTGGCGTCGAGCGAGCCCGCCGCGACCTCGTGCAACAGCGGCTTCCAGATATGGGTGCGGTTACGATCGACGAGGATGATGTCGTGCGCCTTCCGGCCGTACCGTGCTCCCAGCCGTCTCGCCAACTCCAGCCCGCCCGCACCGCCGCCGACGATCACGATTTGCGTCTTCTTATTATTCGTCATCGCGTGCAGGCCCTCCTGAAACCGTGGGAAAGTAACCGTGCATAGCGGCGTTCCGACCCGCGTCGGCCGCGCTCCTGATCGAACCGCCATGGAGGCAGCATAAGACAGGGCAGGCCGTGGAGCGAGCCGGCCGACGAAATTGCAGCGACCGCACCCCCCGATCTCGTTCAGCCGACGGTGATACTCGCTCCCTATCGCCAGAGGTTCGACCGCGCCAGGTCGATGATCTCGTCGGCTTTGCCGCTCATGATGGCCTTGACCATGTAGAGCGAGAAGCCCTTGGCCATTTCGACGGTGATGGTCGGCGGGATGGCAAGCTCGGACCGGTTGACGACGGCATCGACCAGAACCGGTCCGTCATGGGCGAGGGCCGCGGCGATACCGGCCTCGACCTCGTCGGGCTTCTCGATCCGGATGCCGCGCACGCCGACGGCCTCGGCCATCGCCGCGAAGTTCGGGTTCTTGAGCTCGGTCCCGGTGCTGAGAAAGCCCACGGATTTCTGTTCGAGCTCGATGAAGCCGAGCGCGCCGTTGTTGAAGACGACGACCTTCACCGGCAGGCCGAGCTGCACGAGGCTGAGGAAATCGCCCATCAGCATGGAGAAGCCGCCGTCGCCCGACAGCGAGATCGCCTGGCGTTTCGGGAACGCCGCCTGGGCGCCGATCGCCTGGGCCATGGCGTTCGCCATCGAGCCGTGCCAGAACGAGCCCAACAGCCGCCGCTTGCCGTTCATCGCCAGATAGCGGGCTGACCACACGGTCGGCAGCCCGACATCGCAGGTGAAGATCGCATCGTCCGAGGCGTGGTCGCTGATCGCCTTCACCACTTGCTGGGGATGGAGCAGGCCGCCCCCCGGTTTGCCGACCGCAAGCTCGTCGAGCGACTTGCGCACTTTGACGTAATGTTTCTGCGCCTGCGCCAGATGGGTCCCGTCAGTCTTCTGATCGAGCAGCGGCAGCAGTGCCGCGATCGTCGCCTTGACGTCGCCGACCACGCCGAGATCGACCGGCGCACGCCGTCCGATCTGTCCGGCGCGAATGTCGACCTGGGCGATGCGCACGGCGTCGCCCTGGGGATAGAACTGCCGATAGGGGAAGTCGGTGCCGAGCATCAGCAGCACGTCGCAATCGAGCATGGCGTAATAGCCCGACGAGAAGCCGATGAGCCCGGTCATGCCGACACTGTAGGGATTCTCCCACTCGACATGTTCCTTGCCGCGCAACGCATGCACCATGGGCGATTTGAGGCGCTCGCCCAGCGCCAGCAGCTCCGCATGGGCACCCTCGCAGCCACCGCCGCACAGGAGCGTGACGCGACGCCCGCCATTCAGCAGCGCCGCGAGCAGGCCGAGTTCGTGCTTCGCCGGTGTGATGATCGGCTGGGCCGGCAACAGGCCGCCGAGCTTGGGCGGCGGGGCGCTGGCCGCAGGCTGCAGGGCCACATCGCCGGGCATGACGATCACCGACGCGCCGCGCTTGCCGACCGCCTCCCGGATAGCGATTTCGAGCGTGCGCGGCATTTGATGCGCGCCCGAGACCAACTCGCTGTAGTGGCTGCATTCGCGGAACAGGTCCTGCGGGTGCGTCTCCTGGAAATATCCGGAGCCGACCTCGGCCGAGGGGATATGGGCTGCGATTGCAAGCACCGGCACGCGGCTGCGGTGGCAGTCGAACAGGCCGTTGATGAGGTGCAGGTTGCCGGGGCCGCAGCTGCCGGCGCAGACCGCGAGTTCGCCGGTCAGATGCGCCTCGGCGCCGGCGGCAAAGGCGGCGGTCTCCTCGTGCCGGACATGGATCCATTCGATCTTGCCTTGGCGGCGCAGGGAGTCGGTTAGGCCGTTCAGGCTGTCTCCGACCACGCCGTAGATCCGTTTCACACCGGCCGCGGCGAGGGTGGTTGCGAATTGATCGGCGACAGTCTCTGGCATGATGGCGTTCTCCGAAGTCGATTTCGCAGGCAACCGCATGGGGCGGCACCCAGGGGACATTTTCGGTGCGCGGCGGCGCAGGGATGGTGCGCGCCCTGGCAAGCCGATTCTTGTCTTTTCCGTCGGTTCCTTGCACGCGTTTGCGCCGTTCTTCCCCCTTGCGGATGGTCGACCAGGCGCGCGCGCCGTGGAAGACGACTTCATCTTCCTGCTTCAAACGAACGCACCGTGCCTTGGGAGGGAACGACTCCTCTCCGTGCGAAGTTCGTATTGAGAGCACGTCGATACGTTCATGACAAAAGGCGCGCTTCGGCAACTTCAGGTTCTGTTAGACACAAATCTAGAGCTCAAGCTCATTGGATTTTCTCTAATGAATCCTTGAAGGGGGCGGTCGAACCGTTAGCGCCATGGGCCAAGCATTCGACGAGTTTTCTCGCGTTAACGTTGAAGACCATGCGTTGACGCGCAATGCCTTGCTGGAAGATCCGAATCACGATTTCGAGACGCACTACAATCGGTCGACGTTCATGTTCCGCCACGGGTTGAAGGGACACCCGCTGCTGGAACTGCCCAGCATCATCGAACTGGGGCGGCGCCTGGAGAAGACCGATGCCGCTTATTGGTCCAACGGCCCGGTCGGCGTGTCCGCCCGGTGGGAGGAAGGGACGTCCGGCCGGAAGTCCCTGACCGCAACGCTCGAGAATATTGCCGAGAACAATTCCCTCGTGCTGCTGAAATCGGTGGTGCACGACCCGATCGTCGGCCCCCTCATGCGCGAGGTCCTGTCGACGATCATCGATTTTGTCGGCCCGGCCCTGCGCGACGACGTGGTCTGCGGCCGCGCCACGTTCCTGATCGCGTCTCCCCGCCGCATCACGGCCTATCACATCGATGGCGACGTGAATTTCCTGATGCAGGTGGCCGGCACCAAGCTGTTTGCCGTCTACAACCAGAAGGACGAGACGCTGATCAGCAGGCAGGAGATCGAGAGCTACTTCGCCGGCGACAGCAATGGCGCGGTCTACAAGGAAGAGCGGCGGCACGAGGCGACGCTGCATCGCCTAGAGGGCGGATACGGCGCGCACGTGCCTTGGACGGCGCCGCATTGGGCGCAAAACGGCGATGATGTTTCGGTCGCGGTCAGCTTCAATTTCGACACCCATACGACGGAGCGGTTCGGCCGGATCCACAAGATCAACCGAAGGCTGCGGAGCCTCGGTTTGCGACCCCGGGCGCCGGGAGCGAGCCGGACCGGCGACAGGGCGAAGCTCGCGGCCTATCGCGCTTACGCGCTGGCGGGCAGGCTGAAGAAAGTCGACCTGGATCAACCGGACGATTTCGGCTGGGTGCCGCCCCGGGCCTGAGGGTTTCCGCTGCACCAGCTTGCGCTCTGGATCGGCCGGCGGCCTGCCGCCCGGACGATTCCGCTCGGCCCGCATAATTCCGTGGGACGATTCGGTCGCGAAAGGGTTCTCCCTACAAGAGCCGGGATCCGGCGCGACCCGCACGGCGGGAGGGGCACGATCTTGACAACCGCTGGTGGGATCACGCGGGCCGCGAAGGTGCTCATCGTCGACGACGAGAGCGACTTGCGCACGATGCTGTCGACCGGTCTCGGCGAAGGCGGGTTTGGCGTCCTGCAGGCTGCGACCGTCAGGGAAGCGCAGAATATTCTGCGCTCCGGCGTCGACATCGACATCGTCATTTCCGACGTGAAGATGCCCGGCGGTTCCGATGGCACCGACTTGGCGATCTGGCTTTACCGCTTCATGCCCGAGACGATCCTGATTTTGACCTCGGGATATTTCTCGCGCGAAGAGGCCGAAGCCGGCCCGATGGTCTATGGCCATCGCCTGCCGAAGCCATTCCGGCCCTCGCAAGTGATCGCCCTCATCGACCAATGCCTCGATCGCCGCGATCGGGAGCGGGCGGCCGCCTCCCGCCCACCACCCTGGGGCTGAGCCGCGCAGCGTCCCTCCCACCGCGGCGTTCAGCGGCTCCGACGCAGGGCCGATCGGGACGACATCGGGTGAGAGAAAGCTCTCATCCCGCTCTTCCGGCGCTGTGCTACAGCCTGATCCGTCACAATGTGAGCGGTCGAGCGGGCCTCTAAACCTTTGGAAATGGGCGGAATCTGCGGTTCGGCGCGTTTCGATCTGAAACGCCCATGCTTGAGGTCGTCCTCGACCGGCGTCGATGCTCGCGCCGGATCGGTCCCGGCAGTACCCTCTCGTGTCGATTGATGTTGAAATGCTTGAGCGCTAGATAATATCGGTGGTACTTTAGTACGCGATGATGGGTGGCGCGGTTTGTTCGAGTAGCTAGTTGCTTAAAAATCCTCGAATATTTCTCAAGAACTGCTAATTCTGATTTTTCCAGAATATACGACTCCTCGCGAAGTGGGTTGCGAGAGTATTTATTATCTACCCTGGAGTGTGTCCTGATCGGATACATCCACGGTAGTGTCAATTGGCGAATCTTCAGCCGAACATTTTCTTCGCGCGGGATGCGTGCCGGGGAGCGCGCCGACCGATTCGAGTTCTGGAGGATATGGACGGATGCGAGTGGGCTGATTTGAGGCGCGTGCTGCGGCAAAAAGCCGATCTGTCGATGCTTGGCGACCGGGACGGCAATTGGAGGGGTGATGACTTCGAAAGAGTCCGGCTTCTCACGACGAAACGTCAGACGGGCGGCGCTGTTTGAACTGGCCGACCAGCTGCGCAACCTGACGGACCCGGCAATGATGGCCTTCGTCGCGGCCCAGATCGTCGGGCGCGTGCTGAAGGTCGGCCGGGCGGGGTATGGGACGATCGATGCGGCCGGGCAGATTCTCGATGTGGAGCGTGACTGGGCCCAGGCCGGGATGGTCGGGCTGGCAGGGCGGCATCGCTTCCAGCCATACGGATCGGCCATCGGAAGTTTAAAGCGGGGCGAGCCCGTCATTTTCGCCGATGTCGAGCGGGATGCCCGGACCGCCGCGTCGACGCCCGCCTGGATGGCGGTCGGGACGCGATCCGTCGTCAATCTGCCGATCCTGGAACATGGCGAGCTCGTCGCGGTGTTCTTCGTGCATCACGCGCTGCCCAGATCATGGCCGCGGCCGGAAATCGACTTCATCCACGATGTCGCGGATCGTACGCATGCCGCGATCCAGCGGGGCCGTGCCGAGGGCAGGCTGCGGGCGCTGGCGACCTCCCTCGAGCGACAGGTTGCCGAGCGTACGGCCGACAGGAACCGGCTGTGGCAGCTCTCGACCGACATCATGCTGGTCGCGCGGTTCGACGGCATCATGATCGCGGTAAATCCGGCCTGGACGAGGGTTCTCGGCTGGACCGAACAGGAGCTGATCGGCCGCAGCCTGTTCGATCTCATCCATCCGGACGATGCCGAGAAGACCAAGCAGAACGCCCGCAACCTCGCCGCGGGGGCAACGCTCAGCCGTTGCGACAACCGGTTCCGGCACAAGAACGGCAGTTATCGCTGGATCGGCTGGACGGCGGTGCCGAGCGAAGGGGCCATCAATGCGGTCGGACGCGATTTCACGTCCGAGAAGGAAACGATGGACGCGTTGGAGCGCTCGGAAGCGCAAATGCGATCGGTCTTCGAAAGCAGCTATCAGTACCAGGGGCTGGCGACGATCGACGGCATCCTGATCGATGCCAATCCGACATCGCTCGCGGGGATCGAGGCGAGCCTCGAGGACGTGCTCGATCAATATCTCTGGGAGACGCCGTGGTTCACCGGAACGCCGGGAATCCCGGAGCAGATCAGGGCGGCGGTTCCGCGCGTCGCCTGCGGGCTGACCGTTCGGCGCGAGATCGTCCTGAACCTACCCACCGGGCAGCGGGCGCTCGATTTTTCCATGCGACCGCTGTTCAGCAGGACCGGCGAGGTCATGGCGATCGTGTTCGAGGCGATCGAGTTGACCGAGCGCCGGGCCGCGGAAGAGCAGCTCCGACAGGCACAGAAGATGGAGGCGATCGGGCAGCTCACCGGCGGCATCGCGCATGATTTCAACAACCTGCTGACCGGCATTTCCGGCAGCCTCGAAATGCTGAAGATCCGTATCGGCAAGGAGCGGTTCGCCGAGATCGAGCGCTACGTCTCGACGGCCCAGGGTGCCGCGAGCCGGGCGGCAGCACTCACCCAGCGCTTGCTGGCCTTTTCTCGCCGGCAGATGCTCGATCCGAAGCCGACACAGGTCAACGCACTGATCGCCGGGATGGCGGACCTGATCCAGCGGACGGTCGGGCCCCAGATCATCGTCGAGACGACGCTCGACGACGGGCTCTGGCTGACATCGTGCGACCAGCACCAGTTGGAGAACGCCATTCTCAATCTCTGCATCAATGCCCGCGATGCGATGCCGGACGGCGGGCATCTGACGATCGGAACCTCGAACCGGCCATTGGACGGGAAGGAGCCCGTCCGGCGGGACCTTGTCCCGGGGGATTACGTCAGCATCCGCGTCACCGATACCGGCAGCGGCATGTCGCCGGCGATCATTGCTCGCGCCTTCGATCCGTTCTTCACCAC
>DATGEK010000067.1:0-4952 GCA_035310205.1 Aliidongia sp.
ACACAAGCCCAACCCGGCTCCAGGAGGCCGCCTTCGAACGGCTCGGCATCGACCCCAGGCGTGTCCAGTAACCGAAAAACTCCCCCGGCGGAAAATCACGCCGGATCAGCGGTTTGCGCCGTCGAACAATGAAAACTTCGGATTATTGATCGACGCATTCAGTTCGGTCGCCTTTGCTCGCGAGATACGGCTGAACGGTTTCGCGAAATCGAGAGAAACCTCCTCCGGCTTGCCGTTCAGCATTACCGTCAGCCGGCCTGTACCATCAGCCGCACGCGAGATCGGAACTTCACCGAAGCTGACCAACCGGCAATCCTGGGCTTCGGCCTGATAGGCGGAAACGGCGGCGACAAATGCCAGAGCGGCAACGGCTATACGCATTGGGGAAAACGTCCTTCTGAATCGTTGGGTAGGCGGGATCGCGTCAGCTGGTGGTGAACGAGATCCGTTGCGCTTCGAAATCGATGACGAAGCGCAGGTGCTTCAACACGTCGTCGCCGATCTTGAGATCCGTCGGCGTCAACGCCCGGCGGCCCGTGAAATTGGCGGCCGGCCCGCCGGAATGGGTCTTCTCGGCGACCAGTTCCTCGGCATCGACCGTCAGATTGTGCAGCTTGATGCCGCCGAATTCCAAAGTCTCGACCACGGCCGTCCCGTCCGGACGGGCGAGGCCGAGGCGCGTTTCGGCCTCGGGCGAGATCGTGCTGCGCGCCAGGCCCGGCGAGATGGCGGCGTGGATCTCGCTGCCATTGATCTTCGCGTCGACCAGGAAACGGTCGCCCACCTTACGAAAGCCGAGCTGCAGATATTCCGGCGCCCAATAGACCACCTTGTCGGGGCACGGTGTCTTGCCGAACAACCGCAGCACATTGTGCCCGATATCGAACTCCGGCAGGAAATTGCGCAGTGTGTTGGTGCCGAGCACGACGTCCGCGCCATGCAGGTCCGCCTTGTCGACGAAGGCTTCGAACCCGTTGAACCGGGCGGTGCCGACGCTCAGACTTCCCAAGGTTGCGATATCAGTCAGCGAGTCCCGCCCTTGCCTGATGAAAGCGACCTCGCCCTCGCGCACGGCGGCCTTCCAGGCATCGGCGTCGGCCTGTGCCACGACGCCATAGGCATTCTCGAGATCGAAAGCGAGATTGATCGGCCTGCCGTTCAAGCTGGCCGCCAGGACGGAGCGTCCGCCCGGCGTCTGGGAAATCGGGACCTCGCCGAAGCTTGCGAGACGGCAATCCGCGGTTTGTGCAAGGCCTGGGGCGGCCGCGGCGAACAGGGAAACGGCGGCAAAGACGCCGGCAAGATGCTTGAACAGGATGGACACTCCGCAGTCGGCACGGCAGCTAGACGTTATCGATCAGTAGCGCCCCCGCGCAGCGTAGGCAACAAATCTCGCACGTTCAACGCGAGTCGCCCGTCCGCGCTCTACCGTTCCAATTCCTCGGCGATGCGCGCGGCGATCACCTCCGGGCGCGCGCCGATCTCGACCGTGATCGGGTGCTCGTCCTCGGTCGGTTCTTCGAGCGCCGCCAGCTGGCTGTCGAGCAAGGCCGCCGGCATGAAATGGCCCTGGCGTGCGGCCAGGCGGTTGGCGATCAGCTCTCGGTTGCCCTTCAGATAGGCGATGCGCACGTCCGGCCGGTCGCCGATCAGCACGTCGCGATAGCGGCGCTTCAGGGCCGAGCAGGTGATGACGCCGGAGCGGCCGGACGTACGCCAATGGTCGATCTGGGCCGCGACCGCTGCGAGCCAGGGCGCCCGGTCCTCGTCGTTCAACGGCTGGCCCGATGCCATCTTGGCGACGTTCGCCGGCGGATGCAGCGCATCGCCCTCCTCGAACTCCCAGCGCATGCGCCCGGCCAGCATGGCTGCGATGGTGGATTTGCCGCAGCCGGACACGCCCATCACGATGACGACGCACGGGCGATTTGCAGAAGACATGACTTGTTCCGATTGTTGATGGGTATCAGGCCGAACGCTTGCTGGCCTGCACCAGTTGCTCGAGCGCCTCGAGAAAGCGCGACCGGTCGCGCTGGGCCAGCGGGCGCGGGCCGCCGCCGAGTTCGCCCAGCTCGCGCAGATGCTGGGCGAGTTCGCGCGACGCCAGGGCCTCGCCGATATTGTCGGGCGTGAAGCGCCGGCCCGAGGGCCCGAGCGCCCGGCCGCCCGCCTTGAGGCAGCGCGATGCCAGCGGCACGTCCGACGTCACGCAGATGTCGCCGTCGCCGATCCGGCCGGCGATCCAATCGTCGGCCGCGTCCGGGCCGGCCTCGACCAGGATCAGGCGGATCCGGGGATCGCGCGGCACCCGGACATTGCCGGCGGTCACGACATGGACCACAAGCCCATGGCGGTCGGCGACCTTGTAGGCCTCCTCGCGCACCGGGCACGCGTCGGCGTCGAGATAGATTTCGACCATGTCAGTGCTTCTTGCCCTTCGCTGGCGCCGCCGGCGCCCCCTCGCCCTCCTCCGGCTCGGCCGGCGGGGGCGGCGGCTCCGGAATACCGATATCCGGGCAGAGATGGAAGGAAGCAATGCCGGCCGCCAGCAGCATGGGCAGGCCGAGCGTCGGCCCCAGCCACCACAGGCCGGTCATCTGGGCGAGCCGGAGCGGGGCCACGACCTGAGCCAAGGCCGCGCCCAGGCCGATGAACAGCGTGCCGATCGCCGGATGCTCGGCGGCGATGTCGAGCGGCAGCGACCAGAGCGAGGCGGTGCCGAGCGACAGGAAGAACAGCGTCACCCCGGTCGAAAGCACGATGCCGTCGATCTCGTGATGGCCGGGCATGGCGAACGTGCCGACCGCCGCACCCAGGAAGCCCAGGCCCGGCAGCAACTGGCGCGCCGGGCGGATATTGCCGCTGTCATGCCGCACCCAGTCGCAGGCGAAGCCCCCGGCGATGACACCGCCGGCGGCCGTGGCCGCGATGACCGGGGTCAGCAGCGCCGAGCCGAGGATGTTGAGGTGCCAGGTCGCCAACTGATAGGCCGGAACCCAGTCGATCACGAGCGCGATCCCCCAGGATTGCGCGAAGGCGAGGCAGAAGGGCAGCAGGAAGCGCACGATATGGCCGCGCCAATAGACCGGCAGCGGCTTGGACGTGTGCAGCACCGCGCCCATCCGCTGCCAGAGCAGGCACCAACCGACAGTGAGCGCGGCCAGGATCAGGAAGGCGCCGCGCCAGGATCCGAACCATTCCGATGCCCCGACCAGCGCGCCGGCGAACAGCGGGCCCAGCCAGTAGACGCCGTGGATCAGTCCCTGCGCCTTGCCCCGCTCCTGCTGTGGGATCCAATGGGCGAGCAGGACGGTCGCGGCCGGCAGCAGTCCGCCGGCGGCGAGGCCCAGGGCCAGCCGGCTCACGGCCAGCATGGCCACATGCACCGTCGCCATCGTCGCCACCATGGCCACGGCTGCCAGCACCCCGCACCCGAGCAGCACCCGCGGCGAGCCGAGCCGCTCGACCAGCAGGCCCGCCAGTGCCAGCGCGAGGAAGAAACCGAAGCCGTAGGCGCCGAAGCCGATGTCGAGCGCGGGACTCGGCACGTGCAGCGCGTCGCGCACCCCCCCGACCGCCGGCGCCAGCCCCGACCTGTCGAGCCCGACCAGCAGGCTGCCCAGGGTCAAAAGCGTCAGGATTCGACCGCGGACCGGAAATTTCTTGAGCATCATCAAGGAGGTGCCTGTGACAGGGACGGCTTGTCATTTATACAGGCACCGTTCACGAAAATGACCAGTGGAATCGGACGCGACGCCTAGCGTCAAAAGGGTTTTATTTTTGTGCATTGCAAAAACTGCAATCCGCCCCTTCACCGAGCCTGCACACTTAAATCCCTTCAAAACCAACGGATTCCCTGGAGAATCTCACATTGGTACGAGCTTTTCGCGACTGCAAAAAGATTATTGATTTCGAAAGGATCGGGGCGCATATTTTGCGGTGCGGCATGAGTCGTCTTCGACGGTTCTGCCGTACGTCTTCTTAGGCGTTTCCTCCCTAAACTCGGGCCGTGAGCAATCGCGGCCCGTTTTTTTTTGCTCCGCCTCAGCGCCGACCGGTGCCGCGATGGCAGACCGTGTCGCTCGACAGCACCGTGCCCGGCTCCAGATCGGGCCGCGCCGCCAGTTCGCGGTAATAGGGCGTGAAGTCCGGCCGCGTCGCCTCGAACAGCTGCTCGAAGCTGTCGATGACGAAATAGCTCTCCTGATAATCGTCGATGCGATAGTTGGTCTGCATCACGCGGAGCAGATCGAAGCTGATGCGGTTGGGTGCCGGATCCTCCAGCGAGAAGATCGATTCGCCCTTGGACGACAGGATGCCGGAGCCGTAGATGCGCATGCCGGCCGGCGTGTTGATCAGCCCGAACTCGACCGTGTACCAGTAGAGCCGGGCCAGGTTGTGCAGCGCGCCCAGTTCCAGCGCCTTCACCCCGCCCTTGCCGTAGGCCTCCATATAGTCGGCGAACACCGGGTTCATCAGCAGCGGCACGTGGCCGTAGATGTCGTGGAAGACATCCGGCTCCTGCAGATAGTCGAGCTGCTCGCGCGTCCGGATGAAGCAGGTCGACGGAAAGCGCCGGTTGGCCAGATGCTCGAAGAAGATATCGTCCGGCACCAGGCCCGGCACGGCGACGATCTGCCAGCCGGTTGCCTGCATCAGCACGTCGGAGAGACGCCGGAAGTCCGGGATGCCGTCGGCCGCGACGCCCAATCCGTCGAGGCCGGCCATGAATTCGTCGCACGCCCGGCCGACCAGGATCTTCTCCTGTCGCTCGAACAGCGTGCGCCAGATCGCATGCTCCTCGTCCGTGTAGCTATCCCAGCCCTGGTCGATGGTGAAATCCGCACGCGTCGAGGGTTCGCGATGGGCGACGATGGTATCCATCATGGCCGCTCCTCCGATGTTTGTTTCATTTGTAACTAATATGGTGATTCAGCGGCCTAATGTCCAAT
>DATGEK010000068.1:0-8439 GCA_035310205.1 Aliidongia sp.
CAAGCAGAACGGCGGCAAGACCGAGGGCAAGCAGTACCGCTGGCTGCGCGAACTGCTCGACATCCTGGAGCATTCTAACCCCGAGGAATTTCTCGAGAACACTAAGCTCGAGATGTTCCAGGACCAGGTGTTCTGCTTCACGCCCAAGGGCGACCTGATCGCGCTGCCGCGCGGGGCCACACCGGTCGATTTCGCCTATGCCGTCCATAGCCAGGTCGGCGATACCTGCGTCGGCGCCAAGATCAACGGCCGCATCGTGCCGCTGCGCTCGCAGCTGTCGAACGGCGACCAGGTCGACATCATCACGTCGAAGGCGCAGACGCCGTCGCCGACCTGGGAGCGCTTTGTCGTCACCGGCAAGGCGCGCGCCCGTATCCGCCGCTTCATCCGTGCCCAGCAGCGCGCCCAATACCTGAATCTCGGCAAAGAAATCCTGACCAAGGCATTCCGCCACGAGCACCAGGATCTGTCGGAAAAGGCGCTCGAGGCGGTCTGCAAGAATTTCAACGTCACTGGGGTCGAGGATCTCTACGCCGCGGTCGGCGAAGGGCTGGTCACCAAGGGCGAAGTGCTGAACGCGGTCCTTCCGAACCGCATCGAGCCGAAGACCGCGAAGGTCGTGCCCCTGACGCGCGGCAAGGCAAAGAGCTCCGACAATGCCGTGCCGATCCGCGGGCTCATCCCGGGCATGGCGCTGCACTACGCCGGCTGCTGCCATCCGCTGCCGGGCGACCGCATCGTCGGGATCGTGACCACCGGCAAGGGCGTCACGATCCATACGATCGACTGCGAGACGCTGGAAAGCTTCGCCGACACGCCGGAGCGCTGGCTCGACGTCGCCTGGGACACGGCCGACGAGGGCCAGGGCCATATCGGCCGGATCAATGTCATGCTCGGCAATGAGCCGGGCGCGCTTGGCAACCTCACGACGGTGATCGGCAAGAACGCCGGCAACATCACCAACCTCAAGATCACCAACCGGTCGAACGACTTCTTCGAGATCCTGGTGGATATCGAGGTGAAGGACGTAAAGCACCTGACCAATCTGATCGCGGCGCTCCGGGCGATGCCGTCGATCAATTCGGTGGAACGCGCGCGCGGCTGAAGCCGTTGGTCGCCTGATCTCTATTCGAGCGAGAACCCATGCCGTACGTCCATCAGCATCTGCGGCTCGGCGTCAACATCGACCATGTTGCGACCGTGCGGAACGCGCGCGGCGGCCGTCATCCGGATCCCGTGCGCGCCGCCCTGGCGGCGGCCGAGGCCGGTGCCGACGGCATCACGGCGCATCTGCGCGAGGACCGGCGCCATATCGTCGATGACGATATCGCCCGGCTGATGGCGGCCATCGAGCTGCCGCTCAATCTGGAAATGGCCGCGACCGAGGAAATGCTGGCGATCGCACTGCGGCACAAGCCCCATGCCGCCTGCCTGGTGCCGGAACGCCGCGAGGAGCGCACGACCGAAGGGGGGCTCGACGCCGTAGGCGGGCAGAAGCATCTGGCGCCGATCATCGCGAAGCTCGGTGCCGCTGGGATCCGCGTCTCGCTGTTCATCGCACCGGACAAGCCGCAGCTCGACATGGCCGCCCACCTCGGCGCACCGGTGGTGGAACTCCATACCGGATCCTATTGCCATGCCGCCGACGGCCCCGAACGGGCGGCCGAACTGCGCCGCCTGGCCGAAGCGGCCGCTCATGGCCACGGCCTGGGCCTCGAAATCCATGCCGGCCACGGCCTCGATTTCGAGACGGTCGGCGACGTCGCCGCCCTGCCGGAGCTGGCCGAGCTCAATATCGGGCATTTCCTGATCGGCGAGGCCATCTTCGTCGGGCTCGACGCCTCGATCCGCCAGATGCGGGCGGCGATGGACGCGGCGCGCGTCGGTGGTGCGCCATGATGATCCTCGGCATGGGTACGGACCTGATCGACATCCGGCGCATCGAGCGGACGCTCGAGCGCTACGGCGAGAAATTCATCGAGCGCTGCTTCACCCCGGTGGAAAAAGCCAAGGCGGACCGCCGCGCCCAGCGGGCCGCGACCTATGCCAAGCGCTATGCCGCCAAGGAGGCGTGCTCGAAGGCGCTCGGCACCGGCTTCCGGGCCGGGGTGTTCTGGCGCGATATCGGCGTGGTCAACCTGCCGAGCGGGCAGCCGACCCTGCTGCTGACCGGCGGTGCCAAGGCACGGCTCGACGCGCTGACCCCGCCCGGCATGGTGGCGCAGATCCATTTGACCCTGACCGACGAGCCGCCGCTGGCCGAGGCGATGGTCATGATTGTCGCGGTTCCCGCGAGCGCTTGACGCATGAGGGCGTGTCGCGCTTGATGGCGCACTGATTCTGGCCGTCTGCTCGGTCCCAACAACCTCCAACCTGGCGAGTCCCGATGGCCACCGTAACCAACAGCAAGGCGAAGACTGGCGAAAGCCTGTCGGAGATCATCAGAACCGTCGTTACTGTCGGGCTGGCGGTGCTCGTTCTGCGGACCTTCGCCTTCGAGCCGTTCAACATTCCCTCGGGCTCGATGATTCCGACCCTGCTGATCGGCGACTACGTCTTCGTCTCGAAATATTCCTACGGCTTCAGCCGCTACTCGTTCCCGCTCATCCATCCGCCCTTTTCCGGCCGGATCCTCGGGCGCCTGCCGGAGCGGGGTGACGTGGTGGTGTTCAAGCTGCCGCGCGACCCGTCGGTCGATTATATCAAGCGCGTCGTCGGGTTGCCGGGCGACAAGATCCAGATGGTCGACGGCGTGCTGAACGTGAACGGCAAGCCGGTCGATCTGAAGCGGACCGAGGATTTCTTCGACGAGGAATATCAGCACGACGTCGAAACGCCGCAGTTCATCGAGACCCTGCCGGAGGGTCGCCAGCATCCGATCCTGAAGCTGAACAAGCCGGGGACCTACGCGCTCGACAACACGCCGGTGTTCGAGGTTCCGGCCGGCGACATCTTTGCCATGGGCGACAATCGCGACAACTCGCTCGACAGCCGGGTGCCGCCGCGCAACAACGGCGTCGGCTTCGTGCCGCTGGAGAACCTGGTCGGTCGCGCCGAGTTCCGCTTCTTCTCGTACGACGAGAATGTCGGATCCTGGTATCAATTCTGGAAATGGCCCTGGGCGATCCGCTTCTCGCGCATGTTCACGGCGGTGCATTGACCTCCAGCCGCTTTCCCGCCGCCCTTGACGCAACCGGATACCATCGGCTTGATGGCCATCGTCCGGGCACGGCGGGCGAGGGGCGGCGGCGAAGGGCATGAGAAGGCGCAGAAAAGCACGAGGCGAGCAGGCTGGGATCGGTGTCACGGTACTCTGGGCCGTGGTGCTCGCGCTCGCCATTCGCAGCTTCGTCTACGAGCCGTTCTCGATCCCGTCCGGTTCGATGGTGCCGACCCTGCTGGTCGGCGACTATGTCTTCGTCTCGAAATTCGCCTATGGCTTCAGCCGGTTCTCGCTGCCGTTCTGGGCGCCGCCGATCGACGGGCGGCTGTTCGGCCGCCTGCCGACGCGGGGCGACGTTGCGGTCTTCCGGCTACCCGCCGACCCGGACCAGGATTATATCAAGCGGGTTGTCGGCTTGCCGGGCGATCAGATCCAGATGATCGGCGGCGTGCTCAACATCAACGGCACGCCGGTCCAGCGCGCGCCGATGGCCGATCTGGTCGTCGACGACGGCGAAACGAAACTCGCGTTCCGGCGCTTCGTCGAGACGCTGCCGAACGGCGTCGCCCACGAGATCATGCAGGAGAAGGACAACGGCCCGCTCGATGATACCAGCGTCTATGTCGTGCCCGAGGGCCATGTCTTCGCCATGGGCGACAACCGCGAGCATTCCCAGGACAGCAGGATGCTGACCAAGGTCGGCTATATCCCGCTCGACAACCTGGTCGGACGCGCGGATCTGCGCTTCTTCTCGATCGTGCCGCACGAGGCCTGGTGGAAGCTCTGGGAGTGGCCGGGCCGCATCCGCTATGACCGCCTGATGCGGTTCGTGCGATGAGCGGCGTGACCGCGCCGAGCGCGCGCGCCGAGCTGGAGCTGCGGCTCGCCCATCCCTTCGCCGACCCCGATCTTCTGGAAGAGGCGCTGACACACCGCAGCGCCGCCTATGTCGCCGGCGGGCGGCGGGATCGCCGGGGCACGCGGCGCTCACTCGGTTATGAACGCCTGGAATTTCTGGGCGACCGGGTGCTGGGGCTGCTCGTGGCCGAGATGCTGATGGCGGCGTTCCCGCGCGAGCCGGAAGGCGCGCTGGCGCGCCGCCATGCCGAGTTGGTGCGCAAGGAGACGCTGGCGGCGATTGCCGAAGAGATCCAGCTGGCCGACCATGTGCGGCTGCCGGCGCTGGAAGACGGTGCCGCCCGGCATAACCCGAGCCTGCTGGCCGACGTGTGCGAGGCGATCATCGCGGCGCTCTATATCGACGGCGGGCTCGAGACGGCGCGGCGCTTCGTCGTGCAGCACTGGACCAACCGGATGAACGCCTCGCTGGCGCCGCCCAAGGACGCCAAGACCGCGCTGCAGGAATGGGCGCAGGGACGGGGGCGGCCATTGCCGGTCTATCGCCTGCTCAAGACCGACGGGCCGGCGCATCAGCCGGTCTTCACTGTCTCGGCCTCGGTCGAGGGTGAGGCCGAGGAGACGGCGAGCGGTGCCTCGAAGCGGCTGGCGGAATCGACCGCTGCCGGACTATTGCTGGCCCGCCTTCGCGGTGCCTGAGTGCCACTGCGTGGCGCCGCTGCGCAATGGTGCCGGATTTCAATATAATCAGGCAGGCCTGGGACGGCCTGCTTTGGGAGAGACGATATGACCGAGAGCCCGACCGATCCGACGGGCGCGCCGCCTCCAGGCCCGACCAAATGCGGCTATGTCGCCATCCTGGGCGCGCCCAACGCCGGCAAGTCGACGCTGCTCAACCGGCTGGTCGGCGCCAAGCTGTCGATCGTTTCGCCGAAGGTTCAGACGACGCGCACCCGCGTGCTCGGCATCCAGGTGCTCGAGGCCGCGCAGATGATCTACATCGACACGCCCGGCATCTTCCGGCCGAAGCGCCGGCTCGACCGCGCCATGGTCGCCGCCGCGTGGAGCGGTGCCGCCGATGCCGATGTCGTGCTGCTGCTGGTCGATGCCGAGGACGGCCTGACCGACGAGGTGAAATCGATCGTGGCAGGCCTCAAGGAGGCCGGTCGCCGCGCCGTGCTGGCGCTCAACAAGATCGACGCGACGCGGCACGAGAAGCTGCTGCAGCTCGCCGGCGCGCTCGATCTCGAAGGCATCTTCGACCGGATCTTCATGATTTCGGGCCTGAGCGGCGATGGCGTCGGCGATATCGAGAAATATCTGCTGGAGCGCCTGCCCGTCGGTCCCTGGCTGTTCCCGGAGGACCAGCTGTCGGACGTGCCGCAGCGCCTGCTGGCGGCCGAGGTCACGCGCGAGCAGCTGTTCCTGCAGCTCCATGACGAGCTGCCCTACGAGACGACGGTCGAGACCGAGAGCTGGGAAGAGCTCAAGGACGGCAGCGTCAAGATCTCCCAGGTCATCTTCGTCCAGCGCGCCAGCCAGAAGGCGATCGTGCTGGGCAAGGGCGGCCGGCAGATCAAGCGCCTGGGCGAGCGCTCGCGCCTCGAGTTCGAGCGGATGCTGGAGCGCAAGGTCCACCTGTTCCTGTTCGTCAAGGTGCGCGAGGACTGGGCCGAGGATCGCGAGCGCTATGCGGCGATCGGGCTCGAATTCGACCATTGAGCGTCTGAGCCGCCGATGGATTGGACCGATCAGGGCATCGTGCTGGGCGCCCGCCGCCAGGGCGAGGGCAGCCTGATCGTGTCGCTGCTGACCCGCAACCAGGGGCGCCAGCGCGGCTTGGTGCGGGGCGGGGCGAAAAGCCGGCAGCGCGGCGCCTACGAGCCCGGGACGCTCGTCACCGCGACCTGGCGCGCCCGGCTCGAGGAGCATCTGGGCCATCTGCAGATCGATCCCGGCACGAGCTATGTCGCCGGCCTGCTCGACGATCCGCTGCGTCTGGCTTGCCTGGAGGCGGCCGTATCGCTGGCCGAGCTGGCGCTGCCCGAGCGCGAGCCTCATCCCGCGGCCTTCGATGGGCTGATGCGCCTCTTGGGCCATCTCGACCGCGACGACGGCTATGCGGCCGCCCATCTCGCCTGGGAGGTCGAGTTGCTGACGGAACTCGGCTACGGGCTCGATCTCGCGCGCTGCGCGGTCAGCGGCACGACCGACGATCTCGCCTGGGTCTCGCCGCGCACCGGCCGCGCGGTGAGCCGGGCCGCCGGCGAGGCCTATCGCGACAGGCTGCTGCCGTTGCCGCGCGTGCTGGGCGGCAGCGGGCGCGGCGGGTCGGATATCGAGGATCTGCTGGATGGGCTCGCACTCACCGCCAGCTTCCTCGAACGCCAGGCCCTGGCGCCGCGCGGACAAGGGTTGCCGCCGGCCCGCGCACGATATGTTGACCGACTCGGGCGGCTCGTGGCCATATCTCGTGGGACCCAGGGGTAGAGAGAGCGTATCTCAACACCCTGTCATTCCCGCGCAGGCGGGGATCCTGTCCCTTACGCGCGGGAGCGCGGACATAGGCTCACATCGCCGCCGACGCGGCTCTTGCTGGATTCCCGCCTACGCGGGAATGACGGGACAAAGAAGCGACCCATGCCCCTACTGTTGAACGGACTTTAAAAGCAGCCATGGCATCGACCTCTCTCGCCGGCGAAATCCGCGATACCGAACTGCACGACGCCCTGTCGGAGCGGTACCTGTCCTATGCGCTCTCGACCATCATGGCGCGTTCGCTGCCGGATGTGCGCGACGGGCTGAAGCCGGTGCATCGCCGGATCCTGTGGGCGATGCGCCAGCTGAAGCTGGATCCCGGCGCCGGCTACAAGAAATGCGCCCGCGTCGTCGGCGACGTCATCGGTAAATACCACCCCCACGGCGATGCCTCGATCTATGAGGCGCTCGTGCGCCTGGCCCAGGATTTCGCCCAGCGCTATCCGCTGATCGACGGCCAGGGCAATTTCGGCAATGTCGACGGCGATAACGCTGCCGCCATGCGGTACACCGAAAGCCGCCTGACCATCGTCGCGCGCGCGCTGATGGACGGCATCGAGAACGACACGGTCGATTTCCGCAATACCTATGACGGCGAGGGCGAGGAGCCGGTTGTCCTGCCGTCGCGCTTCCCGAACCTGCTGGCGAACGGCGCCACCGGCATTGCGGTCGGCATGGCGACCAGCATTCCGCCGCATAATGTCGGCGAGCTGTGCGACGGTCTCCGGATGTTGATCGCCGAGCCCGACTGCGCGATCGACGCGCTCGCGACCGTGGTCCATGGCCCCGATTTCCCGACCGGCGGCGTGTTGGTCGAGACGCCGGAGAACATCCGCCAGGCCTATGCCACCGGGCGCGGCAGCTTCCGGCTGCGCGCGCGCTGGGAAAAGGAGCCGCTGCCGCTCGGCGCCTACCAGATCGTCGTCACCGAGATCCCCTACATGGTGCCGAAGGCGCGGCTGATCGAGAAGATCGCCGAGCTGCTGGAAGAGAAGAAGCTGCCGCTGCTGGCCGACATCCGCGAGGAGTCGGCCGAGCAGATCCGGCTGGTGTTCGAGCCCAAGACCCGCAACGTCGATCCCGACGTGCTGATGGAATCGCTGTTCCGCTCGACCGACCTCGAGGTCCGCATCCCGCTCAACCTCAACGTCCTCGATTCCAAGGGCGTGCCGCGGGTCATGAGCCTGAAGGAGGCGCTGCGCGAGTTCCTCGACCATCGCCTGGTCGTGCTGGAGCGCCGCTCGCGCAACCGCCTGGACGAGATCAGCCGCCGGATGGAGATCCTGCGCGGCCAGATGGTCGTCTATCTGAACCTGGACGAGGTGATCCGCATCATCCGCGAGGCCGATCACCCCAAGACCGCGCTGATCGAACGGTTCGAGCTTACGGACCTCCAGGCCGAGGCGATCCTGAATCTCCGCCTGCGCGCGCTGCATAAGCTCGAGCAGCTGGCGATCCAGAAGGAATTGGACGAGCTGGCGGGCGAAGCGACCGACCTCGAGACGCTGCTCGCCAACGAGCATCTGCGCTGGCAGGCGATCGATCGCGAAGTGATCGAGATGAAGGAAGAGTTCGGCCCCCATACCGAGCTCGGCCGGCGCCGGACCGAGCTGGGCGGTGCGCCGTCCGCCATTGTCGTGCCGGTCCATGCGCTGGTCGAGCGCGAGCCGGTCACCGTGCTCTGTTCCGACAAGGGCTGGATCCGCGCGGTCAAGGGCCACAACGTGCCGCTGGCCGACCAGCGCTACAAGGAAGGCGACGGGCCGCGCTTCGCGGTCGAGGCCCAGACCACCGACCGCCTGCTGGTCTTCGCCTCCAACGGCCGGTTCTTCACGCTCGGCATCGACAAGCTGCCGGGCGGCCGCGGCCATGGCGAGCCG
>DATGEK010000069.1:0-27635 GCA_035310205.1 Aliidongia sp.
GACCCGTTCGCTTCGAACATGCCGGTGAAGCAGATGCCCTTGGCATGGTTGCGGCGATGGCCGAGCGGCTCGCCGCCCGGCGGCGAGAACGCGTCCACCAGCTTGTTCGGCGTGATGCGCTGAGGCGACAACCATCCTGCGGTATAGGCGAAGGCTGCGGCACCGGCGCCGACGACGACGGCAATCAGGACGAGCGATCCAAGCGCAGAACGCGGGGGTGATCGGTGGGACTCACGCATTCAGACCTCAAAATTGGGGGTGAGCGGGCCTCTGCGTAATAATGCCGTTTCTATGTTACATGGCCAGTCCCGTGTTCAACCCGGGCAGCCGGTTATTGGCGCGATTTTGTCCCTGACGAGCGTCAGGTCAGAAGTTTGCCGAAAACGATTCTCTTGAATTCGATGAGGGGGGCGTCGCTCTTTTCGACACGCATGCGCAGCAGCGCGCCCTCCCAACTGTTCAGGATAAACCGAGCCAAGATCGCCGCCGGAATTGACGCGCCGATCGCCCCCTGCTTCTGCGCCTCCGCAACGCATTCTTCGATAAGGCGGCTCCAGGCGTCAAATTTCCGGGCCAGATGATCCCTGATTGGGGCGCTGTGGTCCGCGGCCTCGGCGCTGAAATTGCCGAGCAGGCAGCCACGGGCATAGTTCGACGCCCTGAACGCCTCGATCCGATCGTCGAAATAGCGTTCGAGCCGGGCCAGCGGTGCCAGGTCGGCGTGACACAGGAACTCGCGCAGCTTCTCCTGCCCGCGATCCGAATAGGCCTCGATCACTTCCGCGCCGAACGCCTCCTTGCTCGCGAAGTGATTGTAGAACGAGCCCTTGGGGATATTCGCGCCCTCGACGATGCTCTGGATGCCCGTCGCCGAATATCCTTCCGCATGGATCATGCGCAGGCCCACCTCGATGAGATTATTGCGGGTGTCCGGCTTCGGCTTCGGACCCCGTCGGAGAGGAGGGCGAGTTTCCACATCAAACCTCTTGATTAATTCAAGACGACCGGTCATACGATAATTGTCGTTGATGAGGCATCGAGTGTCAAGGCGGCGGGCGTCTATGCGCGGCGCGACGCATTCTCACAAACGGAATGGACAGGACCATGACCGAGATCCAAGCGGCCGGGACCGGCCTGAAATGGGACGTGCTCACGATAAAACGCCCCGGCCTTACCCGCGACGTGCCGCCCGGCAAGGAAAAGCTGATGTGGGTGGCGAATTCATCGACGCTCATCTACGGCGAGCGTGACGCCGTGCTCGTTGATACGTTCCTCACGACCGAGCAATCGCAGACCCTGGTGGACTGGGTCGCGGCCAGTGGCAAGAACCTGACCGCGGTCTTCATTACCCATGGCCACGGCGACCATTTCTTCGGCCTCGCACCGCTGCTCGAACGCTTTCCGCGGGCCAGGGCGGTCGCCACGCCCGAGATCGTGGCAGCGATGCATGCGCATCTGTCGCCAGCATCGGTCGAGAACTTTTGGCGCAGGCTTTTCCCCGGCGAGATCCCGGACCGCCTGCTGGCCGCCGAGCCGCTCGACGACGATGAACTGGAACTCGAAGGACACAGGCTTGTCGCGGTCAATACCGGGCGGACCGACACGGCCCATTCGACCTGCCTCCACGTCCCCTCGGTCGGGCTGATCGTCGGCGGGGACGCCGTCTACAATGGAATTCACCCCTATCTCGGCGAGACCAGCGCGCAGAGCCGGCTCGAGTGGATCGCTACGCTCGACCGGCTCGAGGCCCTGAGACCGACCGCGGTCGTCGCCGGGCACAAGGTGCCGGAAAACGACGACGATCCGCGGATCCTCGGCGAGACCCGGCAGTATCTTCGCGATTTCGACCGCCTGAACGAAGCGACGGCGACCGCGCGCGATCTCTACGACGCCATGCTCGAAATCTACCCCGATCGCGTCAATCCGGGCTCGCTCTGGGGTGCCGCGAACGCAGCCAAGAAGCAAGCCTAACGAGATTTCCGCCGGCGAGGCATTGCGACGGCGTCCTGAAATGCAACGAAGGATCGATGGACATGAAAAAGACGTCTCTTGCAGCCGCCTTCGCCCTGGCGGTCCTTTCCACACAATCTTCGGCCGCCGCCCCAGACGCTTACAAGGACCCGCTGGATGCCTCGTCCCTGAATGCGGTCAACGGGCAATTCGCCAAGCTGATGGAACTGGCGAACCGGCATGATCTCAAGGCCTTGCATGAGATGTTCTGGCACTCCCCGTCGGCCCTCCTGGTCGCGAAGAGCGCCACGCCCGCCGAGGGTAACTGGGCCGGATTTTGGGGCAACGAGGCGATCGACCAGAAGCTGCACGACATCGCCACATCCGGGCCGGTCGTGCTCGAACCGGACTTTGCAAAGCTCAAGGTCGTCGGACTGACGCGCGAAATGGCGGAATCCTATGCCCCGTTGAACATCACGGTCTCGTATGCCGGGCAGGACGGCACGCCGAAGCCGTTTCTGATGATCATCAACTGGATCAAGGTCGAAAACGACTGGAAGGTCGCTTCCGAGATCATCCTGCCAGTGCCGCCGGCACCCGCCGCCAAAGGCTAGCAGCCCCCGGCTCGAACGGTGGCAACGGGGCTAGACCAGGACCGGCAGCACGGCGAGGCAGGCCGCCAGCAGGAAGACGGGCCAGGCCAGATGGCGGCCCCGGCTCGTGACGAGGACGATCAGGCCGGAGATGGTGAGCGTCGCGCCGACGGCGGCGAGCACGGTCGCCTCGGCCTGTTCCGGTGCCGCCAGTGCCAGAGACGCGAGGATCGCGGCCAGCCCCCACCAGGCGATGCTGGTCAGGTGCCAGGCGAAGCGCAGGATGCCGCGCGCGAAGGCACTCTTCGCCAAGAGGCCGCTGCGGCTGTCCGGCGCCAGCAGCGGGCCGATCAGGCGCGCCTCGCCCAGTCCGGAATGGGCTACTCCCAAGAGGGCGGTCAGGCCCGCCGATACCAGCAGGGCGGCTTCCATGGCAGTGACTCCATACGGATGCGTATGGCCGAACGGTGAGCCTTCGGCTTGAGCGAGTCAATACGCTATCGTATGGTCTTGCTATGGAAGAGCGATTGACGCGGCAGGACTGGTTGACGGCGGCCTTGGGCGCACTCGCCCGGGACGGCGTGGCGACGCTGCGGGTCGAGCCGCTGGCGAAGCGGCTCGGCGTGACCAAGGGCAGTTTCTACTGGCATTTTGCCGATCGGGCGGCGCTGCTCGCGGCCGTTCTCGAGGAATGGGAACGCCGGGCGACCGACGCCGTGATCGTCGAGGTCGAGGCGGCCGGCGGCGACGCGGCGGCCAAGCTGGCGGGCCTGTTCCAGATCACGGCGGCGGCGGATGGGCGGCTCGAGCGTGCGGTTCGGGCCTGGGCCGCCAGCGATGCCGCGGCGGCGGCGGTGCAGGGCCGCGTCGATGCCCGCCGGCACGCCTATCTCGACGCGCAGTTTGCGGCCCTGGGCTTCCCCGCCGACGAGGCTGCGGCGCGCGCGCGCATCGCCTACCAGGCGGTCGTCGGCCGCTTCGCGCTCGCGCCGGACCTGACGATCGAGGCGCGCCGCGTCGAGGCGGACCTGCTGTGCCGGCTTCTGGTGCGGCAGCCGTGAGCCTGTGCTAGGGAAAGGGGCATGATGACCTTGCCCCGAACGACCCTGGTGCTGGGCGGCGCGCGCTCCGGCAAGAGCGCCTTCGCCGAGCGGCTGATCCGCGACGTGGCGACAGAGGCAACCTATCTCGCCACCGCCGAGGCGGGCGACGGCGAGATGGCCCAGCGCATCGCCCGTCATCAGGCGGCGCGCGGCCCCGGCTGGCACACGCTCGAGGAGCCGCTCGACCTGGTCGCGACGCTCAGGCGCGCCGGCCGGCCGGACCGGCCGATCCTGGTCGATTGCCTGACCCTGTGGCTGTCCAACCTGATGCACGCCGGCCGCGATATCGCCGCCGAGACCGCGGCGCTCGCGGCCGCGTTCGGCGAACTCGCCGGCCCGGTGGTGCTGGTGTCGAACGAGGTCGGCCAGGGCATCGTGCCCGACAATGCCCTGGCGCGGGCGTTCCGCGACCACGCCGGGCGGTTGCACCAGGCCGTCGCGGCCGCCGCCGATCAGGTCGTATTTGTCGTCGCGGGCCTGCCCATGGTGCTGAAATCGCCGGCAAAACCTCCTGTCAAGACGTCTTTGTAGGTCGTGCAACCGATTTCGATGTCCCGTGTTGGTAGGCACGAGACATCGACCGCCGACGGCGGTATGAAGGACCAAGCGAGAGGAACGTTGCCATGTTGAATGTCTGGAAGCGCGCTTTCTGCGCCGTTGCTGCGTTGGGATTCATGACGGCGACCGCCTCGGCCGCCCTTGCGGCCAGCGATCAGCAGGATCTGGTCGAACACGCGCGCATCACCCTCGACGATCTGCACAAGGATAAGGAATTCGGCAATGGGGCCGAGCTGCTGCGCCGGGCCAAGGGCGTGCTGATCGTCCCGTCTCTGATCAAGGGCGGCTTCTTCCTGGGCGGCGAAGGCGGCACCGGCGTGCTGCTGACGCGCGGCAAGGATCGCCAGTGGAGCTACCCGGCGTTCTATACGCTCGCCTCGGCGTCGTTCGGCCTGCAGATCGGCGGCGAAGAGGCCGAGCTGATCGTGTTCGCGCTCACCGAGAAGGGCCTGCAGGCGTTCATGCAGGATCAGTTCAAGATCGGCGCCCAGGCCGGCCTCGCCATCGTGACCCTGGGCTCGACCGCCGAAGCGTCGACCACCAGCGCGCTCAATGCCGACCTGGTCGTCTGGTCGTCCTCGTCGGGCGCCTATGCCGGCCTGACCCTGAATGGCTCGATCATCAAGCCGCGCGATAGCTGGAACCAGGCCTATTACGGCCATGCGATCACGCCGGCCGGCATCGTCAACAAGCGGACGGTCAAGAATGCCGGCGCCGACGGCCTGCGGACGACCCTTGCCAACGAAAGCTGAGCCACCGCCCGCCGTTCCTGCAACGCATCGGACCCCGGCCCTGATGTTTCAGGGTACGGGGTCCGACGTCGGGAAATCGCTGCTCGTTGCCGGCCTGTGCCGCGCCTTCACCCGGCGCGGCCTTCGCGTCTTGCCGTTCAAGCCGCAAAACATGTCGAACAATGCCGCCGTCACCGCCGACGGCGGCGAGATCGGCCGGGCCCAGGCGCTGCAGGCGCGCGCCTGCGGGGTGCTGCCCCGGGTCGACATGAATCCGGTCCTCCTGAAGCCCCATTCCGAGACCGGCGCCCAGATCATCGTCCAGGGGCGCGTCTGGCGCGACGCCGAGGCGCGGCGCTATCAGGCGCTCAAGCCCGAACTGCTGCCCTTCGTGCTCGAAAGCTTCGCCCGGCTCGGTGCCGACGCCGACTTGGTGCTGGTCGAGGGCGCGGGCAGCCCGGCCGAGGTCAACCTGCGCGCCGGCGACATCGCCAACATGGGCTTCGCCGAGGCGGCCGACGTGCCGGTCGTGCTGATCGGCGATATAAACCGGGGCGGCGTCATCGCCTCGATCGTCGGCACCCACGCGCTGTTGGAACCGGCGGAGCGCGCTCGGCTCCAGGGCTATCTCATCAATAAATTCCGCGGCGACGTCAGCCTGTTCGGCTCGGCGGTCGACATCCTGAAGGCGCGCACCGGGCTCGACTGCCTGGGCATCGTGCCCTATTGGGCCGACGCCGCCCGCCTGCCGGCCGAGGATGCGGTGGCGCTCGACCGCTCGCTCGGCCAGCGTGGCGGCGGCGCTTTCCGGGTCGGCGTGCCGCGCCTGCCCAATATCTCGAATTTCGACGATCTCGACCCGCTCTCGGCCGAGCCCGGGGTGTCGGTCGAGTTCGTCGCACCCGGCCGCCCGCTGCCGCGTGATGCCGATCTGGTGCTGCTGCCCGGCTCGAAGGCGACGCGTGCCGATCTGGCTGCTCTGCACGCCCAGGGCTGGGACCTGGATATCCTGGCCCATGTCCGCGCCGGCGGCCGTGTGCTGGGCCTGTGCGGCGGTTACCAGATGCTGGGCCGTACCGTCGCCGACCCCTCCGGCATCGAGGGCCCGCCGGGTGAAAGCGCCGGCCTCGGCCTGCTCGACGTCACGACGGTCCTCGGCGACGACAAGCGGCTGGAACGGATCGATGCGACGGACCGGCTGTCCGGCGAGCGCATCCAGGGCTACGAAATCCATCTGGGCTCAACCGAGGGCGCCGATCGGGCGCGGCCGTTCCTGGTGCTCGACGGGCGACACGAGGGCGCCGTCTCGGCCGACGGCCGCGTCGCCGGCTGCTATCTCCATGGGTTGTTCGCGGCCGACGGCTGGCGGGCGCATTTCCTGGCCGCGCTTGGTGCCCGCGCCGATGAGGGCCTGCAATTCGAAGCCATGGTCGACCGCACGCTCGACCGCCTGGCCGATCATCTGGAGACGGTCGTCGACCTCGACCGGTTGCTGGCGATCGCGCGCTCGCGCTGAACCATTCGTCTATTCCGCTCTTGCTGTGGCGAAGCTCCGGTTGCCGCGTTCTGTCGAAGGAACGCCGACGTTCATCCAATTCCGTTAGGGGGTCCAAGGCCGCAGTGATAGCGTCCTGGTAGCGCGGTATGCGCTCTTCAACGGAAAATGGGGGCAATCATGGTGTTGAGACGCTTGTCGCTCGCGCTTGGGCTCGCCTTGGCGCTTGGTGCTGGCACCGCCTTGTCGGCCGACAAACCCTATTCGGAGGGCACGGTCTGGACGATGTCCTTGATCAAGGTGAAGCCCGGGATGTTCGACGTCTACATGCGGGACCTGCTGCCGATCCGCAAGAAGCTCGATGAAGAAGCCAAGAAGGAAGGCTTGGTGCTCTCCACCCATATCTTGTCGGGCCAAGCGTCGGGCAACGACGATTTCGATTTCGTCATTCTTGAGGAGTTCAAGAACTGGGCCGCGTTCGACGGCCTCACCGCAAAATACGATACGCTCATGGACAAGCTCGGCCAGACCGAGGAGAAGCAGACGCAGGCCATGGAGAAGCGGGTCGAAGTCCGCAGCATCATCGGCATGAAGACGTTCCAGGAGATCGTGCCGAAGTGACCGTCATCGGCGCGGCAAGATGAGGGCGGGGCAGGGACCGGGCGCAACGTCGCGGACCTTGCCCCAATCTGACCATGGCGCCCTAGGCTCCGGACCCGTAAGCCGGGTTCCGTTCCCTAACATTTTGTGATTCAACGCCTTCCAATGGAGGGCATTGATGGATCGAGATTATTTCTGGCTGGACGAAGCGCAGTTCGAGCGGCTTGCCACGCATCTTCCGACTGACACGCGAGGCAAGCCTCGGTCGATGATCGGCGCGTCATCAGCGGGATCGTCCATGTCCTGAAGTCTGGCTGCCGCTGGATCGATGCGCCGCCGGTCTATGGCCCCGCGCAAGACGCTCTATAACCGGTTTGTCCGCTGGGCAGCTAAAGGGGTCTGGGCGAACATTTTCCACGCTTTGGCGAGCGCGGGCGGCCCGCCTGCCGAGGTGCTGATCGACTCTTCCGCGGTGAAAGCCCATCGCTGCGCCTCCGGCGGAAAAGGGGGAACTCACGCAAGCGATCGGCCGCTCTCGCGGCGGGCGGACCACCAAAATTCATGCGCTGACGGACCGCTTATGCCATCCTATCGCCTTCTTGCTGACGGGCGGACAGGTCGCGGACTGCGTCGCCGCCGATGCCCTGCTCGATCGGCTCGACGCCGCGACGATCCTTCATGCCGACAAGGGCTACGACAGCGACGCGGTGCGCTGGAAGATCGAGGGCAAGGGCACCGCTCCAAACATCCCGCCGAAGGCCAACCGTCGCTGGAAGAACTGCTTCTCGCCCTACCTCTATCGCAACCGAAATGCCATCGAGCGCATGTTCGGACGGCTCAAGGACTTCCGCAGAATCGCGACCCGATACGACCGCCTCGCCACTAACTTCCTCGCGGCCGTCTGCCTCGTAGCTACCCTGGCCTATTGGCTATGAGTAATAAGTCTAGCGTGGGACCAATGGCACCATTTACTATTCCGCGTCGTAGCGACGCAGGATGTTGCAACTAAGAAGGCGATTTACTCGTGCCCCACGCTTCATCGGCCAAAATTGGAATGAAAATATCTATCCTATATGCGTGGATATTTGCTTTTCTAATCATAGTCTATCTCATGTGGGGAGTGGCCAATCAAACTTTAATTCTCTTTGTCTTCTTTTCATCCGGAGTTAGCGTCGGCGTGTTCGCCTTGCTTATCCGGTGCCCGACTTGCAAGAAAAGTGTATTCAATCGATCGGCGACTGGAATCAACTATCAGCTCTTCGCTCCCGAGCGGGTGTGTAGCAGGTGCGGGACTGTGCTCAGAGGCAGCCCGGAACTCCGAAAATAGTGACACTCAGAGCGATATGAGTCCGGAGCCTAAGTATTTTTTAACTGTCATCCGCCAAATTGGCGGGGGCGAAAAGATGCGGCAACAATACTATCGTAGTCGAACAACATAACCATCGCACGAGCCTCAGGAACATTCGTCTTTCGAATTTCTACAGGGGCTTGCGATGTCTTGTTCGGAGTCGAGCCGCACCTTTGTTTTTCTTCTTTTGGTGGCGGCGGCCGAATTTTTTCTCGGAACAGGAGTGGCTCGGGCCGATGGCCTCCCGTGCGCAAGCGGGATCGGGGCGCTTGTTTTCGACGGCACGACCCTGCTCGATATGTCCTGCAGCCGCGGGCCGATCGAGCTGAAGCCGCGCCAGTTCGACTATAGCGCCGACGGGTTCTACGCCCATGTGCTGGCGCCGCCGGGCGAGCAGGCGCCGCTCCAGACCGGGGTCGGCTGGCGGACCGCGGTGGCCCAGTTCTTCGGCGGTCTCGCGGCGAAATTCGAGACCGGGCTGAAGCAGGTCATTCGGGCGCAGGGCCCGACGATCACGACCACGACGGTCCATACCGAACTGATCCAGCCGCTCGGCGACGGCCTCGATCTCGACGCGGCGGCGGATTATGCCCGCTCGACCGATACGAACCTGCTCTACAGCCTGTCGGCGCGGTGGCGGCCCGCGGGCTTGGCCGGACAGCCGACCGCAGCGCTCAACATGAGCGTCGAGCGTTGTGCCGGGCTCGAGACCGCCGACAGCCTCCGCCATACCGCCGGCCTCACCCTTGGCACCGGCTTCGCCGGCGGCCGGTTCGACGCGGGCATGACGCTGGTCGATGTCAGCGACCGGACGAGCCCGGTCCGGCCGAGCCTCGGCGCCACCATCGGGTTCAAGCGGTCCTTCTGATCCGCGCCCCGGACATGGCGGCATCGCCGGTGTATACCGGAGGAAAGCAGGCTCACCGCCCGGGAGGACTCGCATGAGCGGCATCGTTTTCTACCACTCGCCCAACACCCGTTCGACGGGCACGCGCATCCTGCTGGAGGAATTGGGCGCGCCCTATGAGCTGAAGGCGCTCAACATGAAGGCGGGCGAGCAGCGCGAGGCGGATTACCTCGCCGTCAACCCGATGGGCAAGGTGCCGGCGATCCGCCATGGCGAGGCGCTCATCACCGAACAGGTGGCGATCTTCGTCTATCTGGCCGACCTGTTCCCCGAGGCGGGCCTGGCGCCGGCGCTCACCGACCCGCAGCGCGGTCCCTATCTGCGCTGGATGGTCTATTACGGCTCCTGCTTCGAGCCGGCGGTGGTCGACAAGGCCTTGAAGCGCGAACCAGCGCCCCTCTCCATGTGCCCCTACGGCGATTTCGACACCATGCTGAAGACCTTGGTCGATCTGCTGGCGGTCGGCCCCTATGTGCTGGGCGGGCGCTTCTCGGCCGCCGATGTGCTGTGGGGGACGGCGCTCGGCTGGATGACCAAGTTCAGGCTGGTGCCCGAGCTGCCGGAGATCGCGGCCTATATTGTCCGGGTCAATGATAGGCCGGCGGTCGTGAAGGCGCGGGCGCTCGATGCGGAGCTCGCGGCGGCCCAGGCGGCCTGACAGGGCCGCCTGGTCAGGCCGTGAGCGCCAGGGCGGTGACGCCCAGCGCCAGCACCTCGACCAGGCAGGCGACCTGGAACACGCGCAGCGCCGCCCGCATGTCCGCGACGGTGGCGCGCGCGCGGCCGTCGCCCATCCAGGGATCGGTGACGGTGATGTCGCCGTAGCGCCGGGGGCCGGCGAGCGCCAGGTCGAGCGCCCCGGCCATGGCCGCCTCCGGCCAGCCGGCATTGGGCGAGCGATGCTTGCCGGCGTCGCGCAGCATGGTGCGCAGCGCCTTCAGCGGCGCGCCGCGCGGCACGAACAGTGCTGCGATGCCGACCAGCAGCCCGGCGAGTCGGGCCGGCGCCAGGTTCAGCAGGTCGTCGAACCGGGCGGATGCCCAGCCGAAGGCCAGGTGGCGCGGCGTCTTGTGCCCGATCATGCTGTCGAGCGTGTTGACCGTCTTGTAGACCAGCAGGCCGGGCAATCCGGCCAGCAGATAGAACAGCACCGGCGCCACCACGCCGTCGGAGAAGTTCTCGGCGAGGGATTCGATGCCGGCGCGCGCCACGCCATGGGTGTCGAGGCTGGCGGGATCGCGGCCGACGATATGGCTGACGGCGACCCGTCCGGCCTCGAGGCCCTCCTCCTCGAGCGCCCACATGACCCGGGCAACGTGGTCATGGAGGCTGCGTTGCGCGACCAGCACCGCGACGATCACGAGTTCGAGGAGACCGCCCCAGCGGCCGAACCGGGCCGCGACGAGGCTCAGGGCCAGGCCGATCAGTGCGGCCGCGGCGACCAGGAACAGCAGGGTGAAGACACCGCGCCACCGGCGGGTCTCGCTGCTGCGCGTGTCGCGATTGAGCCGCCGGTCGAATAGGGCTATGGCTCTGCCGATCAGCACGACCGGATGAGGCACGAAGCGGAACAGCGCCGGCAGGTCGCCGATCAGCCAGTCGAGCCCGAGCGCCAGCACGAGGATGACGAGCCGGTCGGCCGCGTAGGCGGGCAGGAACAGGAGAGGTTCGGAATGGGACATCGCGGGCGGAGCATGACCAGCCCCGGGGTTCCGGGTCAATGCGTGACATGACTCGCCCGGACGGCTTCCTGCTGTGCGGCCACGGCAGCCGCGATCCGGTCAGCGTCGCCGGGTTCGAGGAAATCGCGCGCGGGCTGGCGCGGCAGCTTGCCGGCCGGCCGTTCGCCCATGGCTTCATGGAACTGGCGGCCCCCGACCTGGACGAGGCGGTCGGCACCCTTGTCGCCGCCGGGGCCGGACGCATCCTGGCGGTGCCGGGCTTCCTGTTCGCCGCCCGCCATATGCACGAGGATCTGCCGCGCGCGCTCACCGCCGCCGCGAATCGGCATGGGGTCGAGGTCACCCTCGGCCGCGAACTCGGTGCCGACCCGCGCCTGGTCGAGGCACTCACGGACCGCATCGCCGAGGCCGGCGCGGTGCCGGGCGGAACGGCGCTGGTTCTGGTCGGCGCCGGCAGCAGTGACGCCGGCACCAATGCCGGGCTGGCGGTGCTCGCCGACCGGCTCGGCCGTGCGCATGGGTTCGATGCGGCGATCGCCTGCTATGCCTCGGTCGCCCGGCCGACGGTGGCGGCAGCCATCGAGGCCATGCTCGCACGCGGCCTGGCGCGCGTGCTGCTGCTGCCCTGGTTCCTCACCGAAGGCAGCTTGCTCGGCCTGGCCCGGGCCGTGGCGCGCGCGGCGGCCGGCGATCGGGCCGAGCTGATCGAGGCTGCGGCCTTGGGCGCCCACCCGCTGGTGCTGCAGACGCTCGCCGACCGCGCGGACGAACTGGCGCGGCCGGGCTGAGTCTGCTTATCCGGCCGAACTGGCCGCTTTCGATCGCCAGTTCATTTCGAAGCGCGCGAGCCAGCCTGCGGCGGCACCGACCAGGATCGTCGTCACCACGACGACGGTGGCGGTCCCGCGGGTCAGGCTCGGATCGTCGAGCACGCCCAGCATGGCGATGACGAAGGCGACGCCGCCGCTGATCGCGGCCGCGGTCACCCGGTCCCGGAGCGCTGCCTTGGGCGGGTCCCGGCGCGAGGCGCGGCTATCCAGCCGGAACGCGACGAAGGCCGTGACGAAGGCGGGCATGAGCGGCCAGATCGTGTCGTAGACATAGACGGCATGCCAGTAGGCGGCCGCCGTGGACCGGAAGGAGGCGTGGCCTTCGAAGATCGGCAAGGTGAGGGCGGCGATGGCGTAGCCGACGAAAAAGCTCGCGCCATAGATGCCCCAGTAGCGCTTGGCACCGAAGGGCAGCCGGCCGCCGATCGCGGCGCGCGTGAGCAGTGCCGCGCCGATCGGAACCGAATAGACGAAGATGGAGACCAGCACCCAGAACTTCAGCTTCTCGACATCGAACGGAACGAGGGTCGGATCGGCGCCGAAAACGCCCAGATAGCAGGCGATCGACAGCTCGCGCCCGACCAAGATCGTGAGGAACAGCATCGCCGGGAACAGCACGATGTAGCGTGTCAGATTGTCGGGCGTGGGCTCGACGTTGGCCCGGCTGATGGTATTCACCCGCTCCCAGATCTCGCTGGAACTGCGGCTCGTCCTGACCGCGAGGCAGGCGAGCAGGCGGTAATGCGCGTCCTTGAGCAGTGCCAGATGCTCGAGGATCTCGACCGCGCTGCGATAGTCGTGCGGCCCTTCGAGCCACAGCGCGATATCCTGCGCATGGTCGTTGTAGGATTTCTCGAGGCTGTCCCACGCCAGCGCCTTGTGGGCGAAGAACCGCTGATAGCGCGGCGACCGGAAGTAATTGAGCAGGACCGAGCGGAGGTAGCAGATGTGCGCCCAGCGGTACTCGAGATCGCGCCGATCGGCGGCGAAATATTCGGGCCTGCATTCCAGGATGCCGGGATCGTCGGCGACGGCGCGGGCTTCCTTCTCGGGCAGCCGGCCGAATTTCGTCAGCTTGAGCGCCTGGTAGACCGAAACGGCGCGCGCGGGGATCTGCAACAGATCGAGCACACCCTCCAGCACCACGACGAACGGGTTGTACTTGCTGTCCCAGGTGAAGAGCACCGTGGTCACGACGGCGACGCTCCAGGGCACGATGGCGTCGGACCCGTTGCCTTCGGCCGCCAGCAGCGGCTGCAGGCCCTTGAACCAGGGCAGCTTGGTCAGCATCGGGCCGAACGCCACCTTCAGCGGTCCCCAGTAATAGGTCGCGACCAGGTAGAAGGCGATCAGCAGCAGGCAGTAGGCCAGCAGCCCGGTATTGAAGCCCAGGCGGCTGGTCAGCATCGAGGGCACGGCCGGCCCGCCCGCGAAATCGATCTGGCGACGAGAGAAGGTGCGCATTGCGAGGATGCTGAGAAACAGCATGGCGACGAAAAGCAGGGCGGAGCGATAGAGCTCATCCATGGCACACCTCTTCCGGAAGACAGTCGGATCCTGGAACCTCGATCAATTTTTGAATGTGCGGCGAGCTATAGCGCCATCGGCCGGCCGCGGCCTATGAACCCCTTCACAGGAAGCCCGGCGATCGCCCGCGGCGACTCATCGCCTCATCAAGGGCTTCAGGTCCGGCCGGTCTTGCCTTCGACCCGCGCTTCCGCGTAAGCCTGCACCCCGTGAGATCACATGATTCCTTCGGGCTCGCCGCCCGGCTCGACCATCTGGCCGAAGGGCGGCGTCCCTGGCTGCTGCTGCTGCTCCTGTCCTTGGCGCTCTATCTGCCGGGTATCGCGAGCCTGCCACCGGTCGATCGGGACGAGGCGCGCTACATCCAGGCGACGCGCCAAATGCTGGAGACCGGCGACTTCCTGCGCATCCGCTATCAGGACGAGGCGCGGAACAAGAAGCCGGCCGGCGTCTATTGGCTGCAGGCGGCGGCCGTCGGCACGCTGAGCAAGGCGGCGGCGACCGCGGTCTGGCCCTATCGGCTGGTCTCGCTCCTGGGCGCCACCGCGGCCGTGCTGATCGCCTTCCTGTTCGGCCAGCAGATTTTCGACCGGCGCACTGCGCTCATCGGCGCCGGCCTGCTGGCCGGCTGCCTCGATCTGGTGTTCCAGGCCCATGTGGCGACGACCGACGCGCTGCTGCTGGCGACGGCGGTCGCCGCCCAAGGCGCGCTTGCCGCGGCCTATCTGATGCCCCGGCGTGGCGACCGGTTCGGGCCGGGGCTCGCCGCGCTGTTCTGGATCGCCCAGGCGCTGGCGATCCTGATCAAGGGGCCGGTCGTGCCGGCGATTTCGCTGCTGACCATCCTGGCCCTGGCGATCGCCGACCGGCGCGGCGCCTGGCTCAAGGCGCTCCGGCCGCTCTGGGGCGTGCCGCTGCTGCTGGCGCTGGTGCTGCCGTGGCTGATCAGCATCGAGGTCGCGACCCAGGGCCAGTTCCTGAACGAAGCCGTCGGCCATGATCTCCTGGGCAAGGTCGCCGGCGCCCAGGAGGCCCACGGCGCGCCGCCCGGCTATTATCTGGCGCTGCTGCCGGTGACCTTCTGGCCCGGCACCTTGTTCCTGGGCTTCGGCGCGGTCTGGGCCTGGCGCAACCGGCGCCTGCCGGCCGCACGCTTCCTCCTGGCCTGGGCCATCCCGTTCTGGCTCGTGCTCGAAGCGGTGCCGACCAAGCTGCCGCATTACGTCGTGCCGCTCTATCCGGCCCTGGCCCTGCTCGCCGCCAAGGGGTTGATTGCCGCCGCCGAAGAAGGCATGGCGGTCCCGCGCCGCTGGGCCGCCTGGCTGCCGGCCGCCCTTTGGGCCCTGGTGGCGATTGCGCTTGCCGGCGCGCTCGTCGGCCTGCCGCTGGCGCTCGGCCATCGGGCCTCGTTCGGCGGCGGCGTCGCGGCCGCGGCCGTGCTGGCGGGGCTCTGGCATCTCCTCTGGCACGAGCGCGCGCGCCCAAGCCTCGGCAACGCCGGCATCGCCGTGCTGGTCGGCCTCTTGGTGATGGGCCCCGCCTTCGCCTTCGTCCTGCCGCGCATCGACGCGATCTGGCTGAGCCGCTCGGCCGCCTACCTGGTCGGGATCGAGCGGCTGCCCGGCGAGCGGGTCGTGTCGAGCGGCTATTCCGAGCCGAGCCTGGTGTTCCTGCTCGGCACCGACACGGGCCTAGTGGCGCCGGCTATGGCCGCCGCCGATTTGATCGACGGCACGGCCAAGCTGGCGCTGGTCGCCGACCGGCAGCAGCCGGATTTCGACGCGGCACTCAAGACCGCCGGCCGGGCGGCCCGGCCGTTCGGCGCGGTCCGCGGCTTCGATTATTCGAACGGCCGCTGGATCACGCTCCGGCTCTATCGCCTGGCGCCGGCGGCGCCCTGACCGCGCCGCGGGGCAGGCTTCAGGATGCGCCGGCCTGCCTCAGCAGCTCGGCGGCGCGGGTCTGGCGCGAACTGACCGCGAAGTCGAGGGCGGAACGGCCGGTATAGTCGCGCGTATCGACCTTGGCATGGTGGGCGATCAGCACGCGCAGCACGGCCAAATTGCCGTTGTCGGCGGCCATCATCAACGGTGTCGTGCCATGCGGATCCAACGGCTCGATCGGAGCGCCGCCGTCGAGCAGGGCCACGACGGCATCGGGATTGTCGTGCTGCGCGGCCCAATGCAGCGGAACGCGGCCGTCGTGGTCGCGGATCGTCGGGCGGGCCCCGCCCTGAAACAGCAGCTTGATCATCGGCACGTTGCCGGCGATCGCGGCATAGGTCAGGGCCGTGCGATCCAGGTCGTCCTGATGGTTCAGGTCGTCGCCGCGCACCACCTGGGCCCGCAACCCGGCATAGTCATCGGCCTGAACCTCTTTGATCACCTGCAGATAATCATCGAGCGCCCAGGCGGCGTTCGTGGTCGCGCCGACGAGGGCGACCGTCAGCACAAGCGGACGGAACAGGGAACGAGGCGACATGAAGAAGGGGCTCCGAAGATAGGTATCTCTCGCATGCGGCGGGAGATTATGGTGGCACTCGCCGCTTGACCAGCGGCCGGCTGCTCAGATCTTGTGCCGCAGCCCCGCATATTCCACCCCTTGCAATCTGTCGCCGGCTGACGAAGCTGGTCACTTTCGCGACATTGGAACGATTTCATGGACCGCGTGCCTTTCGCATTTCCCGTCTTCGCGCCGGGCTCGGTCTGGCTGGTCGGCGCCGGCCCGGGCGATCCCGGTCTGCTGACCCTGTTGGGGCGCCATGCGCTCGAGACGGCGGATGCGATCGTCTATGACGCGCTGATCGACGCGCGCCTGCTCGATTTCACCAAGCCCGCAGCACTCCTCGAATACGCCGGCAAGCGCGGCGGCCGCCCGTCGCCGACCCAGCCCGACATCTCCAAGCGCCTGATCGAGCTGGCCCATGGCGGGCATCGGGTCGTGCGGCTGAAGGGCGGCGATCCGTTCGTGTTCGGCCGCGGCGGCGAGGAGGCGCTGGCGCTGGCCGAGGCGCGCGTGCCGTTCCGCATCGTGCCCGGCGTGACCGCCGGCATCGGCGGCCTCGCCTATGCCGGCATCCCGGTGACCCATCGCGACACCAACCAGGTGCTGGCGCTCGTCACCGGCCACGACGCGCAGGGCCTGCTGCCGGAGGGGATCGACTGGGCGGCGCTCGCCCGGGCGGCGCCGGTCATCGTCTTCTACATGGCGTTCCGGCAACTGGCGGCGATCACGGCGCGATTGATCGCGGAGGGGCGTTCACCCGACGAGCCGGTCGCGATCGTCAGCAAGGCGGCGCGCGCCGAGCAGGAGGTGCTGGTCGCGACGCTGGCCACGGCCGCCGATGCGGTCGCCGCCTCGGCGATCGAGCCGCCGGCCATCGTCGCGGTCGGCGCGGTCGTCCGCTATCGCGAAGCGCTCGACTGGATGGGACGGCTCGGCGAACCGGATTAGCGAGAGCGAGGGACGAAACATGGCGAGCAAGGACGATACGAAGAAGCTCGGCGGCGAAGTGCTGCGCAATGCCCATGAACGGACCATCATCGAGGACCGCTGGGAGGTGATGGGCGACGCCAGCCCGCCCAGGGCCAAGAAGCGGAAATATAAATATGTCGAGGAGCTGGCACGGCTGCAGTTCGAACTGATCAAGCTGCAGGAATGGGTCAAGATCGAGGGCCTGAAGGTCTGTGTGCTGTTCGAGGGGCGCGATGCTGCCGGCAAGGGCGGCGTCATCAAGCGCATCACCGAAAGCCTGAACCCGCGCACCTGCCGCGTCGTGGCGCTGGGCACGCCGACCGAGCGCGAACGGACCCAATGGTATTTCCAGCGCTATGTCGCCCAATTACCGGCGGCCGGCGAGATGGTCCTGTTCGACCGCAGCTGGTACAACCGGGCCGGGGTCGAGCGCGTCATGGGCTTCTGCTCGAACCAGGAATACGAGGAGTTCCTGCGCGCCTGCCCGCTGTTCGAGGAAATGCTCGTCCGCTCGGGCATCCACCTGATCAAATACTGGTTCTCGGTCAGCGACCAGGAGCAGGAGGCGCGCTTCACCGAGCGCATGGACAACCCGATCAAGCGCTGGAAGCTGTCGCCGATGGATCTGGAGTCGCGCGCCAAATGGGTCGAATATTCGAGAGCCAAGGACACGATGCTCGAATATACCGACACCAAGCTGGTGCCGTGGAACATCGTCAACGCCGACGACAAGAAGCGCGCCCGGCTCAATTGCATCGCCCATCTGCTGCGCCAGATCCCATACAAGGATCTCGAGCCGATCAAGATCGACCTGCCACCGCGCCAGAGCGAGACCCACTACAAGCGGCCGAAGAAATCCGACCAGAACTGGGTGCCGGAACTCTATTAACGGTCCGCCGGATCGGAGCAGGAGCGCCTGCATGCCCTGCTCGATAGCGGACATCGAGCAGGGCTTTCGGAGCTGCGAAGCGCCGTTGGCTCGCATTCAAGCAATGCTCTTGCCGAACGGGGCGGCATCGACCAGTGCTCCGTCACCCAGACGCTCAATTTTCGCGAGCCTGACTTGATCATCCAGCCGCGGTCTAAGGATGGGTCTGGCGGCTAGTAGCCCATGTCGCCCATGCCGCCTCCCTGTGGCCCGGCTTGTTGCCTGTCCGGATGCTCGGCGACCATCGCCTCAGTGGTGATCAGCAGGCCCGCGACCGACGCGGCATTCTGCAGCGCGACGCGGACGACCTTGGTGGGGTCGATGATTCCGGCGGCGACCAGATCCGTGTAGGTCCCCGACTGCGCGTCGAAGCCGAAGCCGTAGTCGGTGTTCTCCAGCACCTTGCCGCCAATGACCGAGCCATCCTCGCCCGCATTCTCGACGATCTGGCGCAGCGGGGCCTGGACCGCCTTGCGGACAATCTCGATGCCGACCTTCTGGTCGTTGTTGTCGGCATTGAGGCGGGCCAGGACGAGGCTGGCGCGGGCAAGTGCCACGCCCCCGCCGGGCACGATGCCTTCCTCGACCGCTGCCCGGGTCGCGTGCAGCGCGTCGTCGACCCGGTCCTTGCGCTCCTTGACCTCGATCTCCGAGGCGCCGCCGACGCGGATGATCGCCACGCCGCCCGCCAGCTTGGCCAGGCGTTCCTGCAGCTTCTCGCGGTCATAGTCGCTCGTGGTCTCTTCGATCTGCGCCCGGATCTGCCCGCAGCGATCCTTGATCAGGCCGGGCTCGCCGGCGCCCTCGACCAGGGTCGTCGTCTCCTTGTCGATCAGCACGCGCTTGGCCTGGCCCAGCATCTCGAGCGTGACGTTTTCGAGCTTCAGGCCCAGGTCCTCGCTGATCACCTGCCCGCCGGTCAGGATGGCGATGTCTTCCAGCATCGCCTTGCGCCGGTCGCCGAAGCCGGGCGCCTTCACCGCCGCGACCTTGAGGCCGCCGCGCAGCTTGTTCACCACGAGGGTGGCCAGCGCCTCGCCCTCGATGTCCTCGGCGACGATCAGCAGCGGCCGGCCCGACTGCACCACGGCTTCGAGCAGCGGCAGCAGGGCCTGCAGGCCGGAGAGCTTTTTCTCGTGGATCAGGATGTAGGGCTGGTCCAGATCGACCGTCATCTTCTCGGCGTTGGTGACGAAATACGGGCTGAGGTAGCCGCGATCGAACTGCATGCCGTCGACCACGACGAGTTCGGTCTCGACGCCCTTGGCTTCCTCGACGGTGATCACGCCCTCGTTGCCGACCTTCTGCATGGCCTCGGCGATCATGCGGCCGATCTCGGTCTCGCCGTTGGCGGAGATGGTGCCGACCTGGGCGGTCTCGGCCTCTGTGGTGATCTTCTTGGTACGCTCGGCGAGCTCCGCAACCAGCGCGGCCACCGCCTTATCGACGCCGCGCTTCAGGTCCATCGGGTTGAGACCCGCCGCGACGGCCTTGCCGCCCTCGCGCACGATCGCGTGGGCGAGCACGATGGCCGAGGTGGTGCCGTCGCCGGCACTGTCGGCCGTCTTGCTCGCCACTTCGCGCACCATCTGCGCGCCCATGTTCTCGAACTTGTCCGAGAGCGTGATCTCCTTTGCGACGGTCACGCCATCCTTGGTGATGCGGGGCGCGCCGTATGCCTTGTCGATGACCACGTTGCGGCCCTTGGGCCCCAGCGTCACCCTCACGGCGTCGGCAAGGATTTCGACGCCGCGCAGCATGCGGCTGCGAGCGTCATCGCCGAAGCGAACGTCTTTTGCGGTCATGGGATCTGCTTCCTTCTTGTTCGTTCAGCGGGCGTCGAGGAGGGACGGGGCACCTTCGATCGCGCCCAGCAGGTCGCCCTCCATTGGTTTCTCCTGGATCATGTCCGCGATGATGATGCCGCCCGCGGATCTCTCGAGCGTCGTGATGCGCCGAACCACGACACAGCCTTGGAGGGGGCGATATTTCATATAATTATTTTCAATAACAAGAATTGCATCGCCGTATATTACAAATACTACTCGATATTTTTGATATAATGTATGGAATATTTTTGTTCAGATTGGATTTTGTCTCTTGAATTTTTTTAATAAAATTACCAATTGATAAATGAACGGAGTCCGAATCCGTGCGTTGAAGTATTGGTATTTGCTGTGCCAGACTATCAAATTTTGGAGTCCAGGTACGATGATTTTCTTTTCGCCGAAATCGGCGAGCAGGAAAATGGAATGCCGATCTCCATGGCGTCCGCGCTGACCCGACTGGGGCTCGATCCGTGGGACGAGGCGGGACGCCTGGCATCGTTACCAACAAAAACGGCTATCGTCGCGGTGACAACGCTGATAGGGCGCGTCCCCGGCCTTCCGATCCCTGCCTTGAAGATTCCGGATCTTGCGGCCGGCTTGGTGCCTTTGCTGCCACGCGGCGCGCCGGCACACGTCAAACCCGTGCCGGTTGCAACGCGTACATGGGTGCAGATTTTGTTTCAGGCCGATCCACGATGGCTGACCGTGGCCATTGTCGTCGGCGCCCTCGTCGCCGTGTCGCGCCTGATCCTGTCCGGCTAATCCCGTACTAAAACTCGGTATCGCCTGCCGCATAAAAGGAAATTAGCGATCGGGTCCGCCCCTGAATGATTTTTGCTAAAGGTTCCCGCCGCCATCTTACCGAAGCGCTCGGCCTACCCAATATAGGGGAAGCACGTGTTGCTTGGCCCGAGAGCTACGGGGCCTTCGCGAGGCATCGATGCTGACCCGAACTCATACCCGCACCGTCACCTTCGATCGGCCGTTTCTGCTCGAGGGCTGCGACGGCGTGCAACAGGCGGGGCGTTACGTCGTCGAAACCGAGGAAGAGCTGCTGCAATCGCTTTCCTTCCCGGCGTGGCATCGCGTTCGCTCGACCCTGCGTGCCGAGGCTCCGCCGGGCGGATCGATGCGGCGGCAAGTGGCGGAGATCGATCCCGCAGAGCTCGAACAGGCCCTGGAGCGGGACGCTGCCGCGACACCTGATCCAGGCAGGGCGCCGGACGGCGGCCGCTAGACTTCGTCCTGCTGAAAAAGAATCGCGCTACCATGCCCGTCACGACCGGGAAAGCCGCTGAGAACGAAGTCGGATTGCCGCTCGACCGGCGTGCGCTGAAGCGGGCAACTTTGCCATTCCAGCAGCCGTCCCTGCCGCTCTGCCTCTGGCAGCTCGCAACCTCGCTGCTGCCGTTTCTGGTCTTGTCGGTCGCGATGTATCACCTGCTCGCCTGGTCACTCTGGGCAACCTGGGCGCTCGCGGTACCGGCCGCCGGCTGCGTGGTTCGGCTGTTCATCATTCAGCATGATTGCGGTCACGGCGCCTTTTTTCGATCCCGCCGCCTCAACGATATTCTCGGCACTCTGTGCAGCCTCGCGACCGTCACGCCTTATGCCATGTGGCGCCGTCAGCATGCCGGCCATCACAGCCACTGGAACAACCTCGATCGACGAAACGCCGGCGCGGATATCTATTCCAGCTGCCTGACCCTCGAAGAATATCGGGCGATGTCCGGCTGGCGGCGGTGGCTCTATCGCGTGATCCAGCACCCTCTCGTGGCGCTCGTCGCCCTGCCGCCAATCGTATTCCTGCTGCTCTACCGAGTGCCTTTCGATAGCCCCAGGGCATGGCGCGCCGAAAGGCGATCGGTCTATCTGACGAATATGGCTCTGCTCGTCCTGTTCATCGGACTGGCCGTCTTGGTCGGGTTCCGGGCTGTGTTGCTGGTTCAGGTGCCGATCCTCATGCTGGCGGCCACGGCCGGCATCTGGCTGTTCTCCATCCAACACCGGTTCGAGCGCGCCCGATGGATGCGAGAGGATGAATGGGATCCGGTCGCTGCCTCGCTCGGCGGTAGTTCCTATCTCAAGCTGCCCGCTGTGCTGCAATGGTTCACCGGCAATATCGGGTTCCACCATGTTCATCACCTGAATCCGCGGATTCCCAATTATCGGCTTCAGGCCTGCCATCGGGCCAATCCCGCGCTCGCGGCGGTGCCGCCGGTGCCGGTCTGGCGCGTGTTCGCCTCCTGGCGCCTGGCATTGTGGGACGAGAAACTCGGCCGGCTCGTGCCGTTCCCAGAACATGGCGAGACCGGCTGATCAGCCAGGCATCGATTCACAGCGAATGTCAAAAATTACAATTGTCGCTCCCACGAGCCGACCGCCATCAGGTCTGACTTATCGCGCCGATCCGCCATGACTTCGGCGGATTTTAGTTTCTCGCGTTACCGATAAGTGCCTTCTCGGTGACACCTAACGAATCCGAAATGTTTGGCCGGCAGAATTGGATTGCCTCGGCGCAGCATTCTTCCGTGAATTGGGATGGGCGACAGAACCTGGGCTCGTAGGGCAGGAACGCGGCGGGAACATTGGTGGGAGTCGGGTTCATGCGGTTTTCGGACTGGCGTATTTCCCTCAAGGTGGGAGCCGGTTTCGGCGTCGTCATTCTGCTGTTGATTGCCGTCGTGCTGACGGCCTGGCTGGCCTTCCGGACCGCCGACGGGGATTTCGGGCGCTATGCGGCCCTGGCCGAGACCAACAATCGCCTGCAGTCGGTGCGCGATGGCGTCGCCGTCGCCCGGCTCGAGGTGGTGAAATATCTGGCCGGCGACGCGAAGACGCCGGATCAGGCGAACCAGGCGATCGACGAGGCGGCCCAGCGCGCGGCCGAGGCCCAGGGCCAGATCGACGACGATGCCATCAAGGCGGCACTCGGCGACGTCGGCGACAAGGTCGGTGCGTTCAAGACCAAGTTCGCCCTGCTGTCGAAGCTGCTGACCGAGAAGCGCTCGCTGCTGCGCGACCAGTTCGATCCGCTCGACGAGACGATCGACCAGGCGTTCGGCGATTTCGTCGAAACCCTGGCCAATGCCGGCA
Source organism: Aliidongia sp. (assembly GCA_035310205.1). Classification (GTDB taxonomy): domain Bacteria; phylum Pseudomonadota; class Alphaproteobacteria; order ATCC43930; family CGMCC-115725; genus Aliidongia. Next base: position 22,652 of record DATGEK010000069.1, read on the forward strand.
AGGTCGATATCGCGCTCTACCTGAACAACGAGATCGCGCGCCAGGCGTCGGCCGCGCGCACCAACGTGCTGCGCTATTTCCGCGACGACGATCCGGCGTTCAAGACCAAGGCCGAGGAAGCGCTGGCCAAGGTCAACGACGCGGTCGCCCAGTTGCGCGTGCGGGTTCCGGACGCGGAGTATCGCAAGAACGTCATCACCGTCATCAAGAGCACGGACCAACTGGTCGGCACCTTCCGCGACGCGATCGCCGCCTACGAGCAGGCGCGCCGGATCGAGTCCAAGGACCTGGCCGACGCCGGCAACGAGATGCTGCAATCCATCGCCGGCATGGTCGAGCGCACGGTCGAGGCCCAGCGCAGCCTGGGTGTCGAGGCGCGCGCCGGCGTCGGCAATGCCGGGCGCTCGGTGCTGCTGATGTCGCTCGGCGCCGTGGCGCTCGCGGCCCTGCTGGCCGTGCTGATCAGCCGGGCGATCGCGCGCCCGGTGGTCGGGCTGAGCCAGGTCATGCAGGCGTTGGCCGGCGGCGACCGGTCGGTCACCGTGCCGGCACTGGGCCGCGCCGACGAGGTCGGCCAGATGGCGCGCACGGTCGAGGTGTTCAAGCAGACCGCCGTCGAGGCCGAGGCCTTGGGCGCCGCCCAGGCGGCATCCCAGGCCCGGCGCGATCAACGCATGCAGGCGCTGGATAACCTGACCGGCAGCTTCCAGACCGAGGTCGGCGGCATCATCCAGGACCTGGGCGCCGCGTCGGAAAGCCTGCGCGGCACCTCGGAAGCGGTGTCGGCGGCGGCCGAGCAGACCGGACGCCAGGCCGAGGCGGTGGCGAGCGCGTCCGGCGAGGCTTCGTCCAACGTCGATGCCGTGGCGGCGGCGACCGAGGAACTGGCGGTCTCGATCTCGACCGTGGCCGAACAGGTCGGCCGCTCGGCCGATATCGCCCGGAAGGCGTCGGAGATGACCGGCCGCACCGACGAGACGGTGCGCGAGCTGGCCGAGGCGGCGGAACGGATCGAGGCGGTGGTGCTGCTGATCAACGACATCGCCAGCCAGACCAACCTGCTGGCCTTGAACGCCACGATCGAGGCGGCGCGCGCCGGCGAAGCCGGCAAGGGCTTCGCCGTCGTGGCGTCCGAAGTGAAGTCGCTCGCCAACCAGACCGCCCAGGCGACGGAGGATATCCGCAGCCAGATCGCCGCGATGCAGGCGGTTACCGGCCGCACCGTGAGCGCCATCCGCGAGATCGGCGGCACGGTCGGCGCCATGACCGGCATCGCCAGCGAGGTTGCCTCGGCAATGGCCGAGCAGCGCCAGGCGACGGCCGAGATCGCGAAGAACGTCAGCCTGGCCGCGGCCGGCACCAAGGAGGTCTCGCGCAACATCGACGGCGTCAGCGAGGCGACCCTATCGACGGCGGAGGCGGCGAACCACGTGCTGGCGGCGGCCGACGGGCTCGGCCACCAGGAAGGCGCGCTGCGCGCGACGGTCGACCGGTTCCTGGAGCAGGTGCGGCGGGCCTAGGCCTGGCCGCGCTTCGTCCCGAAGCAATGTTCCGGTCCCGGAAAGCGCCGCGCGCGCACATCCTCGGCATAGGCCGTGACCGCCCGGTCGACGGCGGGCGCCAGCTCGGCGTAGCGCTTGACGAAGCGCGGGGTGAAATCGCCGAACAGGCCCAGCAGATCGTCGGTGACCAGCACCTGGCCGTCGCAGGCCGGCGAGGCGCCGATGCCGATGGTCGGGATCTTCAGGCTCTCGGTGATGGCGCGGGCGACCGGCTCGACCGTGCCCTCGATGACCAGCGCGAAGGCACCGGCATCGGCGATGGCGCGGGCATCGGCCGCGACCTTGGCGGCTTGGGCGTCGTTCTTGCCCTGGGCGCGAAACCCGCCGGCGGCATTGACCGACTGGGGCATCAGGCCGATATGGCCGCAAACCGGGATGCCGCGTTCGACCAGGAAGCGCACGGTCGGCGCCATCTCCACGCCGCCTTCGAGCTTGACCGCGCCGCAGCCGGTCTCGGCCATGATCCGGGCGGCATTGACGAATGCCTGCTCGGGCGAGGCCTGATAGCTGCCGAACGGCATATCGACCAGCACCAGCGCGCGGCTCGTGCCGCGCACGACCGCGGCGCCATGGGCGATCATCATGTCCAGCGTCACGCCCAGCGTGCTCGGCAGGCCGTAGAGCACCATGCCCAGCGAATCGCCGACCAGCAGGGCGTCGACATGGGGATCCAGCAGCTTGGCGACGGGCGTCGTATAGGCGGTCAGCCAGACGCTCGGTTCAGTGCCCTTGACGATGTCGCGCACCGTGCGGCGCGCAAGTGCGGTATGGGTGCTCATGGCGATCGGGTCTCCACCGGTCCGGCTGCACGTCGTATCAGACCAGACGGCCGGCCGGCACGCAATTCGTGGCGCCGCAGCCCTGCCATCGGCCTGCGCCGGAGCGCCCCATGACCCAGCCCACATCGCTCGTCGAACAGGCCGTCGCCCATCTAAACGGACAGCGCTTCGCCGAGGCGGCCGCCGCGTTCCTGGCGGCGGTCAACGCCATGCCGGCCGACGACGAGGCCTGGCGTGGCCTGGCGCTGGCGCTGGCCCTGCAAGGGCGGCTCGGCGACATTATCGGGCTCGCGGATTATCGCGGCCGGCGGCGCGGCGACGGGTTCCTGTTCTGCCATGAGGCGCTGGGCCTGCTGCTGACCTACAAGCTGCGCGGGCATGTGAAGGCGCTCGACGCGGCCCTGCCCGACGCCAGCGTCTACAAGCCCTCGACGCTCTACCAGGCCGCCTGCGCCCATCTGCTCGACGGGGCGGAGGACGCGGCATTCGAGCGGCTCGGGCGGTTCAAGGCCATGGTCGCGGCGTGCCCGGACCTACCGATCGGTGCCGACAGCCATTTCAACATCGCCTACCGCCAGGGCACCTTGATCGAGGACGCCCAATTCGTCGACGGGCTGGGCGACGGCGATGCGGTCGCCCGGCGTCTGCCGCCGCGGGTGGATGAGGGCACGCCGGGATCGGGCGAGCGGCCCTATGTCCTGGCGGTGGCCTGCGACGGCCGCTATTTCGAGCGGTTCGCACCGGGCTTCGTCGCCAGCGCCGCCCGGACCATGCCGGGCGCGACGCTGCATTTCCACGTCATGGAGGCGGACGAGGCAAGCCGGGAGCTGTTCCGGCGGCTGGCGGCCGACGCGCCGGACCTCGTGCTCAACCTGTCGACCGAGGCGGCGAGCCCGTTCAAGAGCGGCGCCTATTACGCCTCGGCGCGTTTTCTCATCGGGCCCGAGCTGCTGCGGCGCTACGACCGGCCGCTGGTGCTGCTCGATGCCGACGTCGAGTTCGAGCAGGCGCTCGACCCGCTGGTCGCGGCCGCGGCCGGCGCGGATTTCGCCTGTTTCCGGCACGAGGGCGCCGGCCCCTGTTCGCGCTATCCGGCAGTGCTGAGCGTGACCCGGCCGGGCGAGGGCGGGAGGGATTTCCTCGAGCGGGTCCGGCGCTTCGTGCTGGCGAAGCTCGACATCGAATGGCCCTTCAACTGGATGCTCGATCAGGCGGCCATGGGCTCGGTCATCCGATGGGCGCACAAGACCCCGGCGGCACCGGATGTGGGCGTGCTCAACGATCTGGTCGGCACGCATTACCAACCGTGGCTGCGCTCGGTCGGCGGCGAGGAAAAGGCCGCCCTGATCCGGGCGGCGAGCGGACGATAAAACAAAAAGAACGAACGATGAGGACAGCGGCGGCAGCGTAGGCAGGGATCGATGTTCCGCGGATCGCGGAACCTGGGAGAGTGGGAATGGGCATATTGGCGCGCGTGCGGCAGTTCAACTGGACGATCGAGCGGAAGCTCGTCGCCTCCTTCACGGCGGCGATCCTGGTCGGCTTCCTGATCATGATCGGACTTCAGGCGCGCGACCAGCGCGCCAGCCTGGTCGATCTGGCGGTGTCGGATCTCACCGCCAAGACGACCCAGCTCGGCAACGCCATGCGCATCGGCTTCATGGGCCATGACGGCTCGGCGATCGAGACCGAGTACAAGCCGATCGCGGATGCGGCCGACAGCCAGCTTGCCAGCCTGGCCTCGTTCCAGGACGACGGGACCCTGATCCTGAAATTCGCCAACGAGAAGCTGACCTCGATCGACCTCACCGGGATCCTGAAGGACGCGCCCGATCTCCTGGCCAAGGGCACGCCGCTGATCAAGGAGACCCCGACCCATCTGATCGTGGCCGTCCCGGTGATGAGCCTGCGCGGCACCAAGGTGATCGGCGCGCTCGCCATCGCCTGGAGCCTCGACGCCCAGAACGCCGCCGTGACCAAGGCGCTCAGGAACCAGACGGCGGTGGCGCTGGTCGTGATGATCGTGCTGCTCGGGATCCTGGCACTCCTGCTGCGCCGGATGGTCGTGCGGCCGATCCGCGGCATGACCGAGGTCATGCGGCGCCTGGCGGGCGGCGAGACCGATATCCAGATTCCGGCGGCCGGTCGCCAGGACGAGATCGGCGCCATGGCGGCCTCGGTCACCGTGTTCCGCGACACTGCCGCCGACGTCGCCCGGATCGAGGCGGAGCGGGAGGAGCAGAAGCGGCAGGCCGAGGACGCCCGCCGCCAGAGCCTGCTGCAGCTTGCCGCCCGGCTCGAAAGCAGCGTGAAGACTGTCGCGGATTCGGTCGCGGGGGCCGCGAACGAGGTCGAACGCAGTGCCCGGTCCATGGCCGAGGCGGCGCAAACGGCGACCAGCCAGACCTCGGCGGTCGCGGCCGCATCCGAGGAGACCTCGGTCAGCATCCAGACCGTGGCCGCCGCGGCCGAGGAATTGACCGCGTCGATCGGCGAACTGGGCCGCCAGGCCGCGGGCTCCGCCAGCGTCGCCGAGGGCGCGGTGCAGGAGGCGGGGGCGACCTCGTCCAAGGTCGAGCACCTGGAGACGGCGGCCGGCCGCATCGGCGAGGTCGTGAAGCTGATCAACGACATCGCGAGCCA